>JAPLSY010000033.1 GCA_026398415.1 Kiritimatiellota bacterium | reverse complement strand
CCGACCACGGGCTACTGGTTGCTGGGCTGTTTGCATAAGTATTACCGGACTTTTACCGTTATTGGCGGCACGTTTGGCGGGCCGACGTGGATACCCGTGCCGGGCGACTATGACGGCGATGGTCGCAACGATCTCTGCCTGTTTGAGAGCAACACCGGGATTTGGATGCTGTACACCATGGCCGGCCAGTTTGCGCAGGGACCCTTCGGCTGGAAAGGATGCGTGCCGGTGCCGGGCGATTACGACGGCGATGGCCGCACGGACTTGGTTATTTACGACACAAAGACCGGCATGTGGTATATCTACTGCATGAGCGGTGCCTACTACGAAGGCCGTTTTGGCGGGCCGGGCGCGTTGCCGATCACAAAAGGAAGATTCTAAGGAAATGCAGAATTAAGAATGCAGAATGCAGAATGAAAACAAAGATTTAAAACCAAGAACCAAGGAATTCGCGCTCAGGATTATCAAAATGTATTGCGCGCTTCCAAAAACAACGGTTGCGCAGGTTCTTGGCAAGCAAGTACTTCGTTCCGGCACATCTATTGGTGCTAATTATCGGGAAGCAAATCGGGCTCGATCCAAAGTCGAGTTTATTTCTAAAATGGGCGATTGCCTGAAAGAGCTCGACGAAACGGCGTACTGGCTGGAATTATTGGTGGAATCGGTAATTGTGCGACAGACAACCATGGCGGAGTTATTGAACGAGACGGATCAATTGACTGCGATTTTTGTAACGATAATCAATAAAGCAAAAAATCCATAAACTGAAATGTTTCTGCATTCTGCATTCTGCATTTACTTAGAGGAGCCATAATGAAAATATATTTGCAGTTCATCGGTCTAATCTTCTGTGTGCTTACCCTTGCCGGTTGTGAATGGACGGCCGGCAGCGGGGTCAGTTCGTGGGATGACAGCGGCAACTGGGTGGACTTCAGCGGTTCCTACAGGGCCTTGGATGGCGGCATGCTGGTGCGCCAGTTTAGCGGCGGGACTGCGACTACCAATACGGTTTCGAACGAGTTACTGTCCACCGGGGATGGCTCGAAAACGGCCTTTTCCGGGCAGATCGCGTATACGCCCGTGCGTGGGTCGCTGACTATTTTCACCATTGGAGGCTATCGCTTTACGGACACGGTCGGCACCACGGCCGACACGGTTTCGTTAGCGGTTACGCCGGCCGATGGTTCAGCCGGTACATTTAATTACAGCACCCGGGCCTGGGCGCTGACCTTCCCGGCGCCGCTGGCCAGCGGCACCCAGATTATGGGCACCTATCAGCATTTGGTTGTCACTTCTATGCAAGGCAATCATGGGACGGCCATTTACTCGTTCATGGTATATCAAACGGGCAATAAGCTTCAGATCACGGATAGTAACGGCGCCACGTATGAAGGCACCATGGGCACCGTGCGGACCACGGGCGGAGAACCGATTGATGCCAACGATCCCAATGCCATTCCACCGACCACCGGACCGGTGGTTGCCCAGTTCAGCGCCACAGGCACTTCGCAGGGATACAGTGTGACGCTGGTTGGCGTTATGCAGGGAACGCTCTCCGGCGGTACAACGCTCTCCAGTCGCTCCATGACCGCCACGTTCATCGAGAGCGCCGGCTATGAAGCCAGTGTAAGCGCGGTGGCCAACTGAAGAAATGCAGAATGTAGAATGAAGAATGCAGAAACATTTTAGTGGTAGCACCTTGTCCGCTCGGAACCGCGATAAAAAACATTAGGTCGTAAGCGTATCGTTCAGTCCCTCTGGCGACCTTTTGTCCTGAGGTTTTTAATTATGCATTCTGCATTCTTCATTTGCGCTGTTAGTCGTAGCTCTTATGGAACTTTGGGTCCTTGACTTGTTCCGTCCCGGGTTTCGGTTCTAATGGCTCTGATTTTTCCTGTGCCGGAGACTCGGATTTGGGCGCCGTATTTTTCGGCCCCTCTGGCGACATTTTATCCCGCGGTTTTTCATTCTGCATTCTACATTCTGCATTCTTCATTTCCGTGGTTTCCACATAATTCATCTTCAGGCTCATCAGTGTGTTTTTAAGCAGTTTGGTCTCCTCGACGTCCAGATTACCGCGCGTCCTGGCTTCTAGCATGTCCAGCATGTCAATCGTAGCTTGGGCGGCCTCCAGGTTAATTTCCGCCTTGCCGGTGCCTGGATCCACCAGCTTGCCCATCTGCTGAATCGCCGACATTGCCAGCATCGAGACCAGGTGCATGAAGAGTACCTTGTTGATATCAGGCTTGGATTCGGTCATTGTTGGTTTCCTTTCATTTATTATAGAAATTTCAATGTCTGGACTGGATTCCCGCTTGCGCGGGAATGACAGAGTGGCGACGTATAATTGTCATTCCCGATCTAATGCTACTCTGCGAAGTAAGCCTTCGCTACGAAGCACGAGTCGGGAATCCAGAACAGTTGCCGCCTTTGGCGGCCTGATGATGAAACGGCTCCTCATTGCCCCGGCCGCACCACCACGTTCACACATCTCTCCGGCGTCAGCAACGCTGCCGCGGCCCGACGCACATCCTCCGGCGTTAAGGCCTGCAGACGCTGTTCCAGCGCGAAACCGTAATCATAGCCCAAACCGTATAACTCGTTGAGCGTGCATTCAAGGGCGATTTCCCCGTTCAGTTGCAGGCTTTGCTGGTGATCGGCGATGAGTTGTGCCCGGGAGCGCTCAAACTCCTCGGTGCGCAGGCCCTGGGTCGTTACCCTGCGGACTTCCGCCTGCATCAGGCCCTGCACGCGCTCTACCGCGCCCGTATGCGTGCCCGCATAGAGTGCCAGGAATCCCGGTTCCAAACCCGGTCTTTGCAGGACGCCGGTGTAATATACCAGGCCCTGCTCATCCCGAATGTGCGTCATGAGATCGGAGGAAAGTCCATTCATGGCTTTCTGCAGAATATCCAGCGCGTCGCGGCGGGGATCTTTTAAATCAATCCCGGGAAACCCGATCAATATGATGGTTTGCTCTTTGGGGACCGTGCGGGCCACCTGCTGAGGCAGGATCGGCTTGCTCGCTTTGTGTTCCAGCGCCGGACGCATTCCAGCGGGAAATCGGCCCAGCGACCGCTCGGCCAGGACGCGGGCGTCGTCTGCTGTGATGTCGCCGAAGATGGCCAGCACGGCGTTGCCGCTTACCACCGTTTTGGAATGATAGTCCCGCAAGGCTTGTCTGGACAATGCCTGGACCGAGGCGCTCGTACCCTCGGGGCTGAAGCGATAGGGATGCCCCGGGAACAGGACTTGGCGCAAATCTTCCTGGGCCAGGAACATGGGTGATTCGCGCTGTTGCTTGATCGCGGTCAGTTGGACCGTCTTTTGTTTCGCCACTTCATCCGTCGCAAAGGCGGGATTCAGCAAACAATCCGCCAGCAGGTCCATAAAAGCTCCGGCGTCTTCCTTCAGACAGCGCGCCTTCAGGCCAAAGCTGTTTTGTCCCGCAAATGCCGAAAAACTCCCGCCGCGGGATTCCACCAGCCCGGCAATTTCCTGGGCCGAACGCCGTGCGGTGCCGCGCGTTAATAACTCCGCCATCAAGGATGAAATGCCGTTATTACTTTCATTTTCAAATAATAGGCCGCCGCCGCAGGCTACCTGGAAATCAACAAAAGGCAGCTTGTGGTCCGCGCGCGTCAGCAGCGTCAGCCCGTCGGGCAAGACCGTTTTGTTGACCAAGTTAGCGGTTCCAATTTCAGTGTTCAGTGTTCGGTATTCGGTGTTCGGTCCGGCGTCTTTCTTCAGACCTTTGGCGTTGGGCGTTGAGCGTTGGGCGTTGGGCGTTTGCTGATTGCTGACCTTTGACCTCTGACCTCCGTCCTCCGGTCTGTCGTCTGTCGTCCGTCGTCCGTCGTCCGCCATATCCGGCACCAGCACCGCCTTGGTCAGGTTATCCGGCGTCAGGTAGCGGCGCACAACGCCGGATAGGGTGGCGGGGGTAACGTTGCGCAGTCGCCGCAAGTACACTTGGAAGAAGGCGGGCGTACCGGCATAAAATTCGCCTGAGGCAAATTGATCGGCTTGGCCGTGCATCGTCTGAAATGCGGTGAGCGTCCCGGTCAACATTTGCCGGCGCGCTTTTTCGATTTCCTCCGGGCTGAACGGCGTGCTTGTCCAACGCTTAATTTCCCTTTCCAGTGCCAAGGCAAGCGCTGGCTCGTTCGTTGGATCGAACACGGCACTGATGCCGAAAAGGCCGGCCTCGCGGGGCGTGAACGACCAGGCCTCAATCTGGGAAACCAGCTTTTGGTTTTCCTTGATTGCGTGGACCAGGCGCGAACTGCGCCCTTGGCCGACGATCGCCGCCAGCAGATCCAGGGCGGGCGCGTCGGGATGGTTCAAGGGCACGGTGTGCCAGGCCCATTCCAGGCGTGCGACGGTCCAGGCGCCCGTCTGGCGGGCGGTGCGTAGCCCCATCTGCTCCGGCTCGTAGGGCAGGACCACCTGCGAATAAGCGCGGCGCGGGTAATCGGCAAACTGTTTTTGGACCTCGGTGCGGACGTCGGCCCCGCGCACATCACCCACGATGGATACGATCATATTGTTGGGCATGTAATGGCGGCGAAAAAAGGCCAGCAGATCGGCGCGAGTTAGTGTTTTGAAAATATCCTCGTAGCCGATCACGGGAACCCGATAAGGATGCACGCTGTAGGCCGTTTGACACAGGAGTTCGGATACCCGCCGTTCCGGGTTGTCTTTGCCCATGGCCATTTCGCGGAGAATAACGTCTTTCTCGCGCCGCCATTCGTCATCCGGGAAGGAGGCATTCATCATGGCATCGGCCAGCACGGCGAGGCCGGTTTGCCAGTACGCGGACGGGATATCCACCAGGAAGACCGTGCGATCCAGGGAGGTATAAGCGTTGATCGTGCCGCCCAGGTCGTTGATGGCCCGGCTGATGTCGCCCGGCTTACGGGTCGGGGTGCCCTTGAAAATCATGTGCTCGATCAGGTGCGAAAGGCCTCCGCCCAGGAATTCCTGCTCGTGCACGGCGCCGGCGCCGACCCAGATTTGGATGGACACCACGGGCGCGCTGGCATCCTCGCGCGTGAGCACGATCAGCCCGTTGTCCAGCACGCATCGGTTTACGCCGGTTGCGAACTGGTCGAGAGCGGCCTCCGGTGCGGCGGCACTGGAAGAAATGCAGAATGCAAAATGCAGAATGCAGAATGTCAGAATCAACAGACGACAGACGACGGACGACAGACGACGGACCGAACACCGCATTGAGAATGAAGAACGTAATATTTGCATTTTGCTTGTCATACCATCATTTTGCATTCCTAATTCTGCATTTCTTTTCCGGCGCAAACGGCGTGCGAAAGGCGGTTGCGAAATCATAACCACGGTCGAAGTCGCGTACGGAATCGTCGTCGGTTTTACCCAGAAACTTCTTGTTGACCAGGTTAAACACGATCTGGCCAAAGTCCGCGCATTGCCGGATGCCCCAGGCTTGTAACACCGTCATGGCCAGGGGGCCATATTCCTTGAGCGCGTACTGGCGGATGCCTTCCAGCAGTTCGGTGGCGCTTACATGGCGACCCGGACCGTCCGTTGGTTTTTTCAGCGACCGGGTGGTAAAATCCAGGGCTTCCCGGATAAAGTGGTAGGCCTCCGGAGCGTAACGGGGATCTTCATTCCGAATCTGGGCCACGGCTTCTTCAAACGTGATTTTTCGCATTTTCCATTCCAAGGCGGGTTAGCCCTCAGGTCTGGCATCTGTCCCTCTTCATCCCAAGGCACCCTTGATCTTCTCCGCCAGTGCGCTCATTTCCTCGCTCTTGGCATAGGGGTGCGGCTTCCAGTTCCAGTGGTGGCCGTCGGTGGCGAATCGGGGAATTACGTGAAAATGCAGATGGGGCACCACCTGTCCGGCCGCACGGCCATTGGCCTGGATCACGTTGACGCCGTCGGCCTTGAAAGCACTGAGCTGGGCCCGTGCAATGTTCTGTACCACGAGGATTAACTTTTGCAGGATCGCTGGGGGCGCCGCCGTCAGCGGATCAATATGTAGCTTGGGAATGACCAGCGTGTGGCCGGGGACAATCGGGCCGATGTCCATGAAGGCCAGCGTTTCGGCGTCTTCATATACCTTGCAGGCCGGCAGTTGACCCGCCACGATCTTGCAAAAAATGCAGTCGCTTTTCATAGCCTACAGTCTACAGCCTGCTATTTCTGTCATGACGGCCGCACGAATGGATGTGAGCCAACTCACGGCGCATAACCGGTCGCCTGCTTCATTTTTTATCCGTGAGTCCCTTTTCCTGCATGGCGGCGCGGCGGCTCAGGCGGATTTTCCCGCGTTCATCCACGCCGATGCACTTAACCCACATCTGATCGCCGAGCTTGCAGATATCCTCCACGTGGTTCACGCGGAAGTCGGCCAGTTCGCTAATGTGCACCAGGCCGTCGCGGCCCGGGAAAATTTCCACGAAGGCGCCGAATTCCTTGATGCCCGTTACCGTGCCGTTATAGATAACGCCTTCCTCGGCCTCGGCCGAGACCAGGCTGACTTCGCGCAGGGCCATATCCATCGAGGCCTGGTTGGTGCTGAAGATGCTGACCGTGCCGTCGTCCTCAATATCAATCTGGGTGTCGGTCATGTCCGTGATGCGGCGGATGTTCTTGCCGCCGGGGCCGATCAGCGCGCCGATCTTTTCGGGATTGATCTTAACGACCGAAACGCGCGGCGCGTAAGGGGACATTTCTTTGCGTGGTTGCTCCAGGATCGTTGCCATGAAGTCCAGGATCTGCAGGCGGGCGACGCGGGCCTTTTCAAACGCCTGCGCCACCAGAGCCCAATCGAGTCCGCGGATTTTTAAATCCACCTGGAAACCCGTAATGCCCTGGCGCGTGCCGGCAACCTTGAAGTCCATGTCGCCGCAATGATCTTCCTCGCCGATAATGTCGGTGACCAGCACGGCGCGGTCCCCGCCGGTGAATAACCCAATGGAAATGCCGGCAACAGGCTGACGAATGGGCACGCCCGCGTCCATGAGCGCCAGAGCGCCCACGCACACGCTGGCCATGGAACTGGAACCGTTGGAGCCCATGATGTCCGAAACCAACCGGACGGTATAAGGAAAATCCTGGGGCATTACCACCTCCAGCGAGCGTTCCGCCAGCGCGCCGTGGCCCTGTTCGCGCCGCCCGGTTGAACCCAATCGGCCGACTTCGCCGACACAGTAGGGCGGAAAATTATAGTGCAACATGAATTTCTTTTCCACCGGCCCGCCCGTGATGGCATCCAGTTTTTGAATGTCACCCTTGCTGCCCAGGGTTACGGTGCCCAGCGCCTGGGTCTCGCCGCGGCTGAACAGGGCCGATCCGTGCGCCCGTGGAAGCAGGCCGACATCCGCGGTCAAAGGCCGGATGGCATCAAAAGCGCGGCCGCCGATGCGGCGGTCATGCTTCAGCACGTTGGCGCGCACCGTTTCGATTTCCAGTTCGTCAAACAAGGCGCGAAACTGCTCGTCGGTCATTTCCGGGAATTGCGCCGCGAGTTTTGTTTTCAGCGTCTCGCGAATCGTGTTCATGCGCGTTCGGCGTTCCTGTTTGCCCTCGATGCACAGGACCTCGGCAAGCTCGGTCCCGGCCAGGCCGCGTGCCGCAGTGATCAGTGCTTGGTCCTCGACCAGGTCGACGACCGCCTTTGGCGGGAGCCCCAGCTTGCGCCGCAGGGCTAACTGGGCGTCAATAATGGCAACACAGGCCGCGTGGGCCGCTTTCATGGCCGCCAGCAGGTCCGTTTCCGAAATTTCTCGGGCGTCGCCCTCGATCATGATGGGCAGATCGCGCGTACAGGCATAAATGAGGTCCAGGTCGCTGCGACTGCGTTCGCTGTGGGTAGGGTTCAGCACCCAGGTGCCATCCACGCGGCCCACGCGCACGCCGGCGATCGGGCCGTAAAAGGGCAGATCCGAAATTGTCAGTGCCGCACTGGAGGCCACGATACTAAGAATGTCAGCGTCGGTTTCGCCGTCGGCCGATAGCAACATATTGTTGATCTGCACTTCGTTGCGGAAGCCCTTCTGGAACAGGGCCCGAATGGGCCGATCGGTGAGTCGGGCCGTCAGAACTTCCTTTTCGGAGGGGCGCGCTTCGCGCTTGAAAAAACCGCCGGGAAATTTTCCGGCGGCGTAATATTTCTCGCGGTATTCGACCTGCAGGGGGAAGTAGTCAATGCCTGCCCGGGGGGCGTCCGCGGCCGTGACGGCCGAGAAAAGAATGGTTTCGCCTGATTGCACGGTTACCGCGCCCTGGGCCTGTTGGGCCAGCAGGCCGGTTTCGATGCGCATGAGTTTGTTACCGACGCTGACTTCTACGAACGTTGTGGCTTTCATGATGTTTCCTCGGTTGTAGCGGTATTCCTGACGGTGAACGTCTTGTTGATCCTGACCGACCCGATTCCTTGGCCGACGCTCGGGCAGGCGTCCCGGGCAGGCGGGCGGGGCTTTATGATCCAACGATCCGGGGTTCCGGCGTGGATTGCCTTAGCCCGCATTTGGCCAAAGGGGGTTGCCCGTCCTTAGCGCCTTAATTTCAGGCGCTCAATAACGGATTGGTAACCGGCCTTGTCGGTGCGTGCCAAGTAATCCAGCAGTTTACGACGCGCGCTGACCATCTTGATCAGCCCATAGCGGGAACTGTGATCCTTTTTGTTGGCCTTGAGATGTTCGGTCAGCTTGTCGATTCGCAGGGACAGCAGAGCCACCTGAACACCAGCCGAACCACTGTCTTTTTCGTGGTGCTGAAACTCTTTCTTGATTTTTTCTTTGATTGATAATGCCATGGCGTTTCCATTGTTCTTTGTTTGTTTCGCGCGCAGTATAGCCATTCACCCGGGGTTTGTAAATAGGGGAAATAAATAAAAGTTATGGTGCTGGGGCGTCGATCCCAATGGCCTCAGCGAACTGAGGTCCTACGTAGGGCGCGACCTCGCGTCGCGCCATTTTTTTGCCCGCTCAATGTCTTTCCGAATCTGGTGTTGGAGCGCCTCCAGGGATGGGAAGACCCGCTCGCGGCGGAGTTTCTTCAGGAACGTGACTTCAATGGCTTTGCCGTACAGGTTACGGCGCAGACCGAAGAGGTGCAGTTCAAGAACAGACGACGGACCAGGCTTTGCCCAAAGGCTACGCCCTGGCGCGCGACAGACGCCAGACGCCAGAGGACGGACAACGGACGACGGACCACGCTCCACATGCTTTCCAAGACGAAGGCGAGTGACCGTTGGCCGGACACCCAGATTGACGATCCCTGGATGGGCGACGCCATCCCAGTGTGCCTGAACGATATACACGCCATCCGGAGGAACTACCTCGTTGTGTGGATTCAGATTGGCCGTGGGAATGCCCAGCTTGCGGCCAAGTCCGCGGCCGGGCACGACCGTGCCCAGTAAGCTGAACGGACGGCCCAGCATGCCGGCGGCCTCCGCCAGGCGGCCGGCCAGCACGGCGGCGCGAATCCGTGTGCTGGAAACCACCGCGCCGTGCCACCGCACCGGAGGGATGACCGTGACCTTGAATCCAAAGCAAGGCGCCAGGGCCTTCAGCATGGCCGGGGTACCGCGCCCCTGCCGGCCGAACGTCCAGTTCCGGCCGATCACAATCTGACGCAACGTCGGGGCTGCCCGCGCCAGCATGGCGATGAACGCCTTCGGTTCCCGCTGGGCCAGCGAGCGTGTAAATGGAATTACGATGCATCCATGCACGCCCAAGGCCTTCAACAGTCGAAGCTTGTGCGGGGTCGAAGTCAAAAGCCGGGGGGCTGCCTCCGGATGCAGGACTTTGAGGGGATGCGTATCGAAGGTCATGACCCAGGCCGCACCCCGTTTGCGGCGCGCGGCGCTGACTATTTTCCGGATGATGGCTTGATGGCCCCGGTGCACGCCGTCAAAAAAACCGGCCGCCAGCAATACCGGGCTACGCTGACCGCGCAGGTATGCGAGTTTGGAACCCAGTTTCATGAGGTGCGCGCGGGTTGCAGGTTGACGCGGGTCAGCGGGATGAGCTTTTCCAGGAACTGGTTGCGGTCCAGGCGCAGAAGGTCATCCAGGCGCGCGGCCTGCTCCAGGTTGAACTCGCCAATCTGGGTGCGGCGCAACTGCTCCAGATGTGCGCCACAGCCGAAAGCCGCGCCCAGGTCGGCGCACAGGGTGCGCACATAAAAACCCTTTGAACAGCGCAGAAAAAAGGTGGTCCGCGGCGGCGTAAAATCACGCAGGACGAATTCGTAAACATGCACCAGTTTAGGCGTACGTTCCACGGTTTTGCCCTGGCGCGCCAGCTTGTAGAGCGGTACCCCGTTTTTCTTGGCGGCAGAGACCATGGGCGGCGTCTGCATGAAATCACCCGTCATCTTCCGGATCTCCGTTTCCATCTGCTCGCGGGTGACGTGGCTATAATCGGCCTCGCTGATGATTCGGCCGTCGGCATCCTGGGTGTCCGTGGCGATGCCGAGCCGCAGGACGCCTTCATAGGTTTTGTCGCCGGCCAATAGCGCATTGGCCAGCTTGGTCGCGCGCCCGATCATCAGGATCAGCAGGCCGGTGGCCTGGGGATCCAGTGTGCCGGCGTGACCGACCTTCTCGAAGTGGAACTGTCGGCGGATCCGGTCCACCACGTCGTGCGACGTCAGCCGCGCGGGTTTATCCACCAGCAACAGGCCGTCCGCCTGCGCCAGGCCGAAATAACCGCTGGCATGGGAAGGAGTATGTGTCATGGGATTTTGTCCGCTGCACGATCTGCCGGCCTATTGCGGCGCGGGGGTTGATGCTTCCAGTTTTGCGAGGACCGCCAGCACGTGATCCCCTTCTTCCACCGACGTGTCCAGTTCAAATGTCAGGCGCGGGGTGTACTTGAGCGTGATGTCCTTGTTGATCCGGCGCTGGAACTCGCCGCGGCGCCGGCTCAGGAGCGCCAGCATGCGCGGCCGTTCCGCCTCGTGACCCAGGATCGATACGTACACGCGCGCTTCCCGCAGGTCCTTGCTGGTCGAAACGCGCGTGATCGTCACGGATGCCAGGTCAAATTCGTTGGCGTGCATGACCCGGAACAGCAGGTCGCCGATTTCACGCTTGAGCAGTTCATTGACGCGGGTTATGCGATCGACACTCATGGGGAGGCCGTTCTTTGGGCATGGTTCAAGGTTCAGCGGTTCACTGTTCAACGGTTACTGATTTTTCTATCGAATTTTCCAACCGTGAACCTTGCCGAATTTACAGCTTCTGCGGGATTTTTTCGACCTCAAAAAACTCCAGGATGTCCGCCGCCGCCACGTCCGCAAAATTTTTCAGGCGGATACCGCATTCCTGACCTTCGCGCACTTCGTTGACTTCATCCTGAAAACGCTTTAAGGTCTGGATTGAGCCTTCATACAGCAGGTCGCCGGCGCGTTTGACGCGGGTTTTACAGCGAATATGGACCCGGCCGTGAACCATCAGGCAACCGGCTACGTTGCCGGTCTTTGAGATGGGGAACACCTGGCGGACTTCCGCCCGGCCAATTAATTTGTCGCGCAACTCGGGCGCCAGCATCCCGCTCATGGCTTCCCTGATTTCGTCCGCAATCTGGTAAATAATGCTGTAGAGCCGGATTTCGACGCCTTCAGCTTTCTGCGCCCGGGCGACCCTTTCTTCCTTGCTGACATTGAACCCGATCACGATCGCATCCGAGGCGCTGGCCAGCAGGACGTCGTTTTCGTTGATGTTGCCAACGCCATCCATCACGATTGCGATGGATATCTTATCGCTTTTAATTTCCCCCAGCACTTTCCGAATGGCTTCCAGGGATCCTTGCGTATCGCATTTCAAAATCAGTTTTAGTTCCAGCCGCTGATTCTGTAGTATCTGTTCCGCCATGGTATCCAATGACGCTTTCTTGGGCACAAACATGCGCGCCGCTTGCAGGTCGTCATTCCGGTGTTCGGCCAGGTCGCGCGCAACACGGTCGCTGGTGTACACCTGGAACGCCGCGCCGGCCTGCGGCACGCCCGAAAGTCCCATGCATTTAACCGGCATGGATGGCAAAGCGGTCCGCAGTTTGATGCCGTGATCGTTGATCAGCGCCTTGACGCGGCCCCAGTAAGGTCCGGCCATAATAATGTCACCGACGTGCAGGGTGCCGCGCGTGACCAGCAGATTGGCGGTGGGCCCCATGCCCGGTTCCAATTGCGCTTCAATGACATAGCCGTGCGCGCGCCCCTTGGGGCTGGCCTTGAGCTCCAGCATCTCCGCCTGCAATAAAATCATTTCCAGCAGATGGTCAATACCCTTGCCGGTTGTGGCGCTGACTGGCGCACAGATGATGGTTCCACCCCAGTCTTCCGGGGACAGGCCAATGCCCTGCAACTGACGCTTGACCTGGTCGGGGTTGGCGGTGGGCAGATCCATTTTGTTGATCGCCACAATGATGGTGGTCTTGGCCGCCTGCGCATGCTTGATGGCTTCTTCGGTCTGGGGCATGATGCCGTCATCAGCGGCAATGACGATGATGGCAATATCCGTCAGATTAGCGCCGCGCGCCCGCATTCCGGTAAAAGCGGCATGGCCGGGTGTATCCAGGAACGTGATTTTCTTGTTCTGGTATTCAATGGTATAGGCGCCCACGTGCTGGGTAATGCCGCCTGCCTCGCTTTTGGCCACCGCAGTATTGCGAATACGGTCCAACAAGGAAGTCTTGCCGTGATCAATGTGGCCGAGAAAGGTCACCACCGGCGGCCGGGGCTCCAAGTCTTCTGGACGGTCCGCTTCCTCGGGCGCGTCTTCCTCTTTGCTGACCGGCGGCTTCTGGTCCACCGGCTTCTTCTCGTGTTCCAGGAGCGCGCCGTGCTTTTCGGCGATCTGTTGCGCCACCTTCAGGTCAATGCGCTCGTTAATCGAGGCCAGCACGTTCATGGCCATCAGCTCGATAATAAGCTGATTAGGCTTGAGGCCCATTTGCTCGGCCAGTTCCCGGACGATGATCGCCCCGCGCACGGTGATAACCTTGCTCTTGGATGGAGCCGGCACCGGGACCGGCTCCGGCTTGATCGTAGGTTTTTCAACCGGCTTGGGCGCGTGTTTGGATGCCGGCTTGGCCGCCGCTGGATGGGATGGCTTAACAACAGGTGTTGCGGTAGGCTCCAGTGCTGGCGTTGCGGTTGGTTTAGCCGTCGGCTTCGCGGGTGCTTTCGGCATTGGCTTGCCCGCCAATTTCTCGGACGGTTTGGATGGTCCATCCGCCAGAGTGGGAGGGATTGACGCTGGATGTGCCGGCGCGGCCGTTGCCGCCGGTGCGGCGGCGGTCGCTTTCGGGAACTGGTTTCGGATCAGTTGCGTTGCTTCGTCGTTGATGGAACTGGAAGGGCTCTTGACGGCGATGCCGGCTGACGCCAGTTTGGCCATCAGCTCCTTGTTGGAAACATTCAATTCGCGGGCTAAATCGTAAACGCGCATAGGATCTTATTCGTCAGTTTTGGGTTTCGGCTCAGGGGGTTGCGCCACGACGACGGCGGCCGCCTCTTTAATAGCGCCCACGGTGGTTTCGTCTAATCCGGTGGTCTCAACCAGGTCGCTGGTGTCGGCTTCCACGATGCCTTCCAAGGTCAGGAAACCCGCATGCACCAGTTTCTCCGCGGTGCTGCGTTCCACGCCCTGAAGATGAGTCAACGCTTCGATGGCCATGGCCACTTTTTCCTCAAAGCTGACATCGTCCTTGTCCTTCTGAATATCTATTTTCCAACCCAGGAGCTTGGATGTTAGCCTGGCATTCTGACCCCGTTTGCCGATGGCCAGCGATAGCTGGTCGGCATCCACAATGACGGTGATCTTGGCGGTGGTCTCATCCACGATCACCTTGTTCAGTTTGGCTGGGTTGAGCGCGTTGGTCGCGTAAGTCTTGATGTCCTGGCTCCAGCGCACAATATCGATCTTTTCCCCCAGTAATTCGCGGACGATGTTTTTGACCCGCATGCCTTTCATGCCGACACAGGCGCCCACGGGATCCACCTTATCGTCATGGCTGAGGACGGCAATTTTCGTGCGGTAGCCCGCTTCGCGGGCAATACCCTTGATTTCCACCGTGTTGTCGGCGATTTCGGAAATTTCCAGCGCAAACAGGCGCTTCACAAAATCAGGATGACTGCGGGACAGTACGATATGGTGCCCACTGACGTGGTCCTGCACGCTGAGCACATAGGCCCGCAGACGGTCACCGATCTGATATTCCTCCGTGGGCACCCGTTCCCGTAGCGGCATGATTGCTTCCACGCGTCCCAGGTCAATGATTACGTCGCCCCGTTCCACACGAACGATCGAACCGCTGACGATGTCCCCTAACCGGTCCTTATATTCCTTGACGACAATTTCCTTTTCCGCCTGGCGAATGCGTTGAATAATGGCCTGCTTGGCGGTTTGGGCCGCAATCCGGCCGAATTCCTTGGCGGCTATTTCCGTTTCCACCAAATCCCCCAGTTGGACATCCGGTTTGATCCGGCGGGCATCGGCCAACGCTATCTGATTGTTTCTGGAGATGACATGCTCGACCACTTCGACCTTGTTATAGGCCTTGATGCTCAAGGTCTTGCGGTCGATTTCCACGCGCAGATCCCGTGTCGGCCCCACGCTCTTTTTCGAGGCTGACATCAGCGCCGCCTCGACCATCTGGATCAGAAAGTCGCGGTCAATGCCGCGCTCTTTTTCCATGTTTTCGATGACGGCCAAAAGTTCGTTACTGCTCATGGCATATCCTGTTCTATCAACGCATTCCACGTTCCAAACACATAAAATCGTAAAATATCAACGCGTGCTTACAAAGTCAAGGTGTTTCTCCGTGATCCAAAATGCTTGACGGGGCCGGTTTGGAAACCTATAGTGCCAATTCGTCAACGGATTGCTGATTTTTAATCAGAAATCAAAAATAGAATTAACCATTGTCCGCAGAATGGAGTGTGACTATTATGGGTACGCAGACAGAAGAAACCCGGAAGAAGACCGTGCCATCGCCCGTATTCACCGGGCTTGTGTTTGAACTGGAAAAACTGGCTATGTCCGGTCAGCGCCTCCTGTTCGAGGCCTGTCAGAAAGTCCTCAAGGACAAGCATGTCACCCTGACTCCCGTGTTGTGGTCGCGGTTTGGCTTGGCGAATCCGTTGGCGCAGGGACTGGGTCGTTTGCTCGCAACGTTGGATAATAAATCCCTGGTGGCGGATAAGCTGGCGCGCGAGGTTCAAGATGTTTTTTTCCGCGAGATTACCCGGCCGGCAGTTAAATTAAATGCCGCGCTAAATGTCCTGTTGACGGACGCGGCCAAACTCAATATCAAAATCGGGGCTTTGTCGTTCCTGCCCGACGAGCAGGCCCAGGCCTTGCTCGTCCATCTCGGTCTCCAGGAACGGGTCAGCCTGCGCGTCATGCAGAAAGCCGCCGTGAGCGTGCCAACCCCGGACTGCTGGCTTATGACCTGTAAGGCTATCGGTGTTCCGGCGCGTCGTTGTGTGGCCGTAGTTGAAGGCGCCGTGGCCTGCAATGCGGCGCTTGAAGCCGGCCTGCGGTGTGTCGTGGCGCCCGACGAATTTACCGCCTACCAGGACTTCGGCGGCGCCGACCAGGTGGTCGAGGAGCTGAAGGATGTGCATGCCAAGGATTTACAGGCGCTCCTGCATGCATGCGCATTCCGGTAATCAGGATAAGACCTTAATTTTGCATTGCGTCAGTTTGGCGCAGATGCGCGGCGCGCGGGGTGCCGCTGTATAAGCATACTGCAAGTCCCACGCAACAAAGCAGATGCGCCAAAATTACGCGACCATCTTTTCCGGTGAACATCAGCGTTTTCATATTTTGTCTTCATAACCCATTGGGTTAAAATAAAAAATTGTGCAAAAAATAATTTACACACTGTCTTTATTGAAAAAATCACCGTAACACTGATGTTCGTGCAAAATTAAGGCAAGAGGTTTCCATGCAGACCCAGCTTGAGCTCGCGCGCGTAGGCTCGGTGACGCCCGCTATGCAGGCCGTAGCCCAAGTTGAGCGGGTATCCGTCGAGCAGGTGGTGGTGGAACTCGCCGCCGGTCGCGCCGTCCTGCCGGCCAATCCTGCGCATACGCGTTTGGTCCCCCAGATTGTAGGCCGCCTGTTCCGCACCAAGGTCAACGCCAACATCGGGCGTTCCGCCGCAAGCTCTTGTGACGAGATCGAATTAGCCAAGCTGAAAACAGCCTTGGCCGCGGGCGCCGATTGCATCATGGACCTGAGCGTTGGGACTTGCTTGGCGTCTTTGCGGAAAGCCATGCTGGCGCAATGCCCGGCGCCTTTCGGTACGGTGCCGATCTATGAAGCGGTTTCCCGGACGGGCGGGGCGGTGGAAGCTTTCGATCCCGACGTTCTGCTCGCCGTCATCGCCGAACAGGCCGCACAGGGCGTGGATTTCATGACCCTGCATGCCGGTCTGCTCAAGGCGCATGTGCCCCTGGCCATGAAGCGACTGGCAGGCATTGTCAGCCGGGGCGGCGCAATTCTGGCATCCTGGATGGTGGAGCGGGGCCAGGAAAATCCGCTCTATGCCCGTTGGGACGAAGTGCTCGATATCTGCCAGGCGCACGATGTTACGGTCTCGCTGGGCGACGGTCTGCGGCCAGGCTGTCAGGCGGACGCGAGCGATGCCGCCCAGTTTGCGGAACTTGATACCTTGGGCGAACTCGTTGAGCGCTGTCGTCGACGGGGCGTGCAGGTCATGGTGGAAGGGCCGGGCCATGTGCCCTTCGGCCAGATTCAAATGAACGTCGAGCGCGAAATCCGCGTATGCGCCGGCGCCCCATTTTACGTGCTGGGGCCGGTTGTGACGGATGTAGCCCCCGGCTATGATCACATCACCTCCTGCATTGGCGCAACGGCGGCGGCCTATTATGGCGCGTCGCTCCTCTGTTACGTGACCCCGGCGGAACACCTGGGCTTGCCGACGGAAGCCGAGGTCCGGGAGGGTCTGGTGGCCTACCGGATTGCGGCGCATGCCGCCGACGTGGCCCGTAACCTGCCCGGTGCCCGCGACTGGGATGATGCCATGACGCGCGCCCGGACCAAGTTTGACTGGAATTGCCAGTTCAATCTGGCGCTGGATGGCAAACGCGCGCGGGAGCGTTTTCACGAGACTTCTCCCGTGCTGGCGGAGGCGAAGGATCATTGCACCATGTGCGGCGCCGATTTTTGCGCCATGCGCATCTCGCGCAAACTGGCCGAAAAACTGGGCGGCTGAAGGCAGATAACAGACGACGGAGGACGGACCGAACGAAGAACTAAGAACAGAAAATTTTGCTCAGCGGTTTTTCATTCTACATTTCTTCCATGCCTACATACACCTTCCAGAACCTGCTCGATATCATGGCGAAAATGCGCGGGGAGGGTGGTTGTCCCTGGGATCGCGAACAGACGCTGGAATCGTTAAAGCAGTACCTGATCGAGGAGTGCTACGAGGTCATTGACGCCATTGATTCCGGCCGGGCGGACAAGCATGCCGATGAGTTAGGCGACCTGCTGTTACAAGTTGTGTTTCAGGCGCAGATCCGCCGGGAACAAGGCTTGTTTGCCTTTGAGGAAGTGGTGGATCGCATCTGCAAAAAATTGATCCGTCGGCACCCGCACGTATTCGGCAATACCCAAGTGTCCGGGTCCCCGGAAGTGTTGAAAAACTGGGAGGCTATCAAGGCGCAGGAAAAAAAAGACGCCGCCGACGGCGCGCTCTCCGATGCAGCGCCCTCCCTGGTTGGCGATATGCCCCGTCATCTGCCGGCCCTGCATAAGGCCCATCATCTCCAGAAGCGCCTGGCGCGGGTGGGCTTCGACTGGAACAAGGTGCATGACGTGGTGGCGAAAATTGACGAGGAGCTGGCGGAAGTCAAGCAGGCGCTGGCCGCGGGGGACGCGGAGCAGATCAACGAGGAACTGGGCGATCTGCTGTTTGCGGTGGTGAACCTCAGCCGGTTCCAGGGTTTAAATGCCGAAGAAGTTTTACAACGCGCGGTGGATAAATTTGCCAAACGTGTTCAGGCGGTGGAACAACGGGTGCGGCTCTCCGGTCGCGAATTGGCGCAATGTAACCTTGCGGAGCTGGATGCGCACTGGAACGCGGTGAAGGCCGCCGAAAGCACGTTAAGCGTGAAGCGTTGAGCGTAAAGCGTGCGGCAGAAAGAAAGCAGATGAGTCTCGCGCCATCTGTGAAATCCGTGTAATCCGCGGTTGTTTTTCTTTGAGGTGCGAGCGTAGCCAGTGATGGGATTGAGGACCATGCAAACAGCGCCCCATATTCTCTGTGTGCTCAATCCGACGGCCGGCAGTGGAATTGCCCTGCAACGCTGGCCGAAAATAGCCGCGTTGCTTGAGTCCTTCCAGATCTCCTATGAGTTACTGGCCGCGCAAGACGCGACTCCAGATTTACAGGTTAGTCGATGGCTGGAACAGAACGGCCCGGAGCGCTATGCGGCCATCGCCGGCATCGGCGGTGACGGTACCCATTCGGTGGTGATCAACGGCTTGATGCGCTATCGCGTCGCCCATGCGGACCAGGTTTTGCCTCCGTACGTGCTGATGCCCATGGGCACAGGTAACGACATGGCCAAGTCCTTCGGCCTGACCGCCCGTGACGATTTTTTTGTCGGTGATCTGCGCCGCGCCGTGGCGGCCATTCGTTACGGCGCGGATTACTGGCTGGACCTGGGATGTCTCGACGGTATCTATTTTGTGAATGCCCTGACAATCGGGCTGGATTCAAACATTCTCCGGGAACACAACCGTCTTAAGCAGGAAGTATCAAGCTTTCCGCTCATGCGCCGCATCCTCAAGGGGAATCTGCTCTACAGTTGGTGTGTTGGGCAAAGGTTCTGGCGGCAGAAACCGCTGAACGCGGAGATTGCGATTGACGGCCGGCCCTGGTATACGGGCCCAATCATCAACCTGGTCATCAACAACACCCGCAACTATGGGGGCGAATTCGTCATTTGCCCCGATGCCTATGCCAATGACGGCTTGCTCGATGTGGTGGTGTTCACCGGCCACACGGACTATCTTGCAAAATATTTTCTCTCGTTCCGCAATCATCCGCGCCGAATCCGGGAATTGGCCGAACGATTAAACAAAGTCTCCGCTTATGCCCGTGGTCAGCGGATCGAGGTGCGCTTGTCCCGCCCGGAGGCGGCGCAGTATGATGGTGAGGAATGTCCGGCCAGCGACCGGTTTCAAGTCCGGGTGGCGCCCCGCGCCCTTCATCTGAAAATCCCCGCGGAACCGGGTTAACCTCGCCTTCCAAACACCGTCACCTCGCGCCGGTCGTGATAAAGCTGGCGGATGTGAAACTTGATTCCGGATTGGTTGTGCAAATACGTTTCGATGGGCTTCAAGACCGGGTAGGGCTGCTGTTGCGGGAGCTTGACATTGAAGACAAAGCGGCGCATCCAGCCATGCTCCATCCATTTCCGGAACATACCCAGCGTTTGACCGGGTGGAATCAGCATGTCGCTGACCATCCAGTCCAGGGGCTGCCAGGCGGGCGGCGGCGTGAATGAGATGCCATTTTCCCGGAGATGCGTCAGGCTTCCGCCGGCGGCTCCCATGTCTTTGAGTTTCAAGGGACCGTTGTCCACCGCCAGCACGCGGCAACCCCGCTTGAGAAAGGCATAACTCCAGCCGCCCGGCGCGGCGCCAAGGTCCACCACGCGCTGGCCGGGCGCGGGCGCCTCACCCATACGTTCAAAGACCTCTTCGATTTTTAAAAATGAGCGCGATGGCGCTTTGGGGTCGAACCGCATGCGATGCACACCGCCCGGCCGTGCATCGCTGAGCCGGTGGGATGGCATAACGGCGCCCCATAGGCCGCCGGGCGTGATGCATAACTGCAGGACCAGGAACGCGTCGGTGGCGGCAAACGCCTCCGGCTCCCGGTAACGCCGGGAAACGACCGTAAAGCGGTCCGCGCAGAAATCGAGTACGGCTTGCCGCACATGTTCCGCCCGTTGGGTTAATGGCTGGGCGCCGTTGGGGTTGGACGCAAACGCATGCAGGGTCCAAGGCTGGGTTTGGCTGGAAATCGCGGGCAGGAGCCGGATCACAATCGCGCGCGCCATGGTTTTCAAGGGCTGGTCTTCAAGCCAGAGCGCGGCTTCCAGCCGTTGTTGTTCGAAAATAAACGGTGCGGCAAACTGATCGGTGCCGACCGCCTCGGCGGATGCGCCGACCACAAGCAGGCCGGCGCCGGGCGCGAAGGCCGGCGGGTTCAACCCGACCGATTCCGGGATCACGCCTTTGGCGATCATTTCGTCCCGCAGGATATCCTCGTAGCCTTCCCGGCAGATCATGATGGTGGGGGCGGTTTCCATGAGAGTAAAACAGTTTAAGCATTGGCCAGGGCCTGCCTAAGTTCGGATGGGGCAGCGGCCTTATAATATTTGCCCGTAACGGAGGCGTTCCTTTCTTACATCTGTTTTGACGGCCGCACGAATGGATATTAGGTTGTTAAGGGGTTAGCCTACGGACTATCCACCTGATTAATTACATGCTACACTACCGAACATATGACGCCAATGTGGAAATGGATGCTGGCGGTGGGGGCGGATGAAGTCGCTGCCGTGCTCAAGGCCTTGCCGCAGGACGTTAAGCGCCGGGCGGAAGTTGTGCCGATTGTGTTTGAAAAGCGGCCGAGCCGGGCGCTGATTGCGGACGGCATTGAAGAAGATACCCTGGGTCTTTTCATGGGACCGTCATCGCTGGACGACCCGGGCATAAGTCCCTTACCGGCGCAAGTCATTTTGTTCCTCGAAAATATCTGGGATGCGGCGGATGGCGAAGAGCGGCCATTCCGGAAGGAAATCCGGAAAACGCTTTTGCACGAACTGGGCCATTCCATTGGGTGGGAAGAAGCGGAACTCGAAGCCCGCCATCTGGATTAACAGGAGATTCACCATGCAAGTGGCCGAAGGAAAAATTAACCGTGTTTTTACAGTCCGCCTGGAGGAGGGCGAACGTCTGCCGGATTGCATTGAGACCCTGGCCCGTCGACGCCGGATTAAAGCTGCCTTGGTACTGCTGGTCGGCGGCGCCCGCGACGGGCGGCTGGTGGTCGGCCCGAAAAAGACGACGGCGAACCCTGCCGTCATGGTGCAGGCTTTTACCGCCGGCCATGAAATCCTGGGGGTGGGCACCCTGTTCCCGGGCGAGCAGGGGCCGGAGCTCCATCTGCATGCCGCCATGGGGCGCAAGCAGAAAGCGCTGGTTGGCTGTATCCGCAAGGGGATCAAAACCTACTTGATTGCGGAAATCGTGATTCTGGAATTAACCGGGTTTACGGCCATGCGCGCCCGGCATTCCGTATCCGGGTTTCATCTGCTTGAACTCAACCGTTAACTGGAGGACCAACCAATGATGCGCGCCTTGAAGCCGGACGATGTGCCGCGAATTCAGGAAATTGCCGTTCGGGCGTGGCGGGGGATTTACGAATCCTATCGCAAGATACACGGCGAAGAGCTCTATCAACGGTTGTATGCCGAAGCGCCAGCCTCCAAGGGTGCTGACGTGCGGCGATTCTGTGAGCAGTTTCCGGAAAATGTGCGGGTCTGCGAGGAAGCGGGGCGGGTCGTCGGATTTATCACTTTTCAACTCAATGCGGAAAAAAAGATAGGTGTTTTGGACAATAATGCCGTTGATCCGGAATGTGGACTAAAGGGCATTGGCCAACAAATGTATGCCGTCGTGCTGGACCATTTCCGCCGGATGGGCATGGACTATGCCCAGGTCACCACGGGCTTAGATGAAAGCCATGCCCGTGCCCGCCGAGCCTATGAACGGGCAGGATTCAATATCCACAAGGATCAGACGGTCTACTACATGAAGCTTTGAAAATTAAGTGTCCAATGATCTGGTGAGTATGCCTGGGATGGGAGTCGAACCCATACGACCTTGCGGTCAACGGATTTTTCCGCCATAGGCGGACCCGCCGCTGGCGGGAAGTCCGCAGTAAAGGTGTCTGAAAATCATGCCTGGGATGGGAGTCGAACCCATACGACCTTGCGGTCAACGGATTTTAAGTCCGTTGCGTCTGCCATTCCGCCACCCAGGCGTATTTTTCCTTTAGCCATTTCCGACCTTGGCCAGATTTCAGCTAGTTTTCCCGCCTTCTTGCCTCGGTATAATCGGCAATATATTCAACATGAATCAACTTGAGCGGTTGCCGGGTTCGTGTTCGCGCAACCCGACCTTGCATATGATCAGCCACGCGCTTACGAAGATCATGGGCGCTGCCTTTGTACATGTATGCGCCCCCGCTTCCAAGCAGAACATATACGCCCACAGCCGACTTTAAGTCGTCAAGATTCATGCCACAGAGCAATCGCCACCCAGGCCAAGCTGCCATCCATGCCTGATAGGAACGGAACGTATTATCTGCAAGGTAGGGGTGAAGGCAAGCACTTTGCGCGGTTTTGCGAAAAATCATACCGGGTATTATGTCTTATTTAATATTTGCGAAAGATTCTTTCCCGTGGTATACAGGAAGCATGAAAACAACAATTGATATTCCCATTGAGGAACTAAAAGATGCCATGCGATTGACTGGTGTTAAGACGAAACGGGCCGCCGTGCTGACGGCGCTGACTGATTTTAATCGGCGCCGGCGAATGGCCGAGGCGACGCGTGTGCTGGGAACAAGTGTTACCTTCATGACTCCCGAGGCGCTACGGAAAGCCCGTCTCGCCAGGAGGACAGCATGATTCTGATCGACACCTCCTGCTGGGTGCATGCATTGCGCCGCGTTGGTGACCCTGTTATTCGGGCTCGTGTCAAAGCCCTGATGGAATCCGGAGAGGCTGCTTGGTGTCCGTTGATACGGCTGGAATTATGGAACGGAGTGGGGGGCGAGGGGGATAGGAGAAACCTCAGGCTGTTGGAAGACGTTCTGACGGAATTGCCCATTACGGCGGAGGTCTGGCAGCAGGCATTCAATCTGGCAGACCGTTCTCGGCGCGCGGGAAAGACCGTGCCCGTGCAGGATGTGTTGATTAGTGCCTGTGCCCGTTACCACCATGTTTCCATCGAGCATGATGACGCTCACTTTTTATGGCTGATGGCTTTGTAACCTCATTTGGTGTGGGCCTTCAACCTGCGCCGCAATCAGTCCCCCTAATCGCTACCCCGGTGCCTGCCTCTAATGCCGCGCCATTCGCTTTCCTTGCTTACGGAGTGGATAATGACCTTGTTTCAGGATGCGGCGCGGAGTATGCTTACCAACCAATAAGCGCGTTTTGCCGATAGCATGATCGTTGATAATCGGGCATTGGACGGGCGGTGCAAATCGGCTATTGAACTTAAGCCTTTTAACACATAATTTACCCCCGTAGCTCAGTAGGATAGAGCATCGGATTTCTAATCCGACGGTCGCAGGTTCAAGTCCTGCCGGGGGTGCCCGTT
>JAPLSY010000011.1 GCA_026398415.1 Kiritimatiellota bacterium | reverse complement strand
ATGGACCATACCGAAATCACCAAGACCACCGACCTGATTCACGAACAGACCAAGTCCATCGACACCTTGCGTCAGGAAGTCATGAAAATCATGGTGGGCCAGGAGCACATGCTGGACCGCATGCTGATTGCGCTCATCACCGACGGCCATATCCTGCTGGAAGGGGTGCCGGGGTTGGCCAAAACCACGGCCGTTAAAACGCTGTCCCAGACACTGGGTCTCAAGTTCCAACGGATCAGCTTCACGCCGGATCTGTTGCCGGCCGATCTGATCGGCACGATGATTTATGATCCGCGCACCGGAACATTTTCGGTCAAGAAGGGACCGGTCTTCACCAACCTCCTGCTGGCGGATGAAATTAACCGGGCCCCGGCCAAGGTGCAGTCGGCCCTTTTGGAGGCCATGCAAGAACACCAGGTGACGATTGGCGACCATACGTATCCCCTGCCGGAGCCGTTCCTGGTCATGGCCACGCAAAACCCCATCGAACAGGAAGGCACCTATCCCCTGCCCGAGGCCCAGATTGACCGCTTCATGCTCAAATGCAAGGTCACTTATCCCTCCAAGGACGACGAACGCCGGATTATGAACCGGTTCACGCGCAAACGGGATGTCCAGGTCAACTCCGTCATGTCGGCCGAGCAGATTTTCTTGTTGCGCGACCTGTTGGACCAGGTCTATTGCGACGAAAAGGTGGGCGAATATATCCTCGACCTCGTGTTTGCCACACGCAAGCCTTCGGCCTACAACATCCCGGCGGATCACCAGATCGAATATGGCGCCTCGCCACGCGCCACGCTTTACCTGAACCTGGCCTCCCGCGCCAACGCCATGTTACATGGCCGCGGCTATGCCACGCCCCAGGACGTCAAGGAAATCGCCCATGACGTGCTCCGGCATCGTATCATGCTGACCTACGAAGCGGAGGCCGAAGAAGTTACCAGCGAGGACCTGATCACACGTCTGTTGAACGACATCCCGGTGCCGTAAGAAAGGCAGAATGAAGAATGCAGAATGAAGAAACAAATTCACAACAAATCCACCGCAGACCGATAAATTCTACATTCTGCATTCTACATTCTGCATTTAAAAAATGCCCATTGACACCAAAGAACTGATGAAGCATGTCCGCCGGATCAAGGTGGTTACGGCCAAACTCGTGGACGAACACATTTCCGGCGAGTATCACTCCGTCTTCAAGGGACGGGGCATGGAATTCGACGAAGTGCGCGAATATGTGCCCGGTGACGACGTACGTTCCATTGACTGGAACGTTACGGCCCGCATGGGCCACCCCTATGTCAAGCGCTTCTGCGAAGAGCGGGAATTGACGATTATTTTCCTGGTGGACATTTCCGGCTCCATGATTTTCGGGTCCGGCCTGCGCTCCAAGGCCGAGGTGGCCGCCGAGCTGACCAGTCTCCTGGCGCTCTCGGCCATTAAGAACCAGGACAAGGT
>JAPLSY010000074.1 GCA_026398415.1 Kiritimatiellota bacterium | reverse complement strand
GTACTAACTGGTCGTCGCCATCCAATGCGGTAAGTGTCGGAACGCCAAACATCAATTGGGTGGTTGTTAAAGCCTGCCCGCGGAGAGACGAATACATTGCCGTCACCCTGGACACAACCCGAGCAGTCAAGGCCCAGGTGTTCACTAACGGAAGTTGGGGCAATCTCAAGACGATAACCAATGTGCCCAACGCCAGATTCCGCGGTGTGGATATTGCCTACGAGACCCTTTCCGGTGATGCCATGGTCGTGGCCGCCAATCCCACCACTGTTACCTGGTCTATCTGGAACGGCGCCGCGTGGACCGGGCCTTCGAACCTTAGTATTTCCACAAATGTCTTGTGGGTAAAACTCGCCTCGGATCCCGTTTCCGATGAGATTATCGTGATGGTTCAGAATGCCCGAAGTAACTACACCGCCCAAGTCTGGAACGGCGATGCGTGGGGAAGTAATAAACTGCCTGCCGCCCTGTCGTCTGGTACGAACTACGAATGCATGGCCGTGGAATATGAAACCAGCGGTAGCCAGGCCATCATTGTTTCCGGAAATGGAGCGACGGCTAATACCACCGCTGGTTCCAAATGGAGCAGTTGGAATGGATTAGTCTGGAGCAGTGAAAGAACGAATACCATAGGTGATCACCTCGAGCAGGGGTTTCTTGTCAACGACCCCAATTCGGACAAATTGCTCCTGACCTATATTGATCATGACGTTAATATCGGCAAGCTTTTCTGGAACGGATCAAACTGGACGACATCCTACACGCTGAGCGCGGGATATGCCATTGCCGACCGGTGCTTTCAGGGACAGTTTGAGACCATTTCCACCAACGCGGGCCATGCAATAATACCCTACAGCAATAATAATCGCGCTCGTTTCCAGCATGCTACGGACCCCTCCGGCGCCACTTGGTCTACCGCGGTCAATGTGGACACGGTTGCGAAAGCTACGGTTCAGACACGCAGAACCGGAGACGGCAAGATTTTAGCAGTGTTCTTTGATAACGGCAATTCGCGGTACGACTTTTCCTGGCACAATGGGATCGCCTGGTCCGCCATGCTGACATTGGAAAATGAGCCTTCGGTCTTGGCTACACCTTTCAAAGAGCCCTTCATGATGGCGCCCCAACTCTGGGTCCTGCCTTAATGAGTCGGTTATAAAACTACCTTTTCCCATGAATGCGGAGGTGTTTCTTTCTCACATCTGTTTTGACGGCCGCACGAACGGATGTTAGGTTGTTAGCCTGGGCGTAATCCTGAGCGCAGGCCCAGAGGCCGGAGTCGAAGCCCGCCTGCCCTGAGCGAACCTGTTGTGAGTGTAGTCGAACCAGTCGAAGGGAAGGGCGGACATTTCACGCCAAATGTGAAATGTCCCGGTTAGTGCTCATTCGAGCTTGCGGGCCAGCTCCCCCAGCAAGCGCCGATGCCAGGCGATAACCTCCGCCCCACGGTATCCGTCCGGCCATAAAGCTTTGGGCAACAATGGATCCAGAGCCATGACTGCCCGGAATGCTCGGTTTGTCTCCCGGGCGTAAACCCATAACGATTTTTGCGGTAATTGTGTCAATCGCAGGGCATTCCAATTTCGTTGTGCATTCTCGCAATACCACTGCTGACACTGTTCCAGCAAATCCGTGGGCCAGGCCGAGCGCACTACCTGCTCCGTGGGCAATCCCAGCACGGTGCGCGCCTCGAAGAGATAGGCATAAGATTTAATTCCCGCTGCCTTCACCAGATCATCGTATTCCGGTCGGATATCGCGGGACGTGATCCAAACGCTCCCCTGCAGACGCCCAATTCGCAATCGGCGCAAGAACTGCCGTAAAACATTCCGATAGCTCCGCTGTGTCTCGGGAATGTCGTAGACCATTAAATACCAGATTCCCGGCCAGCGCCGTTGCCACCAGCGTTCCGGATGAAAGATATCATCTGTGGCGCGCTCGCCTTTGACGGTCAGGCGTAATATCGGTTCTTTGCCAGCCCCGCGCCGGTAGGCCACCAAGCCCGTCTGGCATAATCGCCGACGCGCTCCGTCATAAGCCAGGGTGCTTGGAAAGGAGCGGTTCCACATAAAGGAGCGGCCTTGGGTCGCCAGCAGTTCGGCCGTCATTTGCAGGAGGTCAAGCAATTCCTCACCCAGCCGACGACGGACCACCGGTAGACTGAATCCCGGATGATCAAACCACTGCCACATAACACATTCTCCTTACAAGTCGTTCATGCAATTGCCATTTTATGTGTGATTATATCTGCATATCACAATCATTGTTTCCATATTACATCTGTTTGTGCGGCCGTCAATACGGAAAACAGCATAATATTCAGGAGGATGTAGTCCTTTGAACAAAGTCGTTTTTTGGCGAGGCCAGTGAATCCGTTATCATTTCTATCATGACGGCCGCACGAACGGATATTAGGATTAATGCGCAGGAAATGCGGGGGGCGGTCATCTGGAGGCGTCAAGTATAACCGGTGGCAAACGTGGACAGGATCTCGCCTTGCGCCGTCACTTGGTTCGCGTTGCGTCTTTGAGCTTTTCAAGCACCCGCTTGACCAAAAAAAAGATTTCCCATTTCAAGCCGAACTGGCTCTTGGTTTTCGTGGCAAGTGACCAGACCAACTTTCCGCTTTTGGCATCGAACAGCCTGGATTCCATGGTCATGACTGCATTCGTCAACAGGTCCGGCGGATCATAATTATCCTTCCAGGATTGCTGTAAAAATCCTGGCAGGTTTATCGGACCGGGGAGTGAATTGTCTGCCGCCGTTTTCACAGCTTGCGTGCTGTTGACCATGCGAATCATCAGGACGCCATCGGCGCCCACGGCCTTCGCAATGGTGGCGATCCGGTCGGTGGTGTTTTCATTCAGACTGGGCACCAGGTTATAACTGCGCGTAACCATTTGGCCCAGGTTACTGATCTGCCAGGCAAATTCGTCTTCGAACATGCGGCGGGTCTGATCCTGCTTGAAAAGCGCCACCACCACGAGATGACCGAATCGGGTATTGGCACCGTCCGTATTCCGCCACTCATTGAGCACTTTCGTGGTGGTGCAGGCGGCGAGCAAGAGCAGGCCCATGGCCAGGCAGGATGATTTGGTGATCATTGTAACTCCGACACCATCGCGACCCATTTTATGCTCCTTCTTTCGTGATGCAGTCAATATTCGCGCTTGCCTGACATAAACAGCTCTGATACATAACACGCGGTATAGCAAACGTCGATCTTAAAACTCGTAAAGGAACATGATCCATGGCCGATAAACAAAGCACTGCTATCTCGCCGACGCGGGCGGAAGACTATCCGGAATGGTACCAGCAGGTGATTCGTGCCGCCGACCTGGCGGAGCTCTCGCCCGTGCGCGGGTGCATGGTAATCAAGCCCTGGGGCTACAGCATCTGGGAAAATATCCAGCGCGTGCTGGATGGCCGGTTCAAGGCCACCGGGCACCGCAACGCTTATTTCCCGCTTTTCATTCCGTTGAGTTTCCTGGAAAAAGAAGCCAAACACGTGGAGGGCTTTGCCAAGGAATGCGCCGTGGTCACGCATCATCGTCTGGAGCTCTCGCCGGCAGGCAAGCTGGTGCCCGTGGGTGAACTCGACGAACCGCTGGTGGTACGGCCGACTTCGGAAACCATCATTGGCGTCATGTTTGCCAAGTGGGTGCAGTCCTATCGCGATCTGCCGCTGCTGATCAACCAGTGGGCCAACATCGTGCGCTGGGAAATGCGCACGCGCATGTTCCTGCGAACCACGGAATTCCTGTGGCAGGAAGGCCATACTGCCCACGCCAGCGAGGCGGAAGCCCGCGAAGAAACTGCGCGCATGCTGAAAGTCTACGCCGAGTTTGCCGAGCGTACCATGGCCATGCCGGTAATCATGGGCGAGAAAACCGAATCCGAACGTTTCCCCGGCGCGGTGGCCACCTACAGCATCGAGGCCATGATGCAGGACCGCAAAGCCCTGCAGGCGGGCACTTCTCATTTCCTGGGCCAGAATTTTGCGCGTGCCTGCGAGATCAAATTCCTGGACGCCACCGGCCAGGAATGTTTGGCCTGGACCACGTCCTGGGGGGTCTCCACGCGCCTCATTGGCGGACTCATCATGACCCATAGCGACGACGATGGACTCATCCTGCCGCCGCGCCTGGCGCCGGCCCACGTTGTGATCCTGCCGGTCATTCACAAGGACGCCGATCGCGCCAGTGTTCTGCAATATTGCGACCGCGTGGCCGCGGAACTGCGCGCTGTTTCCTATGATGGCCGGCTGCTGGTGGTGGAAGTGGATGTCCGCGAAGGGCGGGGTGGGGACAAGGTGTGGGGCTGGATCAAGAAGGGCATTCCCGTGCGTCTGGAAGTTGGTCCGCGCGATATGGCTGCCGACGCCGTTTTCATGGGGCGGCGCGACAAGCCACATAAGGAGCGCCGAAGCGTGCCGCGCGCCGAGCTGGTGCAAACCATCGGTGCGTTGCTGGATGAAATGCAGGATGCGATCCTGGCACGGGCCCGCGCCTTGCGCGAGGCGCATACCCGCCGGATTGACAGTCGCCAGGAGTTTTACGAGTTTTTCACGCCGCGTAACGCCGAGAAGCCGGAAATCCACGGTGGCTTTGTAATGGCCCATTGGGGCGGCGATACGGCGGCGGAAGAAACACTGAAGAACGATTTGAGCGTCACCGTCCGTTGCATCCCGCTGGATTCTCCGGAGGAACCGGGGACCTGTCCCTTCACCGGCAAACCCAGCTCTCGCCGGGTGTTGTTTGCGAAGGCTTACTGAGGTAAGCGGTAAGAGGCAAACGGACGGCAGGAAGAAACGATGGGTTTGCTTTACCGCTTCTTCCTTACCCTTTCCCCTTTTAGAAAAGGGAGTAAACGACACCAAATTGAATGCGCCAGTCGGCGCCGGTGGCGCCGCTTTGCACCTCTTTGTGGCCGTAGAGTCCTTCCACACCCATGGTCAATAGTTTGAACGGTTGCCACATAAGGTTCACGCTGGCGTACTGTGTCTGGTGATAGGCGTTAGGACCTTGCAATGTCTCGTTGTTGATGTTGACCAGACCGTAGCTGGCCGTAGAGCGCAATTTTTCGCTCCATCCATGTGTATAACCCACCATGGCGGCCATGTAGGGCAGAGCCTTCAGGTCACCCGCTTGATTGTAGGCGGCATCGTTGTTGAAGAAGTCGTCATTATCATAGCGGGCGATACCCTGGCCGAGGGTCCCCTGCAGTTGGAGCGAATCGCGTGTAAAAAGCGACTTCACCACCGATAAGCTCAACCCCCCGCCGAGAACGGTCTGATTGCCGTTGGTTTCACCATCGGCGCCAAGAACGCGGCCGATGGCGGCCAGCTGTACATGGCCGAACGATGCTTTTTCCCAGCGTGTATTCAAACCGATATCGGGCGCACGGTTGACCGGCACAGCCGTTGGGTCGCCGGTGGTATCCACTTCCGATGAAGGTTTCTCCACGCTGGCGTTTACCTGCCATTGCTTGTTCAAGGGGAGTTGGTAGCGCAACAGCGGCAAGCGCGCGGAGACGACCGAGTTCGGGCCTTCGTAGTCCAGCGTATCGGGCCAGATGTCCGGGTCTTCAAAGGCGCTGAAAGTCTGTCCGAGAATGATGTTGTAATACTGTCCATAGAGATGGCGAACGCGGAAATTCATGGCCGAACTGCCGGACCCGAAAAAGTCGTTTTCAAAGTAGAACCTCGGCGTGCCTTCCAGCGTGGGAGCGCGGACATCGAGCATGAGTCGCGAGCCTTTGGCCGAAACGTTGAATCGGCTCCCGCCGCCCTTGTCCGGATCTCCTTTCACCGGGATTTCCGCGGGAACAAATTGGTCGGGGTCGCCCGGATTCCCTGTGTCGAAGATAAAATCCACGCGCGGCTTGGCGTTGAACCTGATCATTGCCGGGGTGTGGGGGATGGGGATGAAGCCACGGTATTGCGGGTCGAGCGTCAGGTCGTCCGGACGCGGCGCCGCCACTTGGTTATCGCTAAACGTATTGCGGTTGATTACCGGACTTGCATGTCCCGTCGGTTGTTGCTCGACCTTTGCCAAGACGTTCGACTTTTCCAGGTCCGCGACCTTCAGTTTCAATTCCTGGATGGCCTGGTCAAGCGATTTTACGGTGGCCTTGAGTTGGTCGGTATCTGTGGACTGCGCATATAGTTCCGGTATGCTGGTCAGCGTCAGAATGCCGGCGATCATCAGACTTGTGCATACGTTCCGGTTCATAAACGTCCCCACGTGTTAATACTTTAAAAACTTGTCTTGAATTTCCTTGGGGTTGCTGGTTTTCATCAGCGCCAGCATGAGAAGCACACGGGCCTTCTGGGGGTTGAGTTCCATGGCCGCGACCGTGCCCATCTTGTCGTCGTCTATTTCGACGTTGCGGACCACGAGGCCGCTGCCGGTGCGCGAACTGCGCACGACGACAACGCCCTTCTTCACCGCATCACCCAGCGCGGCGAGCGCCGGATCCGTGCTGTTACCGTCACCGACACCGGCCAGCACCAGGCCCTTGGCACCCTTTTCCACGGCGCAGTCAATAAAATCGCGGCCCAAGTTGGCATAAGAGTAGATGATCTCCACCCGGGGCAGGACATCCACCCCGTCCACCGAAAACTCCGAAGCTGTGGTATGCAGCGTTGCCGGCTTATTGAAGAAATGCACGGCGCCGGTGTTGGCCACGCCGGCACGGCCGCGATTGGGCGACTTGAACGTGTCCAATTGGGTGCTGTTCTGTTTCTCGATTTCCCGGGCATAATGAATTTCATCGTTAAGCACCACGAGCACACCGCGCCCCCTGGCGTCCGGGTGGATGGCCACGGCCACGGCATTGTAAAGGTTTGCCGGGCCATCGGCGCTGGTGGCGGTCGCCGGCCGCATAGAGCCGACCATGACGACCGGCTTATCGCTCTTCACCACCAGGCTTAGAAAATAGGCTGTCTCCTCCATCGTGTCGGTACCGTGTGTAATGACTACGCCGGCAATATCCTCCTGTTTGAGCACCGCGTTGACCCGCTTAGCGAGTTTCAGCCATACCTCGTTGTTCATGTTCTGGCTGCCGATGTTGACGATTTGTTCGCCCGTCAGGTCGGCCAGTTCCGAGATCTGGGGGACGGCCTTAATCAAGTCCTCGACCTTAAACGTACCGGACTTGTAGCCTACTTCTTTGGTGCTGGCCTGCGCGCCGGCAATCGTGCCGCCGGTCGCCAGAACCACGATCTTCGGCTTGGCCGACGCAACGGATGCCAGCGCCAGCATTACGGCGGCAATAGCCGCCAAGACCAATACCATTTGACGTTTCATTGATTGCTCCTTTGTTGGCACCAAACTATTACTTGCTTGCCTGCCATTCCTTGACGTAATCCTTGGATGCCTCCACCAGGTATTGCCCTATTTTCGGATAGGCGTCCTCAGGCAGATTTGCCAGCGAGACGCGTACGGACCATTGGGGACCCTCGAATCCGCCGCCGTGCATGAGGACCACGCCCGACAGCTCGGCCAGCCGGAACAGAATGTCCACCGGCTCGTAGTTTTGCTTCAGGAATTTGGCAAAGTCCGCGCCGAACGCATGCTCGGCCCAGATCATCATGTCCAGTTCGCAATAGTAGCCGGCGCGATTCTTGTCCGCCGGGTAGGGCAGGCCCAGGCCATCCCAAAGCGCCTTGAAGCGACGCCGGACGATCAACTGGCAAATGGTTTTATAGCTGTCGGCCGCGTCCGTCAACGCAAACAGGGAGAACAACGCCATCTGCACCTGCTGGGGAAGCGACAGGCCGGCCGTATGGTTGAGCGCGACCGAACGGCTGTCGGCCACCATGCGGTCAATAAACTTCATCTTTTCCGGTTTCAGGGTCAGGGTGTCGTAGCGTTTGTTCAGCGCAGCACGGTCTTTCGCCGGAAGCTTCGTGATCATCCGATCGAAAATATTTTCTTCATGGATGGCGATGACGCCCAGGCGCCAGCCCGTGCAGCCGAAATGTTTCGAATAAGAGTAGACGCCGATCGTGTTGTGCGGCAGTTCAGCCATCAGTGAACGGAAGCCGGGTACGAAGGTGCCATACACGTCGTCAGTAATAATGATCAGGTCGGGGCGTTTGGTCTTCACCAGTTTGACGAGCCGCTGCAGGGAGTTGGCGCGCATCGCGTAAGAGGGCGGGTTGCTCGGGTTGACGAGGAAGAAGGCCTTGATGCGCCGATCAGCCAGTTTGTCGATTTCGCTGTCGGCATATTGCCAGGTGTGGGTGCCGTCGGCCCGCAGCTCTTTATTGGCGCTGATTTCAACAACGCGGAACGAAAAGCGATCGAGTTCGGGGATTTCGATATAGGGGGTAAACGTCGGCACGCCGAGGGCAATGGTGTCGCCACGATGGAGCAGGCGGTTCACCATCAACGAATCGAATGTATAACACATGGCTGCCGTGCCACCCTCGACGGCGAACAGATCATAATGACCCTTCGGCGGCCGGCTCGCGCACATTTCCTGTGCAAGATAAGCATGCACGATGCGTTCCGTACAGCGGAGCATGCGGTCCGGAGTGGGATACTGGTCGCCGATGATGCTGTCGGTCAGTTCGTGGATAAATACATCGGCGTCAAACCCCATTTTTTTCACCCCGTAGTCAAAGCCCGCACGGAGCAGTTTAACTCCTGGAGCGTCCGGATTCCGGTCGAGAAACTCCATGAATCGCTTGGCGATCCCCGGCTTTTGCGGCATGCCGCCGGTATCGGGCACATTGAGGGTGCGCTTCGATTCTTCAATGCCGAAGCGGCCGAGGGTGAAAAACGCTTCGCGCGGCGTGGTGCAGACCCAGTTCGGATTGCCGCGTCCGGCATTGAGCATCTGGGTCGCGCTGTTGCGGGTGTGCTCCTCGGCGAGCTGGATCAGGTTGTTTTTTAATTCAAAAGGGCTGAGGATTTCCAGCGTCTTTTCCTGGGCGCGGGAGACTGGAACCGGCTTGACTGGGCTCATGGGCATTCCTCCGATTGCGGGTTTATGGTTCAGTGCAACAGCATAACAATGATAACGCCCCAGATCGTGAGCAGGGTGTTACCCACGGCATAGGTCACGGTGTAGCCGAGTGCCGGCACTTTGCTCTTGGCCTCCTCCTGGATGGCACCCAGCGCGGCGGTCGTCGTGCGCGCGCCGGCACAGGCGCCCAGCAGGATGCCGGGATGCATTTTGAAAATATACTTGCCAACCAGCAGACCGACGACGAACGGGATCAGGGTCACCATCACCCCGGCGAAAAACAGCGTCAACCCCTGCTGTTTCAGTCCCTCGACAAACCCGGGTCCCGCGCCAATGCCGACCACCGCAATAAAGGCGCACAGGCCCACGTTGTTGAAGACCCACAGCGCCGGGGCCGGGATGCGGCCAAAAACGGGGTGGACGGAGCGCAACCAGCCGCACACCAGCCCGGCGATCAGCGTGCCGCCGCTCGTACTGAGGGTGAGCGGAACAGAGCCAAGCGTGAAAGTGATGGCGCCGATTATGGCGCCTATGCCGATGCCCAGGCCCATGAATACCATGTCGGTCATATTGGTCGGTCGGTCGGCATAACCCACCATCGGAATCACACGTTCAACATCGCGCTTAGCGCCGCCGATCTGCATTACGTCGCCCAGGTTTACCTGCGTGCCGGGCGTGATGGGCAATTCCACGCCGGAGCGCATCAGTTTGCGCACGAAGATGCCGCGGGCGTTCCGGCCAATATCCATTTCAGTCAGCTCCTGGAGGGTCTTGCCGTCAATCTTCTTGCGGGTAATCACCACGTCAAGCAACTCGGCCGGAAAATCAAGCAGTTTGGGGTCATCCACTTCGATCCCGAAAGTTGGTCCTTCCCGCAGTTCCACGTCGTGGCGCGCGGCCAGGGCAACCACGTCCCCAGCGTGAATGACCTGATCAATGGCCGGCTCGATAATCTTGTCGCCCTGGCGGATGCGCTCAATACAGACCCGCGCGGGCAGGAAATGTCGCTCGGTCTCGTCCACGGTTTTATTTGCGCAAAAGCTGTCTGCGGATACGCAGTAGGCCCGAACCACGAATTTTTGGTAGGCCGACACTACGCCAGGCTCGGCTTCCGTCGCGCCCATCTGGGCCTCGAGCTTCTTGCATTCCTCGGCCAGGTTCACGCGCAGCAGTTTTGGGCCGATGGATGAGAGAAACCACGCCGAGCCGGCTGTGCCGAACAGGTAGGTCACTGCATAGGCTACCGGCATGTGGTCGAGAAACAGTTTCTTTTGATCCGCGGCTACATTGGCTAACTGGTTGATCGAGTCTGTTGCCACACCCAGAACGGCCGAGATCGTGCAGGCGCCGGACAGGAGTCCCGCGCCGAACCCCACATCAAGCCCGCAAATCCTTGCGGCCGCATAGGCGGTCAAAAGACACGTGACGCAGACGATGACCGCGAACAGCACTTGTGCCAGGCCGCCGCTCTTTAACCCCCTAAAGAACTGCGGCCCGACGCTGTACCCGACGGCGAAGAGGAACATCAGGAAAAAGATGGCTTTCACATTGGGTGAGATCGTAATGTGCAACTGCCCCACCAGCACGCCGGCGAGCAGAACGCCGGTCACCGATCCCAGGGTGAACTTGCCGATTTTTATTTTCCCGATGAAAAAGCCGATTGCCAGAGTAAGGAAGACGGCAATTTCAGGGTGATCGCGTAACGTTTGAACAAGCCAATGGATCATTTTTTGGACGCTCCTTTCCGGTTTACACCTCGATCACGGCGGTCAGGTTGTCGGCGGCGAAATGCGGGTTAAGCGTGCCCGTATCCTCGTCCACGAGCTTGTGGAGATACGCCTCCAGTTCGCGTTCGTATTCGCATTCGCGCTCGCTGTCGCTGAGCCATTGGCGGGCCGACATCAGGCTGTGCTCGCCGGATTCGGCTTCGCGGGCGCTGTTATACCGGTTGACCATGTCTGGTTCGAGGAAATGTTTCAGCACGTGAATGAATTCGATGTTGCCCAGAACCTCGTCTGGCAGGTATTGCTCGATCCGGCTGGCCAGGGTGGTTTTGAAATCCAGCAGATTATTTTCGTTGGAATCGGCCAGGCCCGCAATCTGGCGCCCCTTCAGCATTTCCAAGCCGACCAAGCCGGTGCTGAAGATATCCGACTGGACGAACCCCGGTTCGCGGCGGTGGCTTTCCGGCGCCATGTAGAGCGGACTGCCCAAGAGGATGTTAACTTGTTCGCCGATCCGCGCCGCGCGGCCGAAGTCCACCAGTTTCACCGTGCCCTGGATATTCACCATGATGTTGGTCGGCTTGATGTCGCCGTGAATGAACCCTTTAGCATGCAACACGGCGATGCCGCGCAAAACATTGCGCAGAATATAAAGCGCCAAGCCGGCGTGCAGGCTGACCCGGCCATTTTCCATTCGGAACAGCACGTTGAGGAAGTGGTCCCATTCCGTGGGGGTGCTGCGGGCCCGGGCGATTTCCATGTGTTTGCCGTCGATCAGAAACTGCAGGTCCACACCGTCAATAACGGCCATGTGCATGTAGCCGATGCCGTTGCACTCCTCGTAGAAATCGCTTGATGCCATGTTGACGTTATTGATCGGCTGTAACAGCGATATTTGCTTGGCGATCCGACCCATGTCCGTCCAGTACCTGGCCGCGCTGGAATAAATGCCCGGGTCGAACAGCTTGATGGCGTGATGTGTCAAACAGGCGCGCGCGCCATGGCGTGTTGCCAGGAAGACCACCCCCTGCCGTCCGTGGCCCAGTTCCTTGACGAACTGATAGGCCACGGGATAGGGAATGGCGCGCGCGCGGATGAGCGCACGATAATTTTTCAGCAGATCCGCGAATTCGCCATCGGCCGGCGCAGCGTCGGGCGTCGAGCGTGGCCCGGCCATCGTCGATGGAGCGTGCAGCGTCGGCGGCGTCTGCAGCTGATCCATGACCACCGTGGATTGCATGGAAGCGAGATCATTCATGGCGGCCCATTATAGGCGCAGGCCGCCGCTTGGCAAGTGTTTACGACACATTGTTATGCGACACATTATTATACTAAGCATTTTTTGACAAAGCGCGTCAATCCTGTTAAGTTTCCCGTTCATGCAATGGCTGATCAATAAAATTGTCGGAACCAAGCACCAGCGCGATCTGCACAAACTGCGGCCGTTGGTGGAGCGGATTAACGCGCTGGAACAGGAATACCAAGCCCTTTCCGAAGCCCAAATGCAGGCCAAGACGGCTGAATTCAAGGACCGCCTGGCACACGGTGCGCCTCTGGACAGTCTGTTGTGCGAGGCCTTTGCCGTGGTCAAGAATGCCTGCCGGCGGCTGGTCGGCACAACCATCACCGTGTGCGAGCACGACATGGTCTGGGATATGGTGCCCTTTGACGTTCAGCTCATGGGCGGCATGGTCCTGCACCAGGGCAAGATCGCCGAAATGGCCACCGGCGAAGGCAAGACCCTCGTGGCTACCATGCCGCTCTACCTCAACGCGCTCGCGGGCGGGAGCGTTCACCTGGTGACGGTCAACGATTATCTGGCGCGCCGCGATTCGCAGTGGATGGGCGCAGTCTTCAAGTACCTGGGGCTCACGGTTGGTTGCATCCAGAACCAGATGAACCAGGCCGAGCGCCGGGCACAGTATGCCTGTGACATTACCTATGGTACGAACAGCGAATTCGGCTTTGATTATCTCCGTGATAATGGCATGGCTTTTACCCGGGCGGAAGTCGTTCAGCGCGAGCATGTTTATGCGATTGTGGACGAAATTGACAGCATCCTGATTGACGAAGCCCGCACGCCGCTCATTATTTCAGGTCCCGCGCCGGTCTCTACGCATCAGTTCACGGCCATGACGCCGCTGGTGGATCGCCTGGTCCGCAAACAGCGCGAACTCTGCAACGCGCTGATGCAGGAGGCCAAGGATAGCCTGGATAAAGGCGATACGGAAAAGGCCAAACAGCGTCTATACCAGGTCCGTCACGGCATGCCCAAGCATAAACAGCTTCTGCACCTGCTGGAGGATACGGCGGTCCGTAAACTCCTGGAGCAGGTCGAAAACTCGTTTCTTACACAAATATACAAAGAACAAGCGCGCGCGCTCAGCGAGGAGCTGTTCTTTACCATTGACGAGCGCGGGCATGACGCCACGCTGACTGAAAAAGGTTGTGAAGCCATGAGTCCGAACGATCCCGATGCCTATGTTCTGCCGGACCTGATTTCGCACATGGCCGTCATTGACGGCCAGACCAACCTTTCGCCGCAGGAGAAATTGGAGCGCAAGCAGCAGATTCAGAACATGTTTGCCGAGAAGAGCGAGCGCATCCACAATGTGGACCAGCTGATCCGGGCCTACTGTCTATATGAAAAAGACGTGGAATATGTGGTCCAGAACAACCAGGTGCTGATTGTGGATGAGTTCACCGGGCGGATTTTGCCGGGCCGCCGCTGGAGCGACGGTCTGCATCAGGCCGTCGAGGCCAAGGAGGGCGTTACGATCGAACGCGAGACGCAGACGCTGGCCACGATCACCATCCAGAACTATTTTCGTTTGTACAAGAAATTGGCCGGCATGACCGGCACCGCGGAAACGGAGGCCAACGAGTTCCGCGACATTTACCATCTGGATGTGGTGGTGATTCCCACCAACCGGCCGGTGCGGCGGGTGGACACCAACGACGTGGTGTATCGCACGCGGCGCGAAAAATTCAGCGCCATTCTCGAGGAAATTGCGGACTGTTACAAGCGCGGCCAGCCGGTGCTGGTGGGCACCATTTCGGTGGAAACTTCGGAACTGTTGAGTCGGATGCTTAAACGTGAGGCGATTGTGCACAACGTGCTCAATGCCAAGAACCACGAGCGCGAAGCCGAGATTGTCATGCGCGCAGGACACGCCGGCGCCGTGACCATTGCCACCAACATGGCCGGCCGCGGAACGGATATCAAGCTGGGCGAGGGAGTTGTGTACCTGCCCAAATCGCTGATCGAGTCCAAACAAACCCTGCATGACAAGGTGGATGGCGTGTCCCTGCGCGCAAAGTTGCTGGCAAAACCCTGCGGCTTGCATGTGATCGGCTCCGAACGGCACGAGTCGCGCCGAATTGACCGCCAACTGCGCGGGCGCTGTGCGCGCCAGGGCGATCCCGGCTCTTCCCGGTTTTATGTGTCCCTGGAGGACGATCTGATGCGCCTCTTTGGCTCGGACCGTATTTCCGGCATCATGGGCCGTCTGGGTATCGAGGAAGGCCAGCAGTTGGAGCACCCCTGGCTGAACCGTTCCATCGAGACGGCCCAGCGCCGCGTGGAACAACACAACTATTCCATTCGCCGCCGCACGCTGGAATATGACGACGTGATGAATAAGCAACGGGAAATTATTTATGGGTTCCGTGGCGATATCGTAAAAGGCGAACAGGTCCGCGAACACCTCTACGATATCGTGGCGGATGTCATCGAAGTGCAGGCGCAGGAAGCGTTTAACGATGGTAAGATCGAGTTGATGGATAATTTTGTCACGTGGGTCAATGCCACGTTCCCCGTTGGATTCAAGCGGGAGGAACTGACGGACGAGGGCCTGGACGCGGAAACGGCCTCGGCCAAGGTGTTTGAGCGCGTTAAGCGCGCCTATGAACTCAAGGTCCAGATTGAAGATCCGGCCATGTTGCCCGGCATGGAGCGCTTCATCCTCCTGCACGCCATTGACACGCACTGGCAGGATTACCTGCGCGCCATGGATTATCTGCGGCAGAGTGTTGGCTTGCGGGCCTACGGCCAGCAGGATCCGCTGGTGGAATACAAGCGCGAGGCCTATGCCATGTTTTCCTCGCTCATGGATACGATCAAGAGCGAGGTGGTCACCCGTATTTTTCGCTCAACAACGTCCCTGCAGGGGTACGAACGCTTGATGGCCTCCATGCCGGTGCGTCTGGTGCATAATGAGGTTGCGTCCCTCGGCGGCGGCGCTGAAAGCACGGGGAGCGTTGAGCGGGGAGCGTTGAGCGGAAACCGCGAATCGGGCACCCGTCACCGGGAGGGCGCCAAGGTTGGCCGCAACGATCCCTGCCCTTGCAAGAGCGGCAAGAAATTCAAAAAATGCTGTGGCCGATAAATAAGCAATTTAGAATTGCCCCATCACTCAATTGGTTTGGGGCAATTCTTACGGGATTTCTTCTGTTTGCGGCCTTTCCGCCGTTGGAATGGTCGGTACTGGCATGGATCGCCCTGGTCCCGTTGCTGATGGTCAGCGCCTCGTCCGCGCCGCGCGTCGCGTTCCGGTTGGGTTTTCTGGCCGGTGTGGTCTTCTGGCTGTTGTCCCTGGTCTGGCTGACACGCGTATCCTGGGTCGGCTGGTTTTTTCTCTGCCTGTACTGCGCGCTTTTCATGGCCTGTTTTGCGCTGACCGTTGCATGGTGGATTGCCCGCAAGGGTCTGCGCCCGCGCTTTGGGAATCCCCTGCTGGTACTATCCATTCCGGCCGTGTGGGTCGGTTGGGAGTACCTGCGCGCCATGCTGTTTTCCGGGTTTCCCTGGAATCCGTTGGGGGCCAGCCAGTATGCAAATCTGCGGCTGATTCAAACCGCGGAGGTTGGAGGGGTTTATCTCGTTTCCTACCTGTTGGTCCTGGTCAATGCGGCCTTGGCACTCATTCTGATTCAGTATGTTCGCCGTCAGCCGGGCGAGCCATTGCGGATGCACCGGGAATTGCTCATCGCCTTGCTCGGAATCGTTATAGCGCATCTGTATGGAACGATGGCCCTGCGCCGGCTCCCGGCGGCGACGGACATTCTGAAAGTCGCCGCCGTGCAGGTAAATATCCCCCAGCTCGAAAAATGGTCGGAGGCTTGGACAACCGAAATCAATAACCGCTTGCGGCGCACCAGTCTGCATGCGATCGAACATTGCGCGCCCGACCTGATTGTATGGCCGGAAACCGTGGTGCCGGACTTCGTTCGCACCAGCCGGGTCAGCCAGCAGGTTGTTGCCGACGTGATCCAGTACGGGACGAGCGTGCTCATGGGGTCGATGGATTTTGATGATTCCGGCCATGCCGTCAAATATTTCAACAGTGCCTTTCTGTATCAGCCGGGCGGTTCGGCTCCGCAAACCTATGCCAAGCGGCACTTAGTGTTGTTCGGCGAATATATTCCGCTGGAGCAGTGGATTCCGTTCCTGCGCGTGTTGACGCCCATCGAGGAGAGCTTTACGCCCGGCCGGGAGGCTGTTGTATTCAGAATGGGCCACAGAGCCTTTGCGGTGCTGATCTGTTTTGAGGACACGGTGGCGGGGTTGGCCCGGGATTGTGTGCGCGCCGGTGCGCGCTTGCTCATCAATCAAACCAATGATGCCTGGTTCGATCCCTCGTGGGCCTCGCGCCAACACATGGCGCAGTGCGTCTTCCGGTGCGTGGAAAATCGGGTGAGCGCCGTGCGCGCGACCAATACGGGCATCACATGCTTTATTGACCGCCAGGGACGCATTGTCAGTTTCCTGGGACGCGCCGAGGGAATCTTGCCGGATCCCGACTACCTGACGCAGGCCGTGGCACTGCCGCCGGCGGATATGCCGCTGACGTTTTATACACGGCATGGCGATGTCCTTGGCTTAAGTTGTGCCGCTTTCACCCTGACCTTGCTCGCGGGGATGGTGTGGGGGCTGCGCAATCGCTGAATTCTTGCGTCTTGGCTGGACATGTGGGGAGGTAAAAGGCTATGATACTTCTCAGCAAAAGCGGGGCATGCGCATCCGCAAATGGAGATACGGTCTCATGCAGGTGCGGGTTCATCTCATGATTTCCGGCCGGGTGCAGGGGGTGGGGTTCCGTCACTATTGCGTGCAGGTGGCACGTCAATACGGTCTGCGCGGCTGGGTCCGGAATAGTGACGACGGTTGTGTGGAAGTAATGGCCGAGGGTGAGGAAGCGAGCATGGAACCGTTCGTGTGCTGGTGCCGACGCGGACCGCCCGCGGCTTCCGTTTTAGCTTGCCGCGAGTCGTACGCGAAGCCAGCCGGTACGTTCGATGCATTCGAGGTGGTGTTCTGAAATGAGCTCACATGAGAAAAAATAAACTATTGACCGAAGCGTTCCGGGACCGAGTGATGGGTCTTTTCCAGTCTCCGGAAAGCGAGCCGTTGACGGATGATCAAATTGCCAAGGCCCTGGCCTTGCCTGGGCCGGTTCGCAAGCACATACGCACACTCCTGGAATGGATGGTTTGTAATGGCGAGATCGTACGTATCCGCCAGAACCATTACTCGTTGGGGAAACCGGCCGACTTGATCACCGGCCAGCTTGATATCCTGCGTTCCGGGAACGGCATCGTCCAGCCTCTGGATGGGTCCGTCGAGATTTTTGTGGCACGTGATAGTGTGGGCACGGCCATGCCGTCCGACCGGGTTGTAGTGCGTCTGGACCCGGGTCAGATGGACCCGGAAACCCGGGTGCGCCGTACCGGCAAAGTGATCAGAATTCTGGAGCGCTCCCGCCGGGCGATTGCCGGCACCCTGAAGGCTACCCCGCGCTTTCATTACGTCGTACCGATTGATCCGGCCTATACGCAGGATTTTTATGTGGCCGATACCAAGGGTGCCCGTGTCGGCGACCGGGTGGTCATTCAGTTCACGGAATGGCCGAATAAACACGTCAGTCCGGAAGCCGAAATCATCGAGGTGATCGGCCCGGAATCCAATCCCTCGTTGGATACGCTGACCATCATCCGGCACTACGGTCTGCGGGATACCTTTCCCGCAGAAGTTATCCGGGAAGCCGAGAGTTCGCCTGATCGCCTGGCCAATCCGGGTGAGCGCCGGGATTTCCGCGATCGGTTCATTTTTACCATTGACCCGACCACATCCCGGGATTATGACGATGCGCTTTCGCTGGAGACCGATGCCCGAGGCCGGCGTGTGCTCGGGGTGCATATTGCCGACGTTTCCCATTTTGTCCACCCGGGAAGTCACATGGATCGCGAAGCACAGGTGCGCGGCAATAGCGTGTATCTTCCGGATAAAGTTTTGCCGATGCTTCCGGAGCAACTTTCCAACGGCTTATGCAGTTTGCGTCCTGACGAAGACCGGCTGGCATTTTCGGTCTTGATTACGTTTGGTGAAGACGGTGTGCCGGTCCATTCCGAATTTTGCAAGAGCCTGATCCGCTCGCGATTGCGGCTGACCTATGAACAAGCCCTTGTGCTCCTGCAGGCGGAAGGTCCCGGCGCGCTCCCCGCGAGCAAAGTTAGTCCGGATCAGCGTGCGGTGCTGAGCCGGGTGCACCGGCTGGCCCAGCAGATGCGTCAGCGGCGCTTTGCCCAGTATGCGCTGGATCTGGACATGCCGGAATATGAAGTCATCATGGGACCGGACGGCATGATCGTGGATATCCGCCAGAACCTGAATGATATTTCCCACCAGTTGATCGAGGAGTGCATGGTGGCCGCCAATGAGGCCGTGGATCGGGAACTCAGCACGCGCGGGTTTGCGCTCATGCATCGGGTACACGAGCCGCCGACGCCGGAAAAACTGGAGATGCTGGCGGCGCAGTTGACGGAAATGGGATTTCATCCCGGCGATCTCTCCAAGCGCAAGAACATCACGGATTTCCTGAAGTCCGTGCGGGGGCATCCTTTCGAGTATGACGCCAAACTGGCGACGCTGAAAAGCATGAAGCGCGCCCTGTATTCGCCCCAGACGCTGGGCCATTACGGGCTGGCCAAGAAATTTTACGCGCACTTCACATCGCCCATTCGGCGCTACCCGGACCTGGTGGTCCACCGCATTCTACAGGCCATGCTCACCCAGCGCCGCAGTCCCTATGCGCATGGCGATCTGGCCTCCCTCAGCCTGTCCTGTTCGCGGACCGAACAGGTGGCGGAGACGGCGGAAAAGAACCTGCTGGAGATCAAGAAATATCGCTTCCTGGAACAGCAAATTGTCCGGAGACAGCCGCAGGTATATGACGCCATCATCGTGCGCGTGAAAAATTTCGGTTTGTTCGTCGAACTGACCCAGTTACAGGTTCAGGGCCTGGTGCACGTATCCACACTGTCCCGTGAATTTGTCCATTATGATGAACAACGCCAGGTTCTGCGTGCCGGGAAGATGACGTTTACCCTCGGCGGCCGCCTGCGTGTTTTCCCCGCCCGTGTTGATTTTGACAAACGTCAGATTGATTTTGCCGTCGTGGACAATGCCCACGTTGCCGGTGCCGCCGGCGCGACCGGTGCACATGCTCCGAAAGGCCAGCCGATCGGAAAACCGCAGGGGGCACGGCATCAGCAAGGACAGCATCAGCAAAGGCGACGTCAGAGACGGAGGTAAGCGTGGGTTCTGTTTTTGATTTGTCATTGGAAACAAAATGTTTTAAATTAATCCTAAACAGGAGGTTCCCATGAAAGCGAGCGTGGATCCTGATGTATGTACCGGCTGTGGATTGTGCGTCGATACCTGTCCGGCGGTATTTGAAATGGATGATGCCGTTGCCAAGGTGCTCGTCGCAAACGTGCCCGAAGATGTACTGGATACCTGCCGGGAAGCCGCTGATAATTGCCCGGTCGAGGCCATCAGCATCAAAGAATAGACGATGACTATTTTAAACCAACTTTGGGCGGCCCGGAAAATTTTCCGGACACAGCGCAAGCCGCCTCAGGATCTGGTGGTAGTTGATTTTGATGCGGCCGCGGTCCGCTGTATGCGTTTGAAGCTGGGCGGCAGCGAAATTGTTGTGACCGCTACGGATATATTGCCCGCCGTGGATATTAGCAACGAGGCTCAAGTCAAGGCCTTTGAACTGCCCAAGAGCATGGTCTCCCGTTACATCGCCATTTGCGTCCCGGGATATGACGCCATTGTCAAGTTGTTGAATTTGCCGGGCGCCTTCGAAGGTCAAGTTGAGGAGCAGATCCGCGAACACATGGGTGTGGAAGAGGGTTCCTACCGGTTTGGCTACCGGATTGTCAGCCAGACGCATTCCGAAACGCGATTGCTGACCGTGGCTATTCCGGAATCCCAGGTTCAGGCGGCCTGTGCCATTTTTCCTTCCGGCCTGCCGGTTCCCGTTTCCGTGGAACTGGGCGGCCTTGCAGTTATGACCTCCTTTCTGCATGGTCCGGGCAAAACCGTGCAGGATGAAGCCGTAGGGGTCATTGAGTTTGGTTCCCGCGTCACATATTTCGCATTTTTTAAAAAACTCGAGTTGATTCTGATCAGGAAATTTGATTTTGGCCATTTCAACCTGCTGGATCGGATTGAGAAAAGCATGGGATTTGATCGCCAGACTGCCCAGGATGTTGTGGTGGACCGGTCCTTCGACATTTCCCAGCTGGTCAAGGAATTGGCCGATCCGTTTATCAAACAATTGGTCATCTCCAAGCATTTTGTGGAGCGGCGCGAAAATTGCCATATTTCCAAGATTTATGTGGCCGATGATCCGCGTGTCTCGCGCGATTGGCTGAATGAAATCAAGGTGGCCCTGGGGTTGGACGCCAGTACGTGGCATCCATTTGAAGGTGTCAAATTAATGCCCGACGCGCTTCCTCAAAAATTCGAAAAATGTCGATCGCAATTTGCCGCGGCCATGGGCGCCGCCCTGGCCATGTCTGAAGAAGGACTGGCCGAGCCGGGTGCGTGATGACAGATGACGGACGACTGACGACGGACGCCAGACCGGAGAAGAGGCGAGGAAGGGCCGGTGTAGCCGCCGTTCGATAGAACGGCAATCTTGCAAAGAAAGCACGTGGAGCGTGGAACGCGTCGCGTGAAAACGAAGAACGCCACGTCGCCCCGCAGCGGGGCAAGTGGCCGACGTGGAAGAACCAGGAACGCAAAACGATGAACCTGCAAGTAGATTTCATGCTCGACACCGAACGCCGCAGCGGCAGTACGGTGAGCCAGAAGTTTGTCATTCGCCTGGCGGCCTTTATCATTCCTGTTATTGTGCTTGGTTTGTTTGCGGTGCTTATCGTTGCTAACCATTCGTCCAAGCGCTACCGGAATGACGTTGAACAGGAAAAAATACAGATTGATCCCGAGTATAAAAAGGTCCTGGGCCTCGAAAAGGAATTTAAAAGTGCCCAGGACTTAAAGGCGGCCATCCAGGGGTGGAGCGATTCGCGGCTGGATGCCTATCGACTACTGCGCGGGTTACAGCGTGCGGCGCCGCAAACCATTCAACTGACCCAGTGGATTTTCGACGAGAAAGTGGAGAAGGTGGCAACCGTGTTTGGGCGGACCGCTGGAATCTACATGAAAGGCAAAGTTGTCGGGGAACGCCCGGAAGCCGATGTCCGGCGCCTGTATCAGGCACTGAAAAGCGAGCCGCCCTTCCCGGATATCATGTCCCAAGTCGAGGTAAAACGCTTCGCTGCTTCGGAAGCGCTCGATGAGCAGGGTAGTCGTGTTTTTGATATCGAGTGTATGTTAAAACCGCGGCTTTTGGTTCAGCCGCCCAGTCCGGTGTCAAAGCCCAAGTGAGTGATGACCGACGACCGATGACCGACAACAGACGGCAGACGACGGAAAAGCACGCAGAGCGTAAGCGGACAACGGACGACCGATAGCGGATATCTGACGGCAGATAACTAATAACTGATTACTGATAACTTCTTACGGATGGCACCAATGACCCTGACGAAAAAACAAATACAACAATGGGGTTTGGGCGCGATTGGTGGCGCCATAGGCTTCTTTGTGATCATTCAGTTCGTCGTGGTGCCCATGGTCGGTTCCGTGAAGGAAAATCGCGAAACTACACGGACTTTGCGGGAACAGTTGGATAAAGCCAGAGAAGTGATTGGGACGGGAGTGGAACTCCAGCGAAATCTGAATCAGGCCCGTACCGATGTCCACGCTTTAGCGACGAATATACCGTTGCCTGTACTCGGCAATTACCTGCTGGGCAGGGAACAGCAGATTCGCTCTTGCTGTGCGGGGTTGAATATGCAGATCACCAGTGTGGCGGAATACGATGTGCTTGACGTAGCCGGTTGGAATAGTCTATTCAAGATCTATCGTGTACGCGTGGTGGGGCAGGCGGGGATCAACGATCTGGCCCGTTATTTCCATACTATCCAGAAGCGCAATCCCCTGGTATCCGTGGCGGCGCTCAACATTGTGCCCCAGGATCGTAACCCGGCCAGCCATAACGTCAGTTTCGTGTTGGCTTGGCTGATCTGGGCCAACCCCGATAAGCGTCCGGCATTTTTAATTGAACCGGAGCAAAAGGCGCCGACGACGGGCCGACCATCTGCGCAGACCGGGTCCGTTGCGGTGGCAGTTTCGAAACCGCCCGAAAGAAACCGAGGGGCGCCATGAAATTAGTAATCCGCTATGTGGCGATTGTGTTGCTGGGGAATGCATGGGTTGCCGCCGCCGCTGCCCCGCAACCCGGAGCAAGTGTTGCGGTGACTACCGAGCGAAACATGGTCGTTGCGAACGAGGCGGATTATGCGCTTACGTTAAAGGACCCCTTCAGTCCTATTGGGTATCGTCTGCCCATGTCGGAATTGCAGACCTCGGCGGCCGACGCGTTGGCCGTTTCCAATGCGCTGCCCAGTATGGATCTTAAGGCCAAAGCCAAAGCCCTGTTACGAGTTAGAGGGATTGTTAAGCGCGGGAATACGTATGTAGCTAATATCAACGGAGCCATCGTTTGTGCTGGCGATGAGGTCGGCGTTACGGTGGATGGGCAGACGGTTATGTTTGTTATCCGTGCCATTTCGCTTCAACGGGTTCAGATTGAGCCACGGGAGTAATCTTTATCCTTGATGTAATAGCCAAAATTCATTAACTTTAAGTCTGCAATTGTATAGCAGGAGGGGATTATGAAAATATGGCGATTGGGATTGTTGGGCAGTCTGGCAATTGCCAGTCTGTCGATTGTCGGCCTGGTTGTGCTTCTGGCCTTCAGCGGGTGTGAGGGCACCACAACCGGAGAGGACAGCAGCGGGGTTGACGCTTATCTCGCAGCTCATCCATATACGTCAGCGACTCGGGATGCGCCTCTATCCAGCGACATGTCAATCGTCCCCCCCTCTGCTGCGGCCAGTATTGTCGGCCAAACGCTCGTTTTCACGGCCAGCGGCGGGGATGGTGCTTTTCACTGGGGGGTGTCCGATTCTGCCGATGGTAGGATCGATTCCCAGGGCGCTGATCAAGCCCTGTACACCTGCCTGCAGGTGGGCAACAACGATGTGATTGTCCAGGATAACAGCGGCCATTACGCGACGGCACATATTTATCCAGCGGCGACTACTATAATTATTTCCCCGGCTTCAGCGTCGCTTTCCGGCGGATCGCGGAATGTGTCGTTTGTCGTGGCCGGTGGGACGGCCCCTTATGCCTGGACTTCCGGAGATATAACGCTGGGCACCATTTCTTATTCCACAAGCTCCAGTTACGTGGCGACTTATACGGCCGTGGTTGGTGCCTATGGCCAGAATGTCGTAACGGTGGTTGATGCCGACGGCCAAACGGCCTCGGCCACGATCACGCAGGCGCTATAAAGTTCGCGGGTAATATGGATTAGTTGCGGCCAATGCCGCCTTGAGGGACATCATGAAAAAAGTTTCCGCGATTATGCCCGTGCTTATCGCCGGCGTTGTTTTTTCGTTTGTTGCCATCTTTTTTTTGGTGGCTCAGGAGGACCAGACGACAGATAACAGACAAACGACGAACGATGTTGCATCCCCGGTGTCCGCTGTCCCGGGAACGCCGCCGGCCAACGGAAAAAATGGAAGTGCCAATGGCGTGGTGGAAATTTCGGTTGCCGCTAAAACCGGAGCGCCGCCGGAATCCGTGGAAACAAAAGGCCCCGCCGGCACTAGCCTGATTACCGTGGCCTTCGATAACGTGCCCGTGCAGGACGTGGTGAACATGTTTGCTCAGATTTCAGGCGCCAATATCATCATGGCCGGCTCGTTCAGCAATATGGTTATCACGGCCAACCTGAAGAACGTGGAATGGAAATCGGCGCTGAACCTGGCCCTGGGCTCGGTGAACCTCTCCATGATCGAAGACCCGTCCGGCATTCTCATGGTCGTTTCCTCCGATATGTATCCCAAGAAGCTCCAGGAAATAGAGGCCACCAAACCGCTGATTACCCGGACCATTGTTCCGAGGTATATGAACGCCGTGGACCTGGTGGAACAGATTAAATTATTTAAAGTCCTGTCGCCGCGGGGTTCCATTACCACCAGCCAGAGTGCGAATCAGGATAAGATCAGCCTGAAATCTTCGGAGACCAAGGCCGCATTGACGATTCAAAACCCGAGCATCACGACGGCCATTGTCATCACGGATATCAAGGAATATGTGGACAAGGTGGAGGCCCTGGTCCAGGTGCTGGATAAACGCGAACCGCAGGTGTTCATCGAGGCCCGTATCATTAACGTGGTCTCCGGTGACAGCAAAAAAATAGGGATTGACTGGAGTATGCTGGACTCGTTTGGCGTGCAAGCGGGATTGAATAACCTGAATTGGAATTACAATGATTCGCATTCCGTCCAGAATTCGAAAAACAACACGTTTAATCAATTTGATAATCGCAGCAGCCAGGATGACATCAATAAACGGTATGATATCAATGGCCAACAGTATGAGGAAAGCACCACTAGCTATGAAGAATCGCCGCCAGACTCCGGCAACTGGGTGGCCAAGACCGTAGTGACCCCCACGCGGACGATTACCGATAAAATTGGGTTGGGGCGGAATATCGCCGACACGCGTGCCGACACCATCGTGGATTCGATGGCGCAAACCCGGACCGCCACCGCCTTCATGAATGTGTCGCAGGTCGCGCTGGTTCTCAGCGCCTTGGAAAAAAACGACAACGCGGAGATGATCTCGCATCCTCAGCTTGTGGTCGGTAACCGCGTGGAAGCCAAAATCCATGTGGGCGAAAAATACCCGGTGTTGCCGACGATAAAAACAGATACGGGATCATCAAGTGCCCAAAATATATCATATTCAGACGGTCCCGAGATCATCCTTGATTTAGGCCTGACCCTGTGGGTCATTCCCGAAATTGATTTTAAGCACAATACCGTCCGATTAACGGTCCGGCCGGAAACAGCGACCAAAAATGGCGAGGTTGTAAACAAACAAACCGGCAAGATCTATCCCATTGTGCAGTCGCGCGACATAGTCACGCGCGTCAACGTGCCGAGTGGGCATACGGTCGCCATCGGCGGCCTGGTGGAAGACAGGAAATCGAAGATTGAGATCAAAGTCCCCGTTCTGGGCGATATCCCGCTGTTGGGCCTGTTATTCCGGCATACCGAAGATACGGTGACGAAAAACAACCTGATCATATTAATTACGCCCACGATCCTGGACGATAACAAGCCGCTGACCGGCATGGAAGCCGTGGCCCAGCTAACCATAGATAAATATGAAAAGATACCGTTAGCCGCGGTGAAGGCGGTTCCTTCCAATACGGTGGGCGGCGTGACGATTGGCACCAACGCAGCTACGCCCGCGGCGGGCATGGGCCAACAAGCGCCGGTTCCTGTGGCGGCTCCGCAATCCTCGGTTTCCAATGCTCCGGCCGCGACGCCCGGAAATGCTGAAGCGCCCGTTCCGGCAGCGGCAACCTCGACGAAGCCGTGATGATGTGCAAGGCATGGTTCAACGGTTAACTGGTTGGGGAATTTGCTGGAAAAATCTGCAACCATTGAACAGTAAACCGCTGAACCTTGAACCATTTCAGAATTCCAGTTCTTTGGCGATGAGATTATGACCTTCCTTCCCAAAAGTGCGTGGCGCTATGCCGTTCTGATTATCATTTTATTCGCGATCGTTGCCGTGGCCTCCATGACGATTATTTCCTATCTCCAGGATCAGATTACGGAGCAAACTGCCACCGAGACGATTAAGCAATTGAGCATTGCCATCTGGGCGCTGACGATGGGATGCATGTTTCTGGCCGGCGCCTTGGGTTTGTGGGCCATCCGATCAACTGCCGAAATCGAAGGCCGCCGCCGGATCGGTCGGTTCGTAGATACCATGGATTACTTGAGCGATGGCTTGTTGGCCATTGACGGCAAAGGCCATGTGCAGGGATCCAATCCGGCGGCCCGAAAATTGTTTCCGCATGCCCTGCTGGCCAATAAGGCGATCATGCTCCATGATGTTTTTGCCAGTTTGACGGAACAGGACATGCAACAACTCCTGGATCCGCTTCAGCCGCGTGAAATAGAAAAGGATTGCGTTTATAGCCACGGTCTGCGCACCCTGCGGTTCCGTTCCCAGCCCTCGGAAGGTTGGATGTTGATTCTGATCAGCGATATCACCGCTCATCATTCCCAGGAAATTCGCAAACGCCAGATTGCCCAGCTTCAGATTATCGGGCGGCTTGCGGCGGGGGTGGCCCACGATTTTAACAATATTCTATGCGCGATTTCCGGACATGCCACGCTCCTTCAGCGCTTCGGCATGGACCCGGAGAACCAGGAACGATCATTGACGGTCATTGCCGAGGAAACGCAGAAGGGCGTGGTGTTGTCCCGCCAGTTATTGGAATTGAGCCGCTCTGGGGCGGAAGGTCGGCCCAGCGAAAACCTGGCCGGCAATGTGGCGGAGGCGGCCGCCTTACTGCGCATTGCGCTCTCCCCAAAATGGACCGTGAAGCCGACGATCCAGGGTTTACCCGCCAAAGGCGGCGCCATAGGCGACCAGGGTTCGTATTCGGCCGTGCCGCTGGCGCCAGCCCAGGTTGAACAGGTGGTCCTGAACCTGGGCCTCCTGGCGGCTGATGCGCAGTCGTGCCCCGGCACGGTGACGATTTCCCTTAATCGGCCGGGTCAGGGCCCCTTGCTGGATGTCGGCGACAAGTATGCGGCCGTCATTTTGATTTCCGGAGAATCGGCCCCGCTGACGGAGTTTGCCTTGCCGACACAACAGGTGGCGCCGGTGGCCGATGAAGGTGGCGTCATTTCTTCGGTGGTCAGGACGATCGTGGAAGAGGCGCATGGTCAGTTGGATCAGCTTTCGGCTGCCGGCGGGTTATGTGTCTACCGCGTCTGCCTGCCGCATTTGGATACGCGGTCGGATATGGAGCCGGCTGGCCGGCTTTCCGCAGACCAAATCACAGACTTGCTGGCGCGGTGGCGGGTCATGCTGGCCGGAACGAGTCACGAGCTGGATATGCTCGAAACAAAACTGTTGAGTATCGGCACCCGGATTGATCGCAAAGCGAATGTTGTTTCGATTCTCGCCAGTGTGGAACGAACCCGGGAATTGGATGTCCTGGTAATGGAAAAAAGCATGCTGGGCGAGGACGAGCACAATCTGCTGAAAGCTCTGCGTGAATTATGCCCCGGACTCGGGATTGTCATTCTTGGCCAGGATCCGAAGCAAACGCGCTGGCCAGAAGCACTGGGCGTTATCTGTGTGCCGCGCGTTATTCATCCCGAACATTGGTTGCGCCCCTTGATCGCGGCCAGGTCCGCCGCTGTTCGCGCGGCGATATAAGCCTTGTCATTTATTCCAGCGCCGGCTGATACTCCGGACCGCCAAAGGGGCCCCAGACCACTGATTGGTAACCTTGGCGTGAGGGGAAAAATTCCCAGAGACCCGTGTCTTGGTGATATACCGCCGGGTCAGCCAGTCCATCGCCGTCATAATCCGCCGGGACCGGTAGGCCCCCTATAGTGACCAGAACAGCATCGCGCCATGTATAGACTCCCTGCGTAGCCAACGAACCGGACAGCAACACTTGCCAATAAGCCGTGCCGGGCGCATACACCGCCGGATCGGTCTTGCCGTCGCCATCGTAATCCGCGCTGGCCGGCAGATAACCGGATCCGCCGAATGTCCAAGTCGCAAGTTGATACTCGATGCTGGAGAAGCTAATTACCCAGAGGCCGGTTGTCCGATTATAAACCGCCGGATCAGCCAAACCGTCGCCATCGTAATCCGCCACCACCGATTGATATCCTGTCTCCCTGAGGGATGTAGGACAAGGAGCATATTGTCTTGATGAAGCCAGCACCTGCCAGTATCCATCCGCTTCGCGATACACGCCTGGATCAGTTTTTGCATCCCCGTCAAAATCGCATTGCGCCGCCGTGAACTCCGGGCCGCCAAGCCAGCATTCACCTACCAGGCCGCTGGACGTGAATTTTGCCAGCCAACGCCCGCTTGAACGCTCATAGAGCGCCCTATCGGTGATCCCATCGCCGTCGTAATCACCCGATGCCGGTGTCCAACCGGCTAAACCTGTTTCCACAACCAGCCCTTCTTGATAATCATACCCCGAGAGCGCCACCAACCACTGGCCGTCAGAACTGCGATAGATGGCGACATCGGCCTTGCCGTCACCGTCATAGTCATTTTGTGTCCCGCACACGGTCAGGCTGAGGCTGAATGCAAATGAATTGGTGGCACTAACGGCAATGGCGTAGGTGCCGTTGGAGGTACAGGTCCCGGTGGCCGGTCCATTGGTGCCAGAACCGCAGGTAATCCCCTCGCGATCGGTAATGCGCACAAAGTAATTCTGGTTGGGCGCCGTGAGACGCGCCCGGTAGGTTGTGCTGGCCTGGCCGGTGAACCAATACCACTGCGTGCCGTTGGCAAAGGGAATTGAGCCGTTGGTGATCGAGGCAACCGGCAGGGTGGGGATGGCGGCCTCATCCAGGAACCGGTAGCTGGAATATTGCAGGAGCTCGAATCCACCAGGCTCCGCCGAAGCGCTTCGCCCAGGCAAGTTGGTAGTGGTTACCTGGATGGCACCGCCTTTGCGGTATTGAACCCCGTGTTGGAAGGCCAAATTATCATTCTGCGGTTCTGCAACGAATGCGCCAAACATCCAGTAAGTCAACAGGGCCCCGTCTTTCGTCCAGAATCGCAGCGTCTTGGATTCCGGCTGACCGGGCTCCCAGAAATAATCGACGGGGTTCAGATCCACCATACGGTATATGCGATTGGTCCGGCTGCTCCAGGCCGCTGACAATGCCCCCGGAAGATAGTGCTCACCCATGGCTACGACGGTTTTAAACGCGCCGTTGGTCTGGTGCACCACTACCATGTCATGCCCGGCTAAATTGGTGAAGGCAAACTGCACGCCCTGAGAATTAGTCCTGGAAAACCAGCCGTTAACGCGCGGCGCCAGGTTGCTGGCGATGGTGGGTTCAGTGGAGTAGGCATCTTTAATGAAAGTAAGCGTGCCGGTTTCGGCTATGACTTGATTATAGCCTGAATTCCCGACATATAGGCCGGCCAAGGCATTAAGGTTCGTCTGAGGCCAGTTCGTGACCGGCGAAAAAGGCGGTACATACGTACTGTTGGTCCGCCAGTCTTTGCCTTGCTTGCCCAGAATGGCCCATTGCAAAGCCTGGATGCCGATATCATCGCATTGACTGCCGGCGGTATTTTGAATCACTGCCACGCCGAGCTTCAGGTCGCGTGAAATCGCCAGGAACGCGCTATGACACAGCGTCCCGCCGTCTTTCCAGAACACGTTTCCGGCGTAACGCAGGCGTTGGTCGCTGACATTATCCCAGCCCAGCCCTTGAGGGTCGTCCGAGACATTCAGTGGCAGATTGGTCAGTTGCGGCGCGGTCATGATGTCAATGCCATTCGAACTGACCAGTGACTGTCCTCCGAACTGTCCATCGGCGAGAATCATTTGAATATATTTGGTCAGGTCATTGGCCGAGGAATACATGCTGCCCGAGCCCAGGACTTGTACCATCTCCGGCGGCTGGCGTTCACCGTTCGTGTTGTAAGAGGCGGCCAGGCGGTTGGAGATGGCGGGTTTGTCCGGCAGAAAAGAGCTGGCATCCATGCCCAGGGGGGTGAAGAGCAAGGCGTCGGTCGCGGCCGCGAAATTTGTGCCGGTGATGCGCCGAACCACTTCGCTGAGTAAAACGAAACCGGTGTTGCAGTAATAGTGCCGTTCATTCACCGGCGCAAAGGCATAGTCGCCTTGCAAATAGCGGATCAGCCATTCCACGTAATCGCCGCGGGCTTGCGACGTGAACGTGCCGTTGAAGAAATCGCCGGGCAGGCCGCTATGGTGGTTGAGCAGGGAGCGGATGGTGACCGTGCCGTAGTCCGTAGAGTGGGGCAGCATGGAAAACTCGGGCATGTAGTGGGTGAGATTGGTTTCGATGTCCACCCGGCCCTGATCCCGTAACTGCATGTAGGCCGTGCCTAAAAAAGCCTTGGAGCAGGAGCCGATGTGATACACGGTGTTGGTATCCGCGGCCACCCGGCCCTCGCGGTCCGCATCGCCAAAGCCGGTAGCCCAGGCCACGGTCTGGTCGTCCACCAGGGCGATGGATAACCCCGGGATATTATTCGAGGCCATCTGTTCGGTGATATAAGCGGTCATCTGGGCGATGGTGTTGGTGTAGCGCGGATCAGTGACCGCGCCGCAGGTTGAGGCACCGGCCATGAGTAAGGCTAAAAAGCTGAACCCGAAAGTGGTAAAAAACTTCATGACTTACATCCCTTAATTAACGAGTTTGAAAACTGATCTGGATTTACACCCGCAAACTTTTTTCTGTAATCATAGCGAAACATATTTGGCGCGTCAACTTTTCGTCGTTACTCTTAATGTCTGGTAAAATTGAGCTTGCAGACCCTTCTAAAGCTTGTAACCTTGCTTCTGTCTGGCGGGTATAACCGGCATTGCCAGCTTAGCTCAGTCGGCAGAGCAGGTGATTTGTAATCACCAGGTCGTCGGTTCAAATCCGACAGCTGGCTCCAGTTGGGGCCACGGATGGACGACAGACGACGGACGCCGGCCCGGAGAAAAAGAAAGATTGGAAAAAGTCGAAAGGGGTTATGAATCTTGGTGTTGCCCAAAAAATCATGGAAGCCCATCTTGTAAAGGGGCGTCTGGTCGCCGGCCAGGAGATCGGGTTGAAGATTGATCAGACCCTGACCCAGGATGCCACGGGCACAATGGTCTATCTTCAGTTCGAAAGTATGGGGCTGGCGAGTGTGGCTACCGAACTTTCCGTCAGTTACGTGGACCACAACACCATTCAGGATGGCTACGAAAACGCGGACGATCATCAGTATTTACAGTCGGTGGCGGCCAAATACGGCATCCTGTTTTCAAGGGCCGGTAACGGTATCTGCCATCAGGTCCACCTGGAACGGTTTTCGGTGCCGGGTAAGAGTCTGTTGGGCTCGGATTCGCATACGCCCACCGGCGGCGGGGTCGGGATGCTGGCCATCGGTGCCGGCGGGATTGATGTTACCTTGGCACTGGCGGGATCCCCGTTTTTTTTGGAATGTCCCAAAATCGTCCGGATCAACCTGCATAACCGCTTGCCGCCATTTAGCTCGGCCAAGGACGTAATTCTGACCGTGCTGGGTATCCTGACTACCAAGGGCAATACCGGCACGGTGGTCGAATACGGGGGCGATGGTTTGGCCGGTCTTTCCGTGCCGGAGCGCGCTACGATTACTAACATGGGCGCGGAACTTGGCGTGACCACTTCCGTTTTCCCAAGTGACCGGGTGACGTTGGCGTTCCTGAAGGCGCAAGGGCGCGCGCAGGTATGGCGGGAGATTCTGCCGGATGCCGGCGCACAATATTCGCGGGTCATTGATATTGACCTGGCCATGGTGGTGCCCATGGTGGCTAAGCCGCATAGTCCGGATAATGTCTGCCCGGTGAAGGATATTAATGGCCTGGCCGTGGACCAGGTGACGATTGGAAGCTGTACCAATTCTTCCTATACCGATCTTATGCGCGTGGCGCACCTGTTAACCGGCCGGCGGGTTCATCCGCGCGTCAGCCTGGTCATTGCGCCGGGATCCCGGCAGGTGTTTCGCATGCTGGCGGAAAACGGCGCGCTCGCCGCCATGGTGACTGCCGGGGCGCGTATTCTGGAGCCGGTTTGCGGTTTCTGCATTGGCAACTGCCATGCTCCGTGCACGGAGGGTGTCAGCCTGCGAACCACCAACCGGAACTTCAAAGGACGGTCTGGTACTCCTTCGGCGTCCGTCTATCTGGTCAGTCCGGAAACGGCGGCCGTGGCGGCCATTCGCGGGGTGGTCACCGATCCGCGCGATGCCGGGCTTGCCTGCCCGGCGATTGCCATGCCCACGGCTTTTGTGATTGACGACAGCATGGTTCTGAGCCCGCCGCCGCCAACCGAACGCGACGCCGTGACGATTGTGCGAGGGCCGAATATCGGGGCGCCATTGCAATTGGAGCCGCTGGCGGATTTTCTGGCCGGCGTGGTTGCCATCAAGGTGGGCGATAAGATCACTACGGATGATATCATGCCGGCCGGTCGTCGCTTGAAATACCGCTCCAATATCCCGAAATACGCGGACTTTGTGTTCGAGCCTATAGATGCCACCTTTAGCCGACGCTGCCTGGAGTACAAGCAGAAGGGAATCGATGCGATTATCGTCGGGGGCGAGAGCTACGGGCAGGGTTCATCCCGGGAACATGCGGCCATCTGCCCGCGTTTCTTGGGTGTCAAAGCGGTATTGGCCCGTTCGTTTGAGCGCATTCATTTTGCCAACTTGATTAATTACGGCATTGTGCCGCTGGTCCTGGCGTCGCACGCTGATTATGAGGTCATTCAGCCGGGAGATGTTCTCGAAACATCCGGTCTGCTCGATAGCGTGCGCCAGGCCGAGAGCATTGTAGTAAGCAACAAGACCCGGGGAATGACATTCCAGGCCCAGTTGACGCTCAGCGACCGGCAACGGGATATATTATTGGCCGGCGGTGTGCTCCGGTATGCGCGTGGGACGGATGAAATATCCGTCCGATCCGTCCAATCAGTCTGACAAAGGAAAGAAAAACATGAGCACCATCGGCATTATCGGCTACGGTTATGTGGGGCGTTCCGTGGAATACGGGTTTGTGGATTATGATCGCGAACGCGGCTTTGAACCCAAACACCGTGTCATCATTTATGATAAATACAAGGGGCCATACGACCTCAATGGGCTCTTGCGCAAGAGTGATATCATTTTTGCATGCCTGCCTACGCCCTATGATGAGCATAAGCTCACCATAGACCTTTCGATTTATGACGACATGATGGCTAAAATCTGCCCAAAATTGGCCGGCAAGGGCAAGGTCGTTGTCATCAAGTCCACCGTTGCGCCGGGCACGACCCAGCGGTATGCCCATCGCTATCCGAAGGTGCCCTTTGCCATGAATCCGGAGTTTCTGACGGAAGCCAATTATCTGCAGGATTTTGTCGGCGCCGATCGGATTGTCGTGGGGGCTGATAACGACTGGGTAGCCCAGAAGGTGATTGATTTGTACCGGACTTGTTTTCCCGCCGCGACGATTGTGCATCTGAGCACCGTGGCCGCTGAAATTGTCAAATACCAGGCCAATGTCATGCTGGCGGCCAAGGTTGCCCTGGCCAATGTGTTTTATGACCTCTGCCGAGCCCAAAACGTGAATTACGAGGACGTCAAAAAGGCCGTGGCATTGGATCCGCGCATTGGCCGCAGTCATTTGGATGTGACCTCCGAACGCGGCTTCGGCGGCAAATGTTTTCCCAAGGACCTGGGCGCCATCATCGGACGATGTCGTGAACTGGGGGTTGATTGCCAGCTACTCGAAGCCGTGCATGCCTATAACCTGAGAATTCGCAAAGTGCGTGACTGGCGCGAAATTGCCGGCGCCACCGTCGGCGGTCGCATCTATCGCCGCGCCAAGGCGGGCATCAAAAGGAAAACCCAATAGTCGCCCGCTGGCCAATCTTTCTGCATTATGAATGCACCTGACCATCTCCTGCGGCACAGTATCCTGCTGATGGCGGCCTCGCAGCTCGGTAGCGTTTCCTGCATGTTTTTTCAAATGGCCATGGGGCGCTGGCTCTCGCCCGCGGAATACGGCGTGATGGTAGCCATGACGGGCGTGGTCACGATTGCCGGGATGCCATTAGGCGCACTGGGCACGGTTCTAACCTTCTTTTCCGCGCAACTGCTCCAGCAGAACCGCGCCGGCGATATTTTCCCGCTCATGCGCTCATGGGCGTTGAAGCTCCTGTTCATTTCCATTCCTCTGCTGGCGGTGGGTATCGTATTCAGTCAGCCGCTGGCCGAATTTTTCAAATTGCCGGATCGGAGCGCGCTTCTCATTGTTTTGGTCATTCTGGCTATGTCTTTTTTCACACCGGTCATCAGTGCCCCTTTGAGTGGCATTCAGGCCTTTGGATGGGTCTCGGTATTCGGCGTGAGTTGGGGGGTCGTGCGCTTGGTGGTTGGCGGTGCCCTTGTTTATTTTGTCGCCGCTTCCGCCAAGTGGGCCCTGATAGGACATGGGGTGGCGGTGCTCGCCAGTGCGGGAATTGCTATGGCCGGCCTTGGGATCGTTTTACGGGGCGCACACTCAACTGGGAATACCTTGCCTGGTACCCATGCCTATTTATGGCGCACACTGGTGGTACTGGCCTGTTTTTCATTCCTGATGAACGCTGACATGCTGATTGTGAAGCATTATTTTTCGCCGGATCAATCGGGATTTTATGCGCGGGCGGCCACAATCGGGCGCACGATCATTTTCCTGTCCATGCCGATTGCCGGCGCGCTGTTTCCAAAAATCGTATCCAACGGCGCCATGAGTGCACAACATGGAAAGCTTTTTGGAAAAGCTCTTTTTTATACGGCGCTTATCATCGTTCCCGGCGTCCTGTTCTGCACCTTTTTTCCGCAAGTGCCGTTAGGCATTCTGTATCATGACTGGGAACCTACTGCGGCCATGGCGCGGCTGGTACGCGTCACGATCTGGGCCATGACCCCCCTGGGACTGGCTTTTTTTGTCATGAATTTTGAACTGGCCCAGAACAGGTTTCGGATGACCGTGCCCTTGATCCTGTGCGTGGCCGGCTACCTGGCGGGGGTTTTGATCTGGCACGCTTCCGTGCTTCAGGTTGTTACGGTGCTGGCGGTTGTCAGTGTCCTGGCCCTGCTGGCGCTGGTTAAGTGTCTACCCCGGCAGGATAATACGCTGAGTGTGACTTGTCCACCATAGGCGACCAGGGTTCGCAGGCAAAATTCGTTCAATTTCATAGCGCTTTGAGTTTTATCCGGTAATCTGTATAATCAGCGTGTAAATAACCAACTTATCCCGGAGAAAGTCCATGATCATAAGTCGAACACCCTACCGCATTTCATTCTTCGGCGGCGGCACGGATTACCCGATCTGGTACAATGAACATGGCGGCGCGGTTCTGGCCACCAGCATTAATCGCTATTGCTACATTACCTGCCGTTATCTACCGCCTTTTTTCAAGCATACCCATCGCGTGGTCTATTCGCTTATTGAGGACGTCAAAGACGTTAATCAGATCAAACATCCGGCTGTGCGCGAGTGCATCAAGTTTTTGCGAATTCAAGAAGGCCTTGAAATTCATCATGACGGCGACCTGCCGGCACGCGCCGGGTTGGGGTCAAGTTCCTCGTTTGCCGTGGGGCTCTTACATGCGTTCCACGCTTTGCGCGGCGAAATGCCTTCACGGCTTCAACTTGCCTTGGAAGCGATCCATGTGGAACGCGACCTGATTCGGGAAAATGTCGGCTCCCAGGACCAGGTTACGGCGGCTTTCGGCGGTCTTAATTATATTAATTTTGCAGCGGGCGATAAAATCACAGTTCAGCCGGTGACGGTAACTATTGAACGCCTTCAGCTTTTGCAAAGTCATCTCATGTTGTTTTTTACGGGATTTGCGCGCACCGCATCCGAAATCGCGGCCGAACAGATCAAGAATACCCCCAGCCGTAAAAAGGAACTGCATGCCATGCGTGCCCTGGTTGACGAGGCGCTCAAAATACTGACTGCCAGTGGAGACATCCGCGATTTTGGCAAGTTGCTGCATGAAAGCTGGAAGCTCAAGCGTTCCATCAGTGCGCGTATTTCCAATCACCATGTGGATGATGTTTACGAAACCGCGTTGGCTGCCGGTGCGATTGGCGGAAAATTACTGGGCGCGGGTGGGGGCGGGTTTATGCTCCTTTTCGTTGAGCCGGACAAGCAACCCGTGGTGCGCGCGAAGCTGGCGCATCTACTGCATGTCCCCTTTGCTTTCGAAGCGCTGGGTTCGCAGATCATTTTCTATGAACCCGGGCAAGCCGTAAGTACATAAGAAATTGTCCTGCAGATAGGATTTTTATTCCGATGACAGCCGCACAGTTCAAAAGCAACCGGTTTGATCTGGCCGTGGATACGATCAGTCGCGCCGATTTAGAGGAAGTGATTGCCTGGTTGCGCAAGTATCCCCGTTTGACCATGGGCGAGGAAAGCAAGCGCTTTGAGCAGGCTTGGTCGAAATGGTTGGGCGTAAAATACAGCGTGATGTGTAATTCGGGCGCCTCGGCCAATCTGCTCATGTATGCGGCGTTGGAAAGCGCAGGCCGGGCGGGCAAACGGAAGGTAGTGGTTCCGGCCACGGGTTGGGTCACTGATATCGCCCCGGCGATCCAGTTCGGTTGGCAACCGATCATGTGCGAGTCCGATCCCGTTACCTTCGGGCTCAACATGGATAGCCTGGCGAAAATTCTCAAACGCGACCACCCAGAAAACGTGGTTCTGGTACACGTGCTGGGCGTGCCGGTCAACATGACCCGCCTGCTGGCCCTGCAGAAGCAGTATGGCTTTAACATTATTGAAGATTGTTGTGCCAGCCATGGCTCCCGGCATCAAGGCCGCTTGGTGGGAACGTTCGGTTTGATCTCCGTATTTTCGTTTTATTATGGGCACCATATGTCAACCGTGGAAGGTGGTATGTTGTGCACCAATGACGAACATATTTATCATCATCTGCTGATGTTGCGCAGTCATGGCTGGCTGAAAGATCTTCCGGCGGCCGATGCCCGGCGGATCATGAAGAAATATCGTGTAGATCCTTTCCACGCGCCTTTTACCTTTACAATTCCCGGGTTCAATTTGCGACCCACGGAAATCAGTGCCCGGACGGGCTCAATTCAACTGCGTAAATTGGATGCCACCATCCGGCGGCGCGTGGCCAACCATCTTATTTACCAGAAGCGGCTGAATGGTGCTGTCGATTTTGCCCGTGGCATCCCCGGGGATGTCATCAGCAGTATTTCATTCTGTGCCGTTGCCAAATCTGCGGCCCAACGCCGTAAAATTATTGAGACGCTGGATAAGAAGCGTATTGATACCCGGATCTTCACGGCGGGCAACCTGGGGCGGCATCCTTTTTGGGCCGACCGCTTCGGTGTCTTTTCCGCGCCCGTGGCGGACAAACTCTATCGCGGCGGGTTTTTTCTGCCAAATAACCAGTCGCTCCAAGGCACTGATATTGAGTATATCTGCGGCGTCGTTCGGAAGGCATTGGAATAAATTATGGCGGGCATTTTGCGGAAGCGTCATATTCTGTGGCGAAAAGGAGAAAAATGAATTATTTGGTTTTAGGGTCTTCAGGTCAAATTGGCGCGGCGTTGACGCAGTATCTTCTTGATCATGGGCAGCGCGTGATCGAGTTTGATATTGTCCATTCTGCCGATGAGGACCTGCGTATCCCCAACAATAACAAACTTCAGCAGGCCATGGATCAGGCCGATTTTGTCGTTTTCCTTGCCTTTGACGTGGGCGGTTCGAGATATCTGAAAAAGTATCAGAATACCTATGACTTTGTTTCGAATAATGTCAAAATCATGAACAACGTGTTTGCTTTGTTGAACACGACAAAAAAAAGTTTTATTTTCATTTCGAGCCAGATGTCAAACATGAATTTCTCGCCATACGGCGTCCTGAAAGCCCTGGGGGAATGCTATACACGAAGTATGGGCGGGATTGTGGCCAAGTTCTGGAATGTATACGGGATTGAGCGTGACCTGAATAAAAGTCATGTGATTACGGATTTTATTCTCAAAGCGAAACAGACTCGTGTTATCTCGATGCTTACCGATGGGGCCGAAGAGCGTCAGTTTTTATTTGTGAATGATGCCTGCGCTGCGCTTGAGATTCTGGCCCGTTCATATTCTGAAATCCCGCGTGATCGCGAACTTCATATTTCTAGTTTTAAATCGTCGAGCATCCGGCAGGTGGCCGAAACTGTGACCTCGTTCATGCCCGGTGTTAAAATTGTGCCGGGTCCCGATCATGATACCGTTCAGCACAATCAGCGTAACGAACCGGACCCATTTATTTTGCGCTACTGGAAGCCCAAAGTCTCATTGGAAAAAGGGATTGAGCAAATGGTGCGCCATTATTGCTCTAATTCGCAGGCTGGGGCTTGATCTTCGTGCTTCCTTGCTTGTGGCTGATTCGATAGACAACAGGAATTATTCGATTTTGGCACTTGAGGGTGCTTCGCCGTTCAATGAGCATGCAATCATTGCCCAAAATTGCCTTATGGTTCCGCTACGGCCCGGCCGAGCACGCCGAGCTTTTTAATGCAATGCCGGAGATCGTGCTCCGGCTGTCAGCTCATGCCCAAGTGCATTATTTCGGACTGCGCAGCTCAAAACCTGTTCCCGACAAGATAAAAAACAATGCCATTATTCACAGCCTGCCCTTCAGCATTGAGCGCGCATCATCGCGCGATAAATTTATTAAAACGGCCCTATGGCTGTTCTGCCTGCCGGGCATTGCGCTGCGTTGCCGGTGGTTGGGCGTCAAAACGGTCTATATGGATGAAACCGTGCCTTTCTCCGCCTGGATCGGCCGCGTGTTTTATGGCCCACGGTTGGCGTTTTCGGTCGTTGATTTCTTTGCCAATATTTACCTGTCAAATAACCGGCTCTTCCGTTTCGTCGGCCGTCTTATGAATGCAGTGGATATGGCGTCATGGCGGCGTTTGCCGCTCATTTTTACGCGGGTTAATTATACAAAAAAGTATCTTGTTGAAAATGGCTTTCAAGCGGCGCGCATTGTCCCGGTGTATGATCCGTGCGATTTCGCGTTGTATCATCCCGCCGGTCGGCAACCGGCACGGTCACGTTATCGGTATCAAGATGACCATATCGTGTTGGTCAGCCATGGCATCATGCATCCGAATAAGGGTAATGACCGGATCATTCGATGGGTATCCGATCTGCGTGAACAGTGTCCTTTACTGCGCTTGTTGTTGATCGGCGATGGGCCGGATATGACGCGCTTGCGGCAGATTGTGGGCAATCTGCATGCCGAGGATATTGTTCAATTCACGAGTTGGTTAAGGTCGCCGGCGCTGTTGAATGAAGCTTTGAACGCGGCTGATATAGGCTTGGTGATGCGTATGGGCCAGGAATCGGATAATTTTCATGTAACGGGTGCCTTGGTGCACAATATGGCATGTGGATTGCCGGTGCTGGCGGCGCGATTGCAGGGTGTTGCCGAGATTGTCCGTGAAAACGAAACCGGCCTGTTGTTCGATCCGAATTCCCGGGAGGAATTCTCGTCCAAGCTGATGACGTTGGTGCAGTCACGGGATTTGCGCTCGCGCTATGGCGCCGCAGGTTATAAGCTGGCCCGGGAATTGTTCGATGTCCAAGCCGTTGCCGAAAAAACAGTGACTCCGCTTCTGGCGCTGATGAAAGCGGCAGGGTAACGTGTCTTTCCGGTGTTGACAGCATAATTGTCCGCCGGTAAGCTATTTCGTATGAGGGAGATTTATGACACCTAATTGTTCAACTCTTGCCCAACGCTTAGGTGTGACGGTGCATGTGTCGCCTTTGCGTGTTCGACTCGCGAATATCATGCGGGAATTCCCTTCTTCCGGCGCGCAATGTCTGGAAGACTGGCTCCTGGATGTCGCCAATGCGAGAGGGGCGTGGTTTGTCACCCGCTGGCCGTCGGCCAGTCCGGATTTTGCGCCGCCGGTACCGGCAACCCTTACCAATGAAGAATTGGTTGTAGCCATTTGCCAGCCGCATAATCTGGATCGTCCGCAAATGTTGCGCGCCGCCGCGCAGTTGGTTTCCAGGCAGGCCGTGAATGGGGATGTTTTGCTTGCAACGTCCCGTCGCGAACGGTCTGATCTGGTACTTGTCGAACTGGCCCGCCAGGCCGTTCATGTGTCGCCGGAGCACCTCGTATGGTGCAAAATATGCCATGCGCTTTCCGGGCTTCCGACACCTCGATCGCCCATTATTCACTGGACCCGTCTGGCCGTGCCAATTCCCGATGAACGGGGCTGTAATGCCATATCCTGGAAGCTGGTGGCATGAACAATGCCGAATTAATTCTGAAGACGTTGGATCAGCATCTTACACTGCCGGTCGATTTAACGTTATATGGTCGCGCCGCTCTGCAGTTGGGTTTTTCTGATCCGCGTGCTGAATACGCGCAAAGCATGGATATAGACGGTGTGTTCTGGATGGGGCAGGCTGAGGCCTTAATACGGAGCGGTAATTTCTGGGAGGCGGTGGATATCACCAATCGTGAACTTGCGCCGCAAGGGCTTTACATTAGCCACTTTTTTGAGGAGTCCCAGTTGATTCTGACGGCGTCATGGCGTCAACAACGCGTGCCGATTAAAGGGCCATGGCAATGGCTTTGCCTCACACGACTGGGCGACAAGGATCTTTTTTTGACCAAACTTATGCGCTATGACCCTTTGGATCTGGCCGACGCGCAATTCATTCTTGATCGTTCGGGTATAACCCAGGCAGAAGGGCGCGTCATTATTGGTCAGGCGCGTGTTCCGGATATTCCTGAAATACGGGAACAGTTTGCCTTATGTTCAAAAAGATTCTTGTAATTTCGGGTCTTTCGCAGATTTATCCGCCTCAGGCGGAATCTTTGAGTAAAATTGGCAGGAATTCACCACAGAGGTTATACAGCCTCATTCAGAATTCTGGCTGAGTAGTCAGGGCAAATCAAAGACCGTGCGGTACACCGCGGTTTTTTTTTGATCCTTACATTCAAATGATGCTGCCAGGCCGCCGGCTTTTGCGACATCCACGAATGGGTCCGGCATAACCCAGATATAAGGCTCCTCCGGCGGCCCTTTGGTCACACTATCTAATAGTTTCCATGACCGGTCGTCATAGTCGGCGTTCAGCCAGCCGGGCAACGGGTTGACGGCATATTTCCATCCCGGCATCGTGAATACATCGCCCCGGTGCGTCCGGAGTATCATCTGAACCCAGCTTGGATACGGCTTGTACTGTACCTCCATGGCCAGCACATGCCGGCCGGGCCCCACCGGGATCCCCCATACCAGCATGCGTTCCGGGTCGCCTGCTTCGCCAATCAGTTTGTTATCCAGAAACAGTCTCGTGCGTGTGTTGGCATATGCCCCGACCATGGCGTTTGATGGGGATTGCTGATACCACAGCAGGATGTTGGCAAACTGCCTGACCATCTCATTGGTTGTCGAGGCTGCTATCTGTTCATACGCGGGGCGCACGGTTTCGAATCCCTTTTCCCGTTCTGTATAGGCCAATTGACGCAACCGCAGAACGTCTTTAAATGGGAAATTAGTGTAATGTTCCAGGTAACGGTCAATATAATCACTGGCCCCTTTGAGATCGCGCAACCGCTCAAAATTCCAGATTTCCGTCATCAGCGTGGCCTGGGCCAATACATCCGGCGGCGGTCTCCGTTGCTCTGGTGTGCCCAGACGCGCAAACGTTTGACACGGTTGCTCCATATAATAAAATGCGACGCTTTCCATCCAGCCTTTACTGGCATGATTTGGGCCGCGTTCAAACACCATGTCTAATGATGACTGGAACAGTGTCGGATTCATTAAATGCAGGCTGTATTGCACTGTGCGAAAAGGCGCTTTGAATGGGAGTCCATGCAGTGAAAAAGTCTGAACATTGCGGTAATACCAGCCGCTATTAAAGTAGTCTTCAAGTCCGGTGCCGAGCCACCCGGGGATTTCTTCTTTGTCTTTCCGAATGGACTCATCCCCCTCCAACATCCAGTAACTGCGGTCGGCGCTGGTTGCCGATAATAGACAACCGACGTATTTGCCCCGGCCTTTCATGCGGAGGACCGGATGCGGTCGGCCGATGTCTTCCGGACCGGTGCGATACCAGCCGCTATGGAAGTAACCCCAGGCAGGGTCCCATTGCTTAAACGTCTCAAGTCCGACACCGGCTTGCACAACTACCGCCTGTGTGCCCTGATTCTCGATGCTGATGCGGGCCGACTTTTCGAATGGCATCGGCCAGCGGCTGACAAACGTATTGTTGGTCAGTCCGAAATAGAGGCACTGATACCGGGATCTCTGCCAGCAACTTCCAAAGAAATCGCCCAGGGGCGCTTCTACGCTGGCATCCGGCGATTGGTTCCATCGAATGCGGAGCACCACGTCTCGCAGGATATTTTCCCGGGCCACGGCCGATGCTTTGACGGCGTCAAAATCCGGTCGAATCCATAGCGAGCGGAGTAGGGCGGGGCCGGCCATATCGAACAAATCCACCGCCATTCCCGCTCCCAGGAGCACATTGGTTTCAGCCAACACGTGTCCCGGCAATGGTCGTTCGTTTGGGAACGAACGCCATTGTTCACGGATTTTTCGGATCTGGGCCATATCTTCGGCAGATATTTTAGCGGGGAAACTTGCCACCGTCTGACCGGGCGGCAGGGTGGTATAATTGATCTGATGGAATAACCGCGGCCAACCGCCCGGTTCGGTGCCGGTTTCGCGGGTTTCAATGACCAGCCGCTTTTGATAGGGGATTGGCAGAAATGAATACCAGCAAAAATTCTCATTACCGGCCAGTGGCTGGAGAAAAGGCTCTTTCGTTCCGCAAAAATCAGCAAGCGTGGTCTCAATGCGCGGTTGTTTCTCGCCGTCAAAAAAGAACCGAATGGGATGCTGGAAGTTTGAGCACGTGAACCATAACCGGGACACATACCCCGGCCCCTTCAAATCCGTCAGCACGACCCATCCCGGCGTGCGGCTCTTACGCAGGAATTTATTGTAATCGTCGTTGCCGCCCGTGGGATCATAAGATGAGAGCAGGGGAGATGCGAGAACGTCCAGTCGTGCCATCCGATCGAAATCGCCCAGTTGGCTGATCAACTCCGCCCACGTGATGACCCGCTTGGCCGTCCATTCCCGGCACCCGATAGCAATGCCTGCGACCATGGCCAATAAGAGTAATAAACCTGCCATACGAACGATGAAAACATATGATTTCATACAGAAAGCTTATCCTTACGTAGATACCATGTCAATTCAGCATGCATAATGGCACAAATAAGTTGACAATAAGATGATGCCCAGTGTAATAGAATACTTTGATTTCAGTCGCAGTGTTCGACGACAAATAGCGGGAGGCTGACAATTTCTGTCAGACGGTGAATGAGTATTTTAATCTCGAAAGCAAAAGATGCTGCGTCGCTATGGATGCCCCCTGCATTGTTCATGCGGCTTGTTGCGTGGCACGACTACTTTTTTGCTGAGCCAGACCTTCGTGTGCTTTCCGACCTGGTTGTTCCGGGCGCCAGCGCCATTGATGTGGGCGCTAACTATGGCGTCTACTCATATTATCTATCCCGTTTGGCGTCGCGCGTGTATGCGTATGAACCAAATCACCGCCTTGCCGCTCGACTCAAAAAAGCCGTAAGCGCCAATGTTACGGTCATAGCGGCGGGTCTGTCCGATCATGTTGGAACGGCGGTATTGACGATTCCATATATTGACGGACGGCAGATCCACGGATTTGGAACAATCGAAGATCATTTGTTTGACGGCCAAATTAGCCGGACGAGCATTGCGCTAAAACGTCTTGATGACGAGCAATACGAGAACATCGGTTTCATCAAGATTGATGTTGAGGGGCATGAAGAAGCCGTGATTCGGGGAGCGCTTGGTTTAATCAACCGTTGCCATCCCCGGCTCCTGGTTGAGATCGAACAGCGGCATTTACGCAAAAGCGTCCGTGATGTGGTGAATTTTATCGAGAGCCTGGGATACCGCACCTGCGCAGTCCAAGCCGGAAGTAACTGCCGCAAGGCGTTGTACCGGGAGATCCCAGCATCTGACATGCTGTCTGAAAACAACGGCAATAAGTTACCGTGTAATTATCTGTTTGTTTATAAACAGGATCCCTTCTGCAAGAAACTATGTGGTTAAAATCGAATCTGTCATGGAAATGCACTCGGCTCAAGTTACACGGAACATGCTCCTGATCAATTCGCGCTGGCCTGGCTCGCCGTTGTTTTTTTAGCTATCCATCGGCATAATCGCCTTCCGTGCTGCCCATTCAATCGTGCTGGGACGAAAAAAGCTGAAACTGAACTTTTCCCATATCACGGGATATTTGCTGGCGATAAAATCAAATGGCGTCCAGTGCCCATACAGTAACTTTACGCGATATTCTTCTTCAATAAACAGGCATTTATGTTGGCGGATGTAATAATTGTTGGCATCGCAGAATATTCCAAAAAATAAACGTGTAAAAAAATAGCGATGGTCTGGCGCGCAGGCTACTAATGAATCCTTGTGCGGCACCAATATGCGGACCAATCCGCCTGGTTTTAACACGCGGTGCATTTCACGAATCAAATCTTCCGGCCTGTCAAAATGCTCAAGTGCCCATTGTATATAAATTTCGTCCACGGTGTTATCGGGATAGGGCCAGGGGAAAACCGACAAATCCAGTTTTTCATCTGCGCTGTGCGCGTAAAAATCTACGTTATGCCAACCCGCACGGTAATCGTTGCCGCAACATAAATGTAATTTCATATAAGCCCATCGAAAGTGCGGTTTAAACAAACGGCTTTTATTTATATATGAGATTATCAAGCTTTTAAAGCAGAGTAAATTCTTTTTTGTTTTGGGAAAATTATATGTTTATATGTACACCGATAAGACGGAACTGATCCGGCGGGCATATTCTGCGTAACTGAACTGCCGAACCCACGCCGAACAGCGTTCTTGGGTTGCCGCAACCGCCTGCTGATCCTCAAGAAGCATTTTGCAATATTCCGCCATGCTGTCCCAATTGTCCGGCTTGAAGAGCGGAATATTTCTGCCGCTCGCTTCGGCAATGGCGGGGATATCTGAAGCCACGACCGGCGTTGCACAAGCCATGGCTTCAATAACCGGCAGGCCAAATCCTTCGTAACGCGAAGGGAATAATACGACCCCGGCCTTGGCGTAAATACCGGCTATATTGTTTGGCACTTGCCCCAAAAACACGACGTTCTTCTTGACCCGATCCAGGATTTCGCCGGGGACAAAAGGTTTGAAGTCCTCCAGACCGGAGCCTGCCCCCACAATGACTAATTTGTGTTTATTGCGCATTTCGCTGGGCAACCGGGCATAGATTTCGAAATAGGCCCGGGGATTCTTCCGTTCGATGATTCGGCTGATTACGCCCAGTACATAACTCTGGGTGGCATTGGCCGCGGCCAAAACAGCATATTGCGCGGGGTCCATTTTCGCTTTCGGGTTGAATTCATCGAGATCGATGCACGGGTACACAACGGATACCTTTGCCTCCGGGACCGCATACAACCTCATGATGATTTCCTTGGAGTAATTGGAAATGGTAATGAGTTGATTGGCGGTCCGGGCGCTCCGCTGGTTGAACAGCCGATTATAGGTGCGGTCGAGCAGGTTGGATTGTTCCCATCCCTGCGGAACATCAAAAATACAGCATACTTGTGGAATTTTTCTTTCCGTATAACAAATCGGCGGGATGAGATGTAAAAACAGATCTATCTGATTCCTCCGTGCCCACAGTGGAATCCACATATTCTTCAATATGGCATCGGATAGCAGGGATAGCATGCTTAAGGGAATGCCATGCGCCATGCCCCATTGTCCCAGCGACTCATGGTAACCGACGTATTGATTGTCATGGTCATGTCGTAACAATGCTCGGAAACAGTGTGTGACAAACCGATCCCCGCCTGTCAAAGATTTCGACCCGATATGGCGTGTGCAAACGGCGATTTTCATATTTCACGTCAACACATCTTTTTTGATTTCCATGGGCGTTAATCGTTTGGCCGATCCGGACTATGAATGATCTTCATTAAGCGGAGGAATAAGCATGTTCCCTATGAACTCTTCGCGTTCCAGGAAAGGCCAGAGATCCTCCAATGGCTTGGAGACCATTGTTCCATCCTGTTTCTGCATGGAGACAACGCGTGGCGCCGTTGTATGTTGAGGTGAAACAAAGACTTCACAGACCACTGGGCCTTTTTGCTCCAAGACTTGGCGGACTTGCTCTTTTATGCTTGAGTGATCTCTGATTTCGGCCGTTGCCAGGCCATAAGCTGAAGCCACCCGGCATGTATCCGGCAGAGTTAAACCGCTGGCAGCATTGCTGGCTACATACCGCCCCTCAAAGTAGGCGCGTTGGGTGGCTTGGATGGAACCATAGCCGCCATTATTCAGCACAAAGAATTTGATTGGCAGATTGAGCCGGCGCACAGTTTCCAGTTCCTGGATATTCATGGAAAAGCCGCCATCGCCGTCAAGGCAGATGGTGCGTTTCCTGCCGCTCGCCAGGCAACCGCCGATGCCGGCGGGAACAGCAAAACCCATCGGGCCAAGTCCATTGCAATTGAACACACGCATTCCATGCTTGACGCGAAAGGACTGCATCGGCAGCTCGCTGCACGCGCCGGAACTGCCGGGAACCAACAAATCGTCTCCGGTAATCGCGTCAGCGAGCACGTCCAGCAACACATAGACACTCACACCGTCCTGGAATGACCAATATTCGGGCAGAACAAGAGGATACTTCGACTTCCATTTGCGGCACCGCGTCCACCAGGCCGACCGATCTTTCCCCACGATAGAACTTTTTTGTCGGATGAACTCGCGAATAAACGACTTGGCATCTGCGCAGACGGGCACATCCACGTTCATATCCAGCTTTTTGATCTCAGCCGGATCAATATCCACCATGATTTTCTTTGCAGAGCGCGCAAAATTGCGGTGATTGAAGCCGATTTGCCCGAAATCCAATCGCGCCCCCAACGACAGGAACCAATCTGAATTTTGTTGTGTAAAGTTGGCGCCGCGCTGTCCAACAGCGCCAGGACGTCCGACATAAAGTGGATGATCCTCCGGAAAGAAATCCATGGCTTTCCAGGTTGTCAGCACCGGCACCTGAAGCAACTCGGCCAGTTCCATAAAATCTTCAAGCGCCCTGCTCAGGCGTACGCCATTGCCAACCAGTAGCGCCGGACGTTCGGCTCGGTTCAGAAGCTCGATGGCCGAATTGACCTGGCGGGCGAGCAAGGCGGCATCAAATGATTGGTCCGTTTCGTCAGGATCGAATCCCTTCAATTGTGATTCATCAATCTGGGTCGCTTGAACATCCAATGGAATATCAATCCAAACCGGCCCAGGACGGCCATGCTTGGCGAGATACAGCGCTTTCTCGAGATGATACTTGATCGAGTTGGGATCGGTGATCATCACGGCATATTTGGTGATGGACTCAACGATGCGAACGATGTTAATTTCCTGAAACCCCATTTGTCGGACGCCTTTGTTCTCCGCAAGGTCGGCGCGTTTTACCTGGCCGGAAATGAACAGGCAAGGGGTTGATTCAAGCCATGATGCTGCCACGCCGGTCACCGTGTTGGTGCCGCCCGGCCCGGTTGTCACCAATGCCACTCCAAGATTGTTGGTGTACTGTCCATACGCGTCCGCTGCAATCGCACAGGCTTGTTCGTGTAAGTTGCACACATACTCGATGTCTTTGCACCTGCCCACCGAATCAATAAGATGCATGCAACCTCCACCGGGAAGGAGAAATATGTGGCGCACCTCTTGGGCAACGCGCTTTATCACGTAATCAGATAATTTTATCATGTATCCACTTCCTCTTTGAGTTTATCGTTAACAGTAGGGTGCCGGATCAATTCCGTCAAGAAGTCGAGTGTTTGGGCTAACGTCCGTTTACCTTGATTCCAGGGGCGCGATACAAGTATGGTTTGAATACCCAAACTTCGTGCTGCGGCCACGTTGGCGGGATTGTCATCTATAAGTATATCCACCTTGCCCCACCAGCGGAGAAAATCTTTTTTCGTTTGATCATAATCTGGAATTCTTTCACCCTGACGCGGAGAAGGGACCAAATGAAAAGACCGAATCCACGAACCGAAATGACGCATCACCCATGCGGCCGACACAGAAGCGGCACGCAAGGGTACCGCCGTCAGCGCCAGATGTCGGTAATATTTGCCATACTGACGAAACCATGCCAGCACCTCCGGAATAGGCAGCATCGTTCTAGCGCTTTCAGAAAGCCTGAAACCATCCAGGGAAGCCAGATATTCGGCGCTACTGATGCCCAACAAGGCATCGGGCGGATTCTCTGAAATCTGATCATACCCGAGTGAACAATCAGGATGCGAGCGCATCCAGCAGTGCTCAAACCATGCGCGCATCAGATCGTTAAGCACGTCATCCACATCCCACGCGATTGTTTTCCCTGAATCTTGCACGAACATCAGCGTCCTTCTAATATTTTATCAATAGATACGGCACGCAAGTTGTTTCTTCAATCCATCCAGTAGGTGAGCAAAGTCTTGCGGTCTTCGTTCTTTGCGATAGCCGGATCCGTATAGAACGAGTCTTCCGCCTGGTGAGTTGAGGATATTTCCTCGATAACAACGCCGTTCTCGGCGCCAAAACTGTGTCGCATGCCCCGCTCCACCACTACCACTTCACCGGTTTGGCACTGCCGGACGTTTCCGTTCAGATTCATCCATGCGTTGCCGTAAAGGATATGAAAAGTCTCCTCCTTAGCCTTATGATATTGCTCAGGGTGCTTTTGTCCCGGCAGGAGCACAATCAACTTCTTGCAATATTCGCGATTCACAATAGTCATCATGGTAAGCCCAAATTCGTCGAACCGATCAATGCCATAATGATGCGATATTTCCAAATCAACCTTGGGTGGAACCACCACGCCGCTTATCCGTAAAAACTGCCTAACCCGTTGAACAATATCATAAACCTTTTCACGCGTATCTTTCCTGCGTGTGTTCGCCGAACGCAGGGGCGCCTTGGCTGGAATATCCGCCTCGGCATAGAACTCGACGTACTTTGACAGGTCGTTGGCTGTAAGCTGCCCTTCTGTTGCCGGCATCGCAAAAAAGATATCGGCCGGTCTTATCCTTTCATCTTTCTGGATCGCCCTCCCGGCAAATACACCCCTTTGCAAAGACCGCAGAGTGGCAATTTCTCCCTTACTGAAATCCGGGCGTTGGCCTGAAACGCCGCCCATCTCGAAAGACTGACGGGCTGATTCCAGCCAAAGCCTTACTTGTTCCGGCGCCGCTGAATACGCATTCAAGCGGATTTGTTCAGTGGGCACACCGACATGTTTCTCGAAAATTGTGGCGCCTTTGGCGATCGCCATCTTAATGGAATCCACATTGTCCGGGCTCTCGTGGGTCGAGTAACCGATTCTAACCTGGGGATACCTCTGCTTAAGGAGGTCGATCTGATTCAACTGGAGGTGCGCGTCGCATGTTGGATACTCCCCCGTGCAATGCAACAGCGCAAAATCTTTCCCGCGGTGGTCGAAGAAACTGACCACTTTGTCAATATCTTCCAGAACAGCCCCGGCGGTGGACGCTATGATGGGCTTGCCGGTTTGCACAATGCGATCGAGGAGCGGCCAATCTGTGAATGAACAACTGGCAATCTTGATAACATCGAACCCATGTTCCTCGATCAAGTCCACCGAGCGCTCATCAAACGGGGTGCAGATTGTGGCAAACCCAAGGGCTTGCATTTCATCCTTGAGCGCCTGCATTTGCTGGTTATCCAGACGCGTCTCGAAAAATCGTTTAACATACTTGATATCATCGCGCCCTTTGAAGTCGGGATGGATAAACGTCTCCAAGTGGCGATACTGCAGTTTGAAGCCGAACGCGAAGTCAAAATCCTTGCTGATCTGATGAATTTCACGGATAACCTTCAAGCCATGCGGCAAACTACCCATGTGGTTGTTCGCCATCTCGAAAACGAATAATGGTCCCGTTGATTTGAGTGTTAGTGATTTCATAGAAAACTCTCTATCGTTCGTTTAAATCCGTCGCGTACACTGGTTTTGCACCTGTAGCCCAACGCTTCAAGCTTTGCGGTCGACAGCACTGGGCGTTGCTTGTTTCTGTTCTCCAGGTAGTCTTTGGAATTTGTCCGGGCATGATAAACAACTTTGAGATGTTTTTCTGGGAATAATGAAACCAGAATATCGGCAAGAGCGCCAATCGACATTCGTCCTTCCATGTTGCCGACATTATAACTTTCTCCAGGCTTGCCATTTAACAATACCCTAAAAAAGCCATCGGTCGCATCGCCAAGATAGCAAAATGTTCTTACCGACAATCCGTCGCTTTTTACAATTATATCTCGATTGTTTACTATATCAGATACAAATTCAGCAAACACTCTCCTGTCATTTTCCAAATCCATGGTGGGGCCGTATGTATGCTCTGGTCTAACGATGAAGGTTGGTACATTATACTGATGATGCCAACATGCGCACATGTTTTCGGCCATGCGTTTGCTTTCGCTGTAACAATTCCTGATATCTGTAGCGTCTAAATAACCGTTGTCACTTTCAACAATTACCTTTTTATCTGTGTTTCCACAAACATCCCCGCTGCTAAAAAACAAGAATCCTCTGGCTCCTTTTTCTCTAGCCAATTCGAGTAAATGTTTTGTGCCAAAAACATTCGGGGATATAACGCCAATTGGGTCAATGCCATAGTATTGGGAACTGGCCGGACTTGCGGCGTGAATAATATAATGAACGTCCCCGTTAATCGCAGGTTTATTTGCAACATCCTCGCGTATTACAGTGAATCGCGGATTATCCCAAAAATCACCAAATCTTTTCTTCGCTTTGTCATAATCACGGCAAAGCGCAATGACCTTGACATTTAAATTGGACACCGCGTTAAAATGCATCAAGGCGTATATCATGTACGACGCTAACATGCCGTACGCGCCCGTAATCAAAACATTGGTGTCCTTAAACTTTTCCCAATCCAAATCGTTGCTAAAAAGAAGCTTTAAATCCTCGTTAATGATATGGTTCATAACGCTGCTCTTTTATATATCGTTAGTATTTCATTGCCCAACTTGAGGTTTGCCCTGATTTGATGAATTACCTCTTCTTGATATGAATAGGTTAATATTAAAATGGGGTTGCTTTCTCTAATCTCACCAGGCAGCTTTACCGCTAAGCCATGTAATTTCTTGCCCGCGTAATTGATGTTAGAATCAACAAAATACAAGACTTTGGAGAGTTCCAGTCCGTCACCAAGAAGTCTTTGGGTATTGGTTCCTACGCCCCATACAATTACTTTGTCTTCTTTGGATAACTTCTCCCGGAGATGGTGTTTCATTTCCCAATCGATCTTGGAGCATTGAGCGATATACTTTCTGATGCTAATCTCACCTGCGTTGTCCCGCATTATCGGAATATCCGACATCTTCGATTTCTTCGACACAATGAAGAGGTTGGGATCTATGGTCTGATTCCCTCTATTTGCACCCTTTCGCATTTCAATAATCTTAAAGGAACATTTGGACAGCAAATATGCGACGGAATGTTGTGTGAAATAATTAATATGCTCGATGCTAAATTGCTGAAAAGGCGTAAATATATGTGTAAAGAATCGTTCCGCATCTGGAATTTCTAAAAACAATAATCCATCAGGTTTCAGCATTGATGCGACTTTCCGGGTTGAGCTGTTCAAATCCACCAAATGCTCCAATACCGCAGATAATATTATAACATCGAAATGTTCCGTCGTTTCCAATGCGGAAATCGTGCTGGCGATAGCTTCGATGCCATATCGTTGTTTTACGGTTTCAACACAAGACGGTGATGGATCCATGCCAATGAGATTAGTATAGCCTCGTTCCTTCAACAGAGACAACAAACAGCCGGTTGAGCAACCGATGTCTAAAATCCTTGCTTTCTTATTACTTACATGTGGAGCAAGGAAGTCGACAATTCCCCGGGTATGATTAATATATGATTTTGAAACTATGCCATCATTGTGGGTAAACTCATACCTGGATATTGCCGCGTAATAGTCGTTGAATTCAGTTTGCGACGGAATATTGTCGGCATAAACAAGCCCGCAGATTTTACATGCAACCACATCGTACTTTTCCATTAAAGCGATAACGTTGTTGTGAAAATTCTGGTTATAAAGAAATACCTTTTCTCCGCTGGTGCAAATGGGGCATAGCCTGTTCATATTATTCTCACGCCTCATAAAACTTTTTGAGTCGCGCGGCATCACTATTTAAAGCGTCTTCCGGGAATAACCTATACTTGATTATGTTGCAATTCGCACATAGTTTAGACGCATTCCTGGCTCCCTCAAGCATGGCGCGGCGAAAATGCCGAAACTGTTTACCATTCCATATTTCACATACCGATTGATCCTTGCAATTGCCCATAATGCCTGGATACTCGAAAGAATAACAAGGCACTATTTTACCGTCCGGGTTGATTTGCAACGTAAAAAACGGCTGTGGGCAGATCTTAACATCCTTGACCGGTAGGCCGAACTGAGTAACCGAAATGTCTTTTTGTTTTAAAACCTTGTCAAATTCCACTCCGGAATGGATCGGCACCGCGTGCTCGACTGCGATCGTATCGCAAATGTCACCGTATGTCGCGAAAAACTTCTTTTCGTCCTCCTTGCCGTCTAGGGCGCAGTCGACGATCTTCAGATAGACCTGTGTCTGGCTTCGGTGCTCATAAAAATACCGTAAATTACCGATGAATTCCTGAAAATCGATCCTAGCCTTACAAACACTCCAGTATTTTTCGGCTGATGTCCCCTGCAACGAAACCACTAACCTGTTAAGGCCGGCCGCGATAAGCGTGTCGGACATTGCCGGTGTTAATAATGAACCATTTGTCAGAATCTCCACGGTGTGCGCAATATTTTTATCCGCCGCATATTTGACCATTTCAACGATATTCTTGTGCATAAGGGGCTCGCCGATACCGACAAAGCGCAAAACCTTCACTTTATGCGGGAAGGTGGTAAGATCATCAATAGCCTTTTTATACAAACCCAAATCCATAACGATCTGGTCTGAGATGAATTGACGTTTCGCCTTCTCGACCGAAAAGATGCAATACCCGCATTTAAAATTGCAGGCGTAGATGGGAAATATCTGCACCACAAACGGCGTGTCCAAGGGCAGCGCTTCGGCAAGCTTGGTTCTTTTGCCACCGGGAGCCTGCCCGCTAATGTCTTTAGCTTTCACTATAAAACCCTTTAATCATGATATATACTTTCTAAATACTTCGTGATATTGAATTAAATTATCAGGACAATGATCGTGCCACATAAGATAGCCGCGATCCTCCATGGAAAGTCCCTTGTTTTGCGGAACAAACGCACTGGAGAGAAAGCATTTGTATAAGATCGAAATGAAATGACTTCTGATATCACGCTCATGATGGATGCATTGGTTTACTGCTATCGGAATCGGATCAAAACTGATATCAGCCCCGATTTCAGTTTCAGCCACTTTTTTCACCCTTGTTTCTAGGGTTTCCTTAAACCTAACAATACCGCCCGGCACATGCCACCCTTTCCCGCAATAGCGATCATCTCTCCACGCCAAAAGTGTTCGCCCGTTTTCATCTTTTACCAACAGGTCAACATTCACAAGCGGAGTTGTTCTGCTGACATAATAAAAAAGTTCATCAGGCAACCCCGCCGATGGCTTCGGAACCTGTTTGTCAAGAACTGCGATTGCATCTGTAATGTTCACGGCATTCCCTAATTATTCCAGCACGGCCAAGTCAAATTGATGGGCATAGTTTTTCCAGAATTCCGAGTTCTTTATGATTCCATGATACTTCGCATTATAAGACTGGTATTTCTCGTCCAAATTCAGTTTCTTGCAGCATTTGGCCGCAAAATAAAATGCAAACGCATGATCGCTCTTCACTTTTATTGTGTTCTCGAATCCCTTTAATGCGGTTTCGTAATTACCTAATCTGAAGTCGCTGTTATTAAGGAAATTAAGTTCAAGATTTAAGGAATAAGCCTTTTCTTGTATAAATTCAGCCGTAAAATCCTCAGTCTCGACAACCGCCCGTTTAAAATTGCAACCAAGATAGTCACCTTTGAGATAATTGTGTTTCTTGCAGATATCAAGCATCTCGCTGCCAATAAGGGGCGTGGCCATACTAATCCTAAACCACGTCGCGTTCAGGGTTTTCAAGAATGACCGCGCGTCTTCGATGTCTTGTTTAGTTTCACCCGGCAGCCCAATAAGTATGGATAGATCCGAAGCTATCCCCAATTGTCGACAGTCGGCAATCACACGGCTTACAATCGAAAGGTCAAGCGGCTTGTGCATGATTTTTTTCAGCACTCTGTCGCTGCCTGATTCCACGGATAAAATGAGATGATTGACGCCAATACTTTTTAGCGCCTCCAGTGTTTTTCGGTCGAGCGTATAAAGCGCCAATGAGGACGGGAAAAAAGCAGTTAATTTTAAAACTTTCATCGTATTAATAATATCAAAGACTCTTTGCTTGTCCGCCATGAAATGGTCGTCAAAAAAAACAATGGTTTCGGCGTGATACTGCTCTTGTAGTCGTTTTAAATCTTCTCTCACCCTGCCGAGGCTATGATAACGCATTTTTCTTCCATGAACCGTGTGCGATGAACAAAAACAACAACGATGCGGACAACCTCGCGATGTCATGATTGGCATGGCTATTCTTTGTTCCATAAGAGGGAATAGAGACAGAAGCGAGCTCAATCTATAGTCATCCGGATTTAACATGTCATAGGGCAAGAATGGTATTTCATCAAGATCCCCAATGAAATCGTGCTGAAAAGATTGTTTGTTTTCAACTTTCTCTCTTGTAATCCACGAAGGATGAGTTTTTAAAAATTTCTTTCGATCGATTGCCTGCACGAGTCCTAACAACGGTTTTTCTCCCTCACCGTAACAAAGCGCATCAAACGAAGTGCTGGTTTCAAATATTTCGGAATACATATTGGTGGGCACGCCGCCCCCCGCTATTATCAAGGCACTGGCAAACATATGCCGTGCTACACCTGCAAGAGCCATCATGTTGTGGTATGAGGGTGTAAACAATGTGGATATCCCTATTATGCTTGGCGCATAATCAAGCCATTCTTTATTTGCAAGAATGTCGTGGAACAAATCCGCAAAAGAGCTGTACGCAAAACTTTCCATCGTGTTTAGAACAACATTGAAATCAATGATCTTTATGTCTGCGGCTGTATGGGCTTTCAAAAAGGCGCTCAGCGAGAGCAGCCCTATTGGCATCTCCGCAACAACGCTTCCATAAGCGCCGGATTTCTTCACTACTGTGCGTTCATTGAAACTAGGTTTTGTAAAACTATCAAAATCCATGTTTGGCGGGACTATAAATAGAATCTTATCCACCATTATATCCCCTCATTAAATGGCGTTAGCGTCTTGTCCTCATCCGTAAAGACTTCGGAACAGGGAACCGGTAAGGGCTTGTTGTATATCCGCTTCACGATATACTTGTCAATAAAAGCTCGATCTACGGCGATCAGGCAGGTGTCAATATGCTCGCCAAAGTATTTAATATTCAGTCCCCGTTGGATTATATCTTTCAAGGGCTCTTTAAAAACATTCCCAATCGAGATATGAATATACGGACAGGGCAGTACATCGCCGTACTGGGTTACCGAAAACATCCCCTTAACCGCGATGCACCCCATATTGAGCCCATACGCCGGGGTTAAATGAGTGAATACCTGATGTTTTTTCTCAAGCTCTTCCATGTACTTCATGTCGTTTTTATCTACCAGAACGTCAAAATTACTTTCCCATGAGCCGACTGGTTTTGCATAGCTCACAAACACCCCGACCCCCTTTTTATTGAAATATTCAAGAAATTCAATGAACTCATCTGTCCGGAGTCTTTGTTTAGTAACCACCGTTTGTATGAAAATACCTAAACCTGCATGCAAGGCTATTTCAACCGCCTTCATTGCCCTTTCATGCGAACCCTTAGCTTTCCTAAAATTGTCATGTTCATTAGCATCAAGGCTGTCAATGCTCAATTGAATCCGGTCAACACCGATGCTCTTTATATGTTTGGCTCTCTTTTCATCCAAAAGCCACCCGTTCGTGTCGCAGTTTATATAGAATTTTTGAGGATCAATAGCCGCTACTAATTCATCGAAATCCTTGAATACCAACGGTTCTCCGCCGGTAATTGTGACACGCGCCAGTCCCATTTCGTCTGCCTGTCGGAAAAGCTCTTTTACATCGGCTATGGCAAACTGCCGCGCATTGTTTTTGCCTTGGAACCTTTTTACAGAGCAGTGCTGACAGCGGAAGTTGCAAGCGTAATTATACTGAAACTGAATGATAGCAATGCTTTCGCCCCTTTTATATTTTTCTTCAAATTTTACTATTTTTTCATAAACATAAGGCTTTTCTTCTTTAAGTTTGCTCCGCTTGCTAATTTCCTCTGATTTTAATTTTTGAACTGCCATGATAAATCTATCCTTTTTGAGTTAGAGTTCTGTTTATTATCTAATAAAATATTTTAAATATATTCACAATATAGTGGATTTGAGAGCTTGCGAGTTTCCTGAGTAAGCTCGATCTATATATCCGACCGTCCAGCCGCATCCCGAATTGCCCGGACCATATACGCAAGCATCCTTTCGGTCATCCCCGGATACACGCCGACCCAGAAGGTATCTCGCATAATCCGATTCGTATTGGTTAATTCACCAATAACCCGGCAACCTCGGCCTTCTTTGCGCATGTCGTCAAAACACGGGTGCTTAAACAAATTGCCGGCAAAAAGCATCCGGGTTTGAATGCCTTTGGTTTCCAGGCGATTAATAATCGCCTCTCTTGTGATGCCGGCATTTTCCTTTACCGTCAGAAGAAAACCAAACCAGCTTGGCTCGGAGTTGGCTGCCGGTTGAGGCAGAATGAAAGTATCGGAAAGGTCGGCCAGGCCGTCGTGTAACAATTGCCAGTTCCGTTTGCGCGCGGCAATGAAATCCGGCAGTTTTGCCAGTTGGGCGCATCCCACCGCGGCCTGCATGTCGGTGACTTTCAGATTATACCCGAAATGCGAATATACATATTTATGATCATAGCCGGGGGGTAGTTCGCCAAACTGCTGCCCGAACCGGTGGCCGCAGGTATTGTCGTGGCCGGAGGCGCACCAGCAGTCGCGGCCCCAATCCCGAAACGATTCCACCAGCCGCTTGAGCGAAGTGTCGTTGGTATAGACCGCCCCGCCCTCGCCCATGGTCATATGATGCGGCGGATAAAAGCTGGAGGTGCCGATGTCGCCCAGGGTTCCGGTATAACGCCATGTACCATCAAATTGATATCTGGACCCCAGCGCGTCGCAGTTATCTTCAATCAGCCAAAGATGGTGTTGATTGCAGAATGCCCGAACACGTTTGAGATCGAAGGGATTACCGAGCGTATGCGCAAGCATGACGGCCTTTGACTTTGCGGAAAGCGCCTTTTCCAAATGCGCGCAGTCAATGTTATATGACGGAAATTCCACATCCACAAAAACAGGTGCCGCACCGTACTGGATAATCGGCGCCACGGTCGTAGGAAAAGCGGCTGCCACCGTAATGATTTCATCGCCCCGCTTAATTCTCCGGTTACCCAGCTTCGGCGATGTCAGCGCCATGAAAGCCAGAAGGTTGGCTGAAGAGCCCGAGTTTACCAGCGAACAATGCTTGATTCCGAGAAATTCGGCAAATTCTTTCTCGAACCGCTCCGCATAGCGACCGGTGGTTAACCAGAAGTCGAGAGAAGAGTCAACCAGGTTGATGATTTCCTTCTCGTCGAACACCCGGCCTGCATAGGAAATCCGATCACCGACAGTAAATGCAGGCTTCTTCCTGTGCTTGATTTCATAATGCTTCACTGCCGCGATAATGACACGCTCACGTAGCACCTTTTCAAGGAACGCATCCGAGACCGAAGCCCGCTCCTTGATAATGATGTTCTTGGCCAGCGGATAGCATTTGTCCATATGCAGGATGGATCCGACAGGAAGCGTTCCGGAAACAACAGCATCACCCGCTACTATTATTGTTTTGCCTCTTGCGCGACCCCGTTTCGGGGTCACAATCATAAACTCGATATCCCGGTCGGCGTCCGGTTCGCCGATAGCCAGCGCCCATTGCGTTTTATGCGCCGCCGACTTGTCGAACGGAAGCGCGATTTCGAATATTTTTCCTGTATAGGTCATGCTTGCCACCAAGACACTAAACTAAATATTTGCCACGAAGACACCAAGACACGAAAAAAATCTATAAATATAAGATGTGTTCATAAGGCAAACACTTTGCGCCTGCGTGCCTTAGTGGCGATGAGTATATCAGGCTGAAATATTTGCCACGAAGACACCAAGACACGAAAAAGATCGATAAATACAAGATATTTTCCTTTGTGCCTTAGTGGCAAATCATTTCCGTATCAGCTTCCCGTCTTTTCTTCAGAATATTCCTTAATCTGCCGCAGACAAACGGCGCGGACATCTTTATTGGCCTGATATGCCTTTGTCCATTCGACGGTTTCCCGAAGCGCTTTTTCCAGATTCCATTTTGGTTGCCAACCCAATTCCGTCCGGGCCTTGGAGCAATCCAGTTTTAAATAATGCGCCTCGTGCGGATGCTTGCCCCGCGTTTCGCGGGGTTCGTTTTGATCCACGGCAAAGGCCGGCGCATTCCCCCATAGCGCGCACAGTTTATCAACGATCCACTGCACGGGCCGGGCATCGTCATCGTTTGGCCCGAAGTTCCAGGCGCTTGCAAAACGTGGCCCTTGCTCAACCAATTTTTGAGCTAGCCGGAGGTAACCGGAGAGCGGTTCCAGAACATGTTGCCAAGGCCTGACGGCCAATGGATTTCTGATCACGATTTTCTCGCCCTTTAACAGTGCCCGGAAGCAGTCGGGGACAAGCCGGTCAATGGCCCAATCGCCACCGCCGATGACGTTACCTGCCCGCGCGGTGGCCAATGCCACTCCGTGGCAATCAAACTCTTCCGGATTAAAAAAGGAGGTGCGATAGGCGGCGGTGACGATTTCCGAACATGCCTTACTGCTGGAATAGGGATCGTATCCTCCCAAAGATTCGTTCTCCCGATATCCGGTCAGTCTTTCTCTGTTCTCATAACATTTATCCGTGGTCACATTTACGACAGCTTTCACGCCTTTGCAGGCGCGCACGGCATCCAGAAGGTTTACCGTGCCCATGACGTTGATGGCATAGGTTTCGACCGGATTCTTATAGGATTCACGTACCAGCGGCTGGGCTGCCATGTGAATGATGATTTCAGGAGTGGCCGATTGCAATGCCCGTGCCAACGACGCCGGATCCCGGATATCGGCAATCACGCTGGTGACGAGTTTGTCTATACCACACAAGTCAGACAAGTTCGGATCCGTCGGTGGAGCAAGGGCGTACCCCGTCACACGGGCGCCCAGCATATGGAGCCAGAGCGAAAGCCAAGCGCCTTTGAACCCGGTATGCCCGGTCACCAACACCCGCTTGCCGCGGTAGAAACCAGAAAGAGTTTTCATAAGAGTTGAAGTGGGAAGTTTAAGTAATAAGTTTAAGAGGAAAGTGCCTTGATCGATTTAATCAACCCAAACAACATTTTGGAGATCTGTACCGACTCGTTGACTAATTCTGCTGCGCTGTTTTCAGTGAGGTACCCCAAATCGGCTGCGATCATCAGTTGGGTGCGCAATTCTCCGGCAGAGCCTTTTGCATAATTGACGAATTGGGCGAATTCCTTACGAGTAATGCGTTCTGCTCCTTCGGCAATATTAGACGGTATGGATACAGCGGCACGGGTGATTTGATCGCGGAAGCCAAAATCCTTACAGGCTTGCAGTGCGCGATAAATACATACCGCCAACACTCGACTACGTTGCCAAACATCCAAATTTTCGAAGCTTTTACTCACTGTAGTCCTTAAACTTGCTGCTTACAACTTCAACCGCACATCGCTTTTACCACACTTTCCACGGCGCTTTGCCTTCCTGCCATAAATGTTCCAACAGGCGCTTGTCGCGCAAGGTATCCATGCATTGCCAGAATTTTTCATGGCGATAGGCCGCCAACTGCCGATCCGCCGCCAAGCGTTCCAAGACATCCGTTTCCAAAACATTACGGTCATCTTTCAGATATTTAAACACACCCGGCTCGAAAACCATGAAGCCGCCATTTATCCAACCTTCGCCGATCTGAGGTTTTTCAGTAAATTCAGCGATGCGGTTACCGTCCAGCACAATCCCGCCGAAACGCGACGGCGGACGCACCGCCGAAACAGTGCCGATACATCCATGTGCCCGATGAAATTTCAGCAACGCACGAATATCAATATTTGCCACACCATCGCCATATGTTACCATAAACGTTGCGTTCTTAAGCCAATGCTCCAGACGCTTCACGCGGCCGCCGGTTAGGGTGTCCTGACCGGTATCAATCAGATGTACGGTCCACTTTTCAGCATCTGTTTTCCGTTTTTTCACCTGATCGCTGGCCAGGTCAATAGTCATATCACTACTCATGTTATGGTAGTCGCAAAAATAATGCTTGATCATCTCGCCTTTATATCCCAACGCGACAATAAACTCTTTGAATCCATAATGGGCATAACTTTTCATGATATGCCACAGGATCGGCTTTCCGCCGATTTCAACCATTGGCTTGGGTTTGAGTTCGGTCTCTTCAGCCAGACGCGTTCCCAGTCCACCCGCCAATATAACGACTTTTGTCATAAACTGATTCCTTTGATCTTAGTATGCCATACGAAAAAAAACCGACTGTGACTTACCCCGCGAAAAGTCAGGAAAATTCAGGTTACCCGCGAATTCTTCTTGCTCAAATTTATTTGTTTATGTCGAACATTTTTGACAGGATTAACAGGATTTATTGGATTAAGAAAACCGACAATGAATGTCTGCCTTTCCCGATCCCAATCCTATAAATCCTGTCAAAATTTCGGTTGTTACTTAATGAACTTTTCCATTGCTTGTGGACACGGTGTTGCTTATGAAGGGCAGGCACGCTCCGCCTCCGTTAAATATGCCTGTCCGCATTGATTGAGAGCATAGTGAAAACAGTGGGAAATATCAAGCGATTACATCAAGCGATTTCACGGAAGAATGTTGTAAAACATGAATATGGCAACACATATAAATTGACTTCAAATTGACGGTTCGGTACATTTTTCACAGTTAAACGGAAGTCTTTCGCAATCAACTCAATTAAAAGGCCATACCATGTGGAGCGATAATGTAACGGTTTGCCTTATGTGCTATAATGAGGAAAAGCGGATAGAATATGCGATCAGGAATTTTAAGGGTAAATTCAAGATAATGGTCGTTGATAATATTCCTCCAAGCACAGATCGCACGCGCGAAATCTGCGAACGCCATGGCGTAGAATATGTGATTTTAGACAGATGCGGCCACGCCGAGCAACCCATCGTTATGAATGAACTCTGGAAAAAAATAACGACAGATTACATGATCTATGCCATGTGCGCCGAATACGTTCCGGACGAGTTGCTCCACCTGTATGCAAAAGTGGCCAATGAGAAAAGTTATGATACTGTTTGTGCTCTTCGAGTTAGCATCATTGCCGGGAAACACGTTTTTGTCTGGGGGCGTGCCTACAACCTTTTGTTCTGGCGCACCGGCCCGGGGCGGTTCAACCGTAGAGACAGCGTCAATTACGAAAACAATCCGATCCACCGGTATGGAAAATTAGCCTGCGATCGAAGTCGCGTACTGAAGGCATCGAACGATCCGAAGTTGATGTTTTACCAATTCCAGGATTATGATACTGCAGCTTGGGAGAAACAGCAGGTTCTGAATCGTAGCGACATTGAGGCGCAGCAAATGTGTCAAAACGGAGAGCGGTATTCATTTTTCAAGATGATTTATCGAAGTTTAAGAGAGTTTATTATTGCTTACTTCATATACGGCGCATATCAAGACGGGCATCTCGGCTTCATGCATTCCTATTTCCGCTTCACGATATACATGAGCAGTTATATGCGGCTGTGGGACATCGAGCATAATTTACAAAAGGATCAAATTGTGGCCATACACAACACTCTCAAGGAGAAATTGCTGTCTAAAGAAATAACCGTCGAATCATTGTTGAAGCGGTGAGCCTATCCAAAGATATCCGAAATTTTTACCACAGATGACACGGATAGCACTGATAAAAGGAAAATATATACGTAAAATCAGTGTGATCCATAGTAAAAATTTATCGCCTGGCGAAATATTTATGACGTTGTGAGTGTCCCGGTCTCCTGTTTTGTCTTGTCAGAGGATGATGTGATGTTAAAAGGATCTTCATTGCTCATTGTCGGCCGGCGGGATTGTATCGAGGCCGGGTTGTTTTCATGTTTTACGTCGGCCGGCTGCAGAGTCGTTTCATCCGTGCGCGCGGGACTTGATATCCTGAGCCGTCCGGCAGTTGAGGCTTTCTTTGCCAAAGAGAAGCCTGCCTTTGTTGTTCTTACTTCCGTCCGCTCAGGTGGTATCGGGGTGAACCTGGCACTCCCGGCTGAATTCATCTTTGAAAATATCCAGGCGCAGACGAACATCATTGATATTTCGTATCGCTTTGGAGTGAAGAAACTCCTTTATCTCGCCGCTTCCTGCATTTATCCGAAAGACTGCCCGCAGCCAATGAAAGAAGATGATTTCCAGGCTGGGCGCATGGAGGCGACCAGCGAGCCGTACTCGATGGCCAAGGCCGCGGGGGTGGTAATGTGTCAGGCTTACCGTAAACAGTACGGTTTTCCCGCGATCATCGGCGTTCCGGCGACAGTGTATGGCCCGGGAGGTGAAGAAGACCCGAAAGAGGCGCACGTGCTCGGGAGCATGATTGCAAAATTCCGCGATGCCATCAAATCCAAGGCGTCGACGGTATCGTTCTGGGGGACGGGTTCCCCCCGGCGTGAATTCATCTATTCTGCCGACCTCGCGGATGCCTGCCGTTTCCTGCTCAAAACTTATGACCGGCCGGAAATGGTGAATATCGGGACGGGCAATGACATTTCAATCATCGAGTTGGCTTCTCTGATCAGGGATGTATACGGCTATGATGGAAAGATCGTCTGGGATACGTCAAAACCTGACGGCGCTCCCCGAAAATTGCTCGATGTTACGCGTCTTTCAGCCTTAGGTTGGAAATCAAAAGTGAGCTTGCGTGATGGATTAACCATTTGCGCGCGGGCGTGATCGCTTATGCCTTGGATTGTCTCCGCTTGCCAACGCGGGCTAGGCCCGCAACCCAATATGTTCTTTCACGGCAGTGTGGCGAATTCGGTTCGCAAAAGGCGGCAGCGATCCCTGGTCGCCTATGGCGCCGCCTTAGGCGGGTAAACTTGGGCCGCCTGGGGGTTTGCCGTGCTCGCATGGAATTAAGTCCAATGCTTCACGCGGCGCACCCCGCCGGAAGCGGGGCAAGCCCACATCTTTATCCCGCCTTCAGCGGGACAGCCCAAGCTTGCCTTGCTTTTGCGAATCCGTCCGGCCAAGGCCGGACGGAAACCAAATTCGCCACACGGTGACATCCGCCTTCGCTAAGAAGCTACGGCGGACAGGTCGGGCTCCCGGCTCCGCCGGAGCACTTCGCCGAGGCGAGTCGCGCCGCGCTACGCCCGATATATCGCTAACGTGGAAATCAACGGTTTTGTTTTTGGCTAATAAGAAGTGTTTCGCGTGCATCTGGTATGGATGCAGCGAGACTTCAGGCGTGCTTGCGCTTGATTTCGCCTTCCAGCATGTTCCTGATCTCGTTCAGCGCTTGAGAACCGAACGTTTTTTCAATCATGGCCAGATAGGCCGGGTTTGAAAAATACTCCTTAAATGCATGATCCCGGAAACGCAGAACTTCCGCGGGGGCCAAATGCTTTGTCGGCAACGGCAAGGTTTCATAACTTAACTGGGAATAGCCGTCCCATGAATCCGGCAACCGAACACCCCGGGCTACGGCCTCGTCATAAAGCTTGGAGCCGGGGTAGGCCATACAGCAGTAAAAATTGGCGAATTCACAATTGAGCTCCTTGGCCTGATCCAGCGTCTCTTGCATGGTTTTATGATCATCATCCGGAAGGCCAAACATGTAATTGGCCAGGATATGAATACCGGCCGCGCGGGTCATACGCACAGCTTCATAAACATCCGTTTTTTCATATCCCTTGCGCACACCGTCCAAAACATCCTGGTTGGCCGACTCGAATCCGTAACATATCCAGTTAATCCCAGCTTGCTTCATCTTCTTCAGCATATCGGGGGTGACGGTATCCACGCGGGCATAAACCCACATGTTGAGATCGAAGCCCCGGCTGATAATCAAATCACACAGTTTCATGACGTGGGACGGTCGCAGGACGAACATTTCATCAATGATCCGGATGTTCTTAATGCCATAACTGGATACCAGGAACTGGATTTCTTCGACCACTTTTTCCGGCGAACGGAACCGGATCATATTCTTGCCGAAAAACGAATTGATGCAACAGAAACTGCAGTTAAAGGGGCATCCCAGGCTGGTATAAATAATGCCATAGGGCTGGCGATCGTACTTGCCACCCAGGCAATGCCAGTTGTGGGCCCGATAGTCTTCCATCGGCAGTAAATCCCAGGCCGGCATCGGCAGGTCATCCAGATTTTTAATTAGCGGAGCACGCGGCGTGGAGACGACATGACCATCCTGCCGGTACCATAACCCGGGTACCTTCGCAAGAGCCGAAGCATCGGTCTGTGCCGTCTGCAATAAGCCCTGGATGGTATGAAATCCTTCTCCCTGGCAGATATAGTCCACGGCTTCATCGTTCAGCGTGCGTTCCGGCAAGGCGCTGGGGTGAAGGCCCGAAAGCACAGTTGTAAGTTCGGGAGCCACGGTCTTGAGGTGCCGGATCAGAATGCCGGCCCCCGTCATGTTCCAGGTCGAAGCCGAAGGATTGGTGCCGGAAACAGCTACCTGAACCAGGCGGGGGTTGATGGCCTTGATTTTTTCGGCGGTCTCGGCATGGGACCAATGCATGACTTCCGCATCCAAAATTTCGACGCGAAAACCATGATGCCGGATATAGGCAGCCAACATGGCCGCCCAAAGTGGTGGTTCGATGCCGGTCAATTTCCGGGCGCTGAGATCGCCATAGAGGCTTTTTTGATTTCCCGGGCGAACGATAAGAAGGTCTGTGGCTGCCATGGTTGAAGATCCGATGCTTCCCGGCGGTCTTTTCATCCGGTCATTTTATTTTACTTTTTCCTTTGCAATTTTTGCCATTTTCTTTGCGAGGCTTTCGTCATCCAGTCCGGTCAGCTCATGGATGTTGCGGCGCCCACCGTATTCAAACAGATACTTGTGCGGCAAGCCAAGATGCACCAGCCGTTTGGTGACGCCGGCATCGGCCATGGTGGAACGGACCGCATCGCCAATCCCCCCTACCAGAAAATGCTCTTCCAGGGTAATGATGGTGTTATATTTCGCAACCGTCTTTGCCAATAGATCCTGATTAATGGGTGCGGCACGGTATAAATCAATGACCCCCATTTCAATCCCCGACTTTTTCAACATGTCGGCCACACGGAGCGCCGAATGCACCATAATGCCGGTAGCCACGATACAGGTGTTTTTACCTTCCCGGAGATGGGCAAGTCCGGCGGTAAAATCACCCGTTTCCGTATAAATGGAAAGGAAAACTTCCCGGTCAAAACGCACGTATTGTGGTCGCCGCGCTTTATAGGTAAGATCAGCCAGCGCTGCGGCCATGGTGCTGTCGGAGGGCGTGTAGATCGTCATATCGGGCAAGGCCCGCATGATGCTGATATCCTCGGTGGTGTGATGCGTCGGACCCATGATGTCATAGGAAAGTCCGGCGCCAACGCCCAGGACGGTGATCGGTAAGTGCATGGCGCATACATCGACTTTAATCATTTCATAACATCGCAAGGTGGCAAACGGCGCGATGGCATACACATAGGGGATCTTGCCCGCCAACGCCATGCCGGCCGCGACGGCCACCATATTCTGTTCGGCAATCCCGACGCTGACATACTGGTTGGAAAGATGCGTGCGAAATTGGTCCAGGCTGGGTGCGCCGCAATCGGCGCTAACGATTACCACCTGGCGGTCGTTTTTTGCGATCGTAAAAAGAGCTTCGAAAAACGAATCCCGCGCGCCGCGTTTAAACGTAAGTTTGGCCATGGTTGTATTTCCCTTATCCTTGCGCTAATTCCTTGCGAGCCGCCTCGATCAGATCGCCCTCCGGCACTCGATAATGCCAGAACCTGACATTTTCCATGAAGGACACGCCCTTGCCCTTCACGGTGTTGGCAATGATCATGAGCGGTTTTTCCGTGCGGCGGGAACGCACATCATGTAACGCGCTGAAAATCGCTTCGAACGAGTGACCGTCGATCGTCTTGACGTCCCATCCGAAGGCCCGGAACTTCTCATCAAGCGGATTCAGTTTCAAGGAGCATTCGGTGAAATCCAGCACGCCCATTTCATTGCGATCGATGATGGCCACCATATTATTCAGCCGATGATGCCCCGCAAACATGGCCGCCTCCCAAACAGAACCCTCGTAACACTCGGCATCCCCCAGCAAGGTAACGATCAGACGATTCGTAAAATCCATGCGGTCTGCAAGGGCCCACCCACAGGCAATTCCCAAACCATGGCCCAACGAACCGGAAACAATCTCTGAACCCGGAATGTCCTTGCCGATATGCACGCTGATATGGCTGCCTTTGCCCGCAAAATTATTCAAGTCATCCAACGGGAAAAATCCCAAGTCCGCCAAGATGGGATAAAGGCCGATGCCGGATTGCCCTTTGCTCATCAGAAAAATATCGCGTTCCGGCCAGTCGGGGTTCTTCGGGTCCACGCGCAAAACGCCTCCGTGATATAAAGCCACCAGAATTTCCGTACAGGAAAACGACGACGTTACGTGGCCGCTTTTTGCATGCAAGGCCATTTCGAGGATTTGCTGGCGGACCCATCGCGCCTTTTCTTTCAGTGCTGGTATTGTCATCATGCCTTCACCTGTTGTTGGTATTCTTACTTGTTCAAATTTGATGTACGAATAAAATACTCATTTACAGGACAAAGTCAATGACATCCAATACAAATTATTTCCAATGCCATAAACGGGTTGCTATTTGATCGGAGGATACCTATAGTGCAAAGCATTGCAAAGCCGGGCTGAATTTGTCATGACTTCCCCGGTCTATCCATGGCATATATTTGACTCGCAGCCGTCATGAATCCCAAGGATGTTGATGAATATTCAAGTCAGCGCTTCAAATTTTTTATATATGCGTCCTGATAGAAACGGATAATACAAAATGAGAATCTGTTTGCTATACCCTAAATGGACCACCGGCTACAGCATTATTGCGCATTTTGCAAAAAAAGGCGCAACGTGGCCTCCTTTGAATTTGGCGTATTTGGCGGCAATGGCAGAAAATGCGGGTCATGCAGTAAGGATTATTGACGCCCAATGTGAGGACATGTCGCCGGGCCATCTGTTGGATGAAACCGGAAATTTCAAACCGGACATTATCGGCATAACATCAACAACCCCTTTTCATCATGTTGCCCTTGCGCTGGCAAAAGAACTTAAGCACAGGCTGAATGGAATCCCAATAATAATTGGCGGCCCGCATATAACCGTATTGAAAGAAGCAGCTTTTGACCGCTGTTTTGATTATGGATTTGTCGGCGAGGCCGACAAATCCTGGCCATTATTCCTGGAACGATATGCAAACGGACGGGATGTCAGTGACGTCAAGGGCATTCTATTCAGAAAGAAGGGTGAGATCATCTTTACCGGCGAACCGGACTTAATTGATAATGTTGACGCCATCCCTCTGCCGGCAAGACATCTGCTGAAAAACAATAAATATAAAATCGGGACATTACATGGGACAAAAAACTTTACCACGATTATGACCACCCGGGGGTGTCCTTATAAATGCATATTTTGCAGTACAAAAGTGTTTGGAAAGAAAACAAAATCACGATCCCCCGGGTTAGTCGTAGATGAGATCAAGTCTGTTGTTAATGAATTTAACATCCGCCATTTCATTTTTTTAGACGACACCTTGACGCTCAACCGGCAGAATATCCTGGAAATATGCGAGTTGCTTATAAACGGAAAAATCAAGATCACCTTTGAAGGCAGCACCCGGGCCAATCTTGTTGACGAGGAGCTTGTTTCCAAACTGGCTGCTGCAGGTTTAATCCGATTGTCGTTCGGCCTTGAATCGGTGGATGATAATATTCGAAGAATTATGCGCAAGGAAGTTCCGCTGGAAAGCTATATCCAGGCGAACAAATTATCAAATAAATATGGAATTGAAACGTTGAATTCATGCATGATTGGCTTGCCTGGAGAAACCAGGGAGACGATAAGAAGTACGTTGTCATTTCTGAGACATTCCCGGGAAATCAAGCAGGCCAATATAAGCATTGCCGTCCCATACCCGGGAACTGAGCTTTACGAGATGGCCAAAAGGGGGGATTACGATTTAAAGTTGGAAGTAGACGACTTTTCAAAATTTCGACGTTATAATGTGGCCACTATGTCCGTTGGCGATTTGTCGCCAAGCGACCTGGTTAAATTACAAAACAGCGCCTTTGCCAGCATCTATATAGCGCCGTGGAGATGGGTGCCGGTCCTTAAAAAATCGGGCATAATCGGCTTGCTGCTTACATTTTATCGTTTAATAAAAAGCATTATGACCAATAATGCGGACTATATAACCAACAAACAATTAAGAACCATAAAAACAAAGCGTGAGGAAAAATAAAGTATTGTGAAATCATGCCTGCAATTCAGCGACAGGTTGATTCGTTGGTGCATATTTCTCATCTGAGGCAATGAAATAACGCGATGAAGATCTTATTCTGCAGTCCATTGCTCGCGTATGAAGGCCATTTTGCCCGGCAAGCGGTTGTTAAATCCCTTACTTTTGCCGATGCCGGGATGGATGTGACCATTCTGGGGTTTCCCGAGACCCTCGAGGGTATACCGGACAATCATCCCCGGGTGCGTTATATCAGTATCCAGCGCGACTGGACGCCGCGAAAAAAAGCCCGGATCCAGGCATGGCGGGAAAAATGTGGTCTTGTATGGCTATTTATCGTTGAAATTTGGTGGGTCCACTGGTTTGCCTTCCGCTATGCCAAACAGCGCGGAATTGACCTGATCTTTATTTCCGATGTTGAGCCCTGGTTGTTGATCCCGGAAAGGTTGCTGGCGATTTTATTTGGGCGCGGCACGCCGATAGTGGGGTGTATCCCGACGGTTTATTATCGCTTCAAAACTACAGTGTGGCGGAACATTCGGTTGACGACCCACATTCGCGGTTTACTGAATCTATGTACTGCGCATTTGCTCCCCCTGGGAATGGACTTGGTTTGCGAGGGCGAGCCGGCGCGAAAATATCTTTTCCGGTATCGGATGGATCGTGTCCATGTGATCCACGATTTTTTTCAACGGCCTGATAAAATTTTGTCCAAGAAAGAAGCGCGCCACTGTCTTAAATTGTCTGGCGAACGTCGTATCTTGCTATTGTTCGGATTGGCTACGCACAGCAAGGGATCGGATTTGCTTTTTCAGGCAATGGAAGGAATGCGGCCGCTTTTCGATGTCTGCGTTGTCGGCAAAGTAGGGGGGCAAAATCAACCAGATTGGGGATGCGATCGCTTCCATGGAACGGAATGGGAGCAGCACCTGCATTTGGTCTCCCGTTTTGTGACCGAGGAGGAGCGGTGCCTGTATTTTTCGGCGTGTGACGCCGTAATTGTGCCCTATAGGTACGGGTTCATGATGATCAGCGGTATGGTGCTGGATGCCATTGCCTTTGGCAAGGCGGTGATTGCCTGCGACCAGTTTGAAATAGGACGTTATACGCGGGAATACCGTTTGGGATTGCTTTTCAAGACCGAGGATGTGGCCGACTTGAGACGAGCGTTGGAAGAATTCTCCGTTAAGCCCGATGCATGGTTTATTGAGATTGAGAGGCATTGCCGGGCAATGGACGATGAGTTCAGCATGCCCAATGTAGGACGTCGTTACCGGCAGTTGTTCGCATCGGTGCTGGAGCGCGGAAGACGGACGCCAGAGGACGGACGACAGACGACAGATGACAGACAACGGCGGATGACGGACGACGGACTATAGTGAACAAATGAACGAATCAACGAATAATCCAATCAGCGAATCCTCTGCGTCCCGGACACGATGGCTGATCATCTTGGGGATCATCATTTTTGCCCTCATCATGTTCCGGCAATTGCTGATCCCCGGCTATTGCCTGTTTTCCACGGATGACAATATTGGCCAGATAAAGCTGAGCAAGGACGTTCTGCCGGGCGTATTCATGGGCAGTTTGTTCGATTCGGTTTTGCTTGGTTCGGGTGGTGTTATGCCAGTTACATGGAATGCGCTTCTGATCTGGCTGACGCCCATTGTGCTTTATATCAATTGGGTGCATGCCTTTGATTTGGCGCTGGCCTCATGGTTTCTGCTTTTATTTTTACGCGAACGGAAGGTTGGATTTGCCGCGATTATGGTTGGTTTTTTAACCGCCTTCTGGTTGGGCAGTAATTTGACATTAACCTATCCGGGGCATCTTGGAAAATATGGGGTATTGCTGATGGCCAGCGTGTCATTATATTGCATCTCACGCGCATTGTCCCAGCGGCCGAGTCTGCTCTGGAGCATTCTGGCCGGCGGTGCCATTGGGTTCATGTTCCTCGAACAACTGGATGTCGCCCTGTTTTTTGGCATTATTCTGGGTGCTTACGCCTTGTTCCTGGCGATCCGGCAAGGACTGGCTAATGGGATCCAGCCTTCGCAGCCAAGAGCTTTGCTACGGCGGAGTAGGCCTTGGGCAAAATCGGTTGTCGCGCTCATCTTGATGGGCGGGGTGGGGCTACTGCTTGCCGCCTCGACGATGTTGGGCGGTTATACATCCTATGTCAAAGGCGCGGTCAGTATGCAGACGGAGTCGCCCCAGGAAAAGTGGGCATATGTCACCCAGTGGAGCTGGCCGCCGGATGAATGCATTGATTTCATTGCCCCCGGTTATATGGGTTGGCGGAGCGGGGAGCCGGCTGGGCCTTATTGGGGGCGGATGGGACGCTCGGCGGGGTGGGAACAGACCCGGCAAGGTTTTATGAATTTCAAGTTGGAAAATATGTACCTGGGGATTATTCCGATCCTGTTGGCGTTGTTTTCCATTCTGGCGGTGGTGATGGGCGGGAAGGCAAATGCAGAATGCAGAATGCAGAATGCAGAATTGACGGAAAGCGGAGGAAGTACGTGGAGCAGGGGATGGACGACGGAGGATTCTGAGCGAAGAGCGGAAATCATTTTCTGGGGATGTGTAGCGGGGATTACGTTGTTGCTGGCGTTTGGGAAGTTCTTCCCCCTGTATGCGTTGTTTTACAAGTTGCCGCTGGTCAATTCCATTCGTAACCCGAACAAGTTCCTGCAAGTGTTCCAGTTGGCGCTGGGGATTTTGGCGGCGTATGGCTTGGATGAAATGCTGAGGAAAACGTTAAGGGGAAAGAGGTAAGTGAAGGACGGACGGCAGACGACTGAGCGAAGGCGGGACGACTAATTTATATGAAACAACATAAACAATCTGAGGCCAAGTCCGTTCCGCCTGACATCACTTTGGCCCCGGTGTGGATTAGAAATTTTGTCGCCGGTGTTTTCGTTCTGGGTGGAATCCTGGCCGTCTGGGCCTTGATGCAAACAGGTACATCCGGCGAGGACACGGCCCGGATGAGTGCCACGGGGTGGGGGCAATATGCCGCGACCATTGTCGCCAACAAGACCGTTGCCCTTTGGCATGTGGCGCTCATGACTATGGGCGCAGGTGTGTGCCTCTGGATTCTTACATTGCCTCGCTGGCGAGCCGGGGCCGCAGGTCGGGTTTGTGCTTGGGCGCTGGTCCTGATCGTTGCGGGCGACGCCTTCTGGCTTTCGCGCCATTATATCAAAACCATGCCGATGTCGGTGTTGGAGGAAAACGACGTGATCCGGATTTTAAAGTCCGATATGCCGGAACACCGCGTGGCCCTGGTTTCGCAGGACGGATTCTATAATTTCTGGTTGACCTATGTTTTTCCTTATTATCGCATTCTTGCCATGAATGTGACCCAGATGCCGCGTATGCCGGTTGAATATAAGCGCTACATGGATGCCGTCGGCGGGCATGCGCTCCGTTACTGGCAGTTATCGGCGGTTGGTTATGTTCTGGCGCCCGCCCAGGTTTTGGGGCAAATCCAAAACGACCCGATCATGAAGGATGCGTTTGATATTGTTTATGCCTACAATGTGGCGCCGGCGGAAATGGGCGTAACGGTTATTCCGGCTACGACCAAGACGCCGGGACAGCATGTCATCCTGCGTTTGAAAAAGCCCGGCCCCCGGTTTGTGCTGATTGCCGGATGGCAGAAAGCTGAAGACGACGAGGCGCTCCGGCAGATGGCCATGCCGGATTTTGTTCCTTTTCAAAGGGCGTTGGTGGCCCCCGAAACTGCCGAGGGATTGCCGGAACCGACGGGAACCGGCATCGTTGGCCAGGTTCAAATGGCCGAATACCGGCCGGGGCATATAAAACTCAAGATTTCGGCCGACCGGCCGGCCATCCTGAGAATATCGGAAAAATACGACCGCGATTGGCGCGCTTTTATTGACCAGCAGTCCGTTCCAATGCGGCGCGTAGATTTTATTTGCCAGGGGATCCTCGTGCCGTCGCCGGGTCTGCACGAAGTCGTGCTTAAATACGCTCCGTCTTTGAGGCAGTTAATCTGGCAGTGGTCAGGCATCCTGATTTGCCTGGGCGCGGGGATTGCGTTGATCGTGAAGTCGCGCAGACGACCAGTTACTTAGCCCCGTGCAACACCCCTCTTCGCCAAGAAGCTTTTGTCGTCGCTAAAGCTATGCCGGACAAGCCGCCGGGACAAGCGCGAAAGGACACGAAAGAAGACCTCTTTATGTTTTTCCGTAGAGACTGGTAATTTTCGGCGCCGGAATTTTACCAACAGCTTCGATCAATTTACAACAATGGGCGCCCATGGAGACCACGTCACTGCCAATATTGATGAAGCGATAGCCCATGGCGATCAAATCCTTCGCATTGTCCGGATTTCCGACGGTTCCCGCCACTTTCCCGTGGGCGATAGCAACCTCGGCAACCCGTTTGCGGGCTTCCGTCAATTTGGGATGGTCCCATACGCCAGGCGCGCCAATGCCGTGACTGAAATCACCGGGCCCGAAGAAAATAATATCAATTCCATCCAGGGCGGCAATGGCATCCAGATCCGCCAAGGGTTCCGGATCTTCGATTTGAACGCACAAGAAACGCTGTTCATTGGCCTGTTTTAAATACTCGCAAAAATCAACGGCGCAGTATTGTCCATCGGCATTGCCGCCATCAACCGGCCGGCGGCCGATGGGGTGAAAGCGGGTCATGCGCACCACGTTACGGGCATCCTCCAGGCTCATGATGTGAGGCACCATGATCCCGGCGGCGTCCAGTTCGAGCGGGCGAATATAGTCGCTGTAACTGCCGCGGGCCACCCGGACCATGACATCCACATCCCAGATCTTGGCGGCGTTAATCTGCCGTTCAATCAGGGCTAAATCGTTGGGGACATGTTCCATGCACGTCCAAACGCAGTCAAACCCCGCCATGGCGGCAATTTCCACTGCCCGGGCGGAATCCAGGTTTGATTTGAAGGTGATGGCCACCTGACCGGCACGAAGCTTGGTCAGGACCCGACTATGCCGCATGGCGCCGCGTTGATTCATGGCACTCTTTCCTTTTTGTGTTGGTTGACTAAACGAATGTTACCGATCCGCAGCAAATATAAATCACCCTTCTTCGCCAGGAAGCCCTGTGGCTTGCCACAGGGAGGAATGGCATTCTTGGCTTCCGTCTTCGTCAAGACTGCGCCGGACAAGTCGCAGGGTTCCGCAAAGATGCCCCGCGACAAGCCGCGGGGTGCTTCACTGCTCCTTCCGTTTGATCACTACCGAGCATTTCGCTTGATCGCATTTGGACAAATCGGTTGTATATTCATAACCCATCGGCTCCAGAACGCGGCGGTATAAAACGTCGCAATGACCGCAGTAATCATGATAGGGCGTGATGTGCTTATATTCCATGAGCCGCCCTTTGGATGGGCAATGGGTCATGACGATGCGGAACGTGCCGGCCTCCTCGTCGAGTTCCATGGTAAAATCCGCCGCTTCCTCATTTAAGGTCCTGGACCAATACAGCCAGCAACCCCGAATGCCGTTGGCCGTTACCAAGTCCCGCAGGTTGTTCAAAAAACGATCGGATAAATAATTCCAAAAATCAAGCACGGCCTTAGGTCCGTCTTTGGCTTCCAGGAACTTGAACAATTCGCTATATGCGGGGATAAATTCGGTGCAAGAGATCATGGCCTTTTCCTTCTATAAACGTCAAGCTTTGCGATAAAACCGCTGGGCATATCGGCCGCTGGCTTCGTCATAAGCCAGCAGTTCGACGGCAAACGGCGTCCCTGCGCAAAGCTCCTCGCCGACTGTCCGGATCGTTTCGGAAAACAATCTGGCCACGGGGATTTTCTGGGCGCGCAGATGCTGAACCGCGGGGTTAGTTTCCACCTCAATCTGTAATTCGCAATCGGATAGCGTAAAGCGCACCTTGCCGCCCTCCGCCTTGAAAATTTTATCGTAGTGCTCTTTCAAGGCGATCAATCCGCGGCGAATCAGGTCTTCTTTTAGCGGTGCATAATACGTGCCGGCAAATTGCCGGAGATAGTCGCGGACCGCCTCGGCGCCATATTTCTCGTGGATATATTCAATCCCGTTGCTCAAGGCGCCGTGAAAATCCTTGTGCAGATATACATTGTCGGACGCTTTGCGTGTCATGGTTTGCTTGGGCATAAAACGCTCCCGGTTGATTAGTGCCGGCCTTGTCAAGGAAACAGGTACTGGCGATCGGATTTGAGTATACGCCGGATGGCTTTCTGACAGGACGACGTCAGCGGATAGGCGGGATAATTTTTCCAGGTGCGGAAGATACCCATATCCACCAGCAGTTTCTTTTCGCCGGAGAGCCAGCACGCGATTTTTTTCCCTCCGTATACGGCCCACATCATCCGGTTCATACGCAGCTGGAGGCGCTCGGCCTTGGCATCCTCGCCGCGGGCAAACGCCTCGATCATCTGGCGGGCGATATAACCATTGAAGACACCACCCCCCAGCAGCAAACCGTCATAGCCGGCTTTCAAATATGGAACGGCATGAAACTCGTCCCCATCGAACAATTTCAAGGTGGGCTTTTTTTGCCGGGCCGCCAGGGCGACCTTCATCCGGACGGGGTCACAGGAGCTGTCTTTAATGATAACCAGGTTCGGCTCTGCGTAGATGGTCGGCAGGATTGACTCGGGAACGAAGACGGGGCTATGTCGACCCCGGTCGTAAAAACCCACCGGTAGAGAACTGTGCCGGATAATTGTTTGATAATAAGTCAACAGGGTGGCCGGGGTTGCATTAAAGAAAAAGTACGGCTGGGCCACCACGGCGATCGTGGCGCCTTCTTCCCTGGCTTCATGGATATTATCCAATACGCGCGCGGCCGAATTATCGGTAACCTGAACGGCAATAGGCATCCGTTGGCGGTTGGCGCGAATGACACTGTGAATCAATTGACGGCGCTGACAGTTGGTCAGCCAGGGGCCTTCTCCGTTTGTGCCTGCCAGGAAGAGGCCTTTAACGCCAAGACGAATATGGTGTTCCACCATGCGCCGCACGGATCCTTCGTCAATTTCCATGGATGCCGTGAAAGGCGTCGGCGCCGCTGACCAGACGCCCGAGAAGTCGTATTTCGCTAAAAGGTTTTTCTTTGACATTTGCGTTGTACCTTTGAATTAATCGTTGATTAGATGCTGTTGCTTGGCGTGTGTCGCTCGATATTTTCTTGCCGATCGCTCTATTTCGCCGTGTATCCGCCATCCACGGGAATATTGGCGCCGGTAATATAGCAGGAGGCGTCCGCTCCAAGGAAGACAATAATGCCCATTAAATCCGTGTCATTGGCCAGCCGCCCCAGGAACGTGCGGTCGCTATATTGGCGCACAAAGGCTTCCGGCATCTTGTCCGTCTTAAACCCGCCCGGGCCTATGCAATTGCATCGAATGCCGTAGGCCCCATAATAGCTCGCGATAAATCGGGTAAAATTAATCATCCCGCCCTTGTGAAAAAAATAGTCCGGATACCAGCCGCTCATGGTGGTGCCGCGATAAATCGTCGGGTCTGTGCCAATCATGCCCTGGATGGAACCGATATTGATGATCGAGCCGCTGATTTTCTTGGCGACCATCAGGTCGCCAAACGCCCGGGTAATGATGAATAGCCCGGTCGCGTTGACGCGCATGCTTTCAGCAAAGGTGGCGGCCTCGTCCTGATATCCCTTTTTCATGGGGCGCAATACCGCGTTATTGACCAGCACATCCACGGGACCAAAGCGCTGAAGCACCGTGTCGCGCAGGGCCAGGATGGACTGTTCGTCGCCCTGGTCAAAAGCCAGCGCGCTGACGTCGTAGCCCTTGCCCGTCAGTTCGGTCGCCACCTGTTGCAGGGCTTCCAAATTGCGGGAAGCCATAATCGTCCGCGCGCCGGCCTCGGCCAGGGCATTTACGATCTGCCGGCCATACAGGCCGGCGCCACCTGTGATCAGTGCCGTTTTGCCGGCCAATGAAAATCGTTGCAGAATCGTGCTCATGTTCGGCTCCTTATTCAATAATTATCTGCGGGTTGTTCAGGATCCATGCGGCAACATGACCGCCTTGATCGCGGGCTGATCCCCGTTGACGATGCCTGAGAGCATGGCCTTGGCGTTTTCAAAACCGAATGTGTGTGTGACGAGTTTTTTCCCATCCACCAGCCCGTCCTTCAGCAGGCGCAGGGCGACGGGGAAATTGATGGCCGGTTCTGCGAATGCCGGGCGCATGGTAATCTTGCGGAAGATCAGGTCGTTGACATCCACTTCAATCTTGTTTTTGCCGCCGAAATGGAGGCCGAAGAAAGTGATGACGCCACCAAAGCGGATGATCTTAAACGCATCCAGCATGCTGTGCGGCGGCGAACTGACAATGATCCGGTCCACACCGTTGGGAAATCTTTTTTTGATCACATCTTCCACCGATTGCTTGCGGGTCTCGATGGTCAGGTCGCAACCGAACTCGCGAGCCAGCGCAAAGCGGGCTTTTTCCATGGGTAAATCGGCCGTCAATCCTGTAATACCGACAAATCCCGCGCCCCGCAGTTTGGCCAGGCGCGCCGCCATCAGGCCCAATGGTCCGTTGCCCAATACAACCACGGACCCGCCCAGCGGAATATCCGCAATCAGCACGGAAGTCAGGGCAACGGCCAGTGGTTCTGTCAGGCTGGCTATTTTATAGTCCAGGTCCTCAAAGCGGTTAAGCAGGTTATAGCGCACGCACAGGTACTGGCCCATGCCGGGCTGGTTTTCCAGGTTGAACATATTCCGGCAGAACTCGGGATGGCCGCTCTGGCAGTCCTCGCAGACTCCGCACATCGAGCAATCTTCCACGATTACCCGGTCCCCGGGTTTGACATTGGTGACTTCCTTCCCGATTTCCACCACTTCACCGGCGATTTCGTGGCCGAGGGCCATGGGCTGATCCGGCCAGTCGCGGACAAAGTTAATGTCGGTTCCGCAGACCCCGCAAGCCCGGACCTTGACGATCACATGATTTGGACCCGGTACGCCAATGTCCTGCTGACGTTCCTCAATCTGCAATCCTTTTTTGCCGAACAGTCCTTTGCTTTTCATGGTTTTCCTTTTTGTGATGTTACGAATGCTAACGTATGAACTGGATTCCCGCTTTCGCGGGAATGACAGAATGGATCGTATTGTTTGTCATTCCCGACCCGATGCTACTCTGCGAAGTAAGCCTTCGCTACGAAGCACGAGTCGGGAATCCAGTCCGCAGCCTAGAGCCTATATTCTAGCGATCAGCCCGAGCCATACAGCTTGCCATCGAAGCCGGGATAGATGACATCATCGGCATGGGCCATGACCGCATCCAGGTTGCTGAACACCTTCTGGAAGGTGCTCACGATCTTTTGCATCAGCGGCTTGCGATTGGGCGGATGGATCCCATGCACAACGCTATATGTGTCGCACAGGTTTTTAGCCACCGGGTATTGGCTCACATCATAATTGTACTTGATGCCCTTGGCCTCGTTGACGCTCCAGGGATATCCCGTGGCGCCATAGCCCAGCTTGCTTTGGAACAGGTCCTGGGCCGGTACGGGCATGGTCTGCCACTGGCCGACAAGCATACCTTCCTTGTAAAGGGCTTTTTCGACGGCGATCCGGAACCGGCGCGGCTCGCAATCCACGCCCGCTGCCTTGGGGTCAAACCGGATGTTGTACATGAAGTACACGTGCTTGCAGTCCGGCGGGCAATACGGCGGAATCACGCCCGGAATTTTTTTCAATTCCCTGGTCAGGTAATTGGCGTTGGCGATGCGGGCCTTGTTGTTTTTGTCAAGGTGCATCAATTGGCCGCGTGCCAGGGCGGCCGGCAATTCCTGATTGCGATACATGTAACCCAGGATGGACGCGTTGTATTTGCGGCGATGACTGGCTTCATCCACTTCGTCGCCGAAACAGCGAACCAGGGCGGATTTTTTCATGAGGTTCTCGTCGTTGGTGACAAACAGGCCACCTTCGCCGCCGCACAGGTTCTTGAGGTTGTTCAGGCTGAAGCAACCGATGTCGCCAAATGTGCCGACATGCTTGCCTTTATACATTGCACCATGCGCCTGGCAGGAGTCCTCGATTACGAACAACTTGTGTTTCCTGGCAATCTGCATGATCGGTTCCTTATCAGACGGCATGCCTTGGATATCCACCGGGATAATGACCTTGGTGCGTTCCGTGATGGCCGCTTCCAGCTTTACCGGGTCCATGCAATAAGTCCGGGGGTCAATATCCACGAAAACCGGAATGGCGTTCTGGTGGATGGCGCACGAGGCGGAGGCCAGGAAAGTGAATGCCGCCGTAATAACTTCGTCACCCGGTCCCACGCCGCAGGCCGCCAGGGCCATGTGCAATGCCGCCGTGCCACTGCAGGTGGTCAGGCAGTACTTGGCGCCCGCATAGGCCGCCCATTCCGTTTCCAGGGCTTTGACCTGCGGCGCGGTAGCGCCGGCCACGATGCCGCTGTCGAGCACCTGCTTGATCAGGCGCCGATCATCCCGGGTGATAATGGGCCAATCTTTGTAATCGGTCCGCTGCAACTCCGGTTGCCCTCCGTCAATGGCCAGTTGGGTCATGGCGTCTTCCTCCTTTTATTGTTTGTTTCACCGATGTTTAGCGATTGATCGCGCATTCGCGCGATGGAATGGAACTGATAATACTCATGGCGATAATAACTGATAAAGAGTCCCGCCGCCTGGCCGTCCCGCAGGGTCGCCACGTTGGTTTCCTTGAGCAGGGCATATCCCGGCGGCACTTGCAACCAGGTCGTCACGGGCTTCGCGGCCGGCAAGGCTTCGATGACCTGGGTTTCATAATCCAACACCAGCCGCTGGCGCGCCTGCCAGCGTTCCTCAAATGGCATGACCTGAAAATCCCGCTTTGACAGCCCTTCGGCATAGCGGCCTACCAGCACGACTTCATCCATGGCAATCGGCTGGCGGCGCAGGATGTCCAAACGCCGGACAAACAGCACGCGGGCGCCAACCGCGATGCCGAGCGCGCGGGCCCATTCCTTTGTCGCTGTCTGCCACTGCGTTGTCCGGACCGATCTTTTCAGGTCCGGTGCATGCCGGAGAACACTGGCTGAAAAATTGCCGTTAACGATTGGAATTTTGCGAACCGGCTGCGCATTGACAAAGGTCCCCCGGCCCTGGTAGCGGAGTACCAGGGCTTCCTCCTCCAGGATCTGCAATGCCCGGCGCACGGTAATCCGGGATACGGCAAAGCGATCGCACAGTGCCCGCTCGGTCGGCAACTGCGCGCCGGGTTTCCAGGTCGCGGAAAGAATCAGTTCCCGCAGGGTTTGCGCCATCTGGTTATAGGCTGTAATCGGCATGCGCATGGAACAAAGTCGGCTGTCTTTATTTTGCCAAAAACGACGCTGTTATTGACCAATGGTTATAACAATATAACCAATACCAAATAATGTCAATAATTATTTTCGGATATTTTTCTTGCCAAGCAATAAGGTGCATTTGGGCGGCTTGACGGCAAGGCGGGCAGAATCATAGATTGCGTCAGGCCAGGCGCCGCAAGAGTTCCAGGCTGTGGGCCACGATCTGTTCGGCGGCCGCATCGTCTGCCTCGCGCGTATCCGACTCATAGCCGCCCTGGCTGATCGCCGTCCGCGTAGGCACATAGCCAATCTGCCCGTTGGCCAGGCCCAGGCACCAGGTATGCTTCAGGGGACTCTGCGCCTTGATCTGCTGGCCGACCTCGGTGAAAAGTTCCCCGGGGAAACTGATCAAGGCACTGTCGCCAATGGCAACGCCAATTTGCTCCAGGTTGATGGGCTGATGTTCGCATGCGCGTAGTTTCCGGTAGAGCGTGGCCTTGTAGTCGTCGCCGACACCATCGGCCACGGTTTTGATGGCGCCGCCGGTCTGCTCCAAAATGCGATCAGCCCAATCCAGTTCCTTGGCGCTGATCTTGCGGGCCGGTACCGTATAACGTGTTGATGCGATGCGGAGCTTGGTATGTGAAGAAGGTTTTATGCTTTGCGCCGTTTGCGCCACGGCGTCAGCCAGGGCTTGGCCCACGCGATCACGCCCTTCCCAGTCACGATCCTTGAGTCCGTCAATATCCATCGAGCCCTGGGCGCCGTTGAAAAAGAGCGCCGTTCCCCCGAACTTTTTTTCGAGTAATTTTTCTGCCAGGCCGGGATAATCCGGTGTCAGGAGGTAATTATCGCCCGAAAGCACATTGGGATGGCCGGCGTGGTTGAACAGCAGGGCAATGGTTTTTGCGGTGTCATTGGCGGGCACGATCTTCAACACGCCGACTTCCGGGTCGATCACACCCAGGACGCGTACGATCCGCTCGGCCGGCCAAGGCTCCCAGTTCATGACCACGTGCCCATCATCGGCCAAGAGGCGTCGGTAATGGCTGATCGTGTCCTCGCGCCCGGAGGCGCAACCTATGGCGGCGGGCGCCAGGGAGGTTACGGCGCTGGCCACAACCTCCGCGATTTTATCGCTCAGCGCTTTGACGTAATCGTCTTCCTTGGGATTAAAATACCCGACCGTCGCCGGGCCGGAATGGCTATGCGTGGCCGCCAGGATGATTCGGTCGGTCGGTATGCCGGTTTTTTTGGTAATGCGGCGCCGCATTGCCAAATTGTCCGCGGTGCCGATGACACAGACGTCCACGGAGACCAACGCGACCCCATCCCTGTGAGGATTGGTTTCACATAGAACGAGCGCTTTGGCAAACAGCGGATCGTGCACTCCGGTGGAACGATGTGCCCTGATCATGCCGTCCATCCAAACGTCATGATCGGGCGTAATATCAATACGGGCGGCTCCGGCATTCATGGTAATTATGGTGCGGGTGCATTTTGGCGCAAAGCGTTGATGTCCACGCCGTGCTTCCGCAGTTTTTCCTCCAGGTTTTTATTATTGGCGTTTATGCGATAACTTCGTTCCCACCAGACACAAGCTTGGGATTCGCTGCCCAACGCTTGCCAGGCATCGCCCAGGTGCTCCATGATCGTCGGATCGTCCGGCATGAAATAATTAGCGGACTGGAGGCCGGTCAGGGCCTCCGTAAACAGTTTTTGTTTATACTTAATCCAACCGAGGGTGTCAAGGAAGGCGCCGTTGTCCGGATCGCAATCCAGGGCCTGCCGGCTGTATTCCAAGGCTTGGTCGAGATGGATGCCTTTCTCGGCCCACATGTAGGCCAGGTAATTAAACGCTTCGTCATTTTCAGAATCCAATTGCATGGCCCGTTGGAGCAGGGCTTCGGCCCGCTCGGATTGGCCGGAGCGCTCACAGGCCATGCCGTAATTGAAATAGAACATGCTATCCAGCAACAAGTTGGCCTTGGGAAATCGAGTGGCCAGCGTCTCGACCCGTTCAAAGGCGTTGATGGCCGTTGGGTAAACCTGTGCCCGGTTGTACAACAGGCCAAAGTAATACCAGGCCACGGGATCTTCGGGATGTGCGAGCACCGCTTCGTCCATTACATTCAAGGCTTCATCCGTGGCCTGCGTGCTGAAATGAAGGCAAGCCAGGCGGATGTAGGCTTCCAGCAGGCCGGGGTCCTGCTCCAGCCCCTTTTCATACAAAGTTATGGCCTTGTCGTACATCTGATGTTGCTGGGCGATGTCCCCAAAATTCAGAAAATACCGGGAATCCGAAAAGCGTTCATTATCGCGCAGAAGCAGGTTTTGCAGATGTACAAAACTCTCGAGCGCTTCCAGTGGCTGTTGGTTCCGCAGGTAATACGGGATCGACATTTCGAGCAGTTTTTTATCTTCCGGGAATCGCTTTAGCCCGTTTTGCAGGGTCTGGCCGGCCTTCGCCGGTTCCGTTTTCATGTAATAAAACGCCAGCTTCAGATAGGGGGTGGCGGTGGATGGGTTGGTATCCACGGCGGAACGGAAACTGGCCACAGCCGCGTTGGTGTTTCCCAGCGTTTCATAGAGTTCGCCCAGATAAAATTGGACCGGCGAATTGTCCGGTTCCCGTCCAATTACCACTTTCAGCGCTTCAACTGCTTTTTCCTTCTGGCCGAGCGCCATGTAACACATAGCCAGTTTCTTCTGCAGTTGGATGGTATCCGGCAAGCGGGTCGTTAAATCTTGGAATGCTGCCAGCGCTTTATCCATTTGCCGGTTAATCAGGTACAGGTCGCCCAAGCGTTCCTGATATTGCACGGAGGCGTCGTCCGGCGGAAGGGTGGCGGCCTCCTCGTAATAGGCGATGGCCTTGGCCGCATCAGGAGATGGGATAACCAGCGCATCCGCGATCTTCTGCGCATACAGGTCGCCCATTAACCGAAGCACGGGAAGCTTGTCGGTGGCTTTGTTACGCGCTTTTTCCAGCGTCGCGCGCGCTTTCGCTTCGTCGCGCGCCGCAAGATAAAGATAAGCCAACTGGATATAGCCCTTGGCGTTGGCGGGTTCAATGCGGATGGCGCGCTGGGCGGCCTTGATGGCCTCCGCCGACTGGTTTAGCGCCTGATAAACCTGGGCCAGGTAAAGACAGGCTTCCACCGAGCGGGGATTGTGCCGGCAGGCATCCTCCATGAGCGCAATGGCTTTATCGTTCTGGCCCTGCTTGATATAAAGGACCGCGGCGCGCACATAAAGGGCATCGTAATCCGGCTTTTCCTCCAGCGCGCGACGGTAACTGGCCAAGGCTGACCCATCCGCAAGTCTTTCCCGGAGGATCCCCATGCTGAAATGCGCCAGGGCCTCTGCCATGGCGGCATGGTCTGAACTTAGCGTCAAGTCTGCCGGAAGGATGACGGCTGTGGAACTACCGGAACTCCGGGCGCTGGGGCTCTGACAACCGGAAAAACAGCAAAAGCAAGCTCCCAGGACGAACAACGCCCATCCTGTGATCTGACGGCAGATCCTATTTGTTGATGTTTTTATGGCGATTGGCTTTCAACCGCTTGCGGCGTTTGTGTTTGGACATTTTCTTGGCGCGCCATTTTTTTAGTGAGCCCATGGGTCCTTCCTTTCTTTTTACCACGGATTACGCAATAATTTTGTTGAGTGGAATTTCGATGATCCCTTCCGCGCCGGCGGCCTTCAGGCGGGGCATGATTTCCCGCACGATTTTTTCCTCAACCACCGATTCAATCGCGATCCAACCCGTTGCGCTGAGTTGATTAATAGTGGGCGCGTGCAGGGCCGGCAGAACCTTAACAATTGCCCGGACGGCTTTACGCCGTGCATTCATCTTTAAGAGCACGCGCGTCTCCGCCAGCAGGGCGCCCTTCAACAGCATGGCGATCTGCTCGATTTTTCCCCGCTTCCACGTGTTTTTCCAGGCTGCCTTATTGGCGATGAATTTGGTTGTGGATTCCAGTACGGTTTCGATGATCCGCAAATTGTTGGCCCGCAACGACGAACCGGTTTCGGTCAATTCCACAATGGCGTCCACCAGTTCGGGCGCCTTGGCTTCCGTGGCGCCCCAGGAAAATTCGATGTCGGCGCGCACCCCCCGTTTTTGCAGGAAACGGCGTGTCAGGCCGACGGCCTCGGTGGCAATCCGTTTGCCCTGCAGGTCCGCTACCGTGCGAATGGATGAATCGTTTGGAACGGCCACGACCCAACGCACGGGACGCAATCCCTGCTTGGCGTAGATCAAGTCGGCGATTTCAACGACCTTGGAATCGTTTTCCATGATCCAGTCGTATCCCGTGATCCCGGCATCCAGGAGCCCGAGTTCGACATAGCGGCTGATTTCCTGCGCGCGGATGAGCCGCGCCTCGATGGTCGGGTCATCCACGCTCGGAATATAGGAGCGTGAGCCGACCGTGATCAAGAACCCGGCTTTTTTCATGAGCAGAAAGGTGGCGTCCTGCAGACTGCCTTTTGGTAAACCCAGGATTAATTTATTCATTATATTATTCCGTTCATGGGTCATTTATAAATTGCACGCATTATATCGTGCACGAACGCCTTGTCCATACCGAAAGTGATCAGTGCAGGGATTGTTCGCGGATTGTTGCGATGACCTGCCGGATTGCGGCGGGGTAGGCGATGTGTTCTTGCTCCTGGATGCGCGCGTGGAGGGATTCCGCCGTGTCTCCCTCCAGCACGGGCACGGGCTGCTGAAGAATAATCGGGCCTGTATCCGTGCCGGTATCCACATAATGCACCGTGCATCCGGTGACTTTGACGCCATAGGCCAATGCCTGCTTCCAGGATTCCAGACCCGGAAAGGACGGCAGGAGCGACGGATGAATGTTCACGATCCGCCCCGCGAACGCCTTCAGCAGACGCGGTTTAATGATCATCATGAATCCGGCCAGCGCGATCAACTCGGTGCCATAATGGTGCAGACGGTCAATGGCCTGTTGTTCGGCCGTCCCGTCCAGCTTGGTCCGGAAAGGAGCCGGGTCGATGTATTCGGCCGGGATACGCATCTGCCGGGCCCGCTCAAGAATAAAGGCGTTTTCAACATTGGAGAGCACACAGACAATCCGGGCATCCAGCCGGCCGTTGTTGATGGCCTCGGCCAGAGCCTGAAAATTAGTGCCACGACCTGAACCCAGCACCGCGATAGCCATTGGTGTTGTCGTCATAACGTAAAACCATACCATCCGGGGCGCGGGTCTGCAAGCTATGAAGCACGTTTGCTATGAAGCACGTTGAGCGTAAAGCGTGGAGCGTTGAGAGTTATAATTATTCGTTTACAGCCTATTCTTGACTTGTCGTTGGCCGGCGATAGAGTGTCAGGCACGCAGGGAACGGGCGATTAGCTCAATGGCTAGAGCGCTACCTTTACACGGTAGATGTTACAGGTTCGAGTCCTGTATCGCCCATCCATCGAATAAAACAGTGAGAGCTCAACTATGACTTTAGAAAAATATTCCATTGGCATTGGCGACCGGTTCGGGCGGCAAGGGGCGGCCCAGTTGGATGCCCTTCTACGGGCCCAGGCGGCTGGCGTTACCATCACGCCGGTATGGAACAAGTCGAATCGGGAGCATCAGATCATCGGGACGACACCGGCCGATACACGCCGGGCCGCCGACCAGGCGGTGCGCGCCCGAAAGTGGGGGGGCGCGTATTTTGTGGATGCCGATCATATCGGCCTGAAAAACGCGGATGCATTTCTCAATGCCTGCGATTTTTTTACGCTGGATGTGGCCGAATCCATCGGCCAACCGCCGGACCCGGCGGATCTGGCCGCCTTTATCAAGTCCCAGCGACGGTTCGTCGGCCGGCTGACCATTCCCGGTCTTGACGCGGACATGGACGTTACCGCGGCCAAACTCGAACAGGTCGGCAACACATACCTGGTCGCGGTGAAGGAGGCCGCCCGACTTTACCGGCACATTGCCGCCGCCAAAGGGACGTCTGCCTTTGTGGCCGAGGTGTCCATGGATGAATGCGATACACCCCAGTCTCCATTGGAACTCCTGCTGATCCTGGCCGCGCTGGCGGACGATCACGTGCCGGTGCAGACTTTGGCCCCGAAATTTACGGGACGTTTCAACAAGGGAGTGGATTATGTCGGCGACGTGGGGCAGTTCGTGCGCGAATTTGAAATGGATCTGGCCGTGGTTCGGTATGCGCGCGAGCAGTTGGGACTGCCGGCGTCCTTGAAACTCAGTGTCCATTCCGGGAGCGATAAGTTTTCATTATATGCCCCCATGCATCGCGCCTTGAAGCGGTTCGATGCGGGGCTCCACCTGAAGACGGCGGGCACCACCTGGCTGGAGGAATTAATTGGCTTGGCGTCGGCTGGCGGCGATGGATTTGTGTTGGCCGTGGACATTTACGCGCAGGCGCTGACGCGATTCGATGAACTGTGTAAGCCGTATGCCACGGTCATTGATATTAACCGGCGCCGCCTGCCGGCAATAGCCGAGGTGCGGGGTTGGAACGGCGAACGTTTTGCCGCGACCCTGCGGCACGATGAGCGTTGCCCGTACTACAATCCGCATTTTCGCCAGCTCTTGCATGTTGGGTACAAGATTGCCGCCGAAATGGGGCCGCGTTATCTCGACGCCTTGGCGCAATTCGAGCCGGTGATCGCAAAAAACGTGGCTGAGAACCTGTGGGAACGGCATATCCGCCCGGTGTTTCTCGGTGCCTGAGCCTGCCCTCCGTAGCGCCTTGGCGTAGGAGGGTCCGGCGTCACGGTGCCGGCGCCACAATCACCTTGCCGAAAAAGACGCCCAGATCGGGTGGGAATCCGGCTTTGTGAGGGTTCCAGGCCGGCTGGACGTAAATGCGAAGCCACGTATCGTTGGTTCTCCCAGGCGGCAGGGGCAAGATCAGCCATTGCCAGGTACCGGGATGTAAAAATGTGGATGCGTGCCACGGGATTGCTTCATCAAACAGCATCAGCGACGGTGCCTCGCCTCCCGGGCTGAACTCCGGTGCGAACACCAGCAAAAATATTTTGGATTCCGGCGCCGCAGCCGGCACCAGTATGGCGGCGTTCGCGCGCGCCCATCGGCCTTTCAGCGGCGGGATAACGCTTTTCGAAAACCCGGTGTTCATGGAAAACATGTTAGTTTTGAATATTCCATGTACGGTGGCAATAAAAAGCGGCGAGCGGGCCGTGATCGTAAGCGTGTTGGGGGCAGTTGCTCTATTCGGCCGGCAGGTGTAGGACCACCACTGGTCTGCCAAAGACTGGAATTGAAAGCCGTTCCACTCCTGTGCCTGAGTATTCTCTCCGTTCACCACGGGCGCCACGGGGTGGGGGTCTGAAGAATACACCACAAAATTAAATTCAAGCAGCTTGGATTTTAGATTGTCGGGAAGAAAGAGGCTGGTCTGCTTGCCTGCCGCGAGCGTGGTGCCTTCCAAGACGGGTTTCTCGACGCGCACATTGGCAAAATGACGCAACCCCATATTGCCGCTCTCGAGCGGGAGTGCCGCCACGTTGGTTAATAACGTGGCCGGTCGCGCGCCATCTTTCAGCGTCATTTTGTACAAGCTCAGCGATAGCGGCATTTCCTGAATGCGCTTCGGCAATGCGTTGTAGGCTTGCTGTAATTTACGGTCTTTGAAGACGGCCTGCTTCACCAGGGCAAAATCAAAGCGGTCGCTCCGTGGTATTTGGAAGGGGGTCATGAAAAACGCCGGCTGATCCGGGTGAGTGCGCATAATCGTTTCCCAAGCACGTTCCGCGGCGCTGTAATCGTCCTTGCGCTCATTGTCAAGACCCAGGGCCGTAACGCCAAACATATGTTCCAAGGGCGCTGTGAGGCGAGAATATTCACAAAGTAGTATCCCCTGATCCTGTTGTATGGTCCGGGCAAACGGAGCCAGAAAACGCAGGAAGCCGTGGTGTTCGACCAGAGTAACCAGATGCCCGCGCTGGGTCAGGCCCGTCAGGCAGATGGCAGCGGCCAGGCCGGGAGCCAGCCAGGCGGTCCAGGACCGGCCCGGCCATTCTGGAAGGCGGGTTGCCAATGCCGTCAAACACAGGGCCGACATGGGAATAACCGCCAGGAGCAGATAGCGGGTCATCATGAAATCCCGCATTGTGCCGGCCAGGACTAGCGCGGGAAATACGGTCAGTGCCAGTCCAATCCGTTCCAGGCGCCATAACCTTTCGCCGGTCAGCCAAGTGGCCCAGCCGGCAAGGATAAGCAGGGCCATCGGCCAAGAAACCATATTGGCGAAAGTTTGCCAGTCGGTTAGAATATTATAGTTCGGGACCGTGCTTCCCAGGATCGGAAGCGAGCCTATACTTTCACGGTTGAAATACACATTCACTAAAAACAAGGCGCAAACCAGGGCCAGTCCGGCCGCAAGCCATCCGGAAACAGCTGGGGGTCCATTGCCCTCAGTTGCGCTGCGGTGCCGGGTACGATTTGCGGCCAAACTGATCCCTGCCAAGAAAACCAGGCTCAGTGCCAGGAATGGCCAGTAATTGAAAGTAGCTTCGAAAAACCGTCGGACGTGATAATAATCCGTGACGTACCTGGTTTCGCCATAAAACAACAACAGCATGCCCAGCGCCGCCAACGGATAAAGCAGGAAGTCCATGCGCCCTCGCAGGATTACCAGTCCAACGGCCATGGCCGCCGGAATGACCAGATACCAGGCGGTGATGTGAAAGAATGGTGCGGCGCCAATACAGAGCGCGCCGAGTAGAATATCCCACCATTGCGTCCAGCTGCGCGCCTGCCAGGCCAGCAGTAACAGGGCCAGGCCGGCAAAAACCATGAATCCGGCGATGATCTCCGGGCGCGCGCACCGGGCATGCCACAAGGTCAGTGGATTCAATAAATAACAACCGAACGCGATCAGGCCGGCCAACCGATGTGCCAGCAACCGGGAAGCCAGTGCCATCAAAACGAGGCCTGTGAAGAAGGCAAACAGGGGTACGACGTAAAGCGACCAGGAATTGTTGCCCAGTCGCGTTGCCACACTGATCAGCAGCGGATAGGCGGGCTGAAAATGAGGGCCCAGCAAGGCCGCGTCCGTATTGACCACCCACAAACAAGCGTCTTTGGTGGCACCCGAGAATGCGTGGCCATAATAAAAGGTGCTTCGTGTTTCTGGAGGCACCTGGGCAAGCAGGGGGTCCACATAAAACAGGGTACCTTGCCGACCGTAGGTAACGCCGGAATTCAGGTAGGAACCCGGATCTTCGCCGCCAAATATATCCTCATGCGGACGAAACAGCAGGCCGATGGCCATCAACGCCAACAGGCCCCAAAGCCAGGCATGCGTCCGCACCACCGTGCGGCTTGCAAAAAAAAGCCGGGCCACGGCGGCCAGGGCCAGAACCCAGAAAAATGTCCCAATGATAAACATCATGGCAACGGTATACCTTACTTTTGTGCGCTCCCTCGCAAGCAGGTAAAACTAAACATTATGATACAATCCGAAATGTGACAAGAAATAATATGGGCGCATGGATCTGTGCACTTGCCGGATACGCTTCGTTGTGCTATAGCAGAGCGCGAATTGCGGATGACAGACGACAGAGGACAGACGGGAAACACGTTGTT
>JAPLSY010000051.1 GCA_026398415.1 Kiritimatiellota bacterium | reverse complement strand
GCTCATTGTCTTGAGCGTGGATTGCTGCGCCGAGGTGATCAGTCCCAAACGGGCGCCCCGGCCCTTGGCGATCCGGGCGATCTCAACCGGGAGCTTGCTTTCACCGGACCCGCTGGCCACAAGAAGCAAGTCGCGCGGCGTAATCGGTTTTTCGGTGATGGAACCGACCACCTGACAGTCGATATCCAGATGCCCCAATCGTTTGCCCAGGCACTGGAGCGAAAGAAAAACCCGGCCGATGGCGAAGATGTACACCTTTGCGGCCATGCCCAATTCGTCAATCAATTGTCCGGTTTCCTCCGGGCGGACTTGTTCCAGCACGGCGCGGTTTTCCTGCAGAATCCGGGCGATAATTTCACTTTGGTTTGGCATGCTTACTCCTTGATCCATTGCCGCCAGTAGCGGATGGATTCCTTGAGGTTGTCCTCGATCTTGTATTCGTCGGGGTAATAGGCCCGGTGGCGCACTTCCAGCGCGAGCAGGATTTCGTGGTCGGCGCCCGAATCACGGATGGCTTCCAGGATTTTTTCAGGCACGATATCGCCCTTGCGGTTGAACTCCGGTAGAAACGGCCAATGATGGCTGCCGTCGGCATTGCATTGCTGGATGTGGATGAGCGGCGCCACGCGGCCATATTTACGAATCCAGGCATGCGGGTCGGTTTCCGGCGCTCCGGGTGTTGCCTGGTTGCGATGGCCTACATCGAGGCACAGAAGCATGGGGATGGCGGCGTCCTTGAGCCTGGCGAGGACTTCGTCGTTCTCGGCAAAAGTGGCGCACGTTTCACGGGGCGTGGATGTGGTTTCGTAGAGCAGGTATTTCAGGCCCTGGGCCTTGGCATATGCCGCCAGGCGATGGTAGGCCTCGATCGCACGCGCAACAATTTGTGCCCGCCGTTCGGGATCGCGCTGGACCGGCGCCGTGGTGATCGCAAAACAGGTGCCGAACCCTTCGCCGCCAAGCAGGGCGGTCAGGTCCGCCATTTTTTTGTAGAATTTCTCGTAGCAAGCGGCTGCTTCGTCGTCGGGATGGCCCAGATAATTCTGGTGATGATTGTGGCCGCCGAAGGCGCACTTGATCCGGATGTTTTTGGACCGGCAACAATGCCGCGTTTGCTCCGCCAGCCGCTCCTGTACCTTGCGCGGCAGCAGGAAATCAATGATGTCGAAGTTGAACTGGACGACGCGGATCCCGCAGGCCGCGACCAAATCGGTCCACGCCTCGGGTTCCAAGTAGCGGTTGGCAAAACAGTTGAGATCGAATCCTAATTTGACGTTCATGTTGATGCACCCGGTTTGATGACAACCTTAATGGCCTGGCGGTTTTCCACGGCTTCAAAGCCGCGCACAATGTCCCGCAAGGGGAAGGTGTGCGTAATGTATTTTTCCGCGCTGACTTTTCGGTCGGCCAGCAGTTCCAGGGCCTTCTGATTCTGGCGCGCCAGCGAGGAGGATGCGCCGCCCAGGAACAGTTCCTTGTAGTGAATCGCATTGGCATTGGTCGTGATGCGGCAATTGTCCTTGGGCAAGCCGCCGAAGAAATTGATTCGTCCGCGCGGCGCGGCCAGTTCTAAGGCCTGTTCCTGGGCCTCCTTCGACGGGGCGCATACGAAAATTACATCGGCACCCAGCCCGTCGGTTGCTTTCATGACGGCTTCGGCCAAATTTTCCTCGCCGGAACAGATCGTGCGGTCGGGCGCAAAGCGGGCGGCCAAGTCCAGCCGGCCGCGGCTACGCTGGGTCAGGAGCACCCTGTGCGCACCTTGGAGACGCGCCAAGTCGATCATCATACAGCCGGCAGGTCCTGCGCCAATGACCAGCACGACATCGCCTTCCCGGACGGGCGTGTTTTCCTGGGCGTTCAGACAGCAGGCCAGCAATTCCGACATGGCGGCGTGATCGAAAGACAAGCCCGCCGGGATTTTGTTAACAAATCCCAGCCGCACCACGTTGGGCGGCGGCACCATGTATTCGGCAAAACCGCCGTCGGACGCATAACCGACCGAAGGGCAGGGATTGATGCAGACATTACTGTGACCGGTGCGGCAATAGCGGCATTCGCCGCAGCCGTGGCCCGGCGCAACGCAGACACGGTCGCCGGCCTTGATCCCGGCAACATTTTTTCCGACTTTGACGGCGACGCCCGCGATTTCGTGCCCGATGACGCGCGGGTATTTGGCGCGGGCGTCGCCCTTGCGAAAGATGCGCACATCCGAGCCGCAAATGGCGCAAGCTTCAACCTTTACCAGCAGGGAATCATGACTTGGTTCAGGCACGGGCTTTTCCGCAAGCCCCATCTGCCCGATATTTTCAACTTGCGCTACG
>JAPLSY010000059.1 GCA_026398415.1 Kiritimatiellota bacterium | reverse complement strand
TGGCTATCAGCACAATCCCCACCATCCATGCCGCCGGCCGATTGCGCATTTGACTTTGCAATGCCCAGCCCAGCAATACCGCCCAGCCCCCATACATCAGGGCATGCAAAACTTTATCCTGCTGTGGAAAAAGTTCCGGCGTCTCAGCCAGGGTGCTGGCAGGCATGATGGATAAAACCAGCATGCCTGCCGCATAGATCCCGCAGATCAGCCAACGATGCTTTGGAGCAATGCTCATCGGCTATTTCCGACTAACGCGGGCTTGGACCATCAACTTGTCTTTAAGCAGGCGGCCTGTAATTGGGCACGATCTCTTTTAACAGCCGCCGGATTTCCTGCGGCTGACCTTTCTCCGCTGTTTGCAGGAGATGATCAACCAATTTGTTAAGACCAGCTTCATCGACATTTCCGCCTGGTGCTGGCAAACCGGCGCCGGAAGGTTCGCCATTGGCCACGAATATTTTCGCATGGCGCGTCCGCCGGTAATCCTCGCCATCCCGGAAGAGTTCTTCAAACAGTTTTTCGCCCGGGCGCAGGCCGGTGAACACAATTTCGATATCCCGCCCAACCTCTTTGCCGGAGAGTTCAATCAGGTCCCGGGCCAAGTCCACGATTTTGATCGGTTTGCCCATATCCAGCACAAACACGCCGGTTTGGCATTCCGTGCCCGCCAAAGTCGCCGCTTGGAGCACCAGCTGGACTGCCTCGGGAATGGTCATGAAATAGCGCGTCACCTCAGGATGCGTCACGGTCACCGGACCGCCCCGCGCAATTTGCTCCCGGAAGGTTGGCACCACGCTGCCGCGACTGCCCAGTACATTGCCAAACCGCACGGCCACATATGGGCGGCCCGTGCGTTGCGCCACGGCCTGCACGATTTTTTCCGATACGCGCTTGGTCGCGCCCATCACGTTGGTCGGATTCACGGCCTTATCGGAGGATATCAGCACAAACCGCTCGACGCCAAATCGCTCCGCCAGTTGGACCAGTGTCCGGGTACCGCCGACATTGTTGCTGATGGCATCTTCGCAATTCGCCTCCATCATGGGCACATGTTTGTGCGCGGCGGCGTGGAAGACGACCTGGGGTTTGGTCTGCTCGAATATGGCCGTCAGCCGCGGGAGGTCGCGGATATCGGCCACTACCACGCCCAGGGACAGTTTTGGCCAGCGGCGGCGCAGTTCCTGCTCGATCAGGAAAATACTATTTTCACCATGACCCAAGAGGATAAGATGACCCGGCGACCAGCACGCCATTTGACGGCACAGTTCCGACCCGATCGAGCCGCCGGCGCCGGTGACCAGCACGCGCTTACCGGAGAGCATTTTCGCAACATCCTGGGCATTGATGCAAATCGGCTCCCGGCGCAGAAGGTCTTCAATATCCACGTTACGCAACTGACTGACACTGATCTGGCCCGATAGGATCTCATACATACCCGGCATGGTCCGCGACGGCACGCCGGCAGCTTCGCACAGGGTTCTGATTTCACGAATCACGTTGCCGGGCGCCGTGGGAATAGCGATCACCACTTCCTCAACGTCATATTGCTTTACCAGCCGGGGAATATCCTGACGCGTGCCCAAAACAGGAATCCCATGAATGGATTTTTTCTGCTTATTCGGATCATCATCCACGAAGCCGGCCGGCTCTATGTTAATATGCCGGCTGGAGAGCATTTCGCGGGCAATCACGGCGCCGGCATCGCCGGCGCCTACAATCAGGACGGCCTTACTGTTGTTCTTTTGCGCACTACGTCGGCGCTTATGGGCCGCAATCCGCACAC
>JAPLSY010000003.1 GCA_026398415.1 Kiritimatiellota bacterium | reverse complement strand
GCAGAAATTCCTGAAGCCGTCGAGCCTCCGCATATTCGGGGTCCGCGGGCTTGATTTCCATCAGGAGCGGTTCAATCAACGGCTTCAGCACGGCCAGTTCGTAATCCAGGGCCGAGTTGAAGGTGGCATCCGCTTTCGCCTAGTGCGGGAAAATCCACGTTTTTTCCCCGCGCCGCACGGAGGGCCACATGCGCGAGGTGGCCAGCGGGGAATTGCCGCGGTAGGCATGATCGCGCACCAGTCGGCGCATCAGGCGATTGTCCGTCGTGGAAATGCGATTGCCGGCGTCAATGGCCAACTGGGTCAGGGCGCTGATGTAAATCGTAAATTTATGACGCTCTGGAATCCGGTGGGTAAAGCGCGGGTTAAGACCATGAATGCCTTCCACGATCACGACCTGGTCGGGCGCCAACCGCAGGCGCGCTCCGCCGCTCTCGCGTCGCTTGCGCTCGAAATTGAAGCGCGGCAGTTCCACGGTCTTGCCCGCAAAGAGCTGCAGCAGATGCTGGTTGAAGAGTTCCACGTCCACGGCCTTGATATGTTCATAGTCCGGCCCGCCGGCCGCGTCGCGGGGGGTAACGGCATCGTCCACGTAATAGTTGTCCAGTGAAATCATGACGGGGCGCAGCCCGTTGACTTCAAGCTGAACGGCCAGGCGCTTGGCGAACGTGGTTTTCCCGGCGGAGGATGGCCCGGCCACCAGGATCAGCCGGACCTGCCGGCGGAGAGCACTGATCCGGTCGGCAATCCGGATAATTTTCTTTTCGTGAAACGCTTCTTCGATGCGCATGAATTCGCGGATATCGCCGTTCATAATCAACTCGTTGAGCCGCCCAACGTTCGTCACGCCGAGGATGCGACCCCAGGTCTTGTGCTCATGGAATATCTGGAAGAGATGCGGCTGGTCCTGGAAGGGCGTTACCCGCCGCGGGACTTCGCAAGAAGGCAGTTGCAGCACCAAGCCCGGCGGGTAATGAATCAGCTTGAAATAGTTCAGCGCGCCGGTGCCGGGCGCCAGCGGGCCATGGGCCATGTCTACAAAGCGGTCGCATTCATAAATTACGATCTTGGGCGGATTGCGGAACCGCAACAGGTTGACCTTGTCCTGCAGGCCGGGCTTTTGAAACTGCTCCAGGGCATCGGCAAACGACAACTTGCGGCGACGGATCGGCAGATTGCGGGCAATGAGCCGCCGCATGGCCGCTTCGAGCGCGGCCACCTGGCGGGGACTGAGCGCGCCGCCCCGCCCGAGCACCGTGGCTTCGAAACGACAAAATAACCCGGTGCCCAGCGAATGTTCGATCGAAAACCGGCCATCCGGAAACAGCGCTGCCGCCGTTTTCGCCAACAGGAAAGACAGTGAGTCGCGATAAATCCGCATACCCTGCGGGTCGGTCATGGTCAGGAAGCGAACTTCGGCATTGACTTCCAGCGGGTAGGTCAGCGATACGATATCGTTGTTCACCCGGGCGCCGATATAAGGCAGGCCGTGCGCGTCACACGGCTTCTTGAGCAATGTGCCGGCCGGCGTATGTGGCCGACACCGCCGGCGCGTGCCGTCTTCCAGCGTTATGCTAATCAGGTTCATGGGCGAGAATTACGGTTAGTAGGAGGGGCGCTACCCAGGCTCCGCCGGAGCGCTTCGCCGAGGCGAGCGCGCCGCGATCTGCGCCGCACCCCGCTATGCGCGGGGCAAGCATAGTGTTTACCACGCGTTTCGCGTGGCGCCTCCCACATGAAATAGTCGCCGAACGGTCACGTCAGATCGGCGGGGCGCTTGTCAGGCCTTCCGGCCGGCCACACCTTTGGTGCCCTTGTTAATCGTCCGGGCCGCTTCCCTCGGGCGCAACGCGCGCACAGCCTTGCCGGCGCGCCACATTTCCGAATTCCCCATGGCGTTCAATTCTTTAGTCAGCCCGTGCTGGTAGTCGGGCTTGCCGCAAGTGGCAATCACGCGCCGGGTTTCCTGGCCGGATTTGACGGCATCATACAGACGCTTGAAAACCGGCAGGGTGGCCGCCTTGAAACGCGGCTTCCAATCCAGCGCGCCGCGCTGGGCCGTGGCCGAGCAGTTGGAGAACATCCAGTCCATGCCGTTCTCGTCCACCAGCCGGATCAGGCTCTGGGTCAGCTCCTCCACCGTTTCGTTGAACGCCTCGCTGGGGGTATGCCCATGCATGCGAAGCACGTCGTACTGCGCTTCCATCACGCCCGCCAGCGCGCCCATCAGGACGCCACGCTCGCCGGTAAGGTCGCTGACCACCTCGTGCTTAAACGTGGTCGGGAACAGGTACCCCGATCCGATACCGATCCCGATGGCCATGCACCGGTCCTTGGCGCGCCCGGTGGCATTCTGGAAAACGGCGAAGCTGGAGTTGATCCCGGCGCCGGAAAGGAAGTTGCGGCGCACGGAAGTGCCCGATCCCTTGGGGGCCACCATGATGACGTCCACGTTCCTGGGCGGGATCACCTTGGTTTGATCGCCGAAGACAATGGAGAAGCCGTGCGAAAAATACAGCGCGGCGCCGGGTTTCAGGTTCCGCTTGACCATCGGCCAGATCTGCTTCTGGGCGGCGTCGGACACGAGCATCTGGATGATGGTCCCGCGCCGGACGGCTTCCTCGATATCAAACAGCGTTTTGCCGGGCACCCAACCGTCCCGGCGGGCGCGGTCCCAATCGCGCGGGAAGGCCGGCGACTGGCCAATGATGACCTTGAACCCGTTGTCCTTAAGGTTCAGCGCCTGGGCCGGGCCCTGGACGCCGTAGCCGATCACCGCGATGGTTTCATTGCGCAGGATGCGTTTGGCCTTGGCCATCGGGAATTCTTTGCGAGTAACTACCGTTTCCTTGACGCCGCCGAAATCAATGCGAGCCATAATGATTCCTCCCTTTGTTTAATCCGATTCTGTTGCAAAACCGTAACTATTCAGGTGTTCCATGTTGTCACGTTCAGCAGAACTAAAGTGTTATCCTAACCGATTGGCCGCCGAAATCAACACCAAATGAACAATCGGTAAATCGCATTATGAACTCGCCTCTTGCCGCCTTGCGCGGCAGGGGCGGGAAAAGCCGCTCGATCCGAATCTCCATGGCGCGACGCCCTTCGACCTATCTCAGGGCTGGCAAGGTCGCGCCCTACGCAAGACGCCAGGCACAAACGTCGTAGCGCTTGTCTTTACGTAGGGCCTGACCTTGCGTCAGGCCATAAAACGACAGGAAATAATCAAGAATGTCAGCCCTTCGAGGCCTGAAATACCAGTGCGGCACAGCCGATGAGGCCGGCATCCGCGCCCAGCACCGCCGGAATTACGCGAATGCGCTCGGCGAAAAAGGGATGCAGGCGTTCCCGCAGATGGCGGCGCAGGGGATCGAACAGGACGCGGCCGCTCTGGGCCACGCCACCGCCGACAATAATGACTTCCGGTTGGAGCAGATAGGTTACCGACGCAAACGCCGTGGCCAGGCAATCGGCCATGGTGTCGAAAATCTCGCGCGCCAGCGGATCGCCACGCCGGGCGGCCAGGGCAATCGTTTTCGGTGTCAGGCGCTGCAGGTCGTTTTTTGCCAGATCGCGTAACAACGAGCGGCGCCCCGCCAAGTGGCCACTTGCCGTCGTGGCATGCAGAGCGCGCTTAGCAGCGGCCACAAGCCGCATGTTGCCCACATACGTTTCCAGGCCGCCGCGGCCTTCGGGGGTACGCCGGCCATGTAAGTTGATGGACATGTGGCCAATCTCGCCGGCCATGGAATATGCGCCGCGATAGAGACGCCCGTCAATGACCACCGCGCCCCCCACCCCGGTGCCCAGGGTAGCAAACACAGCCTGCCGATAGCGGCGCCCGGCACCATAGGCGCATTCGCCGAGGGCCATGGCATTGACATCATTATCCACGAAAGCACTCAGGCCAAACCGCTTCCTGATCATTCCGGCCAGCGGCACACGCGTCCAACCAGGCACATTGGTCAGATTATAAATAAAGCCCTTTTCAAAATCCGTGAACCCCGGCACACCCACCCCGATGCCCATAGGTCGACGGCGCCCGGCGCCAAACCGACGCAGGCACTGCCCGACGAAATCCAGCCACGCACCGTGGGTTTGAATGTCGGTCGTCACCGCCTGGACCCTGTCGAGAACCGCGCCGGCTTCGTTTACCAGTCCAGCCTTGACGGCCGTCCCGCCGAAGTCAATGCCGATGGCCATGCGTTGGTAATGGGGCTTCATATTACCTTGGGTTAAACAGAAAACAGCATGAGAAATATTCAAGCCTGGACACGGAATATTCCTTAATGGACACGGAACAATGTGCCTTTACCAAGGTATTCATAGGCGCCGATATCAACGGTTCTGCGGAAATTATCGATGCGCCGATAGCCGTAATAATCCAGCGCACCTTCCATCCAGGCCCGATTCACGCCGGCATTGATACAGGGCGAATCCGATTGCAAACGGAAATCAGCAGTTGCGGCACTCACAAACCGCGGATCGCTGGTGATGGTATTGACCCAGGAGGCGCAATTGGTAACAATGATCGGCGAGGTACAGACGTTGGTAAATGCGACACATGACTCCGTTGAATTCGTGGCATAAATGCTCAAATTGGAAACGCCACTTCCCCCACTATTGCCCCATATTATGGTATTTTCGATATTAGGATGACCAATATTTCCACCGGTTCCCGCAAAACGTAATCCGCCGCTACTTCCACTACTGCCCGTACTGTTACTGGCGATCGTACAGTTTTGAATTGAAGCCTCATTATTAATATAGATTCCGCCACCATGGGTTGATTTAGCAAGATTATTAACAACCAGGCAATTTCTGAGCAAACTGCTTCCGTTCATACGAACGCCACCCCCTTCATAAAGATCGACTGTATTTCCCATGATCAAGGAATGACGGAATTCCGTGGAATAACTTATATATATTCCGCCGCCATACGAATTGGCGTAATTGGATACAACCCAGCAATTGCTGATTACCGGCGCGGCGCTCGACGACGACCAGGCGACGATTCCACCGCCAGCTCCGGCTGTTGTAGAATTACCGGAGATTGTGCAATTTGCAATCCGCCAAGATCCTCCACTTTTAATGAAAATGCCGCCGCCATTGCGGCCCACCACATTACTGCTGATTGTGCAATTCCATACACCCCCATTGCCGCTACCATCCATTAATATGCCGCCGCCGCCATAAGACATATACAACGTGTTCGTGCATAACGCATAGTTACGCATGATAATGCAGTTCGTCACTATGCCACTCTGCAAATAGATTGATCCGCCACTAACCGTGTTGGTATCGGGTGCGCCCCACCCGTTGGTGAGCGTAAAACCAGCCAGCGTGGCCCCGGAATTGTTAAGCTGAAAATGCCGGTTGGTCGTGGTGGGATAGTTACCGACCAGAATCGTGTTGGTCGGGTCCATGATTCCGTCCGGCCCCCAACTCCGCACCGTGATGGCGTAGCTGACGGTTATTTGATTCGTTAGTTTATAGACGGCATTGTTGGTCACATACACGGTGTCGTCGTTGCGGGCAGCGGCAATGACTTCGATCAGGTTGGTGTGGGCCCAGCCCCAATTAGTCCAGGGCGGAGTCGGCGACGGCTGTTGGCTCGACGTCACCACGTAATAATTCGTCGCCGATGCCCAGGGCGCGGCCAGAGTCAGCGCCAGCCCCAGTCCGATCAACATTCGTTGCCAGTATTGAGTTTGCATAGGGTGTCCCAGTACATGCTGATTCCGCTGAAAAATTCGAAACACTTTGTAGGCCCGGCGCCCCCACCGAGCGGGTTTTTCTATCGGCACTTTCAAAATCAGTACCCCGTAAGCATCGTTCCGGACGGCAGATACTCAAAGGCACCAATATCAACGGTTTTGCGGAAAATATCGATGCGCCGATTGCCGTAATAATCCAGCGCACCTTCCATCCAGGCCCGATTCACGCCGACATTGATGCAGCGCGAATCAGGCGCTAAACGATAATCGCCATTCGGCCAATCAACAAACCGCGGATTGTCCGTTAGATTGTTGGTTGACGTGACGGTCGCGCTGTAATTCGTGGGAGCCGGCGCTGTACAACAGTTCGAAAAGGATACCGCCGAGATCTGGTAATTACTGTACGTAGCTGCGCCTGAATTAAAATAAATGATGCAATTTTCGAACTGTCCGATGACAGTGACGCCCAGCGTAGCTAATATTCCGCCAGCGGCCGGCGAGTAATTGCTGACTATGGTGCAGGAACTGATGGTGGAGTTAGCGGTGCCGTCGTAACACCG
>JAPLSY010000044.1 GCA_026398415.1 Kiritimatiellota bacterium | reverse complement strand
TTAAAACCGCCCGCGGCACGGCTTTGTTAATCGCCGTGACCAAAGCCGCGGTGGCGCCGGCAGCTTCGAAAATATGCGTAAAGGCAGCTTGCGCTTTGAACGCGTCCGACAGGGGATTAAAAACTTTTTCAATACCGCATTCCGCGGCGATAGCCAGGGATTCATCCCGAATGTCGGCCAGCACCACTTCGCGCCCGCCAAGAATACGCGCCCATTGCGCCGTCAGGATGCCGATGGCGCCGCCGCCCAGCACAAGCACCCGGCTCCCCGCCGCCAGGTTTGCACGCCGCACAACATGCAAGGTCACCGCCAACGGCTCGATGAAAGCTCCGGCCTCGAGGGGCAGCCCATCGGGTAGCGGGAATAGATTCGATGCCGGCACTGCGCAGTACTCGGCAAAACCGCCGTCACGGCGGGAACCGATAAAATCGTAATTGGTGCAGTGAAACGGTCCGACCCGGCAACCCGCGCATTGTCCGCAGGGGATTTGGGGCAGGATGGCGACCTTGCGGCCCTTGGGCAAGGCGGTTAATCCCGGCTCCACCACCGTGCCGGCAAATTCATGGCCTGGGATCAGCGGATGTTTATATGCGCCATGCTGCATCAGGCGGGGCAGGTCCGAACCGCAAATGCCCGATGCGCCCACCCGCACGCAAGCCCATCCCTCCGGCACCACGGGGTCAGGCCACGCGGCCTCAAACCGCAAATCGCCGATACCATGTAATACAAGCGCTTTCATTCACAATCCTCGCGCATTCATTGTGCTTTTTCGCATATTGTTTGGGTTGAATGATTATTTGAGATTTTCGGGGATGATCGGTTCAATCTCCAATACACGGCATAGGTGGACCAAGTCCCGAAGCCAATCGCCATACATCAGGTGGATGTGGTTGGAGCGGAGCTGGTTCACAAACACATTGGTCGGCGCGTTCAACCGGATGAACGTATGCGGCGAAAACCCCCAATATGTTTCCTTGAGGGCCGCGCGCGGACGATCCAGCGCTTCGCCTCCGGAAATCATCATGACGTAACGGCCCTGGATACGGGCCAGTCGCGCAAGGGTAACAACGCCCGGCTTGCTTACGCACTGCGGGCACATCCCGCCGTGCTTCCACGGCAACTCCTGCAATCCGTGCCGCACCCAGTGAATGTCCTTGGGGCAGCGCGCCAGTTCCGTTGCCTGTGAGCCGCAATTGGAGATGCGCAGAACGTTGCCGTCAGGATCAAGATGCCGGACATCGGCAAACCCGATGGCCTGGTCATCCACGTTCTTCATCATCTGCATGGTGAGTGCGCCATTGGAATCGGATTCGCATCCGCAGATCATTCGTTCCTTGGGGCCGTCGGCGTCAACCGCATCGCCCAAAAGCGCGTGGGCCAGGCAAAAGCTGGTCATGATGCGCGGCATCACCGGCAGGCACTTGACGCTGATGAAATCGAATTTTTTTTCGGCAATCACTTCCCGGAGCGCAAGGTAAAGTCGAATGTTCATTTCAACGATGATATCGGCCACCGCCACGCGGCCGAATGTCTGCTTCAGCCATTTTTTGTGGCGCAGGATGTCGCGCTTGGGCACGGATTTGGCGCGCTCCGCGACGTCGAGTTCATCGAACCCGTCCACATCGACGCCGAACCGGGTGAGCCAGACATTGGGGTCCACGACGGAGGTAAGCATTTCCAGCGAACGGGTGCCGCCAAGACCGTAGCGCATGCCGCGCAGACGGGCCGCTGCCGCGGCCCCGTTGCAATAGGTTTTCAGGTCGCGTCGGGTTCCCGCGTCATCGAAATTACCGTACACCAGCGGCGCATCGAGACCGACTTCATTGAGGCCGCCCTTGGCTATCGCCGCGCCGATCAGACCGGCGCAATCGGGTTGGGCGTTGGTCCAGAGGATGAGCGGCAGGCGGTTGTTCCGCAGGGCGCCGATGGCGGCCGTAGTCGAGTAGGACCAGTCGGCAATGTAGAGCACAATGGCTTCGGCGCCGGCGTCTTCCATCGAACGGAAATGACGCACCGCTTCGACCGCGGTCCGGGTCGGGCCGTTCGGACGTATGGTTTGGAAGCCGAGTTCTTCGAGAACTTGCGCGCCCATATGATGAAAGCGCCGCGCTTTTGCATTCATCGCCGGCACGGTGTCACAATCGGCGGAAATCAGGCTCAGAACGGCAATGCGCTTGGCGGGTGCATGGCCGGGCACGACCGCGCTTTTTGAGACAATCCGTTTGGTCCCTTCCATTTCTTTGACGGTTATTTTCTTCATGTTGCCTTTCTTTTTTACCTTGTGCTGTAAAGCTTTATTCCGGATTATTCTCAACGCTCAAGGTACTCGAACTTCACGACAATATCCTGCGGGTAGTTGCCAAAAGATTTTCCGAAAATATTCAGGCCGCCTTTGCGGCGCGCCTTGGGCTTGATCCCGATGCGCAGCGGAACCGATTTGCCCGCCATGAGTTTTAAGTCGTTTGTCGTTGTGCCGGAAATACGGTCGCCGTCAATAAACGTGCCGGAGTCCGTGACCCGCCAAACTTTCAAGAGGCCGTATTGCGAGTTTTTACTGGGCCACCATTTGGGATTGAGCTTGCCGCGCTGCCCGCCAAGGTCGCCCGGCGCGGTCCAAGTGCCGATTTCAACCCCGTTAATCCACGTGGTGATATCCGAAGGCCAATCGTTTTTGTAGTAAGGATATTCCGAGCCGATCTCCATGGCAATTTCAAGCACGGGCTGTTGCGCCTTGCGCGGAAACTTGCCGGGAATTCGATATTCCACAAAGCCATCGCTGAACCAGAGCATCCCGGCATGCACCCGTTCCGGGTCCCAGAAGGCGTCCGGATTGTCCAGGGTGCCGATGATTTTTTTATCGGAGACAATTCCGCAGGTGGGCGTTACCGAACAATCCGTGTATTGCCCGATGGGGATATCGACGGAATACGTATGGACGCGGGATTCGCTGGCCGGTCCGGCCTGGGGCAACAAAATGCGGATTTCCTTTTCCGCCAGCGCGCATATCTTGTTGTATTTGCCGGTGGTGACCCGCGCAACCAGTTTGATCAGCCCGGCGCGTCCAAGCAGGTTGAGATTCACGGATGCAGTCGACAAGGGCATCTTGAGCTGCCGGGCTATTTCCGTGACGCTCAGAGGGCCTGCGGCAAGCAGTTCGAGAATGCGCAATCTGCTTTTACCGCGCAGCGCACCGGCGATTTTTTTCAGTTCCTGGCTTTTGCAGCTGATTTCCATGGCGTTTCCTAATTCAATGTTAATTGAACCAATTCAATAAACATTAAAGTATCATAAACGCCGATTTTGTCAAGCGGGAATATTTGTTTTGTTTTCCGTGGTCGGCCGGCATGGTGCCAGACTACAAGATCAGCCGTCGCAGCGGGGTGTGCAAGCGGCCGTTACTGGCTATAATCCGCAATTGGTAACGGGGGCCGGCGGCCATAATCTCGGCGCGTCCGCCGGCCTGCTCAACGATCAGGCCGGCGGCGGCCACGTCCCACAGATAAATCCCGGATTCGAAAAACGCGTCTGCCCGGCCGGCGGCCACCTGGCAGATGTCCAGTGCGGCCGATCCCATGATGCGCAGTTTCTGCGTCTTGCGCGAGAGCTTTTGGAAGAGCGCGAGCGATTCGGACAGCAGGTCGTTGCGTTTATTGAGGCCGGTGAGGATCACGGCATCCTTCAGGCGGCGCGTGGCCGATACGGCGAGCGGCTTGCCGTTGCAGGTTGCCCGGCGCTCGCGATGGGCGGTGTAACACTCTCCCAGCACGGGAGCATACACGGCGCCGGCGGCTGCGCGCCCCCGGACCTGAACGGCGACCGAACAGCACCATAACGGCAGGCCGTGAAAATAATTAACGGTGCCGTCAATCGGGTCAATGATCCAGAGCACATCGGCCGCGGGGGGCTTTGCGGTGTTTTCTTCGCCCAGAATTACGGCGCGTGGAAAGCATTTCCGGATCGTCCGCTCGGCCACGTCCTGGCATTCGCGGTCCAGCTTCAGTTTAACGTCGTGGGCAAACGTTTCCGCAACGATGCGCCGGCGATGGTTGTGCTTTAAGGCATGCTTTCCGCCCGCGTGCGCGGCCGCTTCCGCGCAGGCGAGCAGACGGTCAAGGGAGGGCAGGGGGTGGCATTTATTCATGGTGGCTCCGGGTTGTGATGCGGTACGAATATCCATAGGATTCGATTACAATATCACCGTGCAGTCCATTGACAAACGTAGGCCAGGTATCCGCCAGAAGGCGGATGCGGCGACTGCGCTCGGATAGCCAAAGCTCCTTTGGCGACGGAACGACCATCACGGCCGGTTGGACCGCCTCGAAAAAGTCGTTGTCGGCGAGCCCCTCCGTCCCATGGTGCGGCACCTTAAGGATATCCGCCTTTAGCGGTACCGTTGCATTTTGGCTCGTCACATAACGGCCCAGGGGCGCGTTCAGATCGCCGGTCAGCAGGTATTTCATGCGGCGATGGGTGAGCATGAGGATTGCCGAGGTGTCGTTGATATCGGTGCGCCCGATGGGGGTGTGCAGTCCATCATAGATGTAAAGCACCCGGAGCGTGATGTCGTTGGCAAATGACCAGCGGGTTTGATCGGTCATTGGCGCCATTGGAATACCGCGCCGGGCCAATTTGTTCCGGATATCGGCCAATTCGGCCGGCGAACAGCCGAACAATTCATTGGTTACCAGTTCCGCAGCCGGCGGATTGAAATAGACCCGTTCCACGGCAATGGGGGATTGCAGAATGGGGATCAGTCCGCCGTAATGGTCGTTATGTCCGTGCGTAATAATAACGGCATTCAGCCGGCGCACGCCCTGTTGCTGAAGAAAACGGATCAGGCGCGGCGCGTAAAGCGCATGGCCGGTATCAATTAAAAAAAAGTTGGTACGATTGATTTGCAGTAAGTGGGCGTCGCCCTGCTGGGTTGGCAGGTAGTTCACGTCAATTGCCGTCCAGACCAGGTCCGGCGTGCGCCCACGCGCCCACCACCGTCCGCCGGCCAGGAGGGCGATGAGCAGCAGGGCGATGATGAACGTTGGAGTGCGGATATTCATTCCGCATCCGGCACAAAGGGTGGGATGGGGCAATCCAGCGCATCGGCGACCGAGCGCAGGAGTTCGGCTTCGGTCACCGTCGTGCGGCCATCCGCGGCGACGCACGCGACGCAGGCATCCAGAATAATTTTCTTTATGGCGGGTGACGCCGTATTC
>JAPLSY010000010.1 GCA_026398415.1 Kiritimatiellota bacterium | reverse complement strand
GGCTTCCCCCGCGCGGATCAGGCTGACGTACAGGGTCGGGAACGTCTCCTTGAACTGGGCCATGGCATCCGAGAGACTGGTGCCGCGGATGATTTCATCCCGCAGGGCGCGCACGATTAAATCACTGGCCGTATTGGTTCGTCGATGGGAGAGCGTGTTGAGCGCATTGCCTAACTTCATGCCGGAGGCCAACAGGTCGCTCAACTCGCTCGTGAAGTTGAGCAGGTCGCGAGCGCCCATCCGCGGGCACTGGCTGCGGCGCGCGAAGAGCGCACGCCAACCGGCGACCTTGGGGCGGGGTTGCTCGGCAAGCTTTTCTTCAACCTTCACCGGCATTTGGCCCAACCGCTCAATGTGCAGGAGCGCCGCCCGCCGGTCAACGGCTTCCAGCGTGCCTTCCATTTTTTCACCCGCCCGCGTACGGGCCGTATAAATAAATATGGGCATCGGCACCACCTTATTGATGATTGCTGATTTATGATTGCGGATTTCAGATGTCCGAAAAATCCGCAATCCGAAATCAAATCTCTTCTTCCTCAGTCACGCGCAGGACTTCCTCGATCGTGGTCGTGCCGTTGCGGACCTTCACCCAGCCATCGTCCCGCAGGGTTTGCATGCCCTGCTGAAGCCCTTTCTGCTTGATCACATTGGCCGATTCCCGGGCCACAATTAGGGGCCGGATGGCATCAGTCACGAGCAGATTCTCGAAAATACCCAGCCGTCCCAGATATCCAGTCCGCCGGCATTTCTCACAACCCGCCGCCTCGTACACCGTACAACCGACCAGTTCCTTGACCGATGCAATGGATTTCAGCGCGGGATTATCGGGCTTGAGCGGGCGCTTGCATTGGTCGCAAAGGATGCGCACCAGGCGCTGGGCAACGATCGCCTCCACTGAGGAAGCCACCAGGAAGGGTTCCACGCCCATGTCAATCAGCCGCGTAATGGCGCCGGCCGAATCGTTCGTGTGCAGGGTGCTGAACACCAGGTGACCGGTCAACGAGGCACGGATGGCGATTTCCGCCGTTTCAAAATCGCGGATTTCGCCCACCATGATCACATCGGGATCCTGCCGCAGGATATGGCGCAAGCCCATGGCAAAGGTCAGTCCGATCTCCGGGCGGACCTGGATCTGGTTAATGCCCTTCATCTCATATTCAATCGGTTCCTCAACGGTGATGATGCGCTGTTCGATGGAGTTGATCGTATGCAGGCAGGCATACAGCGTGGTGGACTTACCCGAACCGGTCGGACCGGTCACCAGCAGGATGCCGTTAGGCTTGTAAATCAGCTTGCGGATGATGGCCTCATCCTTGGGGTTCATGCCGATACTTTCCAGCCCGAGCAGCCCGCTTTTGCGGGTCAGGAGCCGTAAGCTGACGCTCTCGCCGTACACGGTCGGGATCGTGGATACACGGATATCGAGATCCTCGCCGTGGATACTGAGCCCGATGCGGCCATCCTGGGGCAAACGCTTTTCGGCGATATCCATGTTGGCCATGACCTTGATGCGCGAGACAATGGCCGCCTGGAAGCGCTTGAGTTGGGGCGGCATGGAGGTCTGATGCAGGACGCCGTCCACGCGGTACCGAATGCGCAATTCGTCTTCCATGGGTTCGAAATGGATGTCCGTGGCGCGGTCCTTGTAGGCCTCCCAAATGACCTGGTTGACGAACTTGACGATGGACGCTTCCTGGTCCAAGTCGCTCAAATCCACCTTGGCCATGATTTCTTCCTGCGGCACCTCGATGCGGTTGTCCTCGATCAGCCGCTCCATGGTGTCCGCGCCGACGCCGTAAAACTTATTGATGGCCTTGGCAATATCGGCCGTCAAGCTCAGGCTCAGGCGGATGCGCACGCCTGAAACCAGCCGCAGGGCATCGGCCAGGTTGGAGTTGAAGGGATCGTTGGTGGCCACGCGCAGAACGGAATTTTCGATCTGCAGGGGGATGACGTTATACTGAAAAACAACCTTGGCCGGCAGACGGGCAAGCACGGGGGCTTCAATTTTGACCTCATTCAAGCGGACAAAGGGATAGCCCATAGCCTTGCCGACAGCAGTGAGGAAGGCCTCCTCCGGCACGTAGCCGGCCTCGATTACCCGGCGGGTAATGGAGGTATTGCCTTCGATTTTCTGCTCCAGCAGGGCCTTGATTTGCTCGTCATTAAACAGCCCTGTGCGCTTGAGCAGGTCCGCCAACCGCGTTGTGGAGGGTATGGACATAGGTGGAACTCTACCCCGTGTCAGGACGCCTGTCAATGGCGGGGCCAGAACACCTTTGCAGGTCGCTGGAGATTTCTTCCTTTGCGTCTTGGTGCCTTTTGCGTTAGATTCTGCGCATGCAAGCGATACGCTACGGGATGTTGCTGGTAATAATCTGGCTGGCGATCACAGTGGGATTCGATGCACAGGCGGCGTGGTTGGGTAAGCATGGGTTCCGGGAGTCAGTGGTCAAGGTCTATACCACCATTCAGCGCGAGGACTATTCCTGGCCCTGGCAACCGGCGGCGCCATCCTCGGCCAGCGGCTCCGGATTCATTATCGGCAAAAAACGAATCCTGACCAACGCCCACGTCGTGTCCGATGCCCGGTTCATCGAAGTCCAACGGGAAGGCCAGTCGCGCCGTTACCCAGCCGAAGTGGCCTTCATCGGCCATGACTGCGACCTGGCGGTCCTGGCCGTCCACGATCCCGAATTCTACGCCCAAGCCGCGCCCATGGAACTGGGCGACGGTCTGCCGGATCTGAACGAGGAAGTAATTGCGTTGGGTTACCCGATGGGCGGAGAGCGGCTGTCTTTGACCAAGGGCGTGGTTTCACGAATTGACTACCAACTCTACACCCACAGCCAGGTGGATAGCCATCTCGTGATGCAGGTGGATGCCGCCATCAATCCGGGCAACAGCGGCGGTCCCGTGCTGTTCAAAGACCGCGTGGTGGGCGTCGCGTTTCAGGGTATTCCCAACGCCCAGAACCTGGGCTATGCCATCCCCCTCCCGGTTATCCGGCATTTTCTGACGGACATTGAGGACGGCACGTATGATGGTTACCCGGAACCGGGCATCTCCCACCTGGAAACCCCGAACCCGGCCATGCGGCGGCAACTCGGTTTGCCGGGCAACGACACCGGCGTGGTTATTTCCTTCATTGACCCGTTCGGTTGTGCCATCGGCATCCTGCAGACCAACGACACGCTCCTGACCATTGACGGCCACGCCATCGCCAGCGATGGCACCGTCTGCCTGGACGGCCAGACGATCGAATATGTGGAACTCCTGGAGCGCAAGCAATGCGGCGAAACTGTGGCGTTCAAGGTCTGGCGCAACGGCCAAGCCCTGGATATCTCCGTGCCGCTGGCCAACCGGAACGATCCTTTTGCATTCCGGTACGCCTACGAACGCCGCCCGGAATATTTCATACTGGGCGGGCTGGTCTTTGCACCATTGAGCCGCGGCCTGCTGATGGCCGCCGGCGGGGAACTGAACCAGTGGTATGCCCATCATCTGCTGTATTACGCCACCTTCGCCAAGGTGGATGGCTTGATTACCGGGCGCGACCAGTTCGTCGTCTTGCGCAACCGGCTGGCCCATCCGGTGAATGCGTACGATGAGCCTTATTTGAATAAAATCGTGCGCGAAATTAACGGGCTTCCCATCCGCAATATGAAGGATCTGCCCGCCGCGTTCAGTCACCCGACCAATAGTTTTCACGTCATCCGTTTTTTAGATGATCCGGACCCCTTGATCCTGGACGCGACCGAAACAACCCGTGCTGACCCCGTCATTCAGCGCCGATACAATATTCCGGAGATATTCCACATT
>JAPLSY010000077.1 GCA_026398415.1 Kiritimatiellota bacterium | reverse complement strand
GACCAACTACGCGCAGAGCGGCAAACAGCGGAGCGATCATTGCAAGCCTTGCTCCAGCGCATTGCCCCGGAAACGCTATCATCCGAGCCATCCAATCGCGTTCCCGCACTCGCCGCTCAGGCCAGAGATCAGAGATCGGAAAACATCCCGACTTTTCAAGAAGTCGGGAAGGGGTCGGCAACCCCGCGCGGCGCGGGGCAAGCCAGTAACTTGTCCCGCCAAAGGCAGGATCAACAACCAGGCGAGCCAAAAATCAACAATACCTCCGCACCCATCCTGAACACTGACACTAATACCGCCCAGGCACAGGCTGATATCCATCGGATCCTTGCCGGGAGGCCAAAAAAAAGACGCTTGCCAAAATGCTCAGCACCCAGAACACACAAACCAAAACCCTGTTACAAAGCCGGGCCGGCGAACTGCAAACCCTGTATGAACGCATGGATGAAATGCAACGCAAAATCATGAACGCGTCCCCACCCGAAGTACCTCCGGCAAAAGAAACCCTGGCACCGTCGGCGAAAGAAGCCCAGGCATCGCCGACAATCGAGGCCAAAGCAACCGACAGCCTGATCGTAACAACTACCAATGCCGTCACGCTCCGATTGCCGATTCCCACGCCCTAAATCGCCATGCCCCCCCCTGCCCCATCCAATGCCGACCCGGAAGAAACCATAACGGGCGTCATTGACCACATCGTGTATCGCTCGGAAGAATCGGGCTACACCGTTTGCGTTTTGAAAACCACCGGCCACAGGGAAGGCATCGTGGTTGTCGGCACATGTGCGGCCATCTGGGCCGGTGAAAACCTGCAGGCCAACGGACGCTGGACCCGCCATAAAACACATGGGCTCCAGTTCAATGCCCATAAGATGGTATGCGTCGAGCCCCAATCCGCCGCGGGCATTGAAAAATACCTGGCCAGCGGCCTCATCCAGGGCATCGGCCCGGTCCTGGCCGGGCGACTGGTTAAGAAATTCGGCGAGGATACCCTGCGAATCATCAATCGGGAGTCGGCGCGGCTGGAATCGGTCGAAGGCATCGGCAAAAAACGGCGCGACCAGATCAAGGCCGCCTGGAATGAGCAGAAGGCCGTGCGCGACATCATGATTTTCCTGCACGGCCACGGCGTGAGCACCTCCCAGGCCATGCGGATTTACCGCAGTTACGGGGATGACGCCATCGCCCTGGTCCGCGCCAACCCTTACCGGCTGGCGGCGGATATCTGGGGCATTGGCTTCAAGTCCGCCGATAAAATCGCCATGGATATCGGCATACCGCCGCAATCGGTGGTACGGGCCCAGGCCGGTATTATTTACACCCTCCATACACTGACGGATGAAGGCCATTGTTACTGTCCCCGCGAGGAGTTGCTGGCCACGGCGGAGCAACTGCTGACCATTCCCCGCACCGTGCTTGAAGAAGCTTTGGCACTCGAACTCGGCCGGCAGACATTGATCGCGGAAGATACGGCCATTTTCCTGACTGCGCTGTATCATGCCGAAACAGGAATTACCACGCAGATCGCGCGACTGCTGAAAACTCCGCCCCGCTGGATGCCGGTGGAAACCGCCAAAGCCATCGCGTGGGCCGCCGGAAGAATGCACATCGCCTTTGCACCCGGCCAAGTCCAGGCCCTGACATTGGCGCTGATGGAAAAAGTGAGCATCATCACGGGCGGGCCCGGGGTCGGCAAAACCACCATTATTCGCGCCTTGGTGGACATGTTTACCGCCAAGCGCATGAGCGTGTGCCTCGCGGCGCCGACCGGGCGCGCCGCCAAACGCATGGAAGAAGCCACCCAGCACCCGGCCATGACGCTCCACCGGTTGTTGAAATTCATGCCGGCCACGGGCCGCTTCGATCACAACCAGTCAAAGCCCCTGGCCGGCGACGTGTTTATCCTAGATGAAGTTTCGATGATTGATGTCGGCCTGATGCTGGCCTTCCTGCTGGCCCTCCCGCCCGCGTCCCGGCTGGTCCTCGTGGGGGATGCCGATCAGTTGCCCAGCGTGGGACCCGGCAACGTATTGCGGGACATGATTGCATCCGGCGCCCTGCCCTCGGTCAAACTGGACGTCATTTTCCGGCAAAGCGCACGGAGCTGGATCGTGCATAATGCGCACCGGGTAAACACGGGCCTGTTTTTTGAAGTGCCGCCGGCCAGCGAAGATTCCGATTTTTATTTTGTGGATGAAAACGACCCCGACAAAGTCATCCGCGCCGCCATCGAACTGATCACCAAGCGCATCCCTCAGCGGTTCGGCCTGAACCCGCGCACGGACATCCAGCTCCTGACGCCCATGCGCCGGTTCCAGCTGGGCGCCGAGAATATGAACGCCATCCTGCAGGAAGAGCTCAATCCCAAGGGCGAGTCGGTTACGCGTTACGGGCGGATATACCGCGCCGGCGATCGCGTCATGCAAATGCGGAATAATTACGACAAGGACGTCTATAACGGGGATATCGGGCAGATTCGGACGATTTCCACCGAGGACCAGGCAGTCGAGGTGGATTTCGACGGCCGGCGGGTGACTTACCAGCTCTATGAACTGGACGAGCTCAGCCTGGCCTACGCCAGTTCCATCCACAAGGCGCAGGGCAGCGAGCACCCGGCCGTGGTAATCCTGATGACCACCCAGCATTACAAGCTCCTCCAGCGCAACCTGCTGTACACCGCGCTGACGCGGGGGCGCAAGCTGGTGTGCCTGGTGGGCTCGAAAAAGGCGGTGTCGATTGCCATTCACAACAACTGCACCGTCGAACGCCGCACCCGCCTGAAACAGCGC
>JAPLSY010000060.1 GCA_026398415.1 Kiritimatiellota bacterium | reverse complement strand
TACGCCGATGCCTGGGCTATTAGTGACGGCGGCCTCCTATCCGCATGTTGGCCAGGCATGCACGGATGGAACCCTGGGACAGAAAACTGGGGAAAGTTCGGTCGTTACCGTCCTCGGCATTGTGTGCGTCGGTGACGCCAGTGTGGAACGGGCGGCGCGTTCCTCCGGTATCACCAAGATCAAAACCATCGATCACAGATACCTGAATATCCTGGGATTCCTATTCTCCCAGTACACGACCATCGTGACCGGAGATTAAAAACTCCGCAACGGAATTTCCAATCTTGGCAGATTGTCAGGCCAGGGTCGAACCGCGCCAGTGTAGTTTCTGGCGCAAAACCGTGAAGTAGCTGTAATCCGGCAAATGCACAAAGTGGGCCGAGGTTTTGCTGCGCCGGATTTCCACCTGGTCGCCCGGCTTGAGCTTTTCGCCTATCTGGCCGTCCACGGAGAGCAACAGGTCGCCCACGCTTTTGGCCACCCGCACGGTAATCCGCTTTTCATCCGGAATCACCAGCGGACGCGAGCTGAGCGTGTGTGGGCAGATCAGGCTGACCACAAACGCGGCGGTACCGGGGTGCATGATTGGTCCACCGGCCGATAGCGAATGCCCCGTACTGCCGGTGGGCGTGGAAACGATGAGCCCATCGCACATGAAGGACGACACCACTTCGCTGTCAATCCGCATATCCAAGGTCACGATTCGGAGACACGCTCCGCGGTCAATGACGATATCATTCAGCGCACGATAGCGGCTGATGATCCGGCCGGCGCGGGTAACCGCGCATTCCGCCAACGCGCGGCGGGCCACGGTATACCGTCCCGTGGCCACGCATTCCAAGGCCCGCCCGGCATCCTGCTGGGCAACGCTTGTCAGAAACCCCAAACTTCCCAGGTTAACGCCGAGCACGGGAATGGGCTTACCCTTGAGCAGACGCATGGCCCTCAGCATGGTGCCGTCCCCGCCGAACACCATCAGGAGTGAAATGGCCCGGATCAGTTTTTCCGGCGCCAGGCGGCGCACGCCCGGTAGAAAACGGGCGGCTTCCGGCTCGGCCGCCAGCCGCAGGCCAAGACGCCCGGCTGTTTCCGCAAACCGGCCCAGCACGTCCGCCGCCGAAGGTTTGGAGCCATTTGCAAATATTCCGATGGGTTTCATGGTTTTTCCCAACAGGCTAAAAATTCAATATTGCCGGCGGGCCCCCGGATGGGCGATTTACAGACCCCCCGCCACGCTAAGCCCAGTTCCGCCTGGCCAAAGGCGCGAATTTGCGACACGACCCGCGCATGCACAGCGGCGTCGCGTACAACGCCCCCGCGACAAACCTCCTTGCGCCCGGCTTCGAATTGGGGCTTGATGAGCGTGACGATCCCCGCACCATGGCACAGAGTAGTATTAACCGCCGGCAGGACTTTTGTCAACGAGATGAAGGAAACATCCACGGCGGCAAAAGCCGGCGTGGTGTCCAGATCGCCCGGCTTAAGATAGCGGGCATTCACCTGCTCCAGCATAACCACCCGCGGGTCCTGCCGGAGCTTCCAGTGCAGTTGTCCTTTGCCGACGTCCACCGCGAACACTTTGGCGGCCCCGTGCTGAAGCAGGCAATCGGTAAATCCGCCCGTGGAGGCGCCCACGTCCAGGCAGACTTTATCCCGGACATCCAGGGCAAAGAATTCGAAGGCTTTTTCCAGTTTTTCGCCACCGCGTCCGACGAACCGCTCCGGCGTCGCAACGGCAAGAACAATGTCTGCCGGAAATTCCTGGCCCGGTTTAAACGCCGGCTGGCCATCCGCGCGCACCGCGCCGGCCAGGATCAGGCGCTGGGCCTTGGCACGACTTTCCACCAAGCCGCGCTCCACCAGTAACTGGTCCAATCTTTGGCGTGGGGTCTTCATGGGAGTAATACTTAGTTTTTCCTTTTGCCGCATCTGAGTCAAGTTGCAAAAGACAAACCCACAATGTATTCCGGCAACCCACTGATTCTCAATGGTTAACATTTTCAAGTGGACAAGCCAAATCGATATTGTCTATGCTCCCATCCAAACGTTAGGGAACCGATAAAATTTGGTGTCGTCAAGTTTGTCTCAATAATACTGTTCGCAGACGACACCGGGGTGACATCTCACCAATACCCCGATAGAAAGGAATGACAGACAGATGAAAAAATCCTCGTTATATGGGTGTGAATGGCTTCAACCCGGGCGATTTGTCGTGGGGTGCAACTACTGGGCGGCGCACGCCGGAACACGCATGTGGGCCGACTGGCGGCCGGACGTGGTGAAGCAAGACCTGCGCCGGCTCCGGCAGGGGGGGCTTCAAGTTCTGCGTGTTTTTCCCTTGTGGCCAGATTTCCAGCCGCTGACGTTGCTGAGAACGGGGTCGGGTGTGCCGTTTGAATTCCGACATGCGGAAGCGCCCCTGCCGGATGATCCGTGCGGTCAGGCAGGCATGTCCGCCGTCATGATGGAACGGTTCGCCGCGTTGCTCGATATGCTATCTGCGCAGAACCTTCGCTGCATCGTGGGCTTGCTCACGGGTTGGATGAGCGGTCGCCTTTTTGTCCCGCCCGCGTTCGACGGCCTTAACGTGCTGACGGACCCCACGGTGCTCCGCTGGGAAGTTCGCTTTGTGCGTCATTTCGTGGGTGCCTTCAAGGATCATCCTGCGATCCTGGCTTGGGACCTTGGCAATGAATGCAATTGCATGGGTTCGGCCTCGCACGACCAGGCCTATACCTGGGCCGCCCTGATTACCCAGACGATCCGCGCCGCGGACGCCACCCATCCGGTGGTCTCCGGCATGCACAGCCTCTTGCCAGCCGGCAACTGGAGCCTGTTCGACCAGGGCGAACTCACCGATGTGCTGACCACGCATCCATATCCGGTCTTTACTCCGCACTGCGATCAGGATCCCTTGAATACGGTGCGAACCATTCTGCACGGCACGGCGGAATCCCGCTTTTATGCCGATCTCGGCGGCAAACCCTGCCTGTGCGAGGAGATCGGTTCGCTGGGCCCGATGATTGCCAGCGAGAAGATCGCGGCGGACTTCGTGCGCACTGCTCTGTTTTCTCTCTGGGCCAACGATTGCCATGGATTGCTCTGGTGGTGTGCGTCGGATCAAATGCACTTGGAGCATGCACCCTAT
>JAPLSY010000008.1 GCA_026398415.1 Kiritimatiellota bacterium | reverse complement strand
TCCCTCATTCACGGTGAGGGGGCGGCAAAACATGACGCCACATCACGATCTTTTTTTTTATTTTTTTATTATTTTCCCTTGACATTGTTCCTTTATCTGCTATGGTTTGTCTCATTTACCCATAAATTATGGTGAAGAGCCAAAACAAAATGTGTTTGCCAATAACTGAACCGAACCATGAGCCGCCGATGCCCTGCTCAGTTAAACTCAATCTTGGGTGTTCTTATTTCCTCATGCCGGGATGGGTGAACGTGGATTACAGGTCGCTCCCCGGCGTGGATGTGGTCACGGACTTGGAAAAGACGCCATGGCCATGGAAGGATAACAGTGTGGATGCGGTGTATGCCTCCCACACGCTGGAACATCTTGCCGATCCGTTGGCAGCGATGTTGGAAATACACCGGATTTTAAAGCCGGGGGGAACGGTTAGGATTTTTGTTCCGCATGCCAGCGGCGTAATGGCTTGTTCTATTTTTCACAAGCATCCTTTCGCCATGCAATGGTTTCAGGACTTATCAGAGTGTCCGCACCTTCAAAACGGCATGGGGCTGATGTTCCCCAATTCTAAGTTCCGCTTGGGTGTTGGGTATCATCGTCACAAGATGCCGTGGCATATCAGATTGTGGGAGCGGTATTGGAATAAAACATTCTTACGGCAACGCCGTTGGGAAACCTTGGGAATAATCCATCCTGCGGAAATCGAATGGACGGCAACAAAGACATGATTTAACTCCCTTTTACCCCTATTCAAACCCCTTTGAATCCCCAGGGCTGAAGGCGGTAAATTCGGCCCCGCCCTTTTTTTATCCTCGTATTTCCAATTCGTTTTGCTAATTTTTCCAGTTAGTTTTGCTTCTCTACAGTTCGCTTTGCGAAACTCTACTGCGTGGCGGAGAGGGGGGGATTCGAACCCCCGGTACCAGTTTACCCGGTACGGCGGTTTAGCAAACCGCTGCTTTCGGCCACTCAGCCACCTCTCCAAGATAAATGCAGAATGTAGAATGCAGAATGAAGAAACGCGGCCACTTCCCCCTTCGTCACGTGACTACGGGAGACAGGTCCGGCTTGGCCCTTTGGGCTACGCCGGACAGGCAGCCACCTCTCTCTAAACAAAGGCAGAATGTAGAAGGCAGAATGCAGAAACTCAATCATTAAATATTCAATCACCACTTTTATCAGCCACATGTGCGAAACTATGCGCATTCGCGGGGCGAATTAGGGCATATTCGCCCGTTCATCCTTAGTGTCTCGCCGCTCGTTGCACTGCGGACTCCAAGACTTGGCCAATCCGCTGATCGAACCGCCAATCCGCCTCGTTATCCAAAGGAGTCGGTGTTTGATTGATGATGACCAGCCGACAATCCGGGCGGCGCGCGGCCGGTAAACCAGCCGCCGGATAGACTTGGAGTGAAGTGCCGGCAATCACCAGCAGGTCGGCTTCAGCCACGGCGCGTTCCGCCGTCGTAAATACATCCTGCGGCAGCATCTCGCCGAAAAACACGATCTCCGGCTTGAAAACGCCATTGCATGCTTCATGCCGGGGAACATGGCCGGCTTCGATGGCCGGCCAGTATTGTTCCGTTTTGATGCGGTGGCCGCATGTCATGCAACGGCTGTATTCCAGCGCGCCGTGAACTTGATGCACTCTGGAACTGCCGGCCGCTTGATGAAGCATATCGATGTTTTGAGTAATAACCTGGACTTGTTTTCCGGGCTGGCGCTCCAAGGCGGCCATAGCCCTATGCCCGGCATTCGGCTTGGCCTGGCGAATCGTACCCAGAAAGGCACGGGCAAATTCGTAAAATAATTCCGGTGTATCCCGGAAGGCCACGATATCGAAAACCCGTTCGCTGACACCGGTGTTATAAAGTCCCGTCGCGGACCGGAAATCCGGTATGCCGCTCTCCGTGGACATCCCGGCGCCGGTTAAAAACACAATCCGCTGCGCCTTAGCGAAGTAGTTGCCGAGTTGTGTTCGATCGGCAGAGTTCATCCCGCCCTGCCACTGTTTGGGATGAGGGCCTGAATTTGCGCAACCGTAATCTCAGAAAAATCCGCCACGATCTTATCGGCCGCATGCAGGCTTGCGGCGCGTTGCGTGGTCGTTATCCCAACAACCCGCATGCCGGCGGCTTTGGCGGCGCGAATACCGAGGGGCGCATCTTCGAAGACCAGGCACTGCCTGGGATCGGCCTTCAACCGCAGGGCGGCCGTAAGATAGACTTCCGGGTCGGGTTTGCCGTGCTTGACTTGACTGGCATCCACAATGGCATCGAAATAATGGCGGATCTGCATGCCGTCCAGGGCTAAATCGATATTTTCGACCGGGGCGCTGGTGGCAATGGCGCACGGAATATCGCGAGCACTCAATTGTTCCAATAACGGCACTAAGCCGTGGAGCGGCTGAAGATGAGGTTGAACCAAGGTGCGGTACAACGCTTCCTTTTCCCGTTCGCAGGCCTGCACTTCCGCATCCGTCACCGCGCGGTTCAGCAGGAAAGCCAGGATGGCGTCGTTTTTCCGGCCGGATATTTTCTGGTCGAAATCCGCATCCGTCAGTTCCCGGCCATAGTGGCGGCACATTTCGCGCCACGCCTGTTTGTGGTAAGGGATGTTGTCGATAATGACCCCATCCAGATCGAAGATCACCGCCATATTCATATAATCGTCCCATCCTTTCGTGAGAGGCGCATCATACCTAATTGGCGCCGGGGCGCAATGGTGCTCCGCCATCGCGGCGGCGAAATTCCCGATGATACGATAATGCATTCATCAAGAAGTGTATTGCATTTTTAAATTGAACCAGCCATGCTCTCAGAATAACTTCAGTCAAATTAATGTGCGAGGTGATCCCATGGCTGAGAACAATGGCCTGACCTGTACCTTGTCCCGTTATCTGCTCCATCGCCTGCAGGAGGCTGGTATTCGTCATCTCTTCGGGGTGCCCGGCGATTATGTCCTGGATTTTCTCGATGAGGTGATTGCCAGTCCGATCAAGTGGGTCGGCACCTGCAATGAATTGAATGCCGGCTACGCCGCCGACGGTTACGCCCGCCTGAATGGCGCCGGCGCCGCAGTGGTAACGTACTGCGTCGGCGGATTAAGCATCTTGAACGCGGTTGCCGGGGCCTATGCCGAACGGGTGCCCCTCATTGTCATCAGCGGCGCCCCACCTGCCCGGCGCAGAGAGGCGGGCGCATTGGTTCATCATCTGGTTTCCGACTACTACCTGCAGCTGGATATATTCAAAAAGGTGACGATCGATGCGGCGATCCTTACCAATCCGGAAACCGCCCCCGATGAGATTGACCGGGTCATCCGCAACGGGATTCTCCATAAACTGCCGGTCTACCTGGAGCTTCCCGCCGATATGGCGCATGCCCCCTGCCGTCAGCCTGCCCCGCTTACCCAGGCCGTAACGCTGCACACAGATGAGGAGAGCCTGAAGCGTTGCCTCCAGGAGGCGGTGGAGTTGCTCAACGGGGCAGGCAATCCCATTGTGCTGGTGGGCGTTGAGGTGCTGCGCTTTGGCCTGGGAAGCAGTCTCCTCCAACTTGTGGAAGGCCTTGAGTTCCCCTTTGCCACCATGCTCAGCAGCAAATCCGTGCTCCCGGAACTTCATCCCCAGTTCATCGGCATCTACCAGGGGGGATGGAGCCGTGCAACCGTTCGCCAGCAGGTTGAGTCCTCCGACTGCCTGCTGTCGATGGGGGTCTGGATGACGGATTTTGATACCGGCATGTTCAGTGACCATCTGGATAATCGGCGCATGATCGTTGCCAGTAACGGTCAGGTACGCATTGGCGACCACTCTTACCGGGACGTGCAATTGGGCGACTTCATCCGTGGGCTGATGACCGGGGTTCGGCCCCGTTCGTACATGAGCTCGCATCCGGTTGAATCATACCACGCCAAGGTGCCGTTCATCCCGGAGAAGTCGCGGAAGCTGACTGCCCTGCGCCTGTACGAACGGCTGAACACGTTTCTCGATGACCGGATGATCCTGCTTGCCGAACCGGGAGATGCCTTTTGCGCTGCCCCTGATTTCCATATAGAAGAGGCCGAGAACTTCATCGTCCAGGCCTTCTATACATCCATCGGCTACTGCACCCCGGCTGCGCTGGGGGTGGCGTGTGCCCGGCCAGGCAAGCGACCGGTGGTACTGACCGGTGACGGCGCCTTCCAGATGACTGCCCAGGAGCTGTCCACCCTGATCAGGCAGCGTTGTCCCGCCATAATACTGCTTATTAATAATGACGGCTACCTGGTTGAACGGCTACTGCACAAGGATGGGCCGTACAATGACATCCAGATGTGGAACTATGCGGACCTGCCTGCGGCGTTAAGCGGTGGCACGCAGGCCGTCGGCATCCGTGTGACCACCGAGGGCGAGCTGGAACATGCCCTGACATCTGCGGCTGCTGAGCAGGACAAGCTCTTTTTGATCGAACTCTGCCTGCCCGACCGTGATTGTTCAGTCGGATTGAAACGGCTGGGTGATTCATTCATGAAAAAGTGATAAATCGAAAATGCGTTCAAAGGGCGTGGCCTTTTTGTCTTGATAACACGTGCCGTTGACGTAGTCTTTCCCCATGAACCAACGATATGCCTGGCTCATTATGGCGGCCCTCGCAGGTCTGTGCAGTTGCGGTAAAAAAGCGCCAGCACCGGTGCCGCCTGTCCCGGTCGCGACAGCCCAGGCTGTCACCAAGACCATGCCCTTGGCCGTGGAAGCGATGGGATCGGTCGAGGCTTATAACTCCCTGGAGATCATCCCGCGGGTGTCGGGGCAGATTCTGAAACTTCATTTCCGGGAGGGGGACGAAGTCCAGAAGGACGCGCTTCTGGTGACCATCGATCCGGCCCCCTTCACGGAGACGCTGCGCGAGGCGGCGGCGCGGCTGGCCAGCGACGAGGCCACATTGGTTTTCAAGATCAGCGAGGCTGAACGGAAAAACCGGCTTATCGGAGAGAACGGCGTCTCGCGTTCGGAATTCGAAAAGTTCCGCGCTGAAGCTGACGCCCAGAAAGACATTGTGCAGGCCGATCGTGCGGTTGTCGAACAAGCCCGCTTGAACGTCGGGTATTGTTCGATTTGCAGCCCGATTCCGGGCCGGGCCGGGGCGTATGTGGTCAACCAGGGCGGCGTGGTCGAGGCCAACAAAACGACCTTGCTGGTGGTCAACCAGGTCAAACCGGTTTACGTGACTTTTGCGATCCCCGAAAAAATCCTGCCTGGAATCCGGACTGCCCAGGAAAAGGCCGTTTTAACCGTGGAAGCGCGCGTGCCGGGCGTCAATGCCCAACCCCGGCAGGGCCGGCTGACTTTTATCGATAACACAGTGGACCCGGCCACGGGAATGATTCGGTTGAAGGGGACGTTTGACAACACGGACGCCTTTCTCTGGCCCGGCCTGTATGTCCAGGTCGCGCTCATTATCGGGGAAGAGCCGGGAGCCGTTGTGGTTCCGGCCAGTGCGGTTGCGAAGGGACCGAAAGGCGACCTGGTGTTCGTGGTCAAGGTGGGCGGGATCGCGGAGTTGCGCGCCGTGCAGGTGCGCCGCACGGCCGGGGATGAAGTGATTCTGGATGGCGGCGTGTCGTCCGGAGAAACCGTGGTTACCGACGGACTTAACAAGCTGAAAGATGGCGCGGCAATTGTTATCGCCAATACACCGGCTTCCGCCGCGACGAACGCGGCATCCGGGGCCCGGTGAAGCAACTTGCGGCGAATCGCAGGTCGAGTCTTTGCGGAACCCTGCGACTTGTCCAGCGAAGCCTTGGCGAAGATGGAAGCCAAGAACGCCCCCCTGTGGTAACCTGCCCGCAATGCTACGCATAGCGTTGCAGGCGGGGCCACAAGGCTTCTTGGCGAAGAAGGGTGAGATGTCATGAACCTTTCGGAACGATGGATCCGGCGTCCGGTCATGACCGTTCTGGTCATGTTCGGCCTTTTTTTCTTTGGGCTCCTCAGCTACCGCAATCTGTCGATTAACAACCTGCCCGACGTCGATTTTCCGACCATCAGCGTCACCGCGTTCCTTCCGGGGGCGAGCCCGGAGACCATGGCCGCGACGGTGGCCACGCCGCTTGAGAAACAGTTTTCGTCGCTTGCCGGTATCGACTCGATGTCCTCCTCGAGCGCGCTGGGGGCCACGACCATCAACATCCAATTTTCCCTGGACCGGCAGATCGATGCCGCGGCCGTCGATGTAAACTCGGCGATTGCAGCCGCCATGGGCGTGCTTCCCAAAGACATGCCCAATCCGCCCACGTTCAAGAAGGTGAATCCATCCGACATGCCCATTATGCTCATCACCCTGACCTCCGATTCCCTGCCGATATCGGCGTTGCACGACGCCGGGGACACGATTCTGATACCGAACCTGGCGACCATCAATGGCATCGCCGAAATCGACATCCTGCCGCTCCAGAAATACGCCGTGCGGATCCAGGTCAATCCCTATTCCCTGGCCAATAAAAAGATCGGCATCAACGAAGTCTCCGACGCCATTGTGGCCGGGAACGTCAATCTGCCGGGAGGCACGATTGACAATGAGGCGATCGCCTACACCATCGACTCCAACGGCCAGTTGCCCGATGCCAAGGCCTTCGAACCGCTGGTGGTGACGTACCAGAACGGCTATCCGCTGCGGATTCGGGACATCGGCCGGGCTGTGGATGGCATCGAAAATGACCGCACCACGGCCTGGTTCCTCGACCACGGGGAGACCAAGGGAACGATCGTTCTGCGGGTGCGCAAGCAACCGGGCGCCAACACCGTGGATCTGGCCACCGCCATCAAAGAGCGTCTGCCACGCCTGAGCGCGATGCTGCCCGGGGCGATGGCCCTCCATCTGCTCTACGACCAATCGGAGTTCATTCGGGAATCGATCACCGATGTGCAGATCACAACGGTTCTGACGATCTTCCTGGTCATCGTTGTCATTTTCCTTTTCCTGCGCTCACTAAAGACCACGCTCATCCCCAGCCTGGTGATCCCCCTGTCGCTGATCGCCACCTTCTCGGTGATGCACCTCCTGGGATTCACCCTGAATACCCTGTCCCTGATGGCCATCACCCTCTCGATCGGCTTTGTGGTCGATGACGCCATTGTGGTTCTGGAAAACATCATCCGCCGGATCGAATCCGGTGAAAGCGCCTTGGAAGCGTCGATCAAAGGATCCCGTGAGATCGGCTTCACCGTGCTTTCGATGACCATCTCGCTGGCGGTGGTGTTCATTCCGATCATGTTCATGGGCGGACTGCTGGGCCGGTTGTTCCGTGAATTTGCCGTTTGCATTACCGCGGCAATCCTGTTTTCGGGAATGATCTCCCTGACCTTGACGCCCATGCTGTGCAGCCGTTTCCTGGGTCGCTTATCCAACCGCACCCCGGGGCGGTTCCATACCTCGTCCGAACGCGTGTTCAACGCCTGGCAGGCGGCTTACGGCCGCAGCCTGAGCTGGGTGCTGCGCCACCGGCTTATGACGCTGGTTGCGACCCTGTTCATCACCCTGGCCATGGTGCAGCTCTTTATATTTGTGCCCAAAGGATTCATTCCCACCCAGGACCAGAATTTTTTCAGGATTTTTACGCTCTTGCATGACCGGTCATCATTTGCCGATCTGGCGCGGCACCAGGAAGCCCTGAACGAAGAGTTGTTAAAAAATCCCGATTGCCGGGAGGCGCAAGTGGCCTCGATCGCCGGGTTTTCGGGTGATAACAACGGCTTGATATTTGTGAGCTTGAAACCGCGCGCCGACCGGACCAAATCGGTTGACGACATCATCAACGAGCTCCGTCCGAAACTCAACCGGATCCCGGGGTTGATTGTGTCCCTGGTCAATCCTCCCTTGATTGCCATTGGTTCACGGCTTTCAAGCGCCCAGTGGCAGTTCACGCTGCAGAGCAGCGACCTGGACAGCCTTTATCGTTATGGGGCGATCATGGAGGAGAAGATCCGCACCATCCCTGCCCTAGTGGACGTCAAATCTGACCTGCAACCCCGCAAGCCGAAGCTCGAGATCACGGTGGACCGTGACAAGGCCTCCGCCCTGGGGTTGACTTTGAAGCAGATCCAGGAGGCGTTTTACTCCGCCTATGGTTCGCGCCAAGTCTCCACCATCTATACCGCCTCCACGTTCTATTATGTGATCCTGGAGTTGATGCCCGAATTCCGCCAGAACCCTTCGTCATTGGAGGCGCTGTATATCAAGTCCGATCGCGGGCAACTGGTGCCCCTGACCACCGTCGCCTCGATTCGCGAGACGGTGTCTCCCCTTACCATCAATCACGCGGGGCAAGTCCCCTCCGCCACGATTTCGTTCAACCTCAAGCCGGGCCACTCGATTGGCACGGCCATCGATGAGATCAACCGGTTCAGCCGCGCCACCCTGCCGGCATCGGTGCATACCGTCTTCCAGGGATCGGCGCAGGCCTTCCAATCATCATTAGCCAGCATGGGGTTCCTGCTGCTGGTGACGGTCCTGGTGATTTACATGGTCCTGGGGATTCTCTACGAAAGTTTCATCCATCCCCTGACCATCCTATCCTCGCTGCCCCTGGCCGGGTTCGGTGCATTGGCGGCCCTGGCCATTTTCCACATGGAACTCGACATGTATGCCTACGTCGGGATCATTATGCTGGTCGGGATTGTCAAAAAGAACGGCATCATGATGGTTGATTTCGCTTTGGAGGCCGAGAAGACCCAGGGACTCGATTCGGTGGCGGCCATTCATCATGCTTCTTTGATCCGGTTCCGCCCGATCATGATGACTACCATGGCCGCCCTGTTCGGCTGTCTCCCGATCGCCCTGGGGTTGGGGGCGGGCGGCGAAGCACGGCAACCCCTCGGGGTCGCCGTGGTGGGCGGGCTCTTCTTTTCCCAGGTGTTAACCCTCTACGTCACCCCGGTCTTTTATGTGTACCTGGACCGGCTCAACCGGCGGTTTCAGCACGGCCCGGAAAGGACAACAGGCAGCGCATGAACACGAACCTATTTAACAACGCGTTTTCGTTCTTCAGGCTGTTCCAAAAACAGGCTGGCACCCTGGGTGACGCGGTCAAAAAGCTGGACGGCCTTTTCCGCGATTTCAAGGCTGTCCCAGATCAATGCAAGTACATCGACACCCTGGTAGCGGCGGGCGACATGACCTGCCGTGAGATCGAGCGCGAGCTCTCCCTGACTTTTATTGAGTCCATCGACCGCGAGGATATCCGCGACCTGAACCGCGCCTTCGAACAGGCATTCCAGGCGGTTCACGCCGTGTCCAGCCGTGTCGGCCTCTACGGATTCCGCAGCATTGAAAAAGGGGCGGGCGAACTGGCCTTTTGTCTGGCCGAGATGGCCGCCGAGATCGGGCCCTTGCTCGAAATCGTGGTGCGGAAAGGGAACGGCGCCGCCAACCGCGAACGGATACGCAAGCTCAAGGAGGAAGCCGGCATGTTCCTCCTGGTCGGGCTTGGGGCGGTTTACGAATCGGCCGGCGGCAGTGTAGACCACCTGCTCGAAGCCATGAAATGGAGCCAGATTTACGACCGCCTCGAAGACGCCGTATCCTGCCTGGAACACACCGCTAACGTGATCGAAAGGATGATCCAGAAAAAAGTGTGATCCGCCGGCTGGTTATGCACACTAAACCGATCGGCATATTTTCAGTATGTCTGTGCTCTGATTTTTTTATCGGCGTTTAATTCCGATTCTAACGTGGCGGAACCGTCGCATCCATTGAGCGACTATTCGAACATCCAATATCCAACAAGGAATGTCCAATTTCCAAATGAATGTTCCCGTATTTCATTGGATATTGGGTGTTGAGTGTTGGTGATTGGATATTCGTTAGGTTAAATTATGGGATCATCCTCCGCCCAGGACCTTGTAGAGCGTTACCAGGTTGGCAAGCCGGGCGAGGCGGATGGCGATCAATTCCTGTTGCGCGCCATAGAGCGAGCGTTGCGAATCCAAAACGGCCAAATAACCGTCATTCCCGTTACGGTAGCGCGTATCGGAGAGCCGATAGCTCGCGGCGGTGGACTCCACAAGCGATTTCTGCGCCTCCATCTGGTCCAGCAGGGTTCCCCGCTGGGCGAGGGCATCGGCCACCTCCCGGAAGGCTGTCTGGATCGCCTTTTCATATTGCGCCACGTATATATCACGATCGGCCTTGGCCGCATCCAGCCCGGCGATGTTTCTTCCGGTATCAAAGATCGGTAATGTAATTTGCGGCGTAAAACTCCATCCTTGTGACGAGCCGCTTTTGAAGAGCCCGGACAACTGGTCATCCATTGTGCCGTAAAAGCTGGTCAGAATAATAGACGGGAAAAACGCCGCCCTTGCCGCGCCGATGTTGGCGTTGGCGGCCTTAAGCTGGCTTTCGGCCTGCAGAATATCAGGACGGCGTTGCAATACCGTGGACGGTATTCCGGCGCTGATATCCTTGAGCATGGTAATCGTTCCCAGTTCGCGGGGCAGGAGTTCTTCCGGTACCGGCGTCCCGGCCAGAAGGTTAAGCGCGTTCTCATCCAGGGCAGTCAAACCGGTGTACTTGGCGATATCCACGCACGCTGCATCCACGCGGGTCTGTGCCTGGCACAGATCCAGCTCGGATGAGTCGCCAATTTCAAAACGCAGCAGGATCAGTTCATAAGTTGACTCCTGGCTGTCAAGGGTATCCTGAGCCAGCCGCAAGCGTTCGCGGTCGGCGGCCAGGTTCAGGTAAGCTCCGGCAATCTCGGACACCAGGGATATCTGCATACTGCGCCGGGCCTGCTCGGTGGCAAGGTACTGCTCCAGGGCGCGCGCCTTGAGACTGCGGATGCGCCCGAAAAAGTCCAGTTCATAGGAACTGAATCCAACCTTCACTGTGTAATACTTAACCTTCACCGATTCGTCAACGTTCGCGATAGTGGCATATACTAGTTGCTTGGTGCCGTAACCCACGACGTCCACAGTCGGCAGGAGATCGGCGCGTTGAATGCTATACACCGCCCTTGTTTTTTCAATGGTCGAGGCCGCCACGCGCAGGTCGCGGTTGTTGGCCAGCGCCAGCTCAATCACTTTTTGAAGCCGGTCATTGGTGAAAAATTTACGCCAGGATATGTCGGCGGCGGCCGGACCGTTGGTGTTGGCGGTCACGGCCTTGTAGGCCGCACCGGTCGGCCAGGCCGCCGGCACCGGCGCTTGCGGCCGCACGTATTTTGGGGCCAAGGTGCAACCGCCCATGACGGCAACAATGCCAACCAGTAAAAGGAACATATATTTATTCATTTATTTATCCCAAAAATTGGCCTTGATCAATTACTGGTGCGGGTTGATGCCGCAGGTGTATGCACAAGCATCCTGAAATTAATTAATCAAGGTTCGGATCATACGTATACTTGTTCAGCCTTGCCGCAGAGGTTTGGAATAGAAGGGATAGGCGGACGCCGGCCAGTTGGGATCGATATATTTCCAGCGCTTATACATCCAAAGCCATTGTTCCGGATGCGCGCGGATTTCCTGCTCGAACAGCGTGGCAATGGTCTGGGTGATGGTATGGATAATATTGCTCCCCGTCTGTGCCAACTCCGCGCGCTTCAAGGACGGCAGACTATAGACGATATAGGAGCCGTTGGCATTGACCCGGCAGAATATCGGGATCACCGGCGCATCCGTGCGTTCGGACAGCACGGCGGCTGCCGTGGACATCGGGATGGAGAGCCCGAAAAAGTTGACAAAGAGTCCGCCTTCCTCCGGCTTCGTGTTCTGGTCGAGCAGGAGGGCCACATACTTTTTCTGGCGCAGGGCGCGCAGGAGGCCCCTGATGGCGCCTTGCCGGGTGACGATTTCCACGCCGGGAATGGAGCGCCCCATGCCGATGATGGCATCCACCGCCGGGTTAGCCAGCGGCGTAGCCACCGCTACGTGCGCAAATCCGTACACACTGAGCGCTTTGGACAGAAGTTCCCAGTTGCCGAAGTGCGCGGTTACGCCGATCATGGGTTGGGTATACAAATGGGTCCGAAGGGCGGGATCAAGGGTGACATATCGGTGAACCCGTTGCTCCATATGCCGCGCAAACCAGAAGAGGTCGAGCATGACCAGGGCCATCGTATAGAAAGCCCCCCGCGCGATACGTCGCTTGGCTTGGGGCGAAAGACGGTCGCCGAAGGCAACATCGAGATTCGAGAGCGTGATGCGCCGCTGTTGGGGCGCGGTCCAATAAGCCACGGCGCCGGCGGAGCGCGCGCAGACCAACACGGCCCAGCGAGGCAAGGTGGGCAAGACCACCAGGCCAAGGCGGGTCAGCATGGTTTCAATCGCAAACAGAACTTTTTTTGACGAATGCATGCCGGGAGACAATCGCGGATCCAGGACATGGTGAGCCGGGCGGGATTTGAACCCGCGACCCCAGCATTAAAAGTGCCGTGCTCTACCGACTGAGCTACCGGCCCCCATGAACTTAGCGAACGGCAAACCTATGCTAATGTACCGGCTTTGTCAAAGAAATTCAGGGACAAGAATCGGCGAGAAGACGGTAAATGGCGTGATGCAAGATCACGCCCTACCGGCCCGCAGTGCTATCCGTCAGCCGACGGATTGCAGGCGGGCGACGGCAACAGAAGGGCCTCAGCTTGCTGAGGCCATTATTTCCCTTGCATTACAAACCACGCAGGCGCATAGTGCCCAGCTTTTCAGGCTTACAATAAGGAGTATTTCCCGTGGCTCGTCGCATTGCATTAACGCATGTTCGCAACGTCGGCATCATGGCGCATATTGACGCCGGTAAAACAACGGTCAGTGAACGGCTGTTATTTTATTCCGGCAAGACCCACAAGGTGGGCGAAGTTCATGATGGCGCGGCTACCATGGACTGGATGGTCCAGGAACGCGAGCGCGGCATCACCATCACCTCCGCCGCCACGACGCTCCCCTGGAAAGAACATGAGATCACGCTGATTGACACCCCCGGGCACGTGGACTTTACCGCCGAAGTAGAGCGTAGTTTGCGCGTGCTGGACGGCGCCGTGGCGCTTTTCTGCGCCGTGGGCGGTGTCCAGCCCCAGTCGGAAAAGGTTTGGAAGCAGAGCGAGAAATACGGCGTGCCCAAGATCGCCTTCATCAACAAGATGGACCGCACCGGGGCCGACTTTTTCGGCGTCGTCAAAAAAATTCAGGATATTTTGGGTGCGAATGCCGTGCCGGTCGTGGTGCCCATCGGCAAGGAAGACCAGTTTAAGGGAATCATTGACCTGCTGACGATGAAGGCCGTGACCTATCCGGATGACGATCAAGGCCAGACCTGCCTGGAAACGGAAATTCCGCCGGAATTACGCGCCAAGGCCAAAAAATGGCGCGCCAACCTGGTGGAAAAATGCGCGGAACAGGATGATGTCCTGCTGGAAAAATTCCTGAACACCGGGGACCTGACCGAAAGCGAAATGCGCGGTATTATCCGCAAGGCCACGATCGCGCACAAGGTAATCCCGGTTTATTGCGGATCGGCCTTCAAGAACAAGGGCGTCCAGCGTCTGCTGGACGGCATTGTGTATTTTTTGCCGTCCCCGGACGACCTGCCGCCGGTGGTCAGCGCCGGCTCCGCGGAAGATGATGCGCCCAGCCAGCGCGCGCCATCCGATGATGAGCCGATGTCAGCCATCGCTTTCAAGGTAATGTCCGATAAGCATATGGGCAAGCTGACGTATTTGCGTATTTATTCCGGTAGACTCCGGACTGGGGATGCCGTGTATAACAGCACCCAGCAGACCGATGCGCGGATCGGCCGGCTGATGCGTATGCATGCCAACCGCCAGGAGGGCATAGAGGAAGCCGCCACCGGCGACATTGTGGCCGTTGTAGGCCTGGCCAAAACCCATACGGGTGACACGCTCTGCAGTCCGGAAAAACCGATTCTTCTGGAGGCCATTGAATTTCCGACCCCGGTTATGTCCATCAGTGTAAAGCCGGAAAGCCGGCTGGATGGCGAAAAGGCCCTGGCCTCCCTGCACCGGCTGGCCGAGGAAGATCCGACCTTTTTCGTCAAGCTGGACCCGGAAACCAAGGAAACCATTATTTCAGGAATGGGCGAATTGCATCTGGAAATCCTGGTGGACCGGCTCCTGCGCGAATTCGACGTCAAGGTTGCCGTGGGGCGGCCGGAAGTCGCCTTCCGCGAAACAGCCACCGTGACCGTCGAGGGCCAGTACAAGCACGTCAAGCAATCCGGCGGGCGCGGGCAATATGCGCACGTCTGGTTGAGGCTGGAACCGATGGAGACCGGCACGGGTTTCGAGTTTGTCAGCGAAGTCAAGGGCGGGCGTATTCCGACGGAATATATCCCCTCTGTGGAAAAAGGTATCATCCGCTGCATGGATAAAGGACCCTTCGCCGGTTACCCGGTGGTGGATGTGCGCGTGGTGGTTTTTGACGGGTCGTACCATGAAGTGGATTCGAGCGACATGGCGTTTCAGGAGGCGGGCCGCGCCTGCTTCCGCGAGCTGTTTCTCAAGGCGCATCCGGAGATCACGGAGCCGGTCATGTCACTGGAAGTGACAACCCCCGAAGATTTTGTGGGGGGCATTACCGGCACGATCTGCCAACGGCGGGGCCGGATCGAGGCCATGGAACCCCAGGGTAATTACCGGATCATCCGCGCGATGGCGCCCCTGAGCGAGATGTTCGGCTATTCCAATGTGATCCGTACCATCAGCCAGGGCCGCGCGGCCTATGTCATGCACTTCGAGCGTTACGAAGCCGTCCCCTACTCCCTGGCCGAAGAACTCGTCAAGAAGCGCCGCGAACTGGGCAAGATACATTAGGACAGACGGCGGATGACAGACACCGGACGCCGGAATGGCAGACACTGACTTCAGGCTGGATCAATCCATTGTACCTTCATCCAGCGGCGGACGGAATTGATCAAATGAATTGTGTGTGCCCGGCGCAGGTCGTCGCGGTGCAACACCCGTTCCTGAATAGCGCCGGTCTCCAGCAGATGCCGGCGGAAAGTTCCGGCCAGCAAGCCACAGGCCACCGGCGGCGTCCAAAGTTGGCCATCGAGCTCCAGCACCACGTTGGCCCTGGTGCTTTCCGTAAGCTCATCCCGCCGATTCCACAGGATGACGTCCTCACAATCCGGCCGGGACAGCAAGGCCTGCCGATAGATCTTCCGATAAGTGGTTTTATGATAGAGCCATACCTGGTTTTCATCCACTGGCGTGGCCGCCAGGCCAACCCGTAGCGAAGCAAAGGGCTTCAGGGGTTCACCTTCCACGCGACATGTGCCATTGCGGCTGAGGAGCAACCGGATTTTCAGGATGGGCGCTTGTCCCTTCCCTGTCGGGTTGGCCAAGGGGTATTGGTTCAAGGCTGTTTCGGTGGCCTGCCGGTTGAACGAAAAATCGAAATAGGCGGCACTTTCCGCAAGTCGGTCCAGATGCTCGCGCAATAAGAAATAGTCGCCGTCCCAGCGTAGCGATTCCAGTAGCTCGAAGGCCGGCAGGGGCTGGGTCAAGACTTCGGCTTTGGCCAGGCACTCCGCATATTCCTTTTCCGGCGAGGAGCCATGGGTAATTCCCCCGCCCACATGATAGCGCGCGGTCCCGGTTTCCGTGTCAATCGCCACGGTGCGAATCGCTACATTGAATTCCGCCTGCCCGTCGGGCGCCCACCAGCCGATCGTGCCGCAGTAAATACCGCGGGGATAGGGCTCGAGTGCACGGATGATTTCCGTGGCACGGATTTTGGGCGCCCCCGTGACGGAACCGGATGGGAACAGGGCCGCCAGGATGTCCGGGACGGATGCCTTGGATTGCGCAACGACCGTGGACGTCATTTGCCAGACGGTTGGATAACGCTCCAGCTCCCACAGGCGCGCGACATCGACCGAACCAACCCGGCTGACCCGGCTCATATCGTTCCGGAGCACATCCACAATCATGACATTTTCAGCGCGCTCCTTTGCGCTGGCGGCGAGCGACTGGGCGGCTTGGCAATCTTCCGCCGGCCAGCGCCCGCGTCGAGCAGTTCCTTTCATGGGGCGCGTGGTCAAACCATCCGCGTTTTTTTTAAAAAACAACTCGGGCGAGGCGGAGAGCAGGTGAAAACGGCCGGTTTGAATAAATGCGCAATGGTCCGCCTGCTGGGAAGCGCACAACTGCCGGAACCAGCCCAGGGTATCGCCCTGGAAATCCGCCTGCAGGGGAAAAGTGTAATTGATTTGATAGGTGTCACCGGCCACGATAAGGTCACGAATCCGGCGAACCTGCTGGTAGTAAGTCGCGGCGCTCACCAGCGCTTTCCAGGGACCAACCCGAAAAGAAGCCTTGCCCGTAATGCTACATCCGTCAGCCGACGGATTGCAGGCGGACTCGTCAGCAAGCGATCGCCGGGATTGCCCCGGCGCGCGATACAAGCCGAACCAAGCCAGCGGCAGATCGCCCGGCGGATGGGCACAGAGCGCCGCATCAAATGCGGGCGCCGCTTCGTAGGTCAGGAACCCGGCCGCATAAAGCCCCTGGGACACTTTTTCAGCCACCTGCTGCAGACAGGGCTTGACCTCGTTCAGGCGGGTGGCAGTGAGAATGAGCACCGGATTAGAAAAGGTGAATTCACCGGTCCGCGAGATAAACACGATATCGCCCATCGCGGACATGATTGGCCTCCGCCCGTTTACAGTTGACACCGATTTGGGCGTATGATACACGAAGATCCATGCAATGCAAATCCATAGGTTTGTGGCTGGGCTTTGTGGCGGTTGTGGCGCCGTTAGCCTTGTTGCTGACCGGCTGTGAAGTGGAGTCCGCCAGCCGCAAGATTGAAATTAACCCCAATTCGGCGACCATTAAATACGGCCAAGCCTTGGCGCTCAGCGCTCTCTACGGATATGTTTATACCTGGTCGTTGTCGGATAACACCATTGGTACGCTCAATACCCGCCAGGGCCAGCAAGTGACTTACACCAGCATGACGGATCCGGCCTCCCCGGTCGTGCAGGTCATTACGGTGAGTTCCACGTTTTCCGATACCGATGAATCCGGTACCGGTTCCAACGCCCCGGTGGTGCATACGGCTGAAGCTTACATTACGCACGTTAACTCCTCAAATAGTCCCCTGTGATAATGAGATGGAGGATCAGCTGTTAGCCGTTAGTAATCGCCATAGTTTCTGTTCTTCCGGATGACAGGCAGACCATGATCCCCTCTAAGTTCTGCATCGGCTTAGTTACCGTTGCCGCGTGTGTGACGGGATTGGCGGGGACTGTTACGGCCACCCATGACCCGGCCCCGTTTGCCGTTCTCGCACTTTCCACTAATGACCGTGTGCTGGTGATGGCCCCGCACCCGGATGATGAGTCCCTGGGCTGTGGCGGAATTATCCAGACAGCCGTGGAGCGGCACATACCCGTGCGCGTAGTGTTCTTCACCTACGGCGACAACAACCAATGGTCCTTTGTCCTCTATCGTAAATACCCCGTCCTTGATTCCAAGGCGGTCCAGGGCATGGGCCTGGTGCGCCACGGTGAGGCTGTCCAGGCCACGCGGCTGCTGGGCCTGGAAACAAACCAGTTGACCTTTCTGGGCTACCCCGACTTCGGCACCCTGCAAATCTGGAACAACTGCTGGGGTGCGCATCCGCCATATAAAAGCATGCTGACCAGGACCATGGCAGTGCCCTATCCAAACGCATTTCGCCCGGGGGCGCGGTACACGGGCGAGAATATTCTGCAGGACCTGACGGCTATTTTGCGCGATTTTAAGCCGACCAAAATTTTTGTCTCGCATCCGGCCGATCATAACCCCGACCACCGCGCGCTGTATCTATTCATGCGCGTGGCGTTGTGGAATCTGGAATTCGAACTGCGCCCAAAATTATTACCTTATCTTACGCACTTTGCCCGTTGGCCTCAGCCGCAAGGTCTGTATGCCGATAAGTCTCTGGAGCCGCCGGACATTATGCGGCGCGCGGCCGCCTGGTCTTTGTTCCCGCTCAGCAGTAACCAGGTCAGCGTCAAGCTCGCCGCGCTCAAAGCCCACGAATCCCAGTTCCGCTATTCCGGCAAATACCTGTCGTCATTCGTGCGGCAAAACGAATTATTCGGCGATTTCCCCGTTGTCATGCGGGTGCCGCACGACCTCAATCCGGCTGCCCCTGCGCCGATGGATGCGACGCCCGATTTGCCCGACGAACTGACCGCTGAAGAACGCGACGCTTATACGGGCATCGAATGGAATTTTGCCCGCTGTGAAGGCGATTCCCTTGTGCTGGCCATCAACGTCTCGCGCCCCCTGGCGAAAACGGTGGAGGCCGAGGTCAACATTTTCGGTTATCGGCCCGATCGCCCCTTCCCTGAAATGCCGAAACTGCGTATTTCACTGGGCGAACTGAAATATAGGGTTATGGACGGTCTGCAGCGTTTGGACGACAACACGGCTAAGGTGACCTATCGGAACAAATCCATAAGCCTGCGCGTGCCCCTGTCCGCCCTGGGCGACCCGGACCGTATCCTGATCTCGGCCCAAACCTCCCGGGCGGAAGTTCCCTTTGACTGGGTTGCCTGGCGGATATTGGTGTTGCCCCTGAAGCGCGCGTCACCGGGAGCTGACCAATGAAAATATATATTTGCCCGGCGCTAATGGATGCTCTGGTCTTTTTTGTCACATTCGCGGTCATGTATCGTGCCGGCGAACAGGGCATGAGCATCATGCGGTGTGCTTGGATAGCCGGCCTGTTTCAACTGACCTACATGCTCACCAGTCTTGCAGTTGGGTTCCTGCTGTCCCGCCGCAATACCCGGATTATCCTGCTGACCAGCATCGTGCTCTGCACGCTTTGCGGCGTCACGTGCCTGATGGCCAAAGAATTTATAATGATCCTGGTTATCTTCGGGTGCATGGGGATTTGGATGGCCTTGTTCTTCAATGCCTTTCAGACCTTCATGCGTGCGGAATCGGCCCCCGGCGATCTGGGACGCTCCATCGGTCTATACACGTTGGCCTGGAGCATGGGCTATGGAACCGGCATTTTTTCGTCCGGCATCATTTACCGGCTTGGATTTATCGCGTTGTCGGTGTTGACGATCCTGGCCGGTGTTACCATGCTGGTCATTATGCTCATGCACCAATCACGACCGTCGGGCGCGCCCTCCGCCGATGAATGCGTGGAACAAGGGTCCGGGAAAGCGCCCCCAGTGGATCCGTTATACGTATTGGTCGGCTGGATAATGATATTTACCGCCATGTTTATCCAGCGCCCCATACATAATTTTTTTCCGGTCATCTATGCCAAAGCCGGTATCAGCCCCTTCATGACGGGTCTGCCGCTGTTTTTGCAATTGGCCCTGCAGGCCGTGGGCGGGTTTGCCATGATCCGCTGGCGGCATCTGCTGTATCGCCGGACGCCCATTGGACTGGCTCACGGAGGGGCCGCGGTGATCGCCTTGATCATGTGGTTGTGGCCCTCCCTACCCATCTGTTTCCTGGGCATCAGCCTGATCGGCGCCTACGCGGGCTTTGTCTTTTTTTGCTGTGTCTATTACTCGTCCAATTCCGGCCGGAGGTCGCTCAATATTGGCGTCAACGAATTCCTGGTCGGCCTGGGCTCTTTCGCGGGTCTGTTTGTCAGCGAATGGTTCATGAGGCGAACGGGCAACGATGCGAGCATGTATCTGGTTGTTGCCGTGGCCCTGTTGGTCTCCCTGGCGGCCCAGCTGGCGATTGCCAGCCTGGCAATTGCCAGCCGGTTTCGAAGGGTGGTGGCGGGGCCCTGATTCGCGGATTTAGGGCCGGTATTTTAGGTTGACAGGACCATGGGCTTGGCTATGATGCTCGGGTTTTGAGGGTTGAAAGGAAAAGCGCGCTCAGGCTATTCCGTTAATGGGAGATGCGATGAAAGCTTACGCGGTTATTCAAACGGGCGGTAAACAATACCGCGTGGAAGCAGGCGAGATTCTGTCCGTCGAGCGGCTGGAGGTCAAGGAAGGCGACAAAGTGGATACCTTTCCGGTGCTGGCCGTATCGGATGGCGCCACGCTGACGCTGGGCAAACCGCACGTGGCCGGCGCCAAGGTGACCGCCGTTGTGCTGCGGAACAAGCGGGGTGTCAAGGTCGTGTCCTTTAAGAAAAAACGGCGCAAGGGCTACGAGCGCAAACAGGGGCATCGGCAGGAACTGACGGTCCTGAAAATCGAAAGCGTGGCCTGAAACGCCTTTCTTTTCAAGATCATATCCTGACAGGAACAGCTTTGCCGTTCTGGCGAACGGCCGCTACAATGGATACGGATTAAAATTCGGGTTCATTGAATTGGAAATCAGCAATCGGAAATCATAAATCGCAAATTCTTTCGGGGGTTTCGCATGGCAACCAATAAAAGTTCAGGTAGCGCAAAGAATGGCCGCGACAGCCACGGCAAGCGGCTGGGTATTAAGCGGTTCGACGGCCAAGTGGTGACGGCCGGCAGCATCATTATCCGCCAGCGCGGCACCCGGATGCATCCCGGTATGAACGTGAAACGCGGCCGGGACGACACGCTCTTTGCCCTGAAATCAGGCGTGGTTAAGTTTGAAAAGGAAGGCAAGCGCGTTCGTGTGGACGAACTTGCGCCCGCGATTTGAAAGGTTTCAAATTTGTTGAAACGGCCGGGGCCGATATCCTCGCCGGCTGTGGCGGGAACGGATGCGCCAGTTTCCGGCGCGAGAAATGCGTCCCCTTTGGCGGTCCCGACGGCGGCGACGGCGGCCGCGGTGGTCACATCATCCTCCAAGCAGATCCCAACGTGGATTCGCTCATCGCCCTCTATTACCAGCCGCGTCAACACGCTGAAGACGGCGGCAAAGGCTTGGGCCAAAAACGGCACGGCCGCAACGGGAAAGACCTTATTTTAAAAGTGCCGTGCGGCACCATTGTGCGGGATGAAACTACCGGTGAAATCCTGGGCGATCTGATAACGCCCGGCGAACAACTCATGGTGGCGCGCGGCGGCAAGGGTGGTCTGGGTAATTGCCACTGGAAAACCAGCGTCCACCAGGCGCCGCTTGAACATACTAAAGGCGAAGCGGGCGAACAACGGCGCCTGCGGCTGGACGTTAAAATCGTGGCGGATATCGGGCTGATCGGGTTCCCGAATGCCGGCAAGTCCACCCTGCTCACCGCCATCAGTCATGCCCATCCGAAAATCGCGAGCTACCCGTTTACTACGCTTCAGCCAGTGATCGGCACGATCCAGTACGACACGTTTACCCGGCTTAAACTTGTGGATATTCCCGGCCTGATCCAAGGCGCGCATGCCGGCGCCGGGCTGGGACACACCTTTCTCCGGCACGTGGAACGCACGCGCGGCCTGGTGTACGTGATTGACATGGCCGGCTCGGATGGTCGACATCCGGCGGACGATTATGCCACCCTGCGCGACGAGCTGAAGCATTATAACCCGGCACTCCTCCAGCGGCCGGCGCTGATCGTGGCCAATAAAATGGATTTGGATCCGGCGCTGGAAAATCTGCCTGAATTTATGGCGCGGACAGGGCAGAAGCCCCTGCTCGTTTCCGGCCTGACCCGCCGGGGCACGGACGAACTGAAAAGCGCGCTCCACAAACTGGGCGTATAGCCGCGGCTTACGTGGCAAAACCCTTGCCGAACAGGTCTTCTTCCACGAGGGCGCAAAAGATGTGGGCGATCAGGATATGCGCTTCTTGGATGCGGGGCGTCTCGCGCGACGGCACTGCCAGGCAATAATCGCAATACGGCGCCATATCTCCGCCTCCCTGGCCGGTAAAGCCGACCCGGATAATCCCTTTCTTTTCGCAGGCCTGGAGTGCGCGAATGATGTTCGGCGATTTGCCGGACGTCGAAATGCCGATAAACATGTCGCCTGCCAGGCCCAGTGCCTCGACCTGGCGCGCAAACACCTGTTCAAAACAGCTGTCATTACCAATGGCCGTCAGCACGGAGGAGTCGGCGGCAAGTGAAATAGCCGCGAGGGCTGGCCGGTCGAACCGGAAGCGGTTGACCATTTCTCCGGCGATATGCTGGGCATCGCCGGCACTGCCGCCGTTACCGGCCAGCAAAAGCTTGTGCCCGTTGCGATAGGCCTTGATGGCCGCCGCCGCCACCTGCTGAATGGTCCCGATCATGGCCGCATCGGCCATGATCGCCTGCTTGACCTCGATAGAGGCTTTGATTTGATGGGTAATGAACTGGTTCATGGTTTACCTCGTTGTTATGTGGCGCAAGCCTTATTTTCCTTTTTTTGGCGCTTTGATCAACTTCGTCCACAAAAGCGTAACGCATTTCGTTCGAAAAGGGCGAGTCATTTCGCCCCGTCTGCAGGCTTACCGTGCTCGCGCATACTTAAGTATAGCGCTTCGCCCGGCGCGCTCACATCCGAGGCAAACTGCCCCGTCCTTTTCGAACCCCGCCAAAGGCGGGGACACGAAATGCGCTCCGCAGTCGCACCGCGTGACCGTAGCGGCCACGCGGATTAAGGCAGATAAACTCTCTTTCTGGCGTCCGTCTTCCGTCATCTGTCGTCTGTTATCCCTCCGGACCCCCGCGCTGCCAGGACCAGGAACGAGTTTGCGAACTGGGGGAACTTCCCGTCGCGGATGATCGTGGAGAAAGCCCGCTGCTCGCTGAACAGTTTGAGCCGTTCCTGGTCGTAATTCGGCGCGTCGGCCAGCATGTGGTTGGCCGCCGGCAGGAAAGTGTCGCTGAAGATTTCCACCGGTAATTTGTAATCCGGATGCGGATAATAAAATGTCTGTTCGGTAAAGCCGCCGGCGCATAACAGCCGGCCTAGTTCATCGCGCGAAAATGTTTCTGCGCCGCCACCGGCGGGATAACCTTCGATCCCGTCAAACTGGCGCCCGGTATGGTCATCGCGGGCGCCCGCAAAGTATTTCAGGCCCAGCCTGTTTTCCACGGCCACGATCAGCACGCCGCCCGGCTTCAGGACTGCCGCGATCCGGCTCAGCAGCCTGCCGTACGGGTCCGGAGTCTGAATGAATGCGCGGGTATATTCCAGTACGCCGATCAGGGTGACATAATCGAACGAGCGCTCAAACACCATGTCCGTGAAATTACCGGCCATGATCTCCAGGTTCGGTCTGTCGGCATAGCGCCGCTCGATAATCCGGCTCCGCTTGGCCGATAGCTCCACGGCCGTCACCTGCGCCACGCGCTCGGCGAACAAGCCGGTCAACGCGCCACAGCCTGCGCCGATTTCCAGGAGTGCCGCATCGCGCCGGAACGGATACCACTCTAACAGGTTGCGGCGCTCTGCGGCGAGATGGTAGAGTAACGGCCAGCGGTCATCGCGCGCCAGGACCGCCATGAATTCCTGCGGTTTTTCCACAAGCTTCAGGAGTTCGTCTTCAATGGTGCCATCCGAATAGGCATCCGGCCCTTTATAGTATTGGAGGTTGAGCGTTGGCATATTCCGACCTGCCCTCCGGCCTCCCGCCTTCGCTCCTGGAGCTACGGCGGGTAGGCCGTCCTCTGAAATTGGGCGATTGTTTCTTCCTTTTTCAGCTTGCCGGTCTGTCGTCCGTCGTCTGCCGTCCGTCCTCCGTCATCTGCCGCCTGCCATCCGGCCTCTCACGCCCGCCGGATCAGGATTTCGCTGTTCAGATCATAGCATCCGACCATCGGCATGGCCGATGCAGTCTCGAATAGTAGGATATCATAGAGCCGGTGATAGACAACCATTGTATCGCCTTCGTACCCGGTGCATCCCAACGACAATGCGTACCGGCCGGACTGTGCGTTTAACGTCTGGGTAAATTCCACGTTTACGCTATCACCCTTGCCATAGGAACCGGTTGGTACCTGCTTGAATTGCGTATTGGTGCCGGTGAGTTCCATCCCTTTCAGGTCCTTGATCGTGAAAGCAAAGATGGGGTCACGCACTGCCGCGTGGAACCTGACTTTCATGCTGATCGAAAAACGCTGGCCATGCTGGAGCATCCGGGTGGGCCGGTTATGCTCATCAAATAGACCGTATTCCACAATTTCAGCATGCCCTTCACCATAAACCAGGGCATCCGGATTGGCGGTCAAGGGCGTTATGCCGCTCGGTGCGAGTCCGGCTATGGGTGCAGGCCCGGCTACGGGTGCAGGCCCGGCTACGGGTGCGGCATCATAGCAATTGGCCATCAACTGCTTGTAGATATCCACGGCTTTCTTGGAATCGGCGGCAACGACCATGCGACCTTTGTCCAGGACCATTGTCCGGGAGCAATACCGCAGAACGCTATCCAGCGTATGCGTTACGAGCAGGACGGTTTTACCGGCGGCCCGGAATTCGTCCAGCTTGCGAAAACAACGTGCCTGGAAATTCAGGTCGCCCACCGCCAGGGCTTCATCAACGATCAGAATATCGGGATCCACCTGGATGGCCGCGGCAAATGCCAGGCGAACGAACATGCCGCTGGAATAATGTTTGACCGGTTGATCCATGTAATCGCCGATATCCGCGAAAGCGATTACGGCCTCGCGCCGCGCTTCCATTTCCCGGCGGGAATAGCCCAGCAGGATTCCGTTGAAATAAAAATTTTCCAGGCCGGTCAGTTCCAAGTTGAACCCGGCGCCCAACTCCAGCAGGGCGGCAACTTTGCCCTGTGCCGTCACCGTCCCGGCGGTTGGCGTCAGGATGCCCGCAATCAGTTTCAGCAAGGTGGATTTTCCCGAGCCGTTGCGGCCGATGATACCGATGGTTTCGCCTGGTTGCACGGCCAGGCTGATATCCCGCAGGGCAAAGAAATCCTGGTGGTATTTTTTGCGGCCGGGATGCAAAACTTCCTTCAGCCGGTCACCCGGATGATGGTAGAGCTTATAAGCCTTGGTGACGTGTTCCAGTTGAATGGCATTCATAATGTGCAGGTGTCAGACCTGCTTGAGTCACCCTACCATAAATCATTCCCGAAAAACAAGATTCGGAACCATCAACCATACATAACCCTATTACTATTTTTTTTCGCAGAATATTTTGATTTTCTTGATCTCCGTATAGTCTGGTGATTCGACCACCTTGACTTTCCATGTCCCCGCCATCAGGGCGCTGACCGTTTTATAGTCCACCTTGCAATTTGAGCCCATCGAATCCGGGATGATCAGGAATCCATCCCGTTGGGTGACGAACCGCAGGATATTGTCTTTATCATAGACGAGGATGTACGACGGGATAGCGAGACGTCTGGAAAGTTCCATGAATGCCAGACCGAAATAGCTATGGGCTTCTCTTGTTCCGGAACCGGATGAACAACCCCGCGCATATGTGCCGCTCGTTTTCATAAAGTAGAACTGCTGGGGCAGATTGGTGCCGCCCCAGCACAGCGGTTCCGGCATATTGTATCTCCGCCGCCGCTCGATCCTGATTCTGGCCGCCGCATACTTCCCCGCCTTCCAGTTTTTTTCCCAGACGATCGGATGGCGTAATTGCAGGATTTTCTTTGCCTTTGAATAATACTGCCGTATCAGCCGGTTAAGGTGGACGTCTTTCGGGTCCCCATGGTTACGAAGGTAGATGCTCATCTTTTTATTGATCTCATCCTCAAATTTACTGAGCACGGTCTCATCAAGTTCAGAAACGATCGCGTACTTGGTTGTCTTGACATACTCTTTGCGGCGGACATGCTCAAATGCAAGAGGTTCGGTGAAGAGAATGAGCGTAAAGGGTTCAGTTGGCGCGATGGAGTCTGCCAGACCGCGGTAGTTCCGTTCTCCGAGGGATGCCCCTTGAAAACTATTAAGGGATCCAAGCAGGGCGGCCAAGTCATGGGGCACATCTTTGAACCGCGACCTCGGATAGACCGCCGTTTGTTCTTGTTGGTTCATTTGTCTATTTCACGGTCATTAACTTGTTTCGTTTGTCTCTTCCAAAAGCCAAGCTCAGCAATGCCCTGGAGTACCGGCGCCGATAGCCTGATGGTCATTTTCCGGCTCCCGGATAATTTATTTCAACAAATATTTCAGCATTTAATCCTCCGTGCTCAACGCAAATGAGAAAATCTGATATATACCTCTCATTGTCAATGAGAACTATTAATCAGGATAAATTGCTGGCAGAGCCGCTAACTGAAGAATTAGATAGACTCGCCGCCCAACTCCCCTGCTTCGCCCATTTCAGGCGTTCATTCTATTGATCCGATCCTCAAGATATTTCAAGCCCTCCATAATTATATCCCACTCAGGGCTTGCGCCGAAAATCATGGCCTTCATTTCCGTGTAGTCGTTCCGAAGGAGCTTTATTCTTCCAGCAGCCGGGATTAAGTGAAATGAGCCGGGCACGGCTGTTTCGTAATGTGCCCACGCCGAACGAAAGAAGACTCGCTTATGTTCAATCACCCGTTTTAGAAGGTCTGTTTCCATCAATGCCCTCGCACCGATTGCAGTTTTTGAGAGGCAATACAGGTCATAATAATGACGCGACATTCTTTCGCTTCTGGCTGTTGGATTAGTCCGATGAAACTCAGCGTGCAAAAGCGTTGCCTTTTCCCAGAATGTGCGTATGGCTTCAAGGGTATTCACTTCGCAGAACGTAGATTGAAACATATTCGGAAATATTTCCGCCGCATAAGGTGTGATCGGGTATGTGTTCGTTGGCCAGGCATCGGACCGTGCGCCCATCTCCAAACGGACACTCTGCCGAATGTAAGCCGGCACATTTAATCCAAGGGAAATCAAAGCCGGTGGATAACGGAAATTGATAGTCTGAGAATCATCAGGATCAATCGCGATATCCCAACCGCTCGGTCCTTGCCTTGGTTCTCCTAAAACTAACGCGAAGTCCTTTAAAAGTGCAGGCATAACAAGCTTGCGGATTATTGTTTCACATTCAGCCTTCAATTCATCCAATAGTGCCCGTTGTCTTTGGCCGCTCTTTGCATTTGCCGGGTCATGATCTGTATCAAAGCCAAGCTCCCGGCGATCAAACGAAAGGTCCACATCCTCGGAAAATCGCTCAATAACATGAAAGACCTTGGAAAGCGTTGTTCCGCCTTTGAAGATTAGATGTAGCGGCAGCTCAACAGACCTGAAAATGTGTTTCAAAGCCCAGCATACCCAAAAATCTTTCTCTATAATGAAAGACGTAATTCCGGGACGAAATCCCGATGCCTCCTGGAAAAGGTTTGCTCGTTCACGCGGCGCTGCTTGTGCGATTCGATCCATCATTCTCCCTGGGCAATAGCCCCGGTAATCTGAAGCAAAACGCGCTGCATCCATGCGGGTGCATAGCGAAGGTTATGTATAAGTTCCCTTTTGTCTTTCTTTTTGAGCAAGCGGCGGAGGCATGCGATATGGGTTCGGGAAACGCCATCGCGGCCAAGATAGCGCAAAGCTTGAAATATGAGCGGCGCAACGCGTCCTAAAACCGCCATGGTTTTAGGCGACCCATGACGGAAGATGATGGTAACCGCCCCAATTTCAACAGTTTTGGCTCTGCCGTCGGTCAGGTAGATAATCTTGGCTGGAACTTGGGTGGAAAGGCCGAGCAGGTTGGCGGCGTACGCTGGCGATGGCAAGATGCGAAGCCCCAGTTTCCGAGCAAGCGAACGCGCTACAGTATCCGGCGGCGGAGTTATAACAGTTCCGGTCAACCGGCTGATTAGCGACAAGGTATACAGACCGCGTCCAACACGTTGCAAATGTCCGCGCTGCACCAGTCGTGACAGTGCCTGATCTACCGCTGTCCGGCTTCCCAAATCAAGAAAATCTCCAGCGAAGGACGGAGATTTTACCGTACCGCGTCTTATGCGCGCAAGTATCTTCCGGGCAATGTAATGGTTGTTATTCATGGCCTGTAACTGTCAGAAAAATGTATATGTATTTCTGACACTTTATATTACAATCCGGTGTTGTCAACGGCATTTTACAATGAAAAGTAATGCCTGGCAACGTTGCCCGCGGAACGCGCACGGCAGTCAATCGGTTGGTCTGTGGGAGCACAAGATACCGCTGCATCTCACTACGCAACCTTATTATTTATTCGCAGGACCTGTTTAAGACCGCCATCGCTACGCTCAAGGTATGTTCACTCAATGTTTCGTAATTCAACTTTTCTGGCACAAAGGGCGAAAAGTCCAACTCCCAGGATGGCGCCAGCCAGATTGGCCAGCATGTCGCCCCAGGAGCAGGTGCGCTGAATCCAGATCAAGCTTCCCTGCAGGATTTCCATCAGGGCGCCATAGGCCGTGGCTATCAGCACAATCCCCACCATCCATGCCGCCGGCCGATTGCGCATTTGACTTTGCAATGCCCAGCCCAGCAATACCGCCCAGCCCCCATACATCAGGGCATGCAAAACTTTATCCTGCTGTGGAAAAAGTTCCGGCG
>JAPLSY010000043.1 GCA_026398415.1 Kiritimatiellota bacterium | reverse complement strand
CCTTGCGCCCGGCTGTCTGATCATCGGGATTGTGTTTCCCTGTGCCTGCCGGCTGGCCGCACGGCGCTTGCCTGCACGGCAATTGCCGTTTGCGGTCAGCCGCGTCTATGCGGTTGAATCGCTGGGCAGTATGGCGGCGGGTGCGGTTTTTTCGTTCTGGCTGGTATGGTTTATGAGTCCCTTGGCCGTGGCAATGCTGGCCGGCGCCATCGTTCTGCTGGGCGCGGCTTGGCTGACAAATGCGCGGATCTGCCGTTGGTTATTGGGGCTGATTGCGTTTGCCTTTGCGGTCAGTGCGTGTTGTCCTGCTTGCCTGGCGCCGCCCTGGCCGAGCTTGGGCAGGCCCTGGCCGAGCTTGGGCAGGCTGGAGCGTGCAAGTGTCGAAGCCCGCTGGCGTTCCTTTGGTGCGTTGCCGGTATCCGGTTCCTTGTCCCCATCGGCTTCGCGTTTGTTGGCCTCCTGTGATTCGCGCTACCAGAATCTGGCGTTAATCGAGACGGAAGGGCAGACGGCCCTTTATGCCAACGGCCAGGTGATATCGGTTTTCCCCGACGCTGTTACAGGCGAGCACAAGATTCATTTCATTATGGCCCAGAAACCGGATGCCCGGCGGGTCCTGCTGATTGGCGGCAATCCGATCAACGATATTCCGGAGCTTTTGAAATATCCGTTGGAACAGTTGGTCTACGTGGAGTTGGATGAAAAAATAGGCTGCCTGCTCGAACCGGTGGCGACCAGCGCCTACCGCGACGCCTTGCGCGATCCGCGCCTGGTTCAGGTCCACGTGGACGCGCCCCGTTACGTCAAGCAATATGGACGGAGTGGCGCAACCGCGCCACTGTTTGACGCCATCCTGGTGGATGCTTCCGAGCCGGCTACAATCGCGCTTAACCGGTTTTACACGCAAGACTTTTATCGGGACATTCGCTCCATCCTGTCACCCGACGGATTCCTTTACACGGTGGTCTCGGCGTCCGAAGACCTGCAGGGCCAGACTGCGTTTCTGAGCGCTTCCATAGCAAAAACCCTCTGGGCCGTGTTCGATCGCGTACTCGTGACCTCCGGCACGAAAAACCAGTTTTTCGCCGGTGCAACCAATAGCCCCATTACATTGGCGCGCGCGCCGCTGTTCCGGCGCAGTGCCGGGGCGGATATCAAGACCCGTTACTTCCGGCCGGAGTATTTTCTCAATGCCGATGAAATCAGTCCGGAAAAACTTGATTTTGTTGAGCGGCGACTGGCGACCATCCCGGTGACGGCCAACACCGTCTTGAAGCCCATATCCACGTTCTATCAGATTGCGTTGTGGAGCCGGTTCAGCGGATCGGGCTTGGAATCCCTGCTGACGTGGATTGCCCGTCTGCGCCTGGGGTGGGTGGCGGTTGCGTTGTTGGGTTTCGGCGTTGTATGTCTTGGCATGGGAGCGGTGCTCGGCCGCAGGCCCGCCTGCTTCCCTTCGATTGCGCTCAGGACTACGGCGGGCAGGCGGGACAGCGTGGCGCCGGCGACTCGCCCCTACGCTCGCCTGGGCGAAGCGCTCCGGCGGAGCCTGGTAGCGCTATGGACTTCGGCGAGCTCAGTCGAGCCGCGAAGTGGGGCCGTTTTTTCACAGAGCATGCTGGCGCTGGTGATGGCCGTCACCGGGTTGTGCGGTATGGCGTTGGAACTGATCCTGATTTTTATATTCCAGGCCCTGCTAGGTTACGTGTATTCAAAGGTCGGCTTGATCGTGGCCATGTTTATGTTGGGGCTTTCACTGGGTGCGTTTGGAGCGCCGCGCCTTATCCGTGGGGGCGTGCGTCTGCAATGGCGTGCCATGGTGGTGATGGAAATCTTTTTGATCGTGGAGACGGCCTGTATTCCGTGGCTGATGACCGCACTCTCCTCCGGCCTGATGACCTGGATTCCGTGGGGCTGGGTAGAGACGATTGCCTGGACCGGCGCCCTGGTCGGCGCCCAGTTTGCGCTGGTCAATGAGTTGCTGAAAAATGCCGCACCGTCGATGCTTGGTCGCAACAATGCCGATTCAGGTCAAGGTATTACCGCGGCGCTTACCAATGCGGCGGATCTTGCGGGGGCCGCGCTGGGCGGATTGGTTGTCGGCGTCTTGCTCCTGCCCCTGTTCGGGATTACCGCCACGTGTTTTCTGTTGGCGGCTCTCAAGGTATCGAGTCTGCTTTGCCTGCTGGCCGCGCGGCGAGTGGTTTGCGTCGTCGGGCAATTCGTATGATAAACGAATTAAAAACACGACAGAATTAAAAAATAGCATTGACATATTGGAATGAAAGGGTAAGATTTTTACAAAAGCTGGTTGGTGTTTATTGTATTGAACGGTGCAGTATTTTCACAATGCCTTAGATGCCGAATAAAAACTAGATGATAGCAAACAAAATTGGTCGCGAACTCAGGAGGAAATATCATGCGAGCAGGCGCAGTGCGAAGCGGTAAGGTGTTTTTTGCGGGACTTTGCATGGTGGCCGTGTTGGTCGTGCCGGGCTCGGTCGTTGCGGAAGAGACCACAAACTTGCTGCCGCAGATTCAGGCGGTTTACGGCGGATACATCCGCGGCCTGAATATAATCCAACCGAATGGGACCGCCAACCAGCTAAGGTTGTTTCTAATGACGGATTTTAGCGCAAATTCGGTTTTTTACGCCGACCTGAATTATGCCTTAGCCGATCCCTTTTCTACCAATAATTTCAATTGGCGTGTGGTTCCCGATTTCAACGCGCAGGCGAATTTTGGAACGGTTGATGAAATCGCCGTCCATCAAGAATCCGGGCGTTTGTTTGTGGCTGATGATAAGGGCCTGTTAAGTTCCACGGTAACGGCCGGAAGTCTTGTGACCAATATTGCCTCATCGGGTGGCGCGATGTTCCGCAGCGTTCGTATCCATGATTCTGCTCTTGTGGCCTTTGCCTCCGGACAAGGTTCCAATGCCCTGCATTTTGGCGCGTTGAATTCCAGCGGGACATTCGTCCGGGGGGGCGATTCGCCGATCGGCATCGATGCGAGCGCATTTTCAGGCACTACGATTCAAATGGAGATTCATCCGACTAATCATTGCGTTTATATTATTGATTCATACGGCACAAATGGGATAAAAAAATCATCCACTCCATGCACGGCCCTCTCAAGCGCGACGACATTTTCTGCGATTCTTATATCGTCTGTTATATCCAATTGGGGCTTGGGCCGGCAGATAGGGTTTGGTCCGGATGGTCGCATGTTCATTGGTTCAAAAGTGGGCGTCACGAATACCATCGCCTATTCCGATGACGACGGAGCAAGTTGGACGGTTGTTAATACCGGCGTCATCGGCAAAGGATATAATTTTGATACGGCAGGAACAGGCAGTCAATATCAAGTTGCCTTTGGTAAAGCGATCAGCACAAATAAAGGTGCAGCAGGTACTTGGAGCCAGTTGGGCGTGAGTGGGCCAACAAATCAGATAAGAGCCAATGATTCGGCCGTCAAATTTGATCCACTTAATTCGAATTGTATCTATTTTGCCAGCGATCAAGGTGTAGGCTGTACGACAAATAGTGGAATCAATCTTGCGGCAATTGATTTTGGCCTGGAAGCGGTGGCCATTCGGGATATGGATATGACTCAGGATAAAACTCTGGGTTGGACGGCTTCCTCTTCAGGTTTGCGGCGTGGTATCGGCGCCGCCGGCGCGTTGCAATGGGCCGTAAATGGAACTTTCCCAAATAATGATAGTGCGCCTTATTACGCAGTCGCCATAGACAGTAACGATGTCTCGGGGAATACCGTCTATGCCGGGAACAGTGTGGTCTATAAAACGATCGATGGCGGCACCAACTGGACCAAAGTTTATGAGCCGGCCATAAGCGGTGATTTATTCATTTCTTCCATTAAGGCAGTCGGTAATACTGTTTTTGCCGGTATTTATGGATGGTCGTTTCATAACGGCGGGCTTGTTTACAGTGCCAATGGTGGGGCGACCTGGGGCAATATCCAGCTTGAGAGCGGGACCAATGGCGTCAATGTTAACAAGATACTTTTGACGACAGAGAGCGGTTCGTCCGTTGCGTATGTTGGCGCCGCTTACAATACAAACAACAATACCGGCGGGCATATTTACCGTGTGACAACAAGCGGAACAACTCATATATCGCTTGGTTCAAGTCATATAAGTATACGCGATTTGGCTTTGGATTCCACGGAGGGCATCTATGCCTCGGGCTGGACGGATAATTATGCCCCGGTGATATTTTATAAATCTGCTGATTCGTCAGATTGGACGCAGTTGACAACCAACGGCCTGTCCAATATGACAGGTAGCACCGGGCGGGGGCCGGTGCTGACTG
>JAPLSY010000039.1 GCA_026398415.1 Kiritimatiellota bacterium | reverse complement strand
GATATCTCTTACTTCGGCAAGGTGCCGGCCACGAAAATCATCGTGGAAGCCTTCGATAATCGCGGCTTTGGCGGCCGGCCCGTGGCGCGCATGACCCTGACGCCGCCCGCCACCACCGGCTGGGTGAAATGCTCCTATACCATGTATGGTTTAGAACATGGCGCCTATTATGTGCGCGCTTTCCTGGATGTTACGCCCGCTTTCGGCACGGGCGCCAACAGTGCGTTGGATACCTGGGAGTCGGTCGGCTTCTACCGCGATCCGTATAATTTCTACCAGGCGGGCCTGATCAATCTCAGCGATGTCCAGTTTTTGGACAATGCCAAGATTATTATCCGCGACAAGGATACCGATAACGATAGGTTGCCGGATGCCTGGGAGATGTATTACTTCGGCAACCTGGACCAGACCGGCGACATGGACTACGACGGCGACGGCGAATCCAATTTGGACGAGTATATCAAGGATGGCGTCAACCAGAATCCGGCCAACTGGGATTCGGATGGCGATGGCCTGAGCGATGGGTTTGAGTCGCATTATAACAGCGCCGCGTTCGGGTTTGCCAAGAGCGCGAAACAGGTCAGCGCAACGCTCAATTTAACGGCGTGGGATACGGATGGCGATGGCTACTCCGACGGCGCCGAGCTGTTGCGCTATCGTACCGATCCGCTGGATCCGACCAGCTACCCGCTCTACCAGCCGCTCTGCACGGATGCCTGGCCCAGTCCGGGCGATTACGATGGCGATGGCCGCAGTGACTTAGGCGTCTATGATTCCAAGGCCGGGATCTGGAGTTTGGTCACCATGACTGGGCAGTCCGTTGCCCTGCCGTTCGGGATCAAGGGCGCCCAGCCGATGGTGGGCGATTATACCGGCGACGGCTGTTCCGAGTTTTCGTTCTACGACCGGGGCCTATGGACCATCTCGACGTATGACGGCCAGTCCGGAACCGCAGTGTTAGGCGATGCCTCCATGTTGCCGGCGCCCGCGGATTATACCGGCGACGGTTGCGTGGATTTGGCCGTGTTCGATACCGATGACGGCACTTGGTATATTTATGATGTCTGGAGCGGCGCGATGATGTCCGGCCAGTTCGGTGAATCCGGGATGATACCGGTGCCGGGCGATTACAACGGCGACGGCGCCGCCGACCTGGTCTTGTATAATCCGACCACGGGCTACTGGTTGCTGGGCTGTTTGCATAAGTATTACCGGACTTTTACCGTTATTGGCGGCACGTTTGGCGGGCCGACGTGGATACCCGTGCCGGGCGACTATGACGGCGATGGTCGCAACGATCTCTGCCTG
>JAPLSY010000063.1 GCA_026398415.1 Kiritimatiellota bacterium | reverse complement strand
GGGTGCCTGCACGTTCATGATGCGGCCTCCCGCAAGTGGCTGGCCGACAACGACGTTGCCCTGCTCGCATGGTCAAGCCAGGCGCGCGGGTTCTTTGTGCGTGGCCGTGCGCATCCCGACAATAAGCAGGATGCCGAACTCGTGAGGTGCTGGTATTCCAAGGACAATTTCAAGCGCCTGGCAAGGACGAATGAACTGGCTGAGAAGCACAAAGTGGAACCGATCAACATAGCCCTGGCATGGGTCTTGTGTCAGCCTTTCCAGTCTTTCGCGCTTATCGGCCCGCGAACGCTTCCAGAGATACGCTCGACATTCGGAGCGCTGGCAGTCAAGTTGAACGACAAGGAATTGCGCTATCTGAACCTTGAAGATTGATCCATCCGCAATCGGTTGGATGCGGGTCGCCTACTTTGCCGTCTCGGGCGGCAGGACCTTCAGTACCGCCTGCTGGTGGAGCCAACGCTGCAATATCTGCTCCGGCGTCGCGGTATCCCCGGCCTTGCGTTCGATGGGGTCGAGATCGTGCCCTCGAATGATTGCCCGTGCGAGGTCCTGCTGATGACTTTCAACCGGCCCCAGTTGCGGCGTGCCGACGGACGACAAGATGCCAATACAGTCGAAAGTCCGCTTTTCGTAACTGATGGACCCGTTATACGTTTCGCTGTAGTGCCGGATGTACCATTCCTCCGTGGGGTCGTTCGCCGTCGCCGGGATGGCCACGATCACGAGATCGGGTTTCTGTCCGCGCACCTTGGTTGCCGATGCCGCAATGCCGGCGATGGACTGCGGCGGCACGACCCACGGGGCGACCTCCACCTGTGCCTGCGGGTTGATTTCCCGCAGTGCCGCCGCAATCATCTTGTCGTACGGCTCCATGGCGACGACCTTGACCGGCTCGCCCTTCGCAATCTTCGCCAGCGTGAACGGGATTCCGGGCGCCGGCGCCGGTACATCGGCCAGGGAGATGCTCTTGCCGGTGATGATCCGGATGACGGTCTCCGCGATCACCTTGTGCCCGTTCATGTCGGGGTGGATCCACTCGCTCATCGTCAGCATCCACGCCACCGGGTCCTTCGCGCGCATGTCCTCGAATGTGCGGAACATGTCCGCTACAGGCGCCTTCTCTTCCGCGCCGACTTTCTGCACGATCGCGGCATACGGCGCCAGTCGTTCGAACGGCCATTCCGGATAGCCATGGTAGATCGAGGTCGGGGTACAGAGCACCACCTCCGCCCCGGCCCCCTTGCAGAGTTTCACGATCTGGGTCTGGTTGGAGTACGATTCCTGGGTCGGCACCGGGTTCGTCCCCCGGATATCGTTCATGCCGAATGCCGCGATAACGAGCGTTGGCTTCCGGTCGAGCACATCCTTCTGAATGCGCTTGAGCGCTTGCCTGGTATTCTGGCCGCTGATGCCGGCGTTG
>JAPLSY010000072.1 GCA_026398415.1 Kiritimatiellota bacterium | reverse complement strand
CCTCGATGTCGGCTCATCGCATCCTGGGGCTGAAGAAGGTCCCAAGGGTTTGGCTGTTCGCCAATTAAAGCGGTACGCGAGCTGGGTTCAAAACGTCGTGAGACAGTTTGGTCCTTATCCTCTGTGGGCGCAGGAAATTTGCGGAGAACATTCCTTAGTACGAGAGGACCGGGAATGACGTACCTCTAGTGTTCCAGTTGTTCCGCCAGGAGCATCGCTGGGTAGCCACGTACGGAAAAGATAAGCGCTGAAAGCATCTAAGCGCTAAGCTCCCTCCAAGATCAGATTTCCCTCCCGCGCAAGCGGGACTAAAGGCGGGTTGTAGACTACGACCTTGATAGGCCGGGTGCGTAAGCGTCGTGAGACGTTGAGCTAACCGGTACTAATCCGCCGTGCGACTTGGCCATATTTTGCCTATATCGTCACTCGAGTGCGATTAGGTTCTACTTGTCCAACCTCTATGCAATTGACTTTTTTTCCGGTGATCATAGCGGGGAGGAAACACGCGTTCCCATTCCGAACACGACCGTTAAGGGCCCCTGCGGCGATGGTACTGTGGTGTAGGCCACGGGAGAGTAGCACGTTGCCGGGATATTTTAAGGGGCGTCCCGATTCAATATCGGGGCGCCCTTTTTTTATTTAGCCGTCGCATTGCCGGGTTGCGTCGGAGCGCTTTGCCCGGGCAATGGGGGTTTCCGTTCGGACAAAAGTCTGCCCACGATTGTCAGCATCTCTTCCGGTGCGAACGGCTTGGCCAAGTAAGCATCGCCGCCGACTTCCATGCCGGTTTCCCGGTCGGCCTGCTGAAAACGCGCCGTCAGCAAGACAATGGGAATGTTCATGTGCTTTTGATCGAATTTAAGCAACCGGGCAACCTTGTAGCCATCTATCTTTGGCATCATGACGTCAAGGATAATCAGGTCAGGTGTCGTATTGCGGGCTTTTTCCAGCCCAACCGTCCCGTCTTCGGCCTCGTCCACCTCGTAGCCGTTTGTTTCCAGCTGCTTGCGAAGCATTATGCGGGAAATTTTATCGTCATCAACCACCAGTATTCTTTTTTTATCTGACATAAATTCCTGCTCTACATTTTACTCGTTCTGAACAAGTAAAAAACTTTTAATTTTATCCAACCTGGCTGGATGTGTTTTGTGCCAGTCGCTGCGTTCCTCATGTTTGCACAAACTCTCGCATAGCCTGTTCCAAAAATTCAAACTGCTTGTTAAATCGGGGAACCAATGCTTCCGCCTCCCGCCAGTCGGCTGAATTGCAGGCTTTTTCAATCCTGGCGGCAACGACCCGCAACTGATTGCCGCCCATATTGGCGGCTGAGCCCTTGATGGTATGGGCCAATCGTGCGGCTTCATCCTTCTGTTGTTGCTTGATGGATTTTTCAAGCGCGCGCATGCTTTTGGGCGTCTCTTCCAGGAAAATATTAACGACCTCGCGTATCAGGGCGTTGTCGCCGGAAAGTCGGTCGCAAAATGCCTTGGAATCGAATACAACGGTTGACTCGCTCTTTTTAATCTTGATGTTCTCATCCTGATGTGCGGCGGCACCGCTCGAGGACGAAATGCTCGCAATGGCATCGGCAACCGATTTTGTGCTGACTGGCTTAATGATATAGCCGTTCATGCCTGCGGTCAGACACTTTTCCCGGTCTTCTGGCATAGTATGCGCGGTGAGCGCCAGGATGGGAATACGGTGGAATGGTTGATGGTTGATGGTTGATGATTGATTGGAACCGCTCCCCTCTGACCTCTCGGATTCCATCTCCCGAATCCGACGGGTGGCCTCAAATCCATCCATTTCAGGCATTTGAATATCCATCAGCACCAGGTCGTAGGGAATCGTTTCCAGCGCTTTAACCGCTTCGTTACCGTCGGCAACGGCATTGGCAATATGCCCCATTTTTTTTAGGATGCCCAAAATGACCATTTGGTTGGCCATATTGTCCTCGGCCACAAGGATGCGCAGGCGTTTTCCAGGCTGGTTTTGTTCGTGTTGCTGGACCGCATCCCTAAGTTTTTCTTCTGAAACTTTACCGGAATCGGTTGTCGGTTCGGAGGGTTGGGCGTCGGAGCGCTGTTTCAAGAATGGAATAATGAACCAGAATGTGGATCCTTTGCAATGGATGCTTTCAACTCCGATCGAGCCGCCCATTTGTTCCACCAGTCCCTTGGATATTGCCAGTCCCAGGCCGGTTCCGCCAAACTTGCGCGCCATGGAAGCATCCACTTGGGAAAACGCGTTAAAAAGCAAGTCGGTTTTATCGGCCGGAATGCCGATGCCGGTATCGTGCACCGCAAAGCGCAGGCGGACGGTAGGAGCGTCTTCCACCAGATCGACTTTGACATCAATCTTGCCCGCGCGGGTAAATTTTATGGCGTTGCCGATGAGATTGAGAAGAACCTGGCGCAGACGACCGGGATCACCGTTCAGATTGAGGGGCACATCGGGCTCGATCAAACTAACCAGTTCAAGTTTCTTTGTAGCGGCGTTGACGGCCAGCATGCCGATAATGTTTCCCACAATCTCGCTGAGATTGAAGTCAATATGTTCCATTTCCATCTTGCCGGCCTCGATTTTAGAAAAATCAAGCGTGGCATTGATGATATTAAGGAGTGCTGCCGCGCTGGAATTGATGGTTTGCGCGTATTCCAGCTGTTCCTTGGTCATTTTGGTTTCCAGCAGAAGCTCGCAGATGCCGATGACCCCGTTCAAGGGTGTGCGGATTTCGTGGCTGATATTGGCGACGAACTGGCTCTTGGCGGTGCTGGCCGCCTGGGCCTGGACCGTCAGCTTGCTTTCCAATTCGAAGGCATCCTTTAATTGGCGATAGGCTTTCTCAAGATCGATTTTAGACTGATGCAGTGCCTCTTCCGCCTGTTTGCGTTCGGTGATGTCCTCTTTGATGGCAAGAAAATGAGTGATACGTCTGTTCGAATCCATAACGGGCGCTATAAGGGCGGACTCCCAGTAAAGCGTTCCGTCCTTCTTCTTGTTGTGAAATTCTCCGTGCCATTCCCTGCCGGATGTAATGGTTTCCCATAGTCGTTTGTACGCTTCGCCGGACGTTTCGCCGGACTTGAGTATGCGCGGGTTCTTACCGAGCGCTTCATCCGCATCGTATCTTGTCACCTGGCTGAATTTTGGATTTACGTACTCAATATTGCCCAGCGGGTCGGTGATGACCACAATGGCGGGGCTTTGTTCCACCGCCTGTGACAGTTTCCGTAATTCGTCCTCCCCCCGTTTACGCTCGGTGATGTCGCGGGCGGCTGCATAAATCAGATTCCCATGCGGGGTGGAGCGCCATTCAATGAACGTATAGCTTCCATCCTTGCGCTTGTAACGGTTTGTAAAGTTCAGGACGCGTTTTCCTTCACCCAGTTTGGCCATGGCATCGAGCGTAGCCTGCATATCCTCGGGATGGACAAACTCAAGGAATTTTCTGTGCTCCAGTTCGCTTATGGGATAACCGAGCGTGTTTTCCCATGCTTTGTTGACCTTGAGTAAATTCCCTTCCAAGTCGGCGATGCATAGCAGGTCGAGCGCAACGTTGAAGAAGCCTTCCAGTTCTTCGGTCTTTTTTCGCAGTTCATCCCCCGCCCGCTTGCGCTCGGTAATATCGTGAAAAAACCAGATTCGGCCAAAGTGTTTTCCGTCGGCGCCAATCAGTGGCGACGAGTACCTGTCAAATATCCTTCCATCGGCAAACTCAATTTCGTCTCGGCTCTTTTCGTCCTGGTGCTCGTAAAGATACGCAACTTTGCGGCCGAATTCCATGGGGTCCTTGAGCTGGCTCAAGACGTATTCCAACATTTTTTTATCGTCTTTTGCGTCCAGAATTTGCTGGGGTATGCGCCATAATTCGCCGAAGCGCTTGTTGAAAAGAATGGAAAGGCCTTCGTTATCCACGGCCAATATGCCGTCAATTGATGTCTCAAGCTGGGTCTCCAAGAGGGTTGTCTTTGATGCCAGAACCTCCTGACTCTTTTTTAATGCCTCTCTAATCTGGTATTCGACCGATACATCGCGGAAGACCAGCACCACGCCGCGGATGCGGCCATCCGCGTCCCGGATGGGCGCGGCGCTGTCGGCGATCTGGCGCACGGTTCCGTCGCGGGCGATCAGGGCCGTATGGTTGGCCAGACCGACGACCTGTCCACTTGCCAGAACCTTGGCGAGGGGATTTTCGACCGGTACGCGTGTCTGGGCGTTGATAATCCGGAAAACATCTTCCAGCGGCTTTCCGGCCGCCTCCGTCAGCGGCCAGCCGGTCAACTGTTCGGCCACCGGGTTCATCCGCGTTATCCGGCCTTCCGTATCGGTGGCGATAATCGCATCGCCGATGGAGCGCAGGGTGATGGCCAGGTCTTCTTCGCGCTCGAACAATTCCGCCGTGCGCTCGCGTAATTTTTCCTCCGTCCGCTTGCGTTCGGCGATTTCATTATTGAGGTTTACAACGGAGGTGGTTGTGGTTTTCAGGCTTTCCGTCATAGCGTCAAATGCGCGCGAAAGCTGGCCCACCTCGTCGTTTGCATCCGTGCCGACTTTATAATCGAGGTTGCCGGAGCCGATTGTTTCGATTCCTGCATGCAGTTTCTTGATCGGGCCGGCAATAAGTTTGGCGATGGCCCGGCTGAATAACCAGGTGACAAGAAACATTACAAACAGAATTATTAAAAAAATCCAACGCAGTCCGATCAAAGGCGCGAAGGCTTCTTTTGCGTCAATTTTGGCGATAACAACCCACTGCATCTGGGGGATATAGCCGTGTGCGCCCAGTACCGATATGCCGCGAAAATCTAAAAATACATTTGGAATAAATCGGGTGTCCTGGTGTAAAAATGCTTGCCGTACTCCCTCTGTATCCACCTTTTGCTTTAAAGCCGTGTCTTGAACATGCCGCGAGGGCGTGATCATTACCCGTGATTTGTTGACAACAATAATTTCACCGGTTTCGCCCAAGCCGGTTCGATCGGTGGTAATATTCCATAAATCATTTAATTTAACCCTGGCCGCTAGTACGCCCAAAAGTTTGCCGGTTTGGCTGTCCAAGAATGGCGCGGACACGGCAATCAAAGGTTCCTTTATTGTTTCCAAATAATACGCATCCTTGATAAATATTTCTTTCTGCCCGTCGATAAAATAGGCGTCCGTGGATTTGTCTGCTCCGATGCTCTTTTCGTCGCTGGAGGCGATCACTTTGCCGGTTTTGTCCAGCAGTAAAAATTCGTATATGGAAGGGCTGGCTTCTTTTGTTCGCCGTAATCCGGTCATGGCCATCTTAAATTCTTTGGTCGGCCGGGGATTCTCAGGGTCGGTTGTTTCTAATAAATTCTCCAAAACCATGCTTTTAGATAACTGTCCGACCGAGGTTTTCAGCATTCCGAGGTAGGTTTCGATGTGAGCGGTGCGGGACCGCACGGTTGATTCCAGGCTTGCGCCGATTGACCGTTGCAAATCAGTTTTGGCGATGAAATATAAAAAGGATGCGGCGGCAACCGTGCAGATAACCGTAACGGCAAAAAAGGAAAAGCCGATTTTATTGGCGATTTTCACGACGAATTGCTAACAATCGCATAATAGTTTAGACATTGGGCATGGTGAGATAGTTGCAATCGTATACCGGTTTTAGCCGTTTGAAAAGGAGTTTTTCCCTCACAACCACCTGGCGAGCTGTTTTTAGGGCGGCCCGCGAACTGCGATTGCCTCCCTTGCCATTTATTTAGCCGAATTTCCGCCGGAAGGCGCAAACCGTTTTAAATACTTAATGGCAATGGAAAAATCCTTTGGCCAAGGCGCGGTAATCGTGATCTCTGCCTGGGTGACCGGATGCGTGAAGGTCAGGCTTTCGGCGTGCAGGGCCACGCGCCCGATCAGCGGACGCTCGGGCTCATTGGGCTTAAACTTGTAGTCGCTCTTGATCTCGGAGAGGTACAAGCCGCTGCCGTTCCCGTAAAACGCATCGGCGACCACCGGGCAGCCGACGTGCGCCAAGTGGACCCGGACCTGGTGGGTCTTGTCGCCGCTGGGCCAGGCCTCCAGCAGGCTGTGCACGCGAAAGGCTTCGATCGTATGCACGCGTGTTTTGCACGCGCCCCGGCGGTAGGCGGCGGCCAGGCGCATGCGGCCGGGCTGGTCGCGATCTTTTTCCAGTTCCCGGCGGATCACCATGTCGGGTTCCGGTAATGTGCCGAGGACGAGCGCCAGGTAATGTGCCTTTGCCCGGCTGGTTGCAAATTGCCGCTCCAGCGCCGTCAGCGCGACCTTGGTTTTGGCGCAGAGCAGAACGCCGCTGGTCTCGGTATCCAGCCGGTGGGCATTATATATGCCGGGCGCGAGGTGCTGGTGAATCAGGCCGATCAGGTCGGAGCGGGCCTTGTTCCAGCGGTCGGGCTCGGTCAATAGCCCGCTGGGCTTGTCGAATGCGATCAAGCATTCGTCTTCGAACAAAATGGGGGGCAGGCAAGATGGAGGTTTAGCCATGGAATACCAGAAGCCAGGCTGTTAATAAAAAAAGAGCGTTCCGGGAGTTGCCTCCACGGAACGCTCTTCCCGATTTTAAAACCCGACAATCGGTTTAACGATAGTCGCGCTTGCCACCGCCACCGCCACCGCCGCGGTCGCCGCCGCCGAAGTTGCCACGGGGCCGATCTTCGCGGGGCTTGGCTTCGTTGACCGTCAGGGTGCGGCCTTGGAAATCCGCGCCGTTTTTCTCGGCAATGGCCTTGTTGGCCTCTTCCTGCGATCCCATTTCCACGAAGGCAAATCCGCGCGACTTGTTCGTGTACTTGTCCATGATGACGTTACAACTAACCACCGTGCCACACGTGGCAAAGTGTTCCTTCAGGTCACCTTCGGTCGTGGTGAAGGACAGGTTTCCGACATACAGCTTCGTAGCCATACT
>JAPLSY010000027.1 GCA_026398415.1 Kiritimatiellota bacterium | reverse complement strand
TAGAGTCTACCTAAACGAAGGCGACCGGCATAATCTCAAACTCGGTCGCTCCTTGCGTCCGCCATTGACCCAGCAGCAGGAGATGCCGCGCAGCAACCTGCGCGCGCAGGCCATGGTTGACTGGGACGGCGATGGCGACTTTGACCACCTCTTGCCTGCCGAAATCTGCCCCGATCTCGAAGTGGCGGTCTGGCAGGATGGGCTCTTCCGCGAGACCAAAACCATTCCCGTGGACCCGAATCGGCTGGACTGGTACGGTTGTCCTGACCACGGCGAGTATAGCGCCCTCTATGCCGGTGTCGTGCCGATTGACTGGGATGGCGATGGCGACCTCGATCTGATCATGAACTCCGAGCATGGCTGGCGGTTCGGCTACTTGCACTACTACGAGAATTTGGGCGGAAATCGGTTTGCGCCGGAAGTGGAATTGCGGCCGGGCGGCGGGACGTGCGACCACGTGCAGTTCGTCCCGGGCAAGACCGGCCAAGGCGCCCTGGTCAACGACAAGACGTTCTTGGACTATCTCTCGTACCGCACTGTGGGCGCGTTTGCACCGGCTGGCGGCAAGATCCAGTTCTGGTTCAAGCCAGAGTGGCCGGCATCTGGCGAGAACCGGGAGCACTATTTCTTCCATACCGCGCCCACTCCGATAGCAAGCGGTGTTGCGAGTGAAGCCCTGATGCGCCATTACCAGGGAAATCTGCCCGATCTCAAGGTCTCGGCGCCATTTGCGTTATTCGTGACTGCCCATGGCCAACTCTGCTTCCAAACCGGAGAGCGCCGTCTTGAGGCGCCTGCCCTGGCGTGGGACAACCACTCGTGGTACCGAATCGAAGCCGCGTGGGGAACAAATGGGGTGACTCTCGCCGTCGACGGCAAGACACTCGCATCCAGTCCGGAGCCCGTCCGGAAAGTGCCGGTTGGCACGCGCATGCACATCGGCAGCCGTGCCTGGATGGGGGTGCAGCGGGAACGCGAATACCCCGACCGGTGGGCATCGCATCCGATCGATTTTTCGTCGTCCGCAGGGGGTGTGCTGGACGAGTTCGAGATCCAGGACGCCGCGGGAAAAGCGCTGTTCACCCTTGCCTTTGACGGGAATGCGAACAGCGCACAGGGTGTCTCCGGCAACCGGCTCAAGGTCGGCTACCGCTGCACGCCGGGTATTGCGGACATGAACGATGACGGGCTGCTCGATATGGTCATGATGATTGCCGACGGCCGAAGGGGCAAAGGCGCTACGCCCGAACAACAAACGTGGAGCGAGGGCAGCCTCGTGCTCTTCCCGAATGTCGGCACGAAGACACGTCCGCAACTGGGCCCCGGCGTCACGCTCACGCACAAGGACGGCAGTGCATTCCGGTGCCAATCACGCACCATGGTCACACTGGTTGATTGGGACGAGGACGGGTTGATCGACATCATCACGTCGTCACAAGGGGGTTGGTTGAGGTACAATTCAACCGTGGACTTCTTCCGGAATGTGGGCACGCGGATCAATCCGGTCTTCGCGGCGCGCCAGCCGATGAAAAAGCTGAACGGCATGCTGAACGCGTCCCACGACGTCAAGCTCAATGCCGTGGATCTGAACGGCGACGGGCATCTCGACCTGGTCACCTCCACCGATCCGGGCAAGAGCGTGTTCTACCGGTCGTTCCTGGAAGAAGCGCCGGTGCAAGTGTCCATCAAGGAGATACGGCCATGACATCTGGTTTGAGTTTCCGAGCAGGCGTGGCTTCGTCAACATTGCGCCAGAACGCATTTTTAAATACATCCCACTCTTGTCCAAAATAACTTTCAAAAAGCGAGGATAAGATGAAAAGAAACGGAACCGTTAGGAATAACGCGGCAGCATTATTTATTTGCCTGATGTTGGGCGCATTAAGCTGTCATGCACAAGGGCAAGCATCCATCTCGTGCGGGGAATGGACGATACGCTACGATTCCACAGCAAAAGCCTGGAGCGCCTTCAATAAAGGCAAACCGGTGGTCGTGAACGCGGATGCGTTCATTGACACGACCGATAAGCAGAGGGCTTTATCCAGCGGGGAATATGCAGTCCGAACGGAAACATCTACTTTCGAGGATGAACTCGGCAAAGGGAAGGAATTGAAAGTAATCCTGAAGGATAAGGAAAACTGGATGGATGCCGCGCTTTCCTTGCGCTTGTATGAAAACAAGGATTGGATTTTTGCGCGTCTTAAAATCAAGAATACTTCCAGCCAGCCGCAACTTCTGCGGGAACTTCATTTATTGCGTTTCGCCGAGACCGGCGGTCTTTTTATCGGGAATGATCCCCTTAAAGCAAAATATATGACGCAAGGTTGGGGGATGAATGATGTTTATCGGGTTTATCCTTTGGCAGAAGCTGCAACCGGAACAAACAAATGGAATTGGAGCCCGTTTGTCACGGCCCTGCACAATCCGGCGAGCGGGGAAAATGCTGTTGTGGGATTCAGCAAAAACGAGAAAGCGTTTAACTGGGTGAATATCCGATACGATAAAAACAGCAAATCGCCAGGGGCGCTTGTTCAAATTACAGCACAAAGCAGTTATCTGGATTTAATAAAATGCAACAACCACGAGAAGCAAACGATCTACCACAACGAGAGTTTGCCCGGAACGGGCGTCATCTTATCCGCCGGACAGGAAGCATTATCCGATGAATTAATGATAAACTTTAGCCCTGATGTATTGACCGGTCTTGAAGAGTTTGGCGACGTCACCGGTCGGCGCCAGGCCATGAAAATCGTCAATATTACACCAATCTCATGGCAGTCATGGAATTGCCTGACTTCCGAACTATTAGCGGGGGGAATAAATAAAACTAACGTTTTGTCGAATTTAGATGCCTGCACGAAATTGCTTAAACCGTGGGGGTATAACGAATATGGATTAAGTTTGCTTCTTGGCTGGGATGGAAATTTTAATCTTGCTTCAGACGCAGACGCAGGAAAAGAAATTGTGGCCAATGCAAAAACAAGCGGATATTCGCTTGTTTATCTTGGTTTTTATCCAACAAATTCCTCGCCGGATCCCCTGCCGGGTGAAATTGTAACTTTAGGGTTCAACCACATATATACCGATTTTATGAGTCACTTGCTTGGCCAGAGGACGAGCTCAGCAAGGGATTCGTCACTTTCGCATGCCGAATTATACCGCCAAAGATATATGACTTGGACTGAGAATATCCGTCAGAAAGCAAAAGAACAAGGTGTTGATTTTATTTTTACGGGTTTTAGCGGCGGCCCGATGGGATTATCGGTAGGGTTGGTAAACAGCATGCGGACCGGATCTGATGTTGCGTCAGGATCGTACTCGAATTGGTGCAAAGTGGTTGACAAGTCGAAAAATCCTTCAAAAGGCACGTATGCAAGCGCCTACAGAGTGGGAGCAATAAACTCAATTATGCCGGGGCTGGCGGGCCGGTGGTGGATGCACAACCGCCTTTGGAAAAATTATCTTGATTCAGTAAAGGTTGGTGAACCATTGGGAATTGACCAGGCCCGAGCATGGGCCTCCCTAATCGGCCTTTCCGGCCAGGAGTTCGACATTTGCGACAAACTGGCTGGCGAAAAGGAAAAATATGTCATTCCGCCGTTGGATGAAGAACGTTTGGCAATCTTGCGCAAGGTGCTCCCCGCCTGCGACGTGCAATTGCAGAAAGGCGAATTATTCCGTCCCATGGGATTGTGGACGCGTCCAAAGGGGGTAACCTTGCCCAGCATTTACATTCGCAAAATCTCCAGGCCATGGAAGGAATGGTATCTGCTCGGCGCCTTTAACCTTGACGACAAGAACCCGCAGGATGTGGCGCTGGACCTTTCAGATCTGAAATGGGATTGGAAGAACGGCTACTTGCTCTTTGACTTCTGGGAAGAGAAATTCCTCGGCAATTATTCGGAGCAACCCACGCTAAAGGTGCCGCCTTATGGCTGCAGAGTACTGGCTGTACACCGGGACACCGGCAATCCGCAGGTTCTATCCAGCAACCGGCACATAACCCAGGGAGGCGTGGACCTGGAAGACGTCAGTTGGGATAAGGAACGCAAGATTCTGCGCGGTGTTTCCAACGGCTTTCCCATGCAGGATTATGCCATCTGGGTTTATGTTCCGCCTAAGTTCAAATATGAAAAGATAACGGCAAATATACCGGTGGAAGTGAAAACAATCAGTGAGAACGTAATCAAGTTGACGTTCAACGTTAGCAGCGCGGAACCGATCAATTGGGCTTTGCAATTTTTACGAGAGTAAAGGGGCAGTTATGAGGGCACGCTGGCTAATGCGGAATACCCGCAACCCAAACAAAACAAACCTCACCACGGAGACACAAAGGCACAGAGAGATTTCTCTTCACGTATTCTCTTCCGACCAATCGTTGCGTGCATTTTGCGCAGGGCGTTGCGCCCTGCGCAAAATGCACGCAACACTCTGTGTGGAGATGGAAGGAGAGATCAAGGAGACGGAGTCTTACTCCGTGCCTCCGTGTTCTCTGTGGTTAAATCTCCTTTTGTTTTTAATGTTTTCTTGTTTTTCTTAGCGGCTTCTGATGTTTAAGGCACTAAGTTCGTGTAGTATAATTGCTTCTAAACTGGCACCATTGTTCGAAAAACAAAAGCGAAAGAAAGGGGATCGGCAATGAGAAAAGTTGCTTTGTCTGTCTTGATTTTAGCGGTTTTTGCTTTTTCAACGGCCCAGGCCAAAGAGGAGGGCTGGATATACCTTTTTGACGGGAAAGCGCTGTTAGAAGGCATGGTGACAAGCCCGGAGGCTTCAAAGCAAATAACCGATGAAGGCTTGAGCATTGGCGCGCCTTCTACAAAACACGAAAATGCTTATTATTTTGTCCCCTGGATGGCTAATCCGGACTTCGGGGCGATTGTGGAAGCCAGGCTGAAAACAATTCGTTGCACGGGAACTTATGGCAACACCATCGCTCTTTGTGACGGAGTTCATGAAGCATACTTCACCTTTTTCCCGGATGTGATCACACTATCCGGGTGGCCTGACCAGCCGTATTGCAAAGTTCCCTTCCGGACAGATGATCAGTTTCATGCTTACCGCATAGAAATTAAAGGTACGGATCTAAAATTATTCGCTGATGGAAAACTCGTTTTAGACGGCAAAGGGCAGTTTGCCCAGGATTCCATTCGTAAACCGGCGCCTAATCGAGTAGGTTTCGGCTCCTCCATGGGAACGGCTGCTGGTGGCGAAGCCATCTGGAAATTTGTGCGTTTTAAAATGTTAGGCACGGCCAAGGAAGAAAAGGTTGTAATTCCAGAAGCCCCGGACCTGGAAATCGGTCTGGGCAAGACGGTAACCATTGTTCCCTCGAATGCGTCGGAATTCTTTTCTTTCTTCCGCTATAAGGATGGCCGGATGGTGGTCCATGACAATTACTGGTCGGAAGATGGCGGCAGCACCTGGAATAAAAGAAATCAGTCCAGCCCGGGAATTAGCGCCATAGAGCTTCCTGACGGAACAATTATCGAGCCAGGTTGGAGAGCCAATTATGTATCCCCCGGGGTATACGAAGTTGACCGTGCCACCTGGACGCCGGACGGGAAACTTTCACAGGAAAAAGGAAAAGCCTTTATTCCGGATGGAGCTGAAGTGGGTGTCGATGATCAAAATGTTGAGCACAAATCGGCAGGTGTTTTTGACCATGGCACCGTCCAGCTTTCGGATGGCAGCTTGTTATCCGTCATGTACGGTAATTTCCAGGATGACAAGGTCCAGATCCCCGAGTATAGCTATAAAATATACAAAACCCGGGTATGGGCAATGCATTCAACGGACAAAGGCAAGACTTGGAAATATCTTACCACGGTCGCTTATGATCCGGCAATCGGCATGGAAAGCTTCTGCGAACCAGCCTTGCTCCAACTCCCAAACAAAGACATCTTGTGTTTCATGCGCACCGGTGGCGGAAATAAGCACACGCCCTTATATCTTTCCCGTTCAACGGATGAAGGCAAAACCTGGTCGAAGCCGGTGCCCATTGCTGACCGCGGCGTTTATCCCAATGTCGTCCGCGCCAAAAACGGGATTTTGGCCGTGATTTATGGCCGACCTGGGAACTGGGTTGCTTTCAGCGCCGATGACGGCAATACCTGGCAAGGGCATTTTTGCTTCGGCAAGGAACCGAGCAGTTTCTATGATTTTGTCGCCGCTGTGGACAAAGACACGTTTCTGCTGATTTATTCCAGGAAAGGAAGATTCGATGCCGAGAAAGGCAAGATCGTCAGCGATGTGATCGGCACTTTTATCACGGTAAAACCGAAAGTGAAAACATCCAACTGTGCCGTGTCGCGTGCTTTTCAACGTTTCCATAATTTTGTGCGATCAAAATTGCACTTTTGAGCCGGAATGGTAATTTAGAACTTTTTTGGGCATTTTGACAAAGTGAGGCGCACAATGAAGGTTCAATACTTGAAACGGATGTTGATCGGATTGGGGCTGGCGATGGTCCTGGCCGTGCCCTGGGCATCGGCGACAAATTATTACGTGGTGGCGTCGAGCCAGCAACCGTCGCCAACATGGCCCTGGACCAATTGGGGATGGGCCCACACCAACTTGATCGAAGTCGTTGCCGCCGCCCGCGATAACGACACGGTGTATGTGACCAACAATCAGACCTATTACCTCACAAATCAAGTAACCGTCAGCTACGCCATTACGGTGCGGAGTTGGGGGCCGGGCAGGATCATGGACCCGTCCAACACGATCCTGAGCGGCAGATATCCCGATGCAACCAACCGGCATTTTCAGCTTACCAATTCCGGGGCCACCGTGGCTGGTTTTACGCTCACAAAAGGGTGCGAGTCCAATGGAGGGTCAATCTTGTTGCAGAACGGCATGGTGACGAACTGCACGATTGTGAGCAACTACGCGCAGAATAATGGAGGTAATGGAGGCGGTTTGTATATTGGAGGTAGTGGGAGTGGCGGCGTGTGGAATTGCGTAATTAGCGACAACACGACATCTAACTTTGGGGCAGGGATTCATATCCAGTCTGGGGGACCTTGGCAGATTGCAAATTGCAGAATTTCCGGAGGCACCGCATACAACTATGGTGGCGGGATTCTCGCCAATTCGGCGACTGCCGGTACGATAATCAGTAATTGCTGGGTTGTATCCAATTACGCTCGATCATACTCTGGCGGCATAGCGCTTTATAACGCGGAATGCCATAATTCCTTTATCATGGGAAATACAGCTGATCTCAATCAAGGTGGTGGCATTCGTATAGTCGGACAAAACTTGCTCAGAAACTGTTTGATTGCTAATAATATTTGTCTATCCAGCTCACTCGATAACAGTGGTGGCGGCATCGCTGCTAATGCTGGTTTAATTCAAAATTGCACGATCGTCAGTAATTCGGTGCCTTTGGGAGCTGGTGGAATCAGACTCTTTGGTTCAGCAAAGTTCGAAAACACCATAATATGGGGCAATAGCGGGGGCGGAACTTATTCTAATTGGTACATAACTGCGGGCGCGAGCACATTTACCAACTGCTGCACCTCGCCGAACATTGTCAGCGCTTTTGCCACTGCGGTCAATACCATCACCAACGACCCGCGGTTTGTGAATAACGCCACTAATTTCCAGTTGCAATCGGATTCGCCCTGCATCAATGCCGGGGTGAATCAGGACTGGATGGAAGGCGCAAAGGATCTTTACGGCTATCGGCGCATCGATAATTTCCGTAAAACCGTTGATATCGGCGCCTACGAGTATCTCAGTAAAGGCACGGTTTTCATCGGCCATTAAACCCTTTGGGTTGCCGCCGGGGCGGATCCGCATTGGCGGAAAAATGAAAATGGCGCAACAAAATAATTGCATGCCGTTTAGTTCGTGCAAAATATTGCCAGGAGCTACATGAAACATATGAAACGACCATGGTGCGAAACGCGTTATCGGGGCAACCTGGTAGACATGCATATTCCCGACTGGAACAGCAAATTCCTGTCGGAATTTGACTCCAAGACATACGTTGATATGCTTGAAAAGGCGCATGTCAATGCCGCCTATCTGTATGCCTCTTCCTGCCTCGGCATCTGCTACTGGCCGACAAAGGTCGGCCACCAACACAACAGGATCAAAGGCCGCGATATACTCGGCGAGCGGATCCATGAGTGTCATCGTCGAGGAATGGACGTTATCGTATACCATAACTGGTGGTCAAAATGGGCATACGACGCGCATCCCGACTGGCGGTTCGTCACGGCCAAGGGCGAGAACACAGCCGATTACCTCTGGACTCCGGGGCATTATGGCGTCTGTTGTTTTAACTCGCCCTACAGCGACTTCCTGATCGCCCAGATTGAGGAACTTTGCGCGGGTTATGCTTTTGAAGGACTGTGGATCGACATGATCTTCTGGCCATACACCGTTTGTTACTGCAGTCACTGCCGAAGGCGTTATCACGAGGAGACGGGCAAAGACCTGCCCAAAATAGTGAACTGGGAGAATCCCGAATGGGTCGCCTTTCAGAGACGGCGCGAGGCCTGGCTGGCCGATTACGTGGGCCGTATCACGGCAACCGCCCGCCGCCTGAAACCCGGCATCACGGTGGGATACCAGTTCGCCGCCTGGTCACTCGGCTGGATATGCGGTGTCGGATCGAAGTTTTGCGCCCATAGCGACTACGCCTCCGGCGATTTTTACGGAGGCGCCGCCGAGCAATCATTTGTGTGCAAGTTATTCATGCACCTGACCGAAAAACCGCTTTTTGAGTTTATGACCTCACGCTGTCCGGACCTTAACGACCATACCACCATGAAGAGCCGGGAATTGCTTGCGGCCCAGGCCTATTCCGCGCTCGCGCATAACGGACGGATATTTTTTATTGACGCGATCGATCCCGTCGGCACGCTCAATCCCAACGTCTTTGACGAACTCGGCGCGGTTGCCGAAAAAACCATGCCGTATGAACCGTTCCTGACGCCGGATGCCAAACCGCTGGCGGACGTTGGGATTTACTTCAACTTCGAATCCATGATCAATCCAAAGGACAACGGCAAACCGGTCGCCGCGGCCGGCGCCGCCGGTGTGCCGCTGACTGCCGCGATCACCAACATTGCCCGCACGCTCATGCAGGGCCACGTATCCTACGGGGTGCTCACGCCGAAAAACCTGAACAAGCTCCACGAATTTCCGATCATCGTGCTGCCGGAGTTATTCATGATCGACGCAAGCGAGGCCGATGCTTTGCGTAACTACGTTCAACAGGGAGGCTGCCTTTATGCAACAAGGTCAACATCGCTCCTGACCAAGGATGGGGTAAAGCAGGCGGATTTTTTACTGGCGGATGTATTCGGCATTTCCTGGACGGGCGAGACGGTGGAGGAAGTTACCTACATGGCGCCAACACCGGGGAACGAAGGCCTGTTCGCGCCCTATACCGCCAAACACCCGCTGACGATCAAGGGGGCTCAGATGAAAGTGAAGGCCCGCGACTCAGCCCATGTCCTGGCAACGATAACCTTGCCCTATACCGACCCGAAAGATCCGCTGAAATTCAGTTCGGCCATCAGCAACCCGAACGGAATTCCCACCTCCGATCCGGCCATTGTCCTCAATCAGTACGGTAAAGGAAAAGTCCTGTATGTGGCCGGATGCCTGGATTGTATGGAGCACGACGCTCACCGGACGATTTTCCGGCGACTGCTCGATACCATCGCCCCGCAGCAACCGCGCCTGAAGACCGATGTCCCTAAATCCGTAGAGGCGCTCGTTTTCGACCAGGCTGCGGAGAAACGATTGATCATGTCGGTTCTCAATTTTCAGGCCGATTTACCGAACATCCCCGTCATAGGCGCTCGCATCGCGGTGCGGCTCGATGGACGCCGTCCGCTAAAACTCCTCCGCTTTCCAGAAAACACTGCGGTCAAGTTCATGCAACGCAACGGGTACGCGGAGTTTGAGATTCCGCGGATAGACACCTTCCTGATGTTCGGCCTGCTCTATGAATGAAATCCATCAATATGAATCAGGGCGGCGTATTTTCCAATTGCCATCATTAACCATAAGGAACATAGGAGGATGACTACAATGCAAGAACTGCCTGTTGGAACCGAACCGAAAGCTATGACCTTTACGCATTTCCCAACCCGGTTTCAGGCCGTGATCTGGCGGAATTGGGAAATTATTTCGCCGGCCACCCTGGGGCGCGTATTGAAAACCGATGAAGCCACGATTCTCAAGCTGGCCGCCGACCTGGGTTTGCGCGTGCCGCCGCGCGTCAGTCCGCGCTGGCTGGAGCGCGGGTATGTGACCATCATCCGGGCCAATTGGCACCTCCTGCCCTATGAACAGTTGATGGAACTCCTGGGGTGGAATGCCGACCGGATGGCTTATGTCCTGAAAGAGGAGGATTTCCTCTGGTGCAAATTAGGGAATTTGAAGCCCAAGGCCGAGCCGGCGATATACCGGGCTTTAACACCTGCCGAGCGCGAGCATACCCGCCGGATTCGGGACACCATGCAGCGCCATTTCCCCGACCTCCAAGCGCCGGATGCCGACGAGCCGTTTGGATTTCTCAAAGATTTCGAGTCGTCCGTCAGGGTTGCCCCGGTCGCACCGGTTGCCCCGGCCAAAACGCCGGTCTTTCCTGAAAACCGCAAGTTCGATTTACGGTTTCTCTATTCATATTGCGCCGTCTACGGCGATCCATTGATTAATCCCGCCCTTGATCCCTACCCTGACGGGCTCCTGGCACGCCTGGCAACGCTGGGGGTCAATGCCGTCTGGCTGCCGGTCATCATGTACACGCTCTATCCCTGGAAAAAATTCGGGCGTTATTCCGCAGGCTATGAAAAGCGGCTGGAAGCGCTACGGCGCCTGACGGAACGCGCCGCGCGTTTCGAGATTTCCGTAATTACCTATCTCAACGAGCCGCGTTGTATGCCGCTCGATTTCTTCAAGGAATATCCGGAGTTGAAAGGGATCGAGTCTAAAGGTGTAGGTGGCTCGCTATGCACGTCATTGCCGGAAGTGCAGGACTTGCTTAGACAGGGTGCGGCCTGGTTATTTCAGCAGGTACCGCGCCTGGGCGGAGTCTTTACCATCACCATGTCGGAGAACCTGACTAATTGTTTCTCCCGCGGCACGCCACCCAAACCACCTTATAACAATTGCCCGCGCTGCGCCGAGCGCAACCCCGCCGAAGCCATCGCGGAGGTCAATCGTCTGATTGCCGAAGGCGTGCATAGCGTTAATCCCAAGGCCCCGGTGATCGTCTGGGACTGGGCCTGGAACGATGCATGGGCACACGAGGCGGTGGATCTGTTACCGGATGACGTCTGGTTTATGTGCGTCAGCGAATGGGGCCTGACGACGAATGTCGGCGGCGTAAAAGGGGTGGTCGTGGATTATTCGATTTCCAACCCGGGACCCAGTCCGCGCTCGTTGTCGCTGTGGGAGCATGCGCAACGCCGCGGGCTCAAGACCGTGGCCAAGGTGCAGGTCAATAATTCCTGGGAATGCAGTGCGCACCCCTACCTGCCGGTCCCGGATCTGGTCGAGGAGCACCTGGACCGCCTGGCCAAGGCCGGTGTCAAAGGCCTGATGTTAAGCTGGACCCTGGGCGGGTATCCTGCCGGTAATTTGCATCTGCTCCAGCACAGCGCAGATGAACTGGCCGCACAGATGTTCGGCCCGCTCGGTGACGACGTTCGCCTGGCCTGGCGCGCCTTCAGCACGGCATTCCGGGAATTTCCCTTTAGTTGTGGTGTAGCGTATATGGCTCCGCAAAACGCGGGACCGAAAAATATTCTCTTCGCCGAACCATCGGGTTATGCCGCCACGATGACGGGCTATCCCAACGATAATTTAGACGACTGGCGTTCGATTTATCCGGAGGATGTGTTTGAACAACAGTTTGAAAAACTCAGTGTAGGCTGGAAACGCGGCTTGGATATCCTGACAAAAGCCGCGCCGCGTGTGGATGAACCCCACCGCGCCGCGTTTGACGACCTGGAGCGGGTGGCCACCGCGGCCTACTGTCATTTCCGCAGCACCTACCTGCAGATCGCATTTGTCCGCAACCGGGCCAAAACCGATGCCGCGTCACGCGCGCGGATCCTGGCCATCCTGGACGAGGAACTTCAGCTGGCGGTGACCTTGCATCAGATCGCGCGCCGCGACTCGCGGATCGGGTTCGAAGCCACCAATCACTATGCCTACACGCTCCAGGACCTGCGCGAAAAAGCGCTGAACTGTGAAGCACTGCGCGTGCTATGGGGCGGGAAAAGCGCTTAGCCCGCCATTTCACACTTTTGCGTGAAATGTGCGCCCTGCCCTTAGACATCGCTCAGGGCAGGCGGGCTTCGACGCGTCCCAAGGAACGAGGCTTACTCCCCTTGGCCTGAACTCGGGACGAAGGCAGGATTATCCTTTCGGCACGGCGAAGGGTTTCCGACTTTGGCGGATCCGCTTCAGGCGGAAATTTTGAACAAGGCGCGTTACGCCGCAAAATTAACATATTTAGATATTGCCCCGCTTCGCGCCGGCCAAGCGCAGTGCGGTCGAGATCAGAATCTTCTCCGTCTTCAGCGCCAGCGGCGCGGGTTCGAGGTACAGGTGAATGTTCGTGCGCACCTCGTACCCGCCCTGCGGAATCAGGTCGGCCGTGGGCACGTACGAACGCAAGCACCCGCAGTAGCCGGCCACCAGCGCGGGTGCCGGCGCCAGTCCCTTCTTCACCTTCAACTGGTAGCCGACGCACATCTCGTCGTTGAACGCCACAAGCCGGAATGGACCGATACCGAGCACCTGCACGGTCGCCGGCCGCGACGTCGGCAGCTTGCCGTCCTTCTTAAGCCGCGCCAGCATGGCCTTGGCCCACTTGCCCTCGTACCCCTGGTCGCGCTTTACCACCTTCTTGAACTCAGCTCTTGTCAACGGCTTCTGGTACGGTAACTGCACCGTCTCAATCCGATGCAGGAGTGGGCCGGTGACGTCACGCACCGTGCCGGTCAGACCCGCAATGACCGCCAGCGACAACTCGCGCCCCATGGCGCGCACGTCGTCGACCGACCCGCTGCTGAAGGAACCCTTCGCGTTAATCATGCGCGGCCGCACATCGCCGAAGCACCCGGCAAGGAACATGGCATTGGCGCCCGGGAACTCCATTTCGAGCTGCAGTTGCGCGTGGCCCGGATAGTCGCCGCCAATGATCTGCCCACCCATGACGGTGGGATGACAGGCGTACGAGAACAGGATCGCCACCGGGTCCCCGCCGGGTTGTGCCAGTTTCAGGATGGCCACCTCGGGATCGCAACGGCCACTCGGATTCGGCAGCATCGGGCAGTCCGGCAGGTCGGGCCGGCGCCGATTGATCCCGAACACTGCCACCCCGGTTGCGAACTGCGCCGTGACCGGCTTCAGTTCCTGCGCCGCGTCGCAGATCGTGTCGATGCAAGTCTGGCCGAGCCAACGCACATATTCCATGTCCACTTCGGGATAGAGGTGGGAGATCTGGTCGTCCACGACCGGACCGCAGTGCGTATGCGATGCGGACAACAGCATCTGGCTCTCGTCAAGCCCGAGCCGCTTTTTCACCCCGGCCTTGATAGTATCGACGAGCGGCTGACTGAAGTCGAGCAGCTCCGCGGTGAGAATCGCGATGCGGTCACGTTTTGCATCCTCGAGCACCAGTGCCCGCGCGTGGAGCTGCTGGTAGATGCCCTCGGATTTCGCACTGCGCTCGTACCCGCTCTGGAACACCGGACGGGGCGGCGTGATGCAACGCCGTGCGATCCCCACAGACAATTTGGCAACTGACTTGCTCTGCTTCATGATAACACTTCTCCACCATGACTGATAGGCAATCGCTTTTCGGACGGCACGGGTATCCGCCCATTGAAACCGCCCTGATAAAGCCTTTTTATGGCGGGAATGTGTCAAAAAAGGGCCGGGATGTCAATTCCACGCACATTACCGGCCTGCCCCGAACCCGCTTGACAACCGATGGGTTCGCCTTAATCTATCTTTGCCGTATTCAGATTCCACGCGCCAGGCACCATGGACCGACCCATGAAACTGATTGACAAATATATCTTGCGCAATTTCTTCGTGCCGACGGCATATTGCCTGCTCACGTTCTGCATGCTGTTTGTCGTCTTCGACCTGTTCGACCATCTCTCCGATTTCATTGACGCCCGGACGCCGTTCCTGCAGATCATGCGGTATTATTTCTATATTTTTCCGGCTATGCTGGTCTATATCGTTCCCATTTCCCTGCTCCTGGGTCTGCTTTACAGTCTTTGGCAACTATCCAAGAACAATGAGCTGACCGCCATGCGCGCCAGCGGGGTCAGCCTGATGCGGCTGACCATCCCTATCCTGCTGGTGGGGTTATTTTTCAGCCTGTTGATCATGGGGCTCCAGGAAACCGTGGCGCCCTGGTCCAGCTATTGGGCCGACCAGTTTATCCAGCGACAAAAAAAGGGCAACGATCTCTCCACGCGCTACGCATTGAACTTGACCATGAACAACGAGGAGCAACACCGCATCTGGGCCATCAGTAAATTCGACTTGACCACCCACGATATGCAAGGCATCAAAATTGTCCAACAGCGCCCGGACGGGTCTGACCTCGATACGATCCACGCCGAGGAAGGCAAGTTTTATGACGGCCGCTGGTGGCTGTTCAAAGTCACGATCCAGAAACATGATTTCTACAACAACCCCGTCGGACCGGTGGTCACCGAATCCCAGCGGCAAATGACCGACTGGGCGGAAACACCCGACGATTTTTTGCACGAAGTGAAGGACCCGATCTTCCTTTCATCCCGGGACCTCTGGAAATTCATGCGCGACCACGAAAATCTTTCCGAAAAAACAAATGCCCGCATCACCGTGGACATGCATTCCCGCCTGGCCATGCCGTGGACCTGCCTGGTCGTAACGCTCTTCGGGATCCCCTGCGGCGTACGTGCGGCGCGCAAAGGCGCGCTGGTCGGCGTCATTATCGCGCTTCTGACATTTTTCGCGTTTTATTTCCTGATGACGTTCGGCCAGTGGCTGGGTAAGAACCAGATGCTGACGCCGTTGGTCAGCGCCTGGCTGCCCAACCTGGTTTTCGCCTCGTCCGGGCTGTTCATGATGGCGCGGATGCGGTGAATGTTAAACACTGATCGCCCGCGAAACACGCGAAAGGACGCTAAAAAAGACGACTTTTCAGATATCCGCAATCTTTGTCTTGGTAAAACGCAAAACAACCATCCATTCCCTTATTTTTCTTCGCGGCAACTCAGGTTCAACATTTTCGCGTTCTTTCGCGTGTTTCGCGGGTAAAATATTTGGCTAAGATTAACATGCGCATTCTCATTGCTCCCAACAGCTTTAAAAATTGCCTGGGCGCGCGGGCGGTCGGTGAAGCCATTGCGCTTGGGTTCCGCGCCGCCCGTCCGAATACGATCACGGACATCATCCCCATGTCCGATGGCGGCGACGGACTTGTCGAGGTGCTTGCCGACGCGCCCGCGACCGAACGGATCGAGACCGCGACCTGCGACGCGCTTGGCCGGGCGCTGAAGGCTGCCTGGCTGTTGACCCCGGAATTTGCGGTCATTGAAATGGCTTTGGCTTCCGGACTGGCCCGGTTGCGGGGACCGGAGGAATACCGGCCGCTGGTAACGTCCACCGCCGGCACGGGGCTCCTCATCCGCGCCGCGCTCGACCGCGGTTGCCGGCATATTGTCATGGGCTTGGGCGGCAGTGCCACGGTGGATGCCGGGTGCGGCATGGCCACCGCCCTGGGATTTCATCTGCTGACTGCGTCCGCCCGGTCTCTGCCTGAAGGTGGCGGGGCACTGGGTAATCTGGCGCACATCGAAACAGGCACTGCGGATCAACGCCTGAAGGATACGCGTTTTACCTGTCTGATCGATGTTCAAAATCCGTTACTGGGCCCGAGCGGCGCGGCGCGCGTGTTCGCTCCGCAAAAGGGCGCCACCCCCGCCGAGGTCGAACGACTGGAATCGAACCTGGCGCACTGGGCGACAATCGTACAGCGCGACCTGGGCAAGGACATCGCCACGCGGCCCGGCGGCGGCGCGGCGGGCGGATTGGGCGCCGGCTGCGTCGCGTTCCTCGACGCAACGCTCTTAAACGGCGCCGCCTGGGTGGCCCGGCAAAACCGGCTGGAAGAAGCCATAATGCAGGCCGACCTGATAATTACCGGCGAAGGCCGACTCGATGAACAAACGGCTTTAGGCAAGGTGCCCGCGTTTGTGGCACGGATGGCACAGGCGCTCGGCAAGCCGGTCATCGCCCTGGGCGGTTCGGTGGCCGAGGGTCTTAACTTGCAAACGATCGGCATTGCACGCTGCGTGGCCGTGACGCCGCCGGGTACGCCCCTGGCAACGGCCCTGCGCGACGCAAAAAACAATCTTGCAAGCGCCGCAGGTAAGCTTATCATGGAACGTGACTATTCGCATAGCCAAGGCTGAAGCTGTTTTCCGCCATAGGCGGATCCGCCTTCGGCGGAAGGCTGCCGGGCTCCGCCGAAGCGCTTCGCCCAGGCGAATAGGCTATTAGGAAAGATGACAGGAATTGGCTGTCTCAAATCGCCGGCATGAAGTGAACGTACAGCACGAAAACGACCTCTTCCTAATAGCCTATAGTCTACAGCCTAAAGCCGTATTAAGGAGACTATCATGGCACATATCTCCGTTGTTGAACCTGTGGGCAAGGCGCTGGGCACGGTCCGGCAGGTATTGTTTGCACCGTTTGATTTGATTAAATGGCTGGGGCTTGGCTTTACAGCGTGGCTGGCGTCGCTGACCGAAGGATTTGCACCGAACTTTAACCTGATGCCGAACAACGCGTTCGATTCGCCCGCCGGCCACAAGGCGCTGGCCTGGATGCATGCCCATTTGGCCCTGGTAATTTCGGTGGGAACCGGGATAGCGATCTTCATCCTGGCAGTCACACTGGTTATAGCCTGGGTTAGTTGCCGCGGTAAATTCATGTTCCTGGATAACGTGCTCAATAACCGCGCGGAAATCCAGGTACCCTGGCGCCGTTTCAGTCGCCAGGGCAATTCGCTGTTTTTGTTTTCCATCTGCTTCGGTATCGCCGCGCTGGCCGTCCTGGCCACCCTCGGGCTTCTGCTCCTGTTCGTGGCCTGGCCGGACATCGGACGACACAATTTCGGGATCAATGCCCTGAGTGCAATCCTGCTGGGCGTCATTTTTTTTATGAGCTATATGCTCGTCCTTGGATGCCTGCTGGCGTTTTTGCATGATTTTGTCGTCCCGCTCATGATCCTGCGCTCCTGCCGCGTAATGACCGCCTGGGGCCTGTTCCTCGACATTTTCAAGGCCCATGTCGGGGTGTTTGTGCTGTATCTTTTATTCCGGCTCGTCTTGACGCTGGTGATTTCCACCGTGGTGATGCTGGCCTGTTGCCTGCTCTGTTGTACGGTGTTAATTCCCTATGTGGGAACGGTTATGCTCCTGCCCGTGTTCGTGTTCTGGCGCAGTTATTCCGTGCACTTCCTGGAGCAGTTCGGCGGAACTTATCGGCTGTTCGGCATGGGACCATCCCAGTATATCACCGTCCAGCAGGAACCGGGCTGAGAAGCATTGCCGATTTGGGATTGCTGATTGCCGATTTGTCATGCCATAGGCAGATCCGCCTGAGGCGGAAAATCAGAAATGTATGATAAGGAAATTCAAAGCGATGCGTATTCTGGATTTCCGCTTTCGCGGGAATGACAAAATTGGTAAACCTTCGCTTGTCATTCCCGACTTGATCGGGAATCCAGTATTATAGTTGCCGCCCTTGGCGGCCTAACTTGAGATCAATCCGAAATTAAAAATCCGCAATTTAAGATCATGTCCATCGTTCATGACATTTTAGCCAAAGCAGTCGCAATGGATGCTTCCGATGTGCATCTGAAGGCCAATGCCCAGCCGTTCTTCCGCGTACGCGGCACCCTGTTGGAAAGCGGCTTGCCCAAGCTCAGCGGCGATGACCTTACGCGCACTGTCCAGGATATCCTGCCGGCGCATCTTAAAAACAAGTCGGAACCCGACTTGGAAATGGACTTTTCGCATTACGAGGACGAGGTGGGCCGCTTTCGGGTAAATGTGTTCATGTCGCGCCATATCCCGACCCTGGCATTCCGCTACGTGAAAACCCGTATCCCCACCATTGAGGAACTGCACCTGCCGCCCATCCTGGAGAGCCTGGCCCTGAAGGACAGCGGCATCATCATGCTGTGCGGCGCCACGAGTTCGGGTAAGTCCACGACGCTGGCGGCCTTGCTTGACTGTGTCAACCGCCTTCAGCGTTGCCGGATCATTACCGTGGAAGACCCGATGGAATATATTTTCACGGACATCCAGTCGGTCATTACCCAGCGGGAGGTGGGTCTGGATACGCCGTCGTTCCATGCGGCGCTCAAGCACGTTATGCGACAGGACCCTGACGTCATCATGATCGGCGAAATGCGCGATTCCATCAGTCTTTCCGTGGCGCTCAGCGCGGCGGAGACCGGCCACCTGGTGCTCTCGACCCTGCACGTCAACACGGCGGCCCAGTCGGTGCACCGGATTCTCGATTTCTTTCCCAACAACGAACGTGACCAGGTCCGCATGACGCTTGCCGGCAACCTGGCGGCCGTGCTGTGCCAGCGGCTGGTGCCGGCCAAGCAAGGCGGGGTAATGGCGGCCGTGGAAATCATGGTCAACACGCCCACCGTGCGCAAGCTGATCTCGGAAAATAAATTGGAAACCTTGCAGGCGGCCATCGAGACCGGCACGGAAGACGGCATGCAAACCTTCAACCAGGCATTGCTCAAGATGATCAAGAGCGGGATCGTCACCGAAAAAAACGGCATGGCCTGCTCCCCCAGTCCCGAACAGCTCAAGATGAATCTCCAGGGCATCTTCCTCGACGAAGGCCGCCGCATCCTGGGCGGGTAAACATCCTCGGCCGACAATACGGGCAACCCCAATTACCTGCGGCCATATTAAATTATGCCGGAAGAACCATACGACAACTCCGCCACGCACACCACAGGCGCCCGAAGGAATGGCCCGTGGGTGATGGGCCTTGGTTTTCTCGTGTTTGCCATTGCCTTGGCGGTCTATCTCGAACAGAGCCGATATCTCGTGCGGAACGAATATCGTTCGAGTGCCGAACGCTCGTTCCTATTTGGCGGCGACGAGCCGTGGTATCTGCTCACTACGCGTTCGATAGCTCTGCGTTTGGATTACAATTTCTACCACGACCTGGAGGAACACGGGTTTCTGGAGTTTTGGAATCGCGACGTGACGCCGGCACAATACGGATTCCAGCGTAACCTGAAACTTGGCCGGGGCGAAGCGGCTACTCCCGAATTCTGGGCGCAAAAACGCTATCCGATCGTGCGCATCGGCCTGCCCATCCTGCTGGCGCCGGCCTACCGTGCCGGCCTGGCCTGGGACGGACATATTCGCCTCTTATGTGTGTGGTGTTTGTGCTTGATCGGAGCGCTGCTGGTGCAACAGATGTTTTTGGCCGGATACGAATTGACCCGCAACCGGATGGCGGCGCTGGCGGGGGCCCTGGCCGGTGGTTTTTCCGTTCCGATCCTGCTTTATACGACACAAATCTACACTGAACTTGCCTCTGCACTTCTGCTCATGTTCGCCGTGCGGATGTTGTTCATGTCGGCAGGGCCGCCGGTCTGGCGCGCGCTGGGCACAGGACTGGCCGTGGCCGCATTACCGTGGCTGCACGATAAATATTACCTGCTGGCCGCCCTGCTGGTAGCGGCGGGCGTGGTCCAATGGCGCCGCGGGTCCTTTGCGACCTTGACAGCGTTGCTCATTCCCGTGCTTGTGACGTTGAGCTTGCAAGGCGCATATTACTATTCGCTGCACCGGGTGATTTATCCCGTTACGGATCATGGCGCGCTTTCAATAAAAACGGGGCTATGCGGCGGATGGCTCGGCCTGCTGGTGGATCGCACGGACGGGTTATTCGTCTATTGGCCCGCCGCGCTGATTGCCTTGGGCGGATTAGTGCTCCTATGGCGCAAAAATCGTAAAATCGGCGGATGGCTCACGGCATTGGTAACGGCCCATTGGCTGGTCTCCGGCCTGTTCCCCGTGTGGACCGGTGGTCCGGTGGCGCCCCTGCGCTATTGGCTGCCGGTAATACCGCTGCTGGTTATCGCTTCCACTGTGGCACTGGCATTCGTCAGGACACGAACTGTTCTGATAATCGTCTTGCTGTGCATGGGCCTCAGTATAGGCATTGGTTTTTACAATAGCGCGCATCCCCGCCGTTGGTTTGGCAACGCCCTACCCCTGGCGAGCACGCAGCCCCGCATCGAACGGGTTTTGGAAGGTGTCTGGCAATTATTTCCCGACATGAAAAAGCCGGTGGCCGTGGATTATGCGAAAGGCACGTTATGGGTACTGATCCTGGGGAGCGGTATCATTGCGCTGGGACGCCAACGCCTGACCCGGACATGACGAGATGGGCCGCATCCTCGGGCAATAATCCCGCCACGCCTGTATCCGTCGCAGGGATCCAGGTCATATCGCCCGCTTATGCTGATAGTACCATTGGAGTTGCTGTAGATTGGAGTCCTGATCGAGGTTCTCCTGCGCAATCAGGCCCTGAGCATCCGCGGACAGCAGGATCTCCTTTAACTTCCAGCGATCGTCCAACCGGCCCAGCGTGAGGAACTGCTCGAACGGCATCACGTCCCCGTCTTGCCGGAGCACGGAGTCCTGCCGCCGCACCACGCGCTGGGCATGCGCCCGGACACGCGCCACAAATTCATCCTGACGCTTGTCGTTGAAGTTGCGCACCAGGATCAACTCCACCTTGCGGACACAGAGATTACGAAACTCCAGTGTGAGTCCCGCGACATGGTTCGCCTCGATCTGCTTACGGAGATCGGCGGTTAGGTCGGGAAACAGGTCGGCATCGGGAACACTGCTGGCATCGCCCGTTTCCCACGCGGCCATCAGTTCGAGGAAAACTTTTCGCGTCGTTTCCAGCATCGTCTGCCGATTCCAGATCTTATCTGTCTGAACGAGAAAATTGAGCATGCGCTCGACGCGGGTTTCCTTGACTGCAACGTTTTTCTCCAGCCACGGGCCCGCCGCGCCATTTTTCCGTGCCGTGTCGCCGTAGATCTGGTCGAGACCCGTGTCGGTGAACTGCTCAAAGAAGTTGTCTTCTTTCAGGGCATCCGATTCGCGGGACTGCTCGACCTCGCGAAGGGACCAGGCCTTCCCTTGGCGCTGGAAGGTCCAGAACTCCTGGAATTGGGCCGGTGCCCTATCGCCGCGGAGCCGTTTCCGGGTGCGATCATCAAGGTAGTAATCGAGGGCCGTGGCCGTGATGAGCGCCGTGAATTCCCGCTGGTCTTCCTTGAACGGGTAACGTACGTTCACGAGGTCAACCCGGTCCACCTTGAGTTGGTCAATCATGTTGATTTCGTGGTTGCGAACCATGCCGGCAATTTGCCGGCAGTGGTCGGCGTAGAGATCGCTCATCATGAGCGGCTTCATCGGCCCATAATCGCGGGCCTGCCAGCATTCCTGGAGTTTCAAGAAAGTGGCTCTGGCTTGTTCGCGCAGGATGTCCGGCGCCATGCTCGGATCCTGCCGGGACAGGAACTGGAGGAGTTTGAGGGTCTTATCGGCTTTCCCGGCTACCTTGGATGGACTATAGACGAAGTCAAGATCTTCGCCTCTGCCTTTCTTTTTTTCCAAGATTTTGGCGATAATGATTACGCCAACGAAAAGACCAAAGAAGACCAAGAACACGCGGGGATCCCCATTGCCACCTGATCCGCCGCCGGAAGAATGCGAGCCGCCATGGGAACCACCGCCGCCGTGGGAGCCACCACCGCCACCACCGCCCTTGTTATGCACAGCAACGCCATTGGCAAAAAAAGTGTTGGGCGAATCGGTCTGCAGATTGTAAACGCGAACCGCCGCCCGAACCATTTCCAAGCTCACAATGCGCTGGGGGCTCAGCCCATGCCCATCGAAAACATACACTTCATCGCCGACCTGCAACGCCTCCAGTGTTTTGAACGTGCCGCTCCCGACATAGAAGGGATGTTCGGGGGTAACGCGCAGGACGATTGATTCTGTCCGCACGACGCAATACTCATCCACGTCATGGGTCAAAACCCGCTGGACCACCGCGGTCACAACCTGGTCTTCCGGTGTGAAAGCCAGCAAGCAATCTCCGGGTTGAATCTGCGAGATCGGCACTTCCGTGCCGTCGGCTTTACAGATCGGCGTATCGGGCAGGAAGCATCCGCCGCCACCGCGGGCAAAGAGCACGGAGGGTGCAACGAGCGACGCAAAAATGGCGCTCGTCAGGAGGACCAGGAGACTGAATTCATATCGGCAGTTCATGGAAAGCTTCGACGGCTTGTCTGTGCCTTCACAGCAACCCGGCAAGAATGCCGCCCAGGATAGCGGCGGCGATGACAATACTCATGCCGATTATGCAGGCAGAAACAACACGGCCGAAGTACTCCGCCACGGCTCGGTTCCCCCGGGCCATCTCCTTATCCTCGTCAATAGTCGGAGTTAGCCGATCCAGCAGCTTGGGGATCATCACCGCGGCAATCATCATCAGGACTATACCGACCAGTCCGCCGACCACCGCAAAGATCACCGCCCAGCCGATGTTACTTACAGCTTCCATCATGGTCTTGTCCTCCTCTGAGTCAGATTATCTCCATGCCGCACGATCTTAGGCTGGTAATTTCATGTACTATCTAGTTACCAGCCGCGCCACGTATTTGTCAATATCGGCTTCGGTACGGCAGGCTTTGACCCCGCGGTGGAGCGCCCAGTTTTCCGTATGGCAGACGGTCTGACCGGGACGAAGCGTTACCAGGGGTCCCAGGCTTTCCACTTCGAGAAGACGCTCGTTGGCAAACGTCTCGAAATTCACGCCGTTATCCGGGTAGGTGGCGCCTTCCTGAAACACAAACCGCTTGACGAACAGCGTTTCTTTCCGCCAATAGCCGATCCAGCCCGGCCGGTGCGCAATGCCCACCTTGTTGGGCCCGCGCTTCGGATCCTGGCGGAATAGGATATACCGCGCGCCCAAGGTCCAGCGCGGATCGCTGAAATCCGTATAGCCCCAGATGCTCCAGTTCTGGTTGGGGGTCAGACGATCGGTATGGAGAATTTTTTTCGGTAGTGGAATGATAGCCACGCCGCGCTTGGCCATGACCGTCAGCGCCCAGGGCGCCAGGGTAATGGCTCGGCTGCCTTTATTCGTCAGCCGGTGCACGACCGTTACTTCATTCCGATGATCGGCCAGGGTAATATCCATCGTCTTCTGTACGCGTGTGAGCGGACCCGGAACCTGGGCCGCGCAGATACCGCCGGACTTGCCCGCCGTAGCCCCAGGGGCGAAGGCGGGAATTTTACGGATGGCGACCGGGGTGTTGTCCAATTCATAAGATTTCGGTTTTGCTTCCGGCGCAATCCAAAGCCGGTGTCCGCCGCGGATCATCCATTCCTTCTCGCCGGCGCCGCCCAGCTGCTCCGGAAATTCGCCGAATACGTTCTGGGCCCCGATGAAGCCAAAGCGCACAATGCGCGGTCCGACATCCTGGGTGACGATCAGTTCAACCTGGCCATTGGTCAGCCGAATGTTGTGCTTCCAGCCCCGGTATGGAACGGTTTCGATCGTTGGCATAAATAAGTGTGCTCCTTTACTGATGACTTCTGATTTGGATGAAGAGCTCAGATCTTTCTGCTTCGCTGAAAAACCTTGAATCTTCGAAAGCTTGCAAGTAAAGTGCGCGCTTGTCAACCATATTTCAAATCCATATCGAGGAGGGCGCCATGAGTGCAGCCGGATCTACGGAGCGTGTTGATTTTGCAGCCTTGTCGAAGGCCAAACGGGGCTTCGCGCCCTCCAGCCGGTCGCTGGTCGGCCATGTGCCGACGATTGCCATTACACCCGTGGCCGATGGCCGCACGGGCGCCTATGAAAGCAACGTGGCCGGCACCTGGCGCATGGTGGAAAAAGTCAGCAGCCTCATCCGCCGGCACGTAAAACTGCCCGACGGCACGAGCGTCCGCGTGGTGGTGGCGCCGGAAATCGTATACGGCCCGCGCACCGGCGCGCGCGCCCAGGAATTGTACACCAGGGAAGGCGTCAGCGCCAACATCTGGGTCAGCCGTTCCTGGTCCTACAGCGACGAGCTCATGAGCGCCTGCCAGGGCTTGGGCTCCAGCGAATGGTTGCAGGCCGCTTACGGACTTAACCAGACCAACCGCCCGGGCGCGGTATGGCTCAAGGCGTTTTGCGCGGCCATGGATGAAAAGATGCGCCCGATCTTTTCGATCTATAACCCCGATCTCGAAGCCGAGGATGGCGACCTGCCGCCCTACGTCGCCGAACGCATCCTGAGGTTCGCCCGCTGTGCCGCCGCCGTGGCCGAAATGCGCGGGAAAAACTACCTATCCCTGGGCGGCGTCTCCATGGGCATCATCGGTTCCGACGTCCGCCGCAATATCATGCTCAATTACTTAGGCATGGGCACGGTCTCGGTAGATATGGTGGCCGTCAAGGGCCGCATCGACCAGAGCTTTTACGACCACGCCGAGCTGGACCGGGCCTTCAAATTCATGAAGCAAAATTTCAAGTTTGCGTTCGGCGAAGGCGCGCGTCCCAACCCGCCCGACGAGCTTTTGCGCCTGTGCATCCTCATGACGATGATTACGCGCGACCTGATGATCGGCAACGCGAAACTGGCGGACGAGAAAATCGGCAAAGCCCAGGGGTTCAAGGCCGATGTCGAGCGCGCCCAGGGCGCCAACGCCATCCTGGCCGGCACCCAGGGCCAGCGGCAGTGGACCGACCTGTACCCGAACTTCGACGTGACCGAATCAATCCTCAACAGTTCCTTCGATTGGAACGGGTTCCGGTCGGCTTATCTCGTGGCCACGGAAAACGATTCCAAAAACGGAATCGGCATGCTGGCCGCCAACCTGCTGACCGGGTTGCCGCAGTTATTTGCCGATATCCGTACCAACTGGACCGTGGAAAGCATCCGGAAGGCCACCGGCAAGAATATCAGCAAGATTGCGCCCAACGGCTTCATTGACAAACGCAATTCCGGCGCCGGCGCCCTGGACTATGCCCTGGACATCGCCGCGCTCGTCAAAGGCGGCAAGACCATGCCTATCCAGGACGTGGCCGAAGCTATACGCTCCGATAAAACCATCCAGGACAAACTCATGCGCGCAGCTTGTGCAGGCACCACCTATATGCACGCGGCCCTGGAATACTTCCCTGGCGACGGCCTTTCCAGCCATTACCGGACACCCGGCGGCATCCCCATGACCGCCTACCGTTACAATGTTGTGGGCGACCAGTTGACCTTTTCCGTGGTCGAAGGCGAAACCATCGAACTTCCGAAAGATGTGGCGGACCACGTCAGCAAGGTAACCGATCCCACCTGGCCGGAAACCTACTGGGCACCGCGCGGCATGTCTTCGTTCGAATATATGAACCGCATCGGTCCAAATCACGACGCCAATTCGTTCGGCCTCATCGGCGCGGATCTCCTGACGCTCAACGCCATGCTCCGGATTCCGGTGGACATGCACAATGTCCCGTCCGATCAGATCTTCCGGCCGACCTTGTGGGACCGGTTCGGCGGCGACGATTTCCGGGTGTGCGAAAAACTGGGGCCGCTGTATCAATAGGCCAAGAATGACCGTGGACTGTGGACCGTAGGCAGCACAGATAATATTGTATCGCATACTTTCGGTAACTATTTCATGTAGCCGCGGCGGTAACGCCGTGGCCACCCGCCGCCGCCCCAGGGGCTATGGTGGGCAGGCCGGACGAGTCCACGCCCTCACCTGCCCGCAATGCTACGCATAGCGTTGCAGGCGGGCGGGCGCGGCTACCCGGACTGGAATTCCTATGCATTCTGATATTCTGACTACTGACTTCCTTTTATCATGGATACCCCTCTTAAAACCTCGTTCACCTATCCGCTGACGGAGGACCAGCAAATCCTCCTCACCGAGGTCCTGCAGTCCGGTAACTACCGTCCCATCGTGGTTCCCTATGCCCAGGTTGCGGCGGAAACCGACACATGCAAGATCATCCTTTACCAGAGCGGCAAGTGCCTGGTCCAGGGTCGCGCGGCGCAGGAATTCGTGACCTATGTGCTGGAGCCCAAGGTGCTGGGACACGTCGGTGTGGGATATGAGGAAATGCTCAATCCGGAAGCCTATTCTCCCCACATGGGCATTGATGAAAGCGGCAAGGGTGATTTCTTCGGCCCGCTGGTCATCGCCGGCGCTTACGCGGACAAGGAGCTAGCCAAAACCATGCTGGCCATGGGCGTGAAGGACAGCAAGAATATATCCAGTGACAAGAAAGCCCATCAACTGGCCCGGGATATCCGCAGTCTCCTGGGCAAGCGGTTCAGCATCGTGATGATCGGCCCGCAAGCCTATAACCGGCTGTACGCTAAATTCCGCAGTGTCAATGCCATGCTTTCCTGGGGCCACGCCCGCGCCATCGAAAACCTGCTTGAGCAGGTGCCGGGGTGCCCGCGCGCCATTTCCGATCAGTTTGGCGACAAGGAGCAGGTTAAACGGGCGCTGATGACGCGCGGCCGCAAGGTGGAACTAGTCCAGCGGCACCGGGCCGAGGCGGACGTGGCCGTGGCGGCGGCCTCCATCCTGGCGCGCGCGGCGTTCCTCAACGCACTGGATAAATTGCACAAGGATTACAGCCAAAAGTTTCCAAAGGGCGCCTCCGACCAGGTCAAGGCGGCGGCCGAGGATTTGGTCAAACAGCATGGCGCAAGCATCCTGCTCAAAACGGCCAAATGCCATTTCCGCACCACCGACCAGGTGCTGGAAAAGCTTGGTATTCAACGCGCCGCGCTCGGCCGCGAAGGCATGGTTAAATCCAAACCGTACACTTTCCGCCATCACGCGTAAGGGCTTGCCTTCCGCTGCCCAAACCGCTAATAATCTCTCCCCAGCAGACCTGCATGACCAGCGGTTAATCTTTATCATAAAGGACTACAATGCCAAAGCGCACTGACATTCATAAAGTGATGATCATCGGATCCGGGCCGATCGTGATCGGGCAAGCCTGTGAATTCGATTATTCCGGCACCCAGGCCTGCAAGGCCCTGCGCAAACTGGGCTTCCAGATCGTATTGGTCAATTCAAATCCAGCCACGATCATGACCGATCCCGGCATGGCCGACGCGACCTACATCGAGCCATTGAACTTAGCGCGTATGACCGAAATCATCGCCAAGGAGCGCCCCGATGCGCTCCTGCCCAACCTGGGCGGGCAGACGGGGCTCAACCTCAGCTCCGAATTATCCAAGGCCGGCGTGCTCGAAAAATACAACGTGAAGGTCATCGGCGTCCAGGTGGATGCCATTGAGCGCGGCGAGGACCGCATCGCCTTCAAGGAAACGATGAAAAAACTGGGCATTGACATGCCCAAAAGCGCGCCGGCCTATAGCGTGCCGGAGGCCGAAAAGATCGCCGGCGAATTGGGCTACCCCGTGGTCATCCGCCCGGCTTATACCATGGGCGGCACCGGAGGCGGCCTGGTTTACAACGCGGATGAATTGCGCACGGTCGCCAGTCGCGGTATTGCCGCCAGCCTCGTCGGCCAGATCCTGATCGAGGAATCCGTCCTCGGCTGGGAAGAACTGGAGTTGGAAGTCGTCCGCGACGCCAAGAACCAGATGATCACCGTCTGCTTCATCGAAAACGTGGACGCCATGGGCATTCACACCGGCGATTCCTACTGCGTGGCGCCGATGCTGACGATCAGTCCCGAGCTGCAGAAGAAACTTCAGGACTTCTCCTACAAAATCGTCGAGGCCATCCAGGTCATTGGCGGCACCAACATCCAATTCGCGCACGATCCCAAAACCGGCCGGGTAGTCATCATCGAGATCAATCCGCGCACGTCGCGGTCTTCCGCGCTGGCCTCAAAAGCCACGGGGTTCCCAATCGCCATGGTTTCCTCCATGCTGGCCGCGGGCCTGACGCTGGACGAAATTCCTTACTGGCGCGATGGCACGCTTGAAAAATACACGCCCTCCGGTGATTACGTGGTAGTCAAGTTCGCGCGCTGGGCCTTCGAGAAATTCCGGGGCGTACAGGACAAGCTGGGCACCCAGATGCGCGCCGTGGGCGAGGTCATGAGCATCGGCAAGAACTACAAGGAGGCCCTGCAGAAATCCATCAGGTCGCTCGAATCGGGCCGTCACGGCCTGGGATTCGCCAGGGATTTCAACAAGAAAACGCTGGGCGAGCTGATGGATATGCTCAAGGAGCCCTCCAGCGAGCGGCAGTTCATCATGTACGAAGCGCTGCGCAAGGGCGCCGGCGTAAAGGACCTCTTCGAGTTGACCTATATCAAGGAATGGTTCATCCAGCAGATGAAGGAGTTAGTCGAGATCGAAGAAGAGGTGCTGGCATTCAAGGGCAAGCCCCTGCCGGACGACCTGCTCAGGCGGGCCAAGAAGGACGGGTTCGCCGACAAATACCTGGCCCAGATACTGGGTGTGCCCGAGAAGTCTATCCGGCAACAGAGGCTGGACCTGGGCATGAAGGAGGCCTGGGAGCCCGTCCCAGTCAGCGGAGTGGAGAACGCGGCCTATTACTTCTCCACGTACAACGCGCCCGATAAAACGCAGAGCAGCAGCCGCAAGAAGGTCATGGTGCTGGGCGGCGGGCCCAACCGCATCGGGCAGGGCATAGAGTTCGACTACTGCTGCGTGCACGCCGCCTTTACGTTGAGGGACGAGGGATACGAGACCATCATGGTCAACTGCAACCCCGAGACCGTATCCACCGACTACGATACCTCCGACAAGCTGTACTTCGAGCCGCTCACCGTGGAGGACGTGCTCAGCATCTACGACAAGGAGAAGCCCGAGGGCGTGATAGTGCAGTTCGGCGGCCAGACACCGCTCAATATAGCCGCGGAACTGAGCCAGTGCGGCGTTAAGATACTCGGCACCACGCCCGAGGTAATCGACCTGGCAGAGGACCGCGGCAGGTTCAGGGATATGATGATCAAGATGCATATACCCATGCCCGAGTCCGGAATGGCCATTGACATAGAGGAGGCCCTCAAGGTTGCCGGCCGCATCGGCTATCCCCTTATGGTGCGGCCCTCGTACGTGCTGGGGGGGCGGGGCATGCAGGTAGTGCATGACGAGGAGATGCTGCGGGAATACGTCGCCGCGGCGGTGGGTGTGACGCCCGACCGGCCCATCCTGATCGACAAGTTCCTTGAGAACGCCATCGAGGCAGAGGCCGACGCCGTAGCCGACGGCGCCGATACCTTCGTACCCGCCATCATGGAGCACATAGAGCTGGCCGGCATACATTCCGGCGATTCGTCCTGCATCATCCCGCCGGTTAGCATCGCAAAAAAGCACATGAAAACCATTAACGACTACACGGCTAAAATAGCCGGGCAGCTCAACGTAGTCGGCCTCATGAACATGCAGTACGCCATCGCGCAGGATATCGTGTACGTCCTGGAGGCCAATCCCAGGGCGTCCAGGACCGTGCCACTGGTTTCCAAGGTCTGCAATGTCTCCATGGCCCGCATAGCCACACAGCTCATGCTGGGCAAGAAACTCAAGGACCTGGGACTGAGACATCGCATCATACCGCATTACGGTGTCAAAGAGGCCGTCTTCCCGTTCAACATGTTCCCCGAGGTCGACCCGGTGCTGGGGCCCGAGATGAGGTCTACCGGCGAGGTGCTGGGCATGGCCGATTCATTCGGCATGGCCTTCTACAAGGCGCAGGAGGCGGCCAGGCAGCGCCTGCCTGAGGGCGGCACCGTTCTGCTCAGCCTCAACAGCAAAGAGATG
>JAPLSY010000057.1 GCA_026398415.1 Kiritimatiellota bacterium | reverse complement strand
GGAATGTGCACGCAGAGCACATCATGTTCGTACGCGGCCTGTACCCCGGTGCCTTTGGCATTTTCCGGCATCATGATCTGCGTGTGGAACTGGCCCCCGTGTGTCCGGGTCCGGGTTGCTGTGGCCGGTGTGTGGGATGTCTGGGCGGCATCAATGATCAACAGATGACCTTCCAGGCTGATCTTGATTCCCTGCTTGTCATACCCCGGTAGGGCGACCGTGACCACATAATTACTACCCTGATCCTCGATATTCATGGCCGCGGCCGAAGGGACCATGTCCCAGCCACGGTCGAACCGCGACAACAAAGTGTTCTGTTGGCTTTCGTTATAGGCGTCCTTAAAGATTTGCTCAATTTCCCGCTGGAGCTGGTTCAGATCGCGGCCGGGCGCTGGCATGGCCGGTGGCCGATTCCCGCTTTCGCGCTGGATGACGATGCCGGGGAACGGTCCGCCGGATAAGGGCGTGGTCATATTGCGCAACAGCCGGTTGATCTGATCGTGGATTTGTTCGAGATCGTCCGTGGTTTCCCAGAAAATGACCTGGTTGTCCGGTGGGTTTAAGGACGCTTGGCGGGATTTGTCGGCCAGGCCCGGCAGAACCTTTTGCAGTTGTTCGTGCCATGCCCGGCCCAGTGACCGACCATCCCGTTCGGTTTTTATTCTAAACAGGATGACGCCCTGCACAAAAGTTACGATGCACAGCACGATGATTACGGCGATCAGAAACCAATTGGTCCTGGATTTCCGATTGGGTTCCGTATCATAATCTGGAGTATTTGTTTCCATGATAAAAAACTTTGTAATTATGATAGCACCAACCGTGCCAAGCCCGCCTGCGCTCGGTTTCATTATCGTAGCCGCGCCGGTGACGGCGTGACTGTTATGGAAATACCGGACAAAATGTCTGTGGACCGGACATTTTGTCGTCTTCTGGAACGAGGAACGCCACGTAGCCCCGTAGCGGGGCAAGTGGCCACTTGGCGCCAAGCACCGACGTGGAAGAACCAGGAACACGGCTTTGCCGTTTTGTCAGAACGGCAGGTCGTATTCCTTGATTTTGCGCTGGATGGTGCGCGTGGAAAGCCCCAGTTCTTGCGCCGCCAGATTGCGGCTGCCGGAATGCCGGGTCAGTGATTGCAGCAGCGTCTGCCGCTCGATCTCGGCCAAACTCATCTGCGGGGGAATGACAATTTCTGTGGGAGTGCGTTCCCCGGCTGGGATCAGGTTCAGGCTGGCGGCGGTCAGCCGGGGTGTGGTTGCCATAATGACCGCCGACTCGACCGCGTTTTTCAACTCGCGGACATTACCGCTCCAGGGATGGCGCTCCAGAGCTTTGTAAAAATCTTCCTCGATCTTGTCAATGTGTCGGCCATGCAAACTGCATGCAGCGGTGACGAAGAAATCAGCCAAGGGCCGAATATCTTCCCGCCGTTCCCGCAACGGTGGGACATGGAGCGTGACCACTTGCAGGCGATAAAGCAAATCGTGGCGGAAGGTGCGTTCGGCAACGAGGTCATCCAGGTTGCGATTGGAGGCCGAAATCACGCGCACGTCTATGGGAATTGTCCGGGTCCCGCCCACCCGGATAATTTCGCGTTCTTCCAGGACCCGCAGAAGCCTGATCTGTACAGCAGGGGGTGCGATGCCGATTTCATCCAGGAATAGCGTGCCACCCTGGGCGCGCTCGAAAGCGCCGGCGTGTTGATTGGCGGCACCGGTGAAAGCGCCTTTTTCATGGCCGAACAGTTCCGATTCAAGCAGGGATTCCGAGAACGCGCCGCAGTTCACCGCCACAAACGGTCCATCGGCGTGGGCGCTGCCATCGTGCAGGGCGCGGGCGATCAACTCCTTGCCGGCGCCGCTTTCCCCGAGAATCAGCACCGTGGCCTGGGTGGCGGCAACGGTTTTCACCTGCCGGAGCACCTCAACCATGCCGGGTGAAACTGCGATGATCTCGCGGCCGTAGAGTGCTTTTTTGAGCGAGGCAACCTGCGAGCGCAGGCGCCGGTTTTCAATGGCGTGCGCCACTTTGGATTGAATATCCGCCAGGTCAAGCGGTTTGAGAATGTAATCGTAGGCGCCGGCCTTGAGCGCGGTCACGGCGGCCGATACGGTTCCGTAGGCCGTCATCAGCAGGACGGGGATATCGGCATTGATCGCCCGCAGGCGTTCCTGAACTTTTTGGCCGTCAAGGTCCGGGAGCCGGATATCCGAAAGCACGGCATCGAAGGTTTGTTCCTGGAACAGACGGATGCCAATCGCTCCCGTGGCGGCGGTGACTGCCGTATAACCGGCTTCTTCCATGGCTTCCGCCACGGAGCGGCATCCGTCGGGATCGTCCTCGATAATCAAGATTCGGGTTGTGGGTTCTTTGCTCATGGGTCATTAAGATAATGAAAAAACCGGTACGGTTACAGGAGAAAGTTCGCTGGCGTTCCATAAGGGAAGCCTTAGGATTGAACTTAGACTCTGATTCATCCTCGATCTTGACGCTCTAGCTCAATTTCGGCATACTTGTCGGCATAAACGTGTTTCTTCAGGTCGGTGCTACTCTGCGAAGTGGCGAAACCTCTTTGCTACGAAGCACGAGTCTCAATGGGCGTGTGCCCGTACCGCCCGAAAAGTGATTTCTTATCTATTTGAGGTGCGTTCGGATTTGGAGAGTGCAGTGACTCAAGTGGCGAAGTTCGTTGCGGTTGTCGGAGCAAGATTCGGATAGCACTGCTCAGCAATCAGGAAGGAACTCATGGTAGATTTTCGGAAAAGACTTGGGAGCAGCTCCGGCGATCAGCCGCTCGATCCGCTTGAGATTTATGACGGATTGGACCGAGCAAGCGACAAGGGTGAGCTCCGGCGTGCCCAAGAGGCCGTACTCAAGGAATGGCACTCAAGTTCTCGTGGACAGAAAGATGTCATCGTCAAGCTGCACACCGGCCAAGGAAAAACGCTTATCGGTTTGCTCATTCTTCAGTCGAAGCTCAATGAGAAGGTCGGGCCAGCCCTATACCTTTGCCCGGACAATTTTCTCGTTGAGCAGACCGCCCAGCAGGCACGGCAGTTTGGCTTCGTTTGTCAGACGATCGCAGGCGGCGACGAACTCCCGGCAAAGTTCATCGACGCCAAGTCGATACTCATCACCTCAGTGCAGAAGGTCTTTAACGGACTGACGAAGTTTGGACTTCACACGCGGTCCACGAAGGTGGGAGCCATCGTAATCGACGATGTTCACGCCTGCATTAACTCGATCAGGGACGCATGCACTATCCGACTGGCCCAAGGCTCGCAGGCGTATGCCGACCTCCTTGCCCTCTTTAGCCCCTCACTGGAGAGCCAAGGTAAAGGTTCGTTTGCTGATCTCACGAATGGAGAATACGACGCACTCCTTCCGGTCCCATACTGGGATTGGATTGATCGTGCTTCTGACGTCGCGAAGCTGCTGTCGAAGCACTCGGCTACCAAAGAGATCAAGTTCCCTTGGCCGCTGATCAAAGATATCTTGCCGGACTGTGAGTGCTTTGTGTCCGGCACGGTATTGGAGATTTTTCCGAGACTGTCGCCCTTGGCCGACTTCGGTTCCTATGATCAAGCCAAACACCGCGTCTTCATGTCCGCCACGATCTCAGACGATTCGTTTTTGGTCAGGGGGATGGGCGTAGCGCCCGAGACCGTCCAGAAACCGCTTACTGTGGCCGAGAAGTGGTCCGGTGAAAAAATGATCGTCATTCCATCGCTTGTGTCGGAGGATCTGGACCGAGCAACGACGGTGGCCCGTTTTGGAAAGCCCGTGAAGGGGAGAAAGATAGGGGTGGTCGCACTCACTCCATCGTTTAAGGGCTCAACTGATTGGGGAAAATATGGAGCGGTGGTCGCTGATACCGAAACTCTTCCGCAGCAGGTCAAGCGACTCCGTGAGGGTGATTGTGAGGCCGCGTTGGTCGTAGCAAATCGCTACGATGGAATTGACCTGCCGGACAACGCATGCCGAATTCTCATTCTCGATGGGAGACCGTACGGTGAGTCGCTCTACGAGCGCCACATAGAGCGGTGCCTTCCTAACACCGAGGCCGTTGCTGTGCGGATCGCACGGACAATCGAGCAGGGAATGGGACGCAGTGTTCGAGGCGAAAAGGACTACAGTGTCGTGCTCTTGATCGGGACGAGTCTTGTTCGTTTCATCCGAATGCCCGATTCACGTGCCTATCTCTCGCCGCAGACTCGGCAGCAGATCGAAATTGGTGTGGAGGTTGCCGAGTTCGCTAAGGAGGATTTAGAGAAGGGGACGCCTGCCGACACTGTCTTGGAAACATTGATGGGTCAGTGCCTCAAACGCGATTCAGGTTGGAAAGCGTACTACGTCGAGCAAATGGACAAGATTGTTGCTCCTGCGGCAAAGCCAAAGCGATTGGAGGTCTTTTCTCTGGAGCTCTTGGCCGAAAGAGCAGCGTGGGAGGGCCGGTACGAGGACGCTGCGGATCTTGCACAAGTGATCGCCGATAAACACTCAAGCAGCGACGCCGAGAAGGGCTGGTACATGCAGGAGGTTGCCCGACATCTGTATCGGTCGAGCAAGTTGAAATCCGAGGAACTCCAAACGGCTGCTCACCGCAAGAACCATTTCCTGCTTCGACCGAGTAGCCGTTCGGCGGTCAATATCCAATTGCCGTTCGCGCAGAAGCGCATCGAGCGAGTGATCGACTGGCTGAAGAGCCATCCGGACCCTAAATCCCTAATGGTAAGCGTTGAAGCAATGCTGGCCGATCTCAGATTCGGTGTCGATTCAGAGGTCTTTGAGGCGGCAATACAACGATTGGGGGAGGCGCTGGGCTTTGCCTGCGAGCGTCCGGACAAGGAATGGAAGGAAGGGCCGGACAACTTTTGGCGCGTTCGTGATAACCGGTGCCTCATCATCGAATGCAAGAGCGAGGTGGCGGTCGACCGTGCGGAAATCGAGAAGCGCGAAACGGACCAAATGAACAGGTCGGCTGCATGGTTTGCGAAGCACTATCCGGGCGTGGAGGCGAACCACGTGATGATTATTCCACCCAAGAAACTTTCAAGCTCAGCGGCGCTGACACATCTGACGACAGTCCTCCAAAAGAAGGGGCTCGAAAAGCTCATTAAGAACGTTCGCTCCTTCTTCGGCGAGTTTTTCGCTGCCGACCTCCAAGACCTTTCCGAGCTCAACGTTGGCAAGGCGCTGGAGCGTCACCAGCTCGGGGTCGACCATCTTCTGACGGACTACACTTCGGTCGTGCAAGGAGCAGGCTTGCCATCTGAATGAGTGAGCAAACTGCCGACGAGGGTCCTCAGAGCCTATTGTGCCAATCGAAAGGGAGAAGAACAGGTCTGGAAGAAGGGGGCTGCTAAGTTAAGGAGCAACATGTGCAACTGGTTTATTATTAGGAACTCGCACAACAAAAATTGGCTTCAGCTCGAAACGTAGCCAAGACGTTCCCATCGCATTCATGAGGAGTATCGAGTATTCTACGCAGAAACACTAGTTTTTAGTATTACACAGCATGATAACAAATATATATTTGCGCCTTGATAAATCGTTTCTCCTGACCCCTCGTCTCCCCCAGATAGGTGTGGTGCCTTGCCGATGAAAAGTAAGCGACAACTGCCCCGTAAAGACTGGCCTGAAGAAAAGATTCTTCAGCAAGGCGCAGAATCCCTTTCTAACTTAGAACTTCTTGCCACCTTTATCGGCAGCGGTGTCAAAGGGGCAGACGCCAAGAGTATCGCACGAACGATGCTCGCTAAACATGGTCCAGGACTTTTGACCATTGGTGCAAGAGATCTGATGGAATTCAGGGGCATTGGAAAAACCAAGGCAGCGAAACTTAATGCTTTGTTTGAACTAGCCTGTCGCCTCAGCGTCGGAAAATCGGGGAAGACTCTCGCCGAAAGAGTCCCACAGGTAGCCGAGCGCGGACAACAGTACTGCCTTGCGGAACTCCTGGCCACCCCTGCGCGCTACCCCGTCACAGCCCCCGCGGAAGCATCCAATCGAACACATATCGAGTTCTTCGCTGGCATCGGCCTTGTCAGGTATGCGCTCGCAAGGCACGGCTGGTCCGTCGTGTACGCGAATGACATGGATGAAGGAAAGAAACGAATGTACTTGGACCATTTTGAGGACGATGGCACATTCGACACTAGAGACATTCATAATGTTCCACCGTGTGACGTGCCCTGCGCCACGCTGGCTACGGCCTCTTTCCCGTGCACGGATCTTTCGCTTGCCGGCGGACGCAAGGGACTCGAAGGAAAACACTCGTCGGCCTTCTGGGGTTTCATTGACATAATCGACAAGATGGGTGCTCGTCGGCCGCCAATTGTCTTGCTAGAGAATGTTGCCGGCTTTCTTTCATCTCACGGCGGCAAGGATTTTGAGGACGCGCTCCTGGCGATGAACAAACTGGGGTACGATGTCGATGCTTTCATCGTTGATGCTGTACACTTCGTACCGCAAAGCCGAAAGCGCCTGTTCGTTATCGGAATCCGCGGGATGGCGGAATCATCGGATGACTTCGGCTTGGCTCTGGCCCAAACCGAACTGCGTTCGTCGGCACTGGCGTCGTTCATTTCGTCGCATCGTCACATTCGCTGGCGCCTCCGGTGCCTTCCGAAATTGCCCAATTTGGGCAAAACTCTCGAATCAATCATCGAAGTCGCGCCAGCGACGTCCAATCTGTGGTGGCCTGAAGAAAGAGCGGCTTATCTGTTGGGACAAATGAGTCCGAAGCACAGGAAAACAGCTGAACGCATGATAGCCGCACGCCATGTTTCGTATGGAACCGTATTTCGGCGTGTGCGACATGGTAAGTGTATGGCCGAACTTCGTAGCGACGGAATCGCCGGTTGCCTGAGAACCCCAAAGGGCGGAAGCGCAAAGCAAATCCTTTTCGAAGCGGGACGCGGAACGTACCGTGTGCGGCTCATGACTCCGCGGGAATGCGCACGGCTGATGGGCTCGGATGATTTCACAATACACGTGAACCGCGATCAAGCGCTATTTGGTTTTGGCGACGCCGTCTGCGTACCCGTTATCGAGTGGATTGCCGAGCACTATCTGAATCAGGTCGCCGAATCTCTTAAACCAGAACAAATCGCTGCCAGTGCGTAGGGATGACGAGGACAGCGTCAGACAAATACAAGGAGAATCAAATGCCGAAGAGCAAAGTGGAACCCGTTCGATCGAGTCTTCACAAAGCGTTGGAAGCCTTTGCGCTGGAGCACAGCGTCAACGAAAAGGGATTTCTCTGCGTCGGCTTGTTGATCACGAGAACCGCGAAGTCCATGGCCTTTCCAATTGCCGCTGAGGCGTTTATGGCCGAAAGCCGCGGCCAAGTCCGCGGCCTTGGCAAGGGCGCTGTCCAGCGCGTCCTTCGCGATCATGGAATATCTCGAGTGCTGGCTGAAGAGGGTGGTCGCACCAGCCGCGGCAGCATTCGGAACATGCAGGACTACGTGGCTTTCTTGAACAAAGCGGCCTCACGCAAAGGCTTCAACCTTGACGATGCGGAGGCATGGTGGATTGAACGCGTAAGAAGATTCTTTGCGGGCAAACCATTCCGGCTGCGAGTCGATCCGGTGCGGTCGTTGCGCGCTGCCGTGCGTGATATTCTGGAACAGGCAGAGCGGCGGCAACGAGAACAAAGCGGCACGATGTTTGTCGGCGCGGTCATGCAACACCTCGTCGGCGCCAAACTTGAGATCGCTCTCAATGTCGCGCTTGAACAACACGGATTTTCGGTGGCGGACGCGCCGGGCGACCGGGCGGGCGACTTCCTGATTGGCGACGTGGCGATCCATGTAACGCGGACACCAACGGAAGCTCTTATCCGAAAGTGCGTGGCGAATCTCGAAGCAGGCTACCGGTGCCTGATTGTAACAACGCAGAAGGGTGCTGTGTCTGCAGAAAGCCTGGCAGAACCGCAGGGTGTTGGAGACAGGATCGACCTTTTTGAGTTCGAACAGTTCTTGGCCACCAACATCTACGAATTGGGTAAGTTTGAACAGAAGGGCCGAAAGGTTACCGTGAGGGAACTGGTCGAACGTTACAACGAAATCGTGGCGGTTAACGAGACGGATCCGAGTCTCAAGATCGTTCTTGCGTAAGGAAGCGAACCTTACATCGAAACGTCAGCCCAGAATTCCTTCAAGTCTTGTTTGAACCTTGGCCGGATGTGTTTCTATCTGGCATTCCCAGACCACTACAACCTGCCAGCCGAGTCTTCGCAGTTGGACAAGTATCTTCCTATCTCGACGAACGTTTCGCGCGAATTTTTCAATCCAATAGCGCTTATGAGTTGCCGGCATGGAGTTACGTCGGCATTTCGCGTGACGGTGCCAGAAGCAGCCGTGGACGAAAATGACCGTTCTATGTTGCGGCAGCACCACGTCCGGGTTGCCCGGCAGATCCTTTCTGCGCAACGTGAACCGATACCCCATTCTATGCAACAACGAACGAACTGCCAACTCCGGTTTTGTATCATGCGATCGGACCTGAGACATGGTCCAACTGCGTTGCTGGCGAGTCAGTGTATCGCTCATGAGTTAATCATATGAAGCTTGGACGGAAAAAGCAAGCGACAGGAAAAAGCAAGCGGTCCGGGTCCTTGGCTTTTTGCGGATCGAGAAACGTCAGTCTTGCGTATAAGCAATGAGGTCGTTAGCCCGCGCGCTCCGCTTTATCCCATCATCAACCACTATCCTTGCCACCGTCCGCCTACGCTCAGCGCCGTTATGGCGGGCAAGCCCCAGCGGCAGGCAGAAAAAATATGGCTCATGGTGGCCTTGAGCCATAAATGAGTCATAAATGAGTCATAAATGAGCCGCAAATGAGTCGCAATGAGACGATTGCGCAAGATACGGCTCATACGCATGAGCTGCAATGAGCAGATTGTTTAGCGGCCGCTAATGTTCCCGTACATATAACTTGTTGGTTTTACGAATGATATCGCTGCGAATACAGGCGTTGATTTCCGCGTTAGCGTATGCAACCGTGTGGCGAATTTGGGTTCCGCCGGAGGCGGATTCGAAAAACAAGGTAAGCTTGGGCCGGATGTAGGTGCGCCGCGCGCAGCGCAATACTTGTGTATGCGCAAGCGCGGGAAGCCCGCAGGCGGCCCAAGATCGCCGCCGCTTTTTTCGAAACAAATTCGCCACACTGCCGGGGGAGAAACATAATTGGGTTACAGGCAAAGCCAGTATTTGTTAGTCATGTCCGCATGGGAATCCGGATGACAAACCGGCTGCCTTTGCCGGAGGAGGGTGTTTCCACGTCAATGGCGCCGCCGCAGTTTTCCACCGCGGTTTTGGCCAGGGCCAGGCCGATCCCTGTGCCGCCGGGCCGCCTTGAAAAGAAAATTTCAAAGATGCGATTGCGGTCGGCGCGGGGTATGCCGGGGCCCTCGTCGGTGACGGCCACTATCGCTTTGTCATGCTCCCGCCGGGTTTGTACCGTTACCGTACTGTCCACGGGCGCAAAGTGCTCGGCGTTATTCAACACATTCGACAGTGCGCGCTTGAATTGCACGGGATAGCCCTGGACGTAGAGCGGTGTCGGCGAAAGTTCCAGGACAACTTGGATCCTGGCTTTGGCAAACCGGTGTTTAACCAGTTCGATGCAATCCTGTACGCAGGTGTTAAGGTCGAATCGTTCGCGGGTCGCGGCATCCGGTTTATAAATGACCAGGAACTCGCCCAGCAGGGTGTCCAACCGGTCAATCGTCTGCGTAATGCGGTTGGCCAGGTCCAAAAGCCGTTCGGGGCGGCCGGCGGGTCCCTTGGCGGTTTCATGCTGGAGAAGCTGGGCATCCAGGCGCATGGCCGACATGGGATTACGGAAGTCATGAATAATACTGCCGGCCATGGCGCCGGCAAAGGACAGGTGCTCGTTCAGCCGCTGGCGTTTCTGCCAGATCAGCTCACGCCGGACCAAACCGATGACCGCCAGCAGGCAGAGGCCGAACGAAACCACCAGGGTCAGGAGCGACATTCGGAACATCGTGGTCACGGCCGTGGTGGCGCCCGCATGTTCGCGCTCAAATACGTTCTTGCGGAAAGCCACCTGCAAATCGCGCGTGTGGCCTTCGGCGTCGCGCAAGGTGCGGGTGAACGTGATCACCGGAATCATGTTCGTGCCGATCAACAATTTCTTGCGCCCCACGCTTACCGGTTCCGGGCGGTTGGCGGTTGAGCCGGTGGATTTTCCAAGTTCCGGCGCCAGGCGCGCCTGCTTGTGATAGACAATGGCGCCGCGTTCGCTGACCGATACATATTCCAAGCCGGGGTCCACCATCTGCAAGGCATCCACGACTTGTCCGAACTGTTCGGCATCTTCCTTGCCAATGGAGCTCTTGCTGAAAAACGGCTGTTGTTCCAGGTTCCTGGTTACCAGGAGTCCGTATTGGATGGCCGATAGCGTCGAGGATGAGCGTGCCGTGCTCTCGTACAGGTTGACGAGTAGCCAAAGGTTGAGAATCGCCACGCCGGCAATCAGCAGAATCACCAGTCCGGCAATTGGGATCAGCGACGTATGGCGACGGAGATTGTGCATAACAGGTTCATATTGTAGAGTGTCTCGGCCCGGTGTCAATCGTTGTGCAGGATGGTTTATGGAGTAAAACGGCCGGAGCAGTTACTCGTAAAGGCAGTTATCCTTGACTCTCCTCGTTTGGTGCGTCACCCTATGCCAGTGGCAAGTGTTGCGTTAGCTGGCTGGCTCGCGATACTCGGAAAGGAAACGCAGACGAATGAAAAAGATCGCCTTTGTCTTCTCGCACATGCACTGGGACATCGAGTGGTACCTCCCGTTCCGGTCGTTCCGGTTCTGGCTTCTCAAGTTAATGGACCGGCTCATCGACCCTGTGTCGAAGCAGCCGGGCTTTAAGACGTTCGTGCTCGACGGGCAGGTGGCGCCGGTGGACCACTACCTCGAGGTCAAGCCGGAGAACGAGGCGGTCATCCGCCGGCTGATCAAGTCGGGTAAGCTCTCCGTTGGCCCTTTCTATACGCAGTATGACGAGTGGCTGACCGGTCCGGAGGCGATCGTCCGCAACTGCCTCTACGGCAATCGCCGCGCGCGTGCGTTCGGCCGGGTCATGAAGGCCGGATACCTGCCCGACAATTTTGGGCATCCGCCGCAAATGCCGCAGATCCTTGACGGGTTTGGCCTGAAGAGCCTGATCTTCATGCGGGGCATGCCGGAGCGCACTGACGCGGTTGGCGATCAGTTTTTCTGGGTTGGTTTGGATGGTACACGTATCCTGGGGGTGCACCTGCGCAACAGTTACTGTAATGCCCATGCGCCGGGCTCAAAGACGAACGCATTCTGGCCGCCGGCTTTTCGCGCTGCGGCCTTCGGCGAGTACATCCAAACGCCAGAGTTCCTACACCACGCCGCGCGCGAGACGGACATGGCCAAGGGAGTGGAGGCGCTCCTGGCCGCGGCCCGGAAGGCCGAGCCGGGCTGCCACTCCGGCGTGATTCCCCTGGCCAACGGCTACGATTCGGCCTGCCCCCAGGAGACGATCGCGGACATGATCGTCCGTGCCAACCAGGCACAGGACGAGTTCGAATTCGTACACGGCAACTGTGAGGCACTGACCCGGGCCATCCTGCGCCGCGGCTCGCGCCTGGCCGAGTTCCGGGGCGAGATGTGGGGCGGGAAATACCAACTGCTGCTCACCGGCGCGATCACGACGCGCAGTTACCTCAAGCAGGCTAACTTCGCGTGCGAGGCGCTGCTGGAGCAGTATGCCGAGCCGCTGTCCACCTTGGCGTCGCTCAATGGCGCTGCTTGGCCCGC
>JAPLSY010000050.1 GCA_026398415.1 Kiritimatiellota bacterium | reverse complement strand
TGTCACAGATGTAGGCCATATCCCAGACTTTTATCTCCAAGGCGCCCGGATTGCCCGACAATTCCATTTGCGACACGGTCCGTGGCGTGAGTTCAAATATATTGTCGCCGTTCTTCACATCGGCCGGCTCGATCCGGTAATTCAGGGATTCCCCGGAGGCCTTAACGTTTGCCAGCAGCCGGCCGTTCATTTTTACATCCACCCGGTCGCCATCCGCCATATCTTTTACCCAGAGATGGCAGGTGATTTCCGGACGCAATTTTAGCTTTTCCGCGCCGGGAAAGTCCTCCGCCATGACCAGGGTCATTTTTTCGGGCTTGTTGGAAAGCAGGGATATCGGTCTATCGACACTGAGTGTAGGTGTATTGCGGAATTTTTCGCCGCCCTTCACATCACCACCGGGCGACCCCGACCCGGATCCCCGGGGCGACATGAAATAGACCTTGTTCTTGACCAGCAATTCCTTCGGGTCGCCTAATTCCCGCCAGCCCGGAGCATTGGGATCGAAATAATTAAACATGTAAATACCGTCAACGCCCGACTGCCACGCCTGCATGGCGCGGCCGCGATAAGATAAGTTGGAATTGCGCACAAAGTCTGGCGGCCAGCCGGGCGCACTCCCCGCCCGCACACGCGATTCGCTCAAGCCGGCATACACGGGCACACCGTATTTATGGCCTAACTTCACGCTGTATTCCCACGGGTTCAACTGGAAATAGCAGGTCACGGTCAGCATGTCCACCAAACCTTCCGCCAGCCACTTCTCCAGATCCAATCCGATCGCCCGGCAGAAGGTCATCATGTCCCGTTCCGCCTGGCTGGCCTGTCCCCCCCAGGCCACGCTTTTGAAAAGCAGCGCATGCCGCAAATAATCAAGTTCAATCCCGTCCAAGTCGTAATTCTGACAAACCTCTTCCAGGCGCCGGAACGTCAGGTCCCTGACTGCGGGCTGCCCATAGTCGAAGGCGGTCCATGACCCGAGCTGGGGGGGACTTTCAAAGCTGCCGACCAGGCATTCCGGGTGTTCCCGCTTGAAGCGCGCGAACCAGGGATAGGGATGGTCGGGCCGGTGCGCCCCGTCGTGCGTGTCGTTCATGCGCATCGAGCAGAACACCTCGATGCCATGGCCACGGCAGAAGTCCACCATCACCTGCAGTGGGTCGGTGCCCTGGGCCACCAGATCCCCGATGATGCTTCGCCTGGTCGCGAAGTACTTTCCCAAGTCACCTTCCGTGTAATACTCGCTGGCATTGGCCGTCATCAGCTCGCCAACCTTCGTACGATGCAGGCTCATGGGCCCCTGGAGCGAGCAATAGAAGATCGTGTCCACCTGTGAGCCGACCAGCGCCGTGGTGCGCAGCTTGAGCATGCTCTCGGCCGTGGCCGGCCAGTCGCGCGGGACGATCAAGGCATCGTCGGCATCATTGTTAAAGATGATGCGGCGCGGTTTGTGAGCCGCCGCCTTGCGCATTTCTTCGAGTTTCGCCGGTGTGACCACCGGTTTTTTCAAACTCTCCTCCGCCGCAACCGCCGTTTTTTGAGAAACGACACAAAACAAAGCAACGATAAATAAATAAAACAAAAGTCCGGAATGATTCACGTGGTTTTTCGTTTTCAACCTCCTTGCTCCATCGTGTCTTTCCGCTTTGTTTTTCGAACAGTGATACTCGCCTGGGCGTCGCACTCCCCGCTCCGCCGAAGCGCCAGGCTACGCGGAGGCGAGTCGGCGGAGCTTGGCCAGTTAGAAACAATTACACTACACGTACTTTGCCCGCCACGGCGCTGTCGGCAGTTCCGTACCCTGTAAAGTTGCCTGTTAGTCTTTAATATTTTTCGACTTTGCCTGCGCAGGAAGATAAGTAACCGCAACGATAAAATCCTGCAGGCTGATCGGTTTGCTTTCAATATAATATTTTATGTATTCCCAATACGCCTCGCCGGTCCCCGGCCCGGTCGCCGAACCGAATAGCAAACTGTTTTTATTCCAATCCATATCAAGAATATTTTCAACACCTTCCTTGCGGTCAAATGCGGCAGTCGTGAATTTACCGGCCCCGTCAAGTTTCAACGTTCCATCCACATACACCCGGATATCCTTGCCCTTTAAAACTATCCGGTAGGTGTGCATGTCCTTGGCGGCGTCCAGCGGGCAGGATAACTTCGCAAAATACAGCCCGATCCGGTCCTTGCTCAAGGTCAGGTATTCAACCGCGTCCGAGTTGGCCACCCGGATGCAGACGCCCAGCGGATCATTACTGTCCAGCACCCGTACCCGCGCCTCCACCACCGTCAGCGCCTCCGGTGATATATGCCAGGGATACGCAAGGTTAACCATATCCACCTCGCCGGTGCCGCGGTCGGCAAGGAGTAGTTGGTTCCCGGAATACATCTGTTCTATGCCGCCGCCGAAATTCATCAGACGTCGCCAGGGCAACTGCGCCGGATAGACCAATACCTTGTCGCAGATGTAGGCCATATCCCAGTCTTTTATCTCCAAGGCGCCCGGATCGCCCGAAAATTCCTTTCGAGGCACGGTCCGCGGGGTGAGTTCAAACACATTGTCGCCGTTCTTCACATCGGCCGGCTCGATCCGGTAATCCAGGGATTCCCCGTCCGCCTTAACGTTTGCCAGAAGCCGCCCGTTCATTTTCACATCCACCCGGTCACCACCCGCCACACCTTTCACCCAGAGATGGCAGGTAATTTCCGGGCGCAATTTACTTTTCTCCGCGCCGGGAAAGTCCTCGGCCATGACCAGGATCATTTTTTCGGGCTGGTTGGACCGCAGGGATATCGGTCGATCAATACTGAGCGTAGGTGTATTGCGGAATTTTTCGCCGCCCTTCACATCACCACCGGGCGACCCATCCCCCCGCGGCGACATGAAATAGACCTTGTCCTTGACCAGCAGTTCCTGCTTGTCGCCCAATTCCCGCCAGGCCGGGGCATTGGGATCGAAATAATTAAACATGTAAATACCGTCAACGCCCGACTGCCACGCCTGCATGGCGCGGCCGCGATAAGATAAGTTGGAATTGCGCTGAAAATCCTGCGGCCAACCTTTGGCGCCCCCGGCCCGCACACGCGATTCGCTCAAACCGGCGTACACGGGCACGCCGTATTTATGACCCAACTTCACGCTGTATTCCCACGGGTTCAATTGGAAATAGCAGGTCACAGTCAGCATATCCACCAAACCTTCCGCCAGCCACTTCTCCACGTCCAGGCCAATCGCCCGGCAGAACTCCAGGTCATCATGTCCCGTTCCGCCTGGCTGGCCTGTCCCCCCCAGGCCACGCTTTTGAAAAGCAGCGCATGCCGCAAATAATCAAGTTCAATCCCGTCCAAGTCGTAATTCTGACAAACCTCTTCCAGGCGCCGGAACGTCAGCTCCCTGACTGCCGGCTGTCCATAGTCGAAGGCGGTCCATGACCCGAACGGCGGGGGGCTTTCAAAGCTGCCGACCAGGCATTCCGGGTGTTCCCGCTTGAAACGTGAGAACCAGGGATAGGGATGGTCGGGCCGGTGCGCCCCGTCGTGCGTGTCGTTCATGCGCATCGAGCAAAACACCTCAATGCCATGGCCGCGACCGAAGTCCACCATCACCTGCAGTGGGTCGGTGCCCTGGGCCACCAGCTCCCCGATGATGCTTCGCCTGGTCGCGAAGTACTTTCCCAAGTCACCTTCCGTGTAATACTCGCTGGCATTGGCCGTCATCATCTCGCCCACCTTCGTACGATGCAAGCTCATGGGGCCCTGGAGCGAGCAATAGAAGATCGTGTCCACCTGTGAGCCGACCAGCGCCGTGGTGCGCAGTTTGAGCAGGCTCTCGGCCGTGGCCGGCAAGTCGCGCGGGACGATCAAGACATCGTCGGCATCGTTGTTGAAAATGATG
>JAPLSY010000088.1 GCA_026398415.1 Kiritimatiellota bacterium | reverse complement strand
GTGCAGCACGGCATCAGTTTTAAGCCGATGACAGAACCGCTCGGTTGCCTTTCCGATTGTCTTGTAATCCAATCCTCCGGCACATTCCCCTATCTCTCTCAGCGTCATCCCGCTGCGCTTGCGTGCAAGATACAGCGCCATATCCCGGCCTTCATCACCATGCTTGTCGCAAAAGCGCTCCCACTTCATTCCTCGCATCGCTTCCACAACCGCGACGATTCGATCAAACGAAACATTTCGTTCCAATATCTTGCGCTCCGGTTGTTCCTTGCTCACCTTTTTTACTCGCCGCTTCATCGCCTCAACAAACACCCGGCTTCCAAGCAATAGCCGCACCTTTAGTGCCGCCATCTCGTCTTCCTTCAGACCCTGCTTGACGTAGCCTTCAATTCGTCGGCGCAGTCGACGCAACTGCTCCAAGCGTGCTTGCACCTGCTCGGCTCCCGCCGCCTGTAATCCCCGCCCCTCCAATCGCCGACCGGCTTTATCCAGCCCCAACCCACGCACTCGCACTGGATTTAAATGCAGATAAAACAACGCCTCCAACACCCAGGCCCCTTCGCCCTCTATTAAAACACTCTTGAATCGCCCCTGAAACAACGGCCCAACTCGATTATGCCGACAATTATACCATAAACTATACGACACATTCAGCCATTGTATCGCTCTGCTCGCATTCGCTTCCGGCGTCTGGATCAAAAGGTGATAATGGTTCCCCATCAGAACATACGCATAAATCCGCACCGCATACCGTTCGTGCATCTCGCCAAGCAATTCAAGAAAGTGCCCGCAATCTCGGTCGTCATCGAATATCCCTTGCCGATCGATGCCGCGGTTCGTAATGTGATACCATCCATCCGCTATATCTATTCGCAATGGTCTTACCATGCCGCCTTTTACTCACTTGCATTGCCATTGTCAATATTTATTTGTCGCATGTCGAGACGTGACCCTTATGCTCTAGTGCTATGCACGGCACTGGCGGCATCTAAGCCAAACTTGCCTTGCTTTTCTAATGCCAGATCCTACAGTCTAAACCCCCTACAGTCTCGACGTCCCTGTGGGACGTCAGTGATTCCAGTCTTGCTTTCAATCATCCGCTTTGGCAGGCTCTGGCCATGCTTATTGCACGGCTTAGCATCGTTCTACTAATGTTCAGCGCCTATTGCCCCGGCATGGCCCAATCCGCCCGTTCGACCCTCGCTACGCGCCAATCAAATGTCCTGGTTGAATTTTTCTATACGGCGGGATGCGACGAATGCCGGGAAATAGAAGATGAAGTATTACCCCAATTGCAGGAATTGATGGGTACAAGCATTGATCTGCGCAAGTATGATATTCTGAATCCGACCAATTATCTGCACCTGGCCACATTGCATGCAAAGTCAGGCGTACATACGACCGAGCGCGTGTCCATCTATATAGATGAACGCATCCATCTGGGCGGGCTGAAGACGATCAAGGCGAAACTCATTCCGACCGTGGAGGCGGCGTCGCTGGCGAAGACGGAAGCCAGACGACAGAGGGCGGACGACGGCCTGCCCTGCGAAACCTTGGCGAAGCAGGGACATCAGACGACAGACGACGGACGACAGACTCCGCAAAACGCGGGACAAGTTAATCCTGACCCTAAGCATATCGGGACGCCAGGCAAAAGTGGCTCCGTGATCGGTCCGGCATCCGGCATCTGGCATCCGGCGTCTGGCCCGGGCGAGAGTGTTCTTCGCAAGCGTCTGGACTCGATGACTGTGACCGCCGTGGCACTGGCCGGATTAATTGACGGACTGAATCCCTGCGCTTTTGCCACGCTTATTTTCTTCATTACCCTGCTGGCCGTGGCTGGAAAACGCGGCGGAGAATTGATTGCCGTCGGCATTGGTTTTTGCACGGCGGTATTTCTAACGTATTTTCTGCTGGGGTTCGGCGTTTTCCACGTCATCCAGAAACTTACGGCCTTCCACCGGGCCGGCGAAGCGTTACGCTGGGTGATGGTTGCCGTATTGGCGGGGCTATGTATGCTTTCGTTCAAAGACGCCCTGGCTTTTGGAAAAACCGGCCAAGCTCGCACGGTTATCCTGCAACTTCCGGGCACTATTCAAAAGCGGATTCATGGCATCATGCGGAGCCGGTTGACGGCCCAACGATTGTTCCTGGGCAGTTTTACCATCGGCGGGCTGGTTACACTATTGGAAAGCATATGCACGGGACAGTTTTATGTGCCCACCCTGGTGTACTTGAGCGCTCAGGCGGCAGTGGGCCGGCAAGCCCTGGGTTTGCTGACCCTTTACAACGTGATGTTTGTAATCCCGCACGTGGTGGTGTTTGTGGCGGCTTACCGCGGCATCACAAATGAACGGCTACTGGCCTGGAGCCGGGCGAATGCCGTTTGGAGCAAGGTCCTGCTGGGCCTTGGCTTCGCTGCCCTGGCCGGATTGATGGTGTGGCTGTAATTTTAGGGCAGGCAGACAGGTTCGGGGGGGCGTATTTATGAAACATCTCGGGATATCTGTTTATACGTTACTTTGCGTATTTCTGCTGACGGCTTCATCGGCTTATGCAGAAAAGACGAACAATGCATCAGAGACAGGTCTATTCCGGTCGGTCTTTATCACGGATGCCCGCATCCAGATGTTGAAGCAGGCGGTTGCCGTCAAGCAGGAACCCACCTATTCAGCGTTTGAGGCGCTCCGTCAATATGCCGACAAGAACCTGTCCCGCTGTCCAATCGTTCCAAAGCGGTGGTATGTTCCCTTTTTTTACATCAATGCCGATGGCAGCATGAAAGCCAAGCAAGGATTGCAAGATGACGCTAATGCGGCATACGCGCTTGCGCTTTGCTACAGGATGACCGCTGAAAAGCAATACGCCGAATCCGCAATACGCCTGATTAATGCCTGGGCCACCAACCTGGAGAGCATGAGTCGTTGGTGTGATTCCAAGCTTTGTTTCAGTTATCATTTCCCGGCAATGATCTTTGCGGCGGATTTGCTGAGAAATGACGGCGTGTGGCCGCAAGACCAACAGCAGAACTTCTCCCGTTTCCTGCAGGAGAAAGCATGGCGGATGAACACCATGGCGAGCGCAGACAACTGGGGGAACTGGGGGCTTGTGCTGGCATCTTCCTGCGCCGTATATCAGAAGGACGAAACATCATTCAAAAAGTGCGTGGAGCGCTGGAAATATTTTATCGAGCACCAAATCGCCGATGACGGGCGCCTCCCACGCGAAGTCAAGCGATCCGGCGGGAAGCGGGGCATCCGGTATTCCCACTTCTGCCTGATGCCGCAGACACTTGCGGCTGAAATATTGCGCGTGAACGGAGTTGATTTGTTTGATTATCAGTCCCCGCAAGGTCATACCCTGAAGCAGGCCTTTTTCAGAATTGCATCCTGGACCGCAACGCCCGCAACCTTTCCCTACTGGAAAGGAGACCCCAAAGCGCTTCTTGGCGTGGATTATTTCAGTTATTTCGAGATTCTTAACGCACGCTGGCCCAATGATTCGGCATCGGCGCTTCTCGTAAAAGCAAGGCCTATGAGCGCCAATCATTCAGCTCCGTTCTTAACCTTCACGCACGGGAATACTATTACCTTAAGGGGACAAACAAAATGAAGACCATCGCATCGTTATTCATATTATGCGCTACTCTTGCGCTATCAAGCGCGCCGGACATTACAAATGCCGCCGATCCAGGCATTGTGGCGAATGGGACAAACCAGTGGGCTAAGTTCCTTGAAGAACTTGACAGTTTCAACCCGTCGGGAGGCATCACGGAGGTAACTATCGTTGAACCGGGTGCCGGATACCCGCTATACTCCACGACCCAGAACGTTGACGTTACGTTCGAAGGGGGCGGCAGCGGAGCCTCGGGTGCGACCGGCAAAGCTGTTTTCGCTGGAAACGGCAAGCTCGCCGCAATCTCAATAACAAACCGAGGCACAGGATACCGAGTCATTGCCCGTCAAACAGCGGGGGCCTTTCCGGTCGGCAGCACATCGGCAACCTTCCAAGGCCGGCCTATCGATGGGCTTGTCACGGTTGGTATGTCGGTCGATTCGACCTGCTTCCTGGCCTTGGGTGGGGCCAGCGCACAAGACCAATCTCTGAGCGTCAAGGTTGCTGGCCAGCAAAGCCCGCCAACGTGGGTAACGGTAACCGCTGTTTCAGGGATGACCGTCACCTTCTCGCATCCCATCGCCGTTGCGGCTTGGTACACCTGCTTCACATTCGGTGTCCCTCGGCCTGTTTTGGCCCCAGATACCGCCTTCACGACCCCGGCCAAGGTACGCGTGGTGGTTGGCGAGCCAAAAATTCTTGTGCTCTCACCCGGTGTCTACACGGCCGGCGGATTCAGCCTTCTCGGGAAGCATAACCTGACGATCATGGCCGAAGGCGCCACGCTGGTGCTCCAGGACAAGAACCTCAACGGTGTCTGGATTGAGGATAACTGCAACAATATTACCATCATCGGGCTGAAAATCCGACATTCAGGCATCGTGACCTATGAGCCCGCGAGCCGCGGGACCGGCATCGGATGGATGGTGTCCGGATATAACGTCAAGCTCATCAACTGCGGCGCGCAGAACATCGCCAACTGGGCGATTGCAGTTCGCGGTCCTCAAGCCTACGGCCCGTATCAGTGCAATTTTGAGTTTGTGAACTTCTCGGCCAGCGCATGCGCGGGGGACGGATTTCATATCGGCAACTCTGTGCGGAACGTGCGCGTGACGGGACTCTCGATAATCAATTGCGGAGACGACGGGTTTGCGATCTATCCCGATCAAGGCAATGACAATCTGCCTGAGAACATCAACGCTACCGGCATTGAGGTTGTGAACAATGGATGGCGCGGTATTTTTGTGTCCGGCGCCAAGAAGGTCAATATTTCGGGCTTTTTGATCCGCGGCACCTCCGGATACGGCATCGAGGTATCTAACTACAACTCCCGGCCTGTCGAAGACGTTTCTATGCATGGAGGCATAGTTTCTCAGGTTGGTCGCACTGGCGACGGGTACAGACCGCATGTGAGCCGCCGTTATGCGGTCGTTCTGAGCAACCTGAAGCGTGGCGATTTTAGCGGGATATTAACGTCAGAAATCGACGAGGCGCTTGGATTCGAGGTAACAAACTGCACCGGTGTCCACATCGACCAAGGCGCGAGTCAGATAACATCGTCGGGCAACACGTCATGCACGCTTGGCAGCATGACCGCGTTGCCATAAAAAACGAAATTGGGCATTAAACGGAATTGTTTTTAGGATTGTTTTTGCTATTGACAAAGCCACCGGTGTTTGTAACAATTCGACGTAGGTTTTTCATGACGTGTGTTAACATCAGCTTTGCTAAAAGCACCTTGGAAGGAGGTGATGCAGGCGACACGGTGGTAATTGATTGTTAAGTGAACGGTTGTTTCGTCTCAATCATGAATTGTAATGAAGGGGAAAGAAATGAAACGTTATTCGATATTATTGTGTCTCGCGTGTGTGATTGGGCTGGTCAGTAGCGCGGTTGCGCAGGCCCCCCAGTCCAAGGCCTATCCGTTCCAACTCTCGCTCGTCACGCCCGTCGCAATTCTCAGCGACAGTTCGTCCGTCAACGGCCTGCGGATCAACCTGATCTACGGGGCCAATGAAAACGTGACCGGCGTTGACCTGGGTCTTGTGAATCAAGCTAACAAGGACCAGAAAGGTCTGCAACTGGGCATCATTAACCTGGTCGGCGGCAACGTCACCGGCAGTCAATTGGGCGCCATCAACTTCGTGGCCGGTAATGTCTCCGGTGGAACGATGTCGTTCATCAACCTGATTGGCGGCAATGTTTCCGGCTTGGAAGCAGGCCTGATCAACTTGAACAGTGGCAATCTGTCCGGCTATGATTACGGCCTCCTGAACATGGTTGGCGGGAACGCCTCAGGCGTGGAAGTCGGCTTGATCAACTTGTCCGGCGGCACGGTGGCCGGCGGCCAGGTAGGCGGCATCAATGTCGCCAGCGGCGCGGTTGATGTTCAGGGCGGTTTGATTAACGTTGGTCTGGCTGACGTCTGCTCGCAGTCGGGACTGATTAACTGGGCCGACAAGTTGGATGGCGCCCAGTGGATTGGCATCAACGTCGCCAATGAAGTCAAGGGTCTCCAGCTTGGTGTAATCAATTACACGGTCAAGCTGGCCGGCCTGCAGATCGGCATCATCAATATCGCGTGGGGCAAAGAGAGCATCTGGAAAGTGCTCCCGATTGTCAATGCGAATTGGTAACCTGACCTGAATTCACAAATCGTACGTGAGCATGTGGCCGCGACGCAAGTCGCGGCCACATTGCTTTTTACGATCACACTTGATCAGGACAGCCTGCTGAAAACCGCCGCGTGGAATCACGCCCGTGCAGATTGACGCTGTATTCGGACGCAATGAATCTTGCAGCGTGTCGGCGCGGTCCAAGCAAGCGCCATTTAGGCGTGGCCGCGACCTGCTTTTTTGCCCAACGGGGCCAGGTTCCGGGGTTTGGTCAATATTTCACATTCCGCCGCAGGCACGCGCATGTCCATGCCGGTGCCGTGATCCTGGTGATCCAGAAACTCACCGGCGGCGCCGGCGGCACGGCCCAAGGCAAAAGCGACCAGGGGAATATCCATGGCGCGCTTCAGGGTAATGCGACGGTCCTTCAGCAGTTTCCAGCAGATTCCCAGCCAGATACAGGCAATGGCGGCATCCACGTTCACCGCCAATACCTTGGATGTGGCCCCAATGTGTTTCATGGTTTGCGCCAGCCGGCGATAAAAATCCAGAAATATGTTGTAAAGGCCCTGCGCCTGTAGATAGGCATGGATCGCTTCTTCGCGTGGATCAAAATTAACGTCCTTGTCCTTGAATACCGGATGCCCGAGACACGGAATTTTAACGTAGCCGGTCCCGGATTCCTGGGCAATGGCTTTTTGGGTTTTGAACGCTTCCGCCTCCTGCAGCACGATTTTTTCCAGGTTCACGCTGGAAGCTTTCGGACTGTAGGGATCGGTCAGGTCCGTGGTCCCGAATACCTTCAGCAGGTATTCGATCGCTTCCCGGCCGTTGCCGCCATGCACGTCACCTACACTGGCCAGCGCGGCAATCATGCCCGTATGCGGGGCATTGCCGGCCGAAGCCGATAATTTGGCGGCCTGGGCGGAAATTGTACCGGGGCCGTTGCTCAACGACGCGATCAAGCACATTTCCACCAGCCGGGCTTCGAAGGCATGCTGGGGTAATTCGCCTAACCACTGCAGAATAAGCGCTTCGGCAAAATTGCCGCGTTGCATGAGATCGGCCACCGAATAGCCGTAAATGGTCGTGGCCTGACCGTCGTTGCCGGAAGCGTAGCTGGCGTTACGCATGGGCCGCTGGGTTGCCATTTTGCCCAGTTTGCTCTCCGCCAAAGATGCAAATTGCGTGGCATAGGGTTCGATGATCTTACCCGGCGCCAAGATGAGCGGCGCGGGCAGTTTCTTGCCCAGTTCGCCGAGGTTGACAAACCAGGGATTCAACTGGAGGGTCTCACGCGGACTGAAATCGCGCTCCCATTCGTGGACGCGATACACCAGGCTGGCGGCCTGCGGCAGGTTGTGCAGGGTCTGAATGCGAATGCCCCGCCCTAAGGCTTGGCGCAGTTTCGGGGTATGGTCATAGCGTTTCTGGGGATCGAAGGCCTCAATCCCGAAATAGTCGTCAAATAACTGCATTTTGGCCGAGGCCGTGGTAAAGGCGCCTTCCACCACGGCGCCGGCATGGCCAAGCGATACGTTTTGGGTCTCCAGGATTTTGCCGGCTACATAGACAATCACGGGCTTGGCATTTTTTGCCCGCTTCAGCATGTCCACGGCCTCTTTCTCGTAAAGACCGCCTGGCTCGACGTAGAGCACGATAATCCGGGTATGACGATCCTTGTCCGCCAGCGCCAGCAGATCCTTCAGGGGCGTCAGGATCAGAGCGTCTTTGCCCGTGGAAAGACCGAACGAGGTGCCGATGCCCGCCGACATCAGGTACGTGGCCATGGTGGTGACCATATTGCCGCTGTTGGATATAATGGCGGCACTGCCCTTTTTGAAGCTTTCCACGGGGTTGTCGCCGCCCACGGCGCCCACGCGAACACCGTCATAGGTATTGATCATCCCCAAAGTATTACAGCCGATCACATCAATGCCGGCTTCGCGCGCCAGGGAAGCAATCTTGGCGGTTACCTCGATGGCGACATGCTCGGTGATGATAAAAATCGTTTCGATGCGTTTTTTGCCGAAGGAAATCACTTCCTTAACTTCGCCGTAGACGGCTTCCGGCGGCGAATAGACAATGACCTTGTTGGGGTGCTGTTTACACGGCAGGCTCTTGAGCAGTTCATCGAAGGTTGCAAATACCGGAATGGTCTTGCCGGGTTTGTATTCGATCGTCTGTCCGCCTTTGCCGAGCGCCCAGCCGCCCACGATGTTGCCGCAGTAGCGATGCGAGACAATGGTGACCACGCTGGATTCGCGCCCCGTGATGTTGGATACCGCCACCCGGTCGCCTTTGCGCAATAAATCCGCGAGTTGTGTGGCTTTCATGGTTTCCTCAGCGGCGCGAACGCCTTGGCCAGACGAGCGGCATATTCGGCCACCAGTGTGACCGGTGTATCGTAGCCGAAGATGACATACGGCAGTTTCAAGGTCTCCATAATTTCCTTCATGATCATCATGCCCTTGGCCAGGCGCGGCCCGCCGCGGCCGATCACGACCGGCAGAAAGACGGGGCCGTGCTCTTCCACATAATGGGTCAGGGCATCGCCAATCGCCTGGAAAGTCACGTCGACCAGCGTGTTATTGGCTTTCCCGCCCAAAATGAGCAGTAACGCCGCTTTCTTAAGATGATGTTTAAAACATACGGCCATGGCCTGGCGCATGCGCTCGTAGGTCGGATTGCCGCCGAAATCGGAAAGAAAGATCGGACTGCCGCCGCAGGTACAGAGCGTTTCGGTGATGATCGTCGATGCGCCACCGCCAAACAGGATCGGCAAGATCAGGTCGCCATGCAGGTCGGATATGTGTAATTGGCCCTGGTAAGAGGAGGCGGCCAGTTCCTTCATTTCCTCCTCGAACGGCGTAATGGTTTCCGGATATTCCGGGAACGTGATCGCCAGATTGCCGGCTTTGAAATTGGATTCGTCCGGAACCGCCTTGAAATCGCAGACATAAAATTCCCCGGCGGGCGTCACCCGCCAAGGATTGATTTCACACATTCGCATGCCGCTGGTAATGAAGAAATCCCAGAAATTCACCAGACAGCGGGAAAACGCGCTGACAATTTTTTTAGGACATTGCAGGTCCGCCAAGACCTGGCTGGCCTGGTAGGCATCCAGTCCCTTGTAGACGTCCACCGGGATGGTGCGTTTATATTTGGCTTCCACGGTTTCGATATCCATGCCGCCCTTCAGCGAGATGGTCAGCGACGGCCCCAAAAAACTGGAGTTGTACGTAATGGCCGTGTAGATTTCCAGTTCGGCGGGAATATAGCGCGTCAGGTACACCGTGCGCGGCATTTTCCCGCCGATGTCGGCGTTGAGCAGACGGTTGATTTCCTGCAGGGCGCGCGCGGGATCGTCCACAACCTTGACCAAGCCGGCTTTCCCCTTCCGGCCGGCCAGAATATCCGGCTTGACCACGGCTTTCTGCCATTGATCCAGCAGGGCCTTCAGGGCTTTGCGGTCCAGCGGCATGACGGCGTAGTCCGGTGTCGGCAGTTTGGACCGCTTGGCCAACTGCTCCAGAAACGTCAGTTCAGTGATTTGTTGCATCGGGTCGCGGATTCTACATGTGGGTTATGATTTCGTCGGCAAATTCCGAGCATTTCAACAGAGTCGCATGGTCCATCAGCCGGTGAAAATCGTAGGTTACTTTCCGGCGCCGGATGGCCTCGCTGAGTCCGTGGATAATCAGATCGGCCGCTTCCGCCCAGCCTATATAACGGAACATCATTTCGCCGGAAAGGATTACGGAACCGGGGTTGACCTTGTCCTGGCCGGCATACTTGGGCGCCGTGCCGTGCGTGGCCTCGAAAATGGCATGCCCGGTCTGGAAGTTGATATTGCCGCCCGGGGCAATGCCGATGCCGCCGACTTGCGCCGCCAGGGCATCGGACATGTAATCGCCGTTCAAATTCAGCGTGGCGATAACGTCGAATTCCGCCGGCCGGGTCAGGGCCTGCTGAAAGAAAATGTCGGCAATCGCGTCCTTGACCGGCATCTGGTCGCCATATTCCTTGGCCACTTCGTAGCCCCAGGCCAGGAAGGCGCCCTCCGTAAATTTCTGGATATTGCCCTTGTGCACGAGGGTCACGCTCCGGCGCTTGTTGCGGATCGCATACTCGATGGCGGCTCGCACCAGGCGTTTACTGCCGGTCTCGCTGATGGGCTTGATGCCGACGCCCGAATCCGGACGAATGTTCCAGCCGAATTCCGTTTTCAGGAAGCCAATGAGTTTCTGGGCTTGCGGACTGCCGGCGCGCACTTCCAAGCCGGCATAGACGTCTTCCGTGTTTTCGCGGAACACCACCATGTCCACCTTGCCGGGCTCCTTGACCGGGCTCGGCACGCCCTCGAACCAGTGCACTGGCCGCAGGCAGACGTAAAGGTCGAGCAGCTGGCGCAAGGCAACGTTCAAACTACGATGCCCGCCGCCAATCGGGGTGGTGAGCGGGCCCTTGATGCCGACCAGATATTGCCTGAAGGCGGCGACCGTTTCATCCGGCAGCCAGTTGCCGGTCTGCTTGAACGCTTTTTCGCCCGCCAGCAATTCCCGCCAGCAGACCTGCCGCCGCCCGCCATAGGCTTTGGCGACGGCGCCATCCAACACGCGCACGGCGGCGCGCCAGATGTCCGGCCCCGTGCCGTCGCCTTCAATAAACGGAATGATCGGATGCTCCGGCACCACGCATGCCTTCTGATCAGTTGAAAATGTAATCGGTTTGCCCTGAACGGCGTTCTTGGTCATACAAACAGCCCCTCTCTCATGCTATCCGGCAATTCGAACCGAAAGCAACATACCATGGCACCCGATCATCGCAAGCAATATTAAATAGAGTACACATTTTCAAGTTGCGCTTCGGTAAAATGACCGACCTTGGGATCAGTTTCTTCGTAACAATGATCCAAAAATCCATTGTGGCGGAAATCTTCATGGTTTTTTTTCTGGCGCTTGCCTGATAGCCGACTTGGCTGCCGGCGGGACGATCCGCACCTCGACATCAACTACCGTGATCTCTTCGTCAGCGGTAAGCGCAATGGCATCGCGCCTGTTGCCGGGCAGGGCTGCCAAGGGCACACGGTACTCTAACACCGTATACCCATTGGTGGTCGCCGTGCTCTGAATCAACTCGCAGGCCGTTTCGTTGACAGCGGCCGCGGCCGGCGCCGGGGCCCCTTTCACCTGAACGATCAGCGTGACTTCGGCCTCGCGCGCCGGGCGCGGACCGGTAGGCAGTTGAAAGCACAAAACTTTGCCCGTCGCGGGCAAGGGCGCCTGGTAGTTCTCCCCGGGGCCGACAATGTCCCGCCAGGTGATGGCATGGCGCCGCGGGAGCGCACTGATGGTCTCCAGCGAAGACATGGCCCGCAGCGTCTGGCTTTGGTTGGCCGGGTAATCGAAATAATTGAACAGGTACACCGCGTCCGCCCCCGCATTGAGCACCGCAGTGGCGGCGCCGGCGGCCTGTTCGGCGTTCGCGCCAGCCCGCGGGCCGCCCGGCACCGGTTGATGTAATCTCTCCAGCCCGCCGGCCAGCGTTGCCTTGGTGTCGGCCAGCTGTTCCCGCCACTCGTCCAGGGGCATATCGTACTCCAGTGTGGCAAAGCGTGGAGTAGGCACGATCAGGTCCACCAGGCCTGCCCGGGCCCAGGAAACGGCGTCCAAGCCCCAGCCCTGGGCAACCTCCACCCGCGAGGGCACGCGCACCCCCAGCCGGACAGGGTGTCCGCGTCTTGCCGCCGCCGCATCCGTCAGCAGCCGTATCTGCCCCAGCCACGCGTACAGGATCATCGCGCCATCTTTTTCAGCATCCGGCGCAAACAGGTAGGGCTCGCGCATGAAGTCCAGTTCCAATCCATCCAGGTCATACCGCTGGAGGACCTCTTCGATCAACGCACGGTAGGCGTCGCGAACTTCCGGGTGGGCGTAGTCCAAGCCGCGGGCATAGTACGAGGAAACCCCGCCACCCGGCCCGCGAAAGTACTTCTCTTGCCGGAACAGGGCGCCGTGAAAAGGATGCTCCAAGTTGTCGTTACAGTGAACATCGTTCATACGCAGCGAGATCCACGGGCTGATGCCGCGCGCACGGCAACGGGCAATGATCCGGCCCGGCCAGTCCACGCCCTGCCGATCCAACTCCCACATGCTGTGAACCATTCGCCGCCACGTGGCCCGGTCCTTCTCGGGGATTGGCCGCATGAAGGGTTGGTCGTCCGGGCCCTTCGGGTCGTATCCGTCCCAGAAACTCTCCCATACGCCGCTGCGGTAGTTGGTACGGCGGGCATTCGGGTTGCACATCATGATCTTCACCCCCGCGTCGGCCAGGAGATCAACATAGTGGTCAACCAGCGCACCGCCGTCCACGCCTTCCCGGACGGTGCCGGGATAGAAAAATTCCGTGCAGTCGTAGTTGAAGATCGGCCCCTGAAGTTTCGGCTGTGTGCGCGCCTTCGCTCCCGGCCCATTTGCGCGCCAGAACAACACACCCAAGGCGGCGATACAGACCACTAAAATCAGGACACCGTATTTCATAATAATTGCCTTTCAAGAATAAACCCGCTTTGTTTTTCGAAAATGATCTAAAGCAAACTCTTCCCGTTTTGTCCTATGACCTCTACCTCCCGAATGCAGGTCCAGACCTTATCGGGCGGCACCGTAATTTGATCGGGGGCGGAAATTCTTCTGCGGGTATCGTTGCTCTCGGTCACTACTATCCGAAGCTTTTCACATTTTACAGGCGCAAACGCCATTGGAATGAAATAATCCTTCCTTGGACCGCCCTTATATCTTTCCGCGCTGTTCGTTTCCGCCAAGGTTTTCCAGGCAGCACCATCCCAGAAGCGAACCTGGCACCCCTTGACCGATCCTTCACCGCTGGGGTTTTGATAGTCTCCCAGATATCCTGAATGTACGTTGACTTGCTTTATGACCTGAGGAGATGTCAGCGTTATCTCAACCCATTGGTTAACACCTTCGCAATACCAACCGGAGCCATCGGAGAAATCGTTATCCGTGATAAAGGGCGCCAGGTTTGCGTTCGTGCTGGCCGATACGCTTAAGATTACCTTGACACGGCCGGCTGGGTTTGATGCCGGCTTTGGCAGGAGATGACTGATCTTTTCGCGATAGAGCTTGTACTGGCCTGTGGCATTGCACTCGTACACCAACGATTGCCCATCCGGTGACCATGCCGGACTTCGGTTGTTGCCGCTCCCACCGGTTACACTGATCTGGCGGCCATCGTCGGCAAGATCCAGCAACCATATACCCCAACCCTTTTGCCCGACTCTATACCCGGTACAAGCAACCACGTCCTGTTTGGGAGACCATCGCGGGCTGTAATAGAAGCCTTCCGCAGGAGTAATTCTTCGTGGCGAATTACTGCTCAGTTTTGACAGGAAGACTCCCGCGCAGCTTTTATAATCAGCTATACTACCATAAGTGTAGCTATCGCCATCCGGGCTGAAACTTACCTGAACAGTACTATGGACCTTGCTTACCAAGTCGACATTACCGGTGCTTACCGGGACTTTATGCAGATACATCGCTTCTTTACCGCTATCCACATCCCGTGTACTGGTGAAATATATATAATCGCCAGCCGGGCTGAAGGTCGGACAGTAATCGATGTGGTTGCCCGAGGTAAGCTGCCGGGGAGCGCCTCCATCTGCAGGCACAATGAACATGTTGAATGCCGTGACCTGCCCCTCGAACACGGTTTTCGTTATGGGTGCGGCATAGCTGTAAGCAATATATTTGCCATCCGGAGACCACGCCGGGTACTGGCTATATCCAGGTCCCGTTTCCAATCGTTTTACCTTTTCGCTTTTGAGATCGAGAATATAGATCCCCGATCGGCCGTCACGGTCAGATTGAAATGCTATGCGCTGGCCATCCGGTGACCATGCCGCTTCCGTATCATTGCCTTTCCCGCTGGTGATCCGGATAACCTTGACCAAGTTTTTTGCGCTTACGGCAGCCTCAGCTGATGGCCAACCACAAAGGCACTGCAGGCAAATCAAGCCGATAAAAGCCGGCACTGTGCAAATCTTCACTTCAAGTTCCCCTTTCTCACAAACGTGCACTTAGTCTCACGCAGAGCCTTCATGGCGCGCAAGGTTGCGTCCGTGTAATTCCCGTAATCGACACACTCCAGCGTTATTCCATCGGCGCCTTCTTCCCAGGCCATTTGCATCAATTCGGCGGCCAGCTCATGTTGCGTCTTGCCGGTAGCATCCATGTATTTTCCAAGACCCGTGCCGGTGAAAGGATAGTCCATCACGGGCCATAGGACGCGGCATCGGCCGTTGACCGCCTGCATCACACTGCGACCTAACTCGCGCGTGCTCTCCAGCGGTCTTTGCTTGTCCCAGGTCATGGATTGAATGATGAGCGTGTCGATTAATCCTTCGTCTACCAAAGCCCTCCAATCCACCCCATATTCAACCAGCGCTCTATCGTTGAATGGCGCTATGCATGGGATGGCCGCGCTTAGTTCCACCCTTCGACCCGTGCGGTGCGCATACGCAGCCAACTGCTTCCTCAGTCGTCTCAGGAATTCCGCGCGGTATCCGGCCACATGTTTCGCCCAACGGAGGTCTTTGCTGTTTGCCGGTGGTTCTTCGCCGTATTTTTTCCTGTAGCTGTCCATCACCGGTTCTACATATTCGTAACCCGGATTCCAGCCACCATGTCGCCAGAATTCGAAAGAAATCTCCTCGCAGCCTCGATCGACAACCTCCATGGCCATATCAAGATAATGCTGCATGACGGGCTCATACCCGAGGCTGACTCTTGCATGCCAGGGGATGCCATCATGCGTGCGACACCAATACTGAGGGTGGTCCAGGTTGAAATCGCCGATTAGCGGCCCCGCATAATGGGCTTCTTCGAAAGTCCAGTGGGCGACGGGTTTGATTCCCTTTTTCTTTATCTCTTCCATTGCGCACTGGAAATGGTCGGGCTGCGCCTCGCCGTAGTGGATCCAATACCCGAAATATGGTCCATAGAAGATGATCGTGCGACGCTTGTCCGTCATTACCGGCAGAAGCGATGCTTCCACTTTGCTGGGATAGGTCAGCATCGACCCGCCCCTGGTACGCCAGCACATCAAGGTGGCCCCGGATCCGGCTACATAGTCAACAATCGCCTTAACCCCTTCCGCTTTTTCAGTATCGAATTTGGACGAAAAGTCTTGGGAATCCACCCAGGCGGCAATCTCAAAGGGCGGTGAATCTGTCTGTCCATTTCCTGACATGATCGCAGCACCCCTTGTGTACGGGGCCAAGCCGCATATGATGGCGAGCAGCACAGTAATATGCCGGCATATCTTGTCCATGTTTACGATCTCCTTCTCGAATGCTATAGGCTGACTGTGCCGGGTAGCCCGAAAGATTACCGCTGGATCGCCGGGTTACCTTAATGGCCCCTGAACAATGTTCCATGACTGAGATACTCGTAGGCGCCGATATCAACGGTTTTGCGGAAATTATCAATGCGTCGATTGCCGTAATAATCCTGCGCACCCTCCATCCACTCCCGATTCACGCCGGCATTGATGCAGGGCGAATCCGGTTGCAACCGGAAATCATTAGTTGCGGTATTAATAAACAGCGGATCGTTGGTGATGGTATTGACCGCAGTGGCAAAAGCACTGACAATATCCGGCGAGGTGCAGCAGTTGGTAAATGTATTTGTGCCCACAATTATGTACAAATTAGAATAAATTCCGCTTCCGCTATTGCCCCAGATTATGGTGTTTTCAATTGCCGGGGAACCACCGTTTTGTTGGTAAGCGTATCCGCCTCCGTTTCCTATAGCTACGTTACTGGCAATCGTACAGTTTTGAATTTTAAGACTCCAATCACCTTTAATTCCACCACCAGAACTAGACGAACGATTATGAACAACCAAGCAATTTCTGATCAAGGAATTGTCACCGATCATACGCAAGGCACCCCCAAGACCTGCGCCGGGATAACCTTCCGCGGTATTGCCCATGAGAAAGGAATTATAACATGTCGAGGTGGCCGCCATACGTATTGCACCGGCGCTGTATGACGCTAAATTGGATACAATCCAGCAATTGCTGATAATCGCGGTCCCACGGGAGTCGATACCTCCGCCCTCGGCGCCGTATCCCGTAGAATTGCCGGCGATTGTACAATTTGCAATCCACCAAGGCCCCCCTGAATTCGCGCTATAAATCCCTCCTCCGTTCCCGGTCTTGTTTGTAGTTTCTCTGAATGCTCCCATCACGTTTGATGTCGTGTTGCAGTTAATTTTGCAATTCCACACGCCCATTGCTCACGATTATGCAGTTCGTCACCAGTCCATTCTGCAAATAGATTGACCCGCCGCTATTCTCGCACCCCTTTGTGAGCGTAAAGCCCGCCAGCGTGGCCCCAAAATTGTTAAGCGTAAAATGCCGGTTGGTCGCGGTGGGATATCTGCCGCTCAGGATCGTGTTGGTCGGATCCAGTATCCCGCCCGACCCCCAACTCCGTACCGTGATGGCGTAGCTGACGGTTATTTGATTTGTGAGCCAATAGGTGGCATTGTTGGTCACATACACCGTGTCGTTGTCTCTGGCGAGGGCCACCATTTCGATCAGATTTGAGTGTGTATCCGTCCACGATGTGCCACTGCCCGTGCCGTTGGTTGTCACGTAATAATCCGTCGCCGATACCCAGGGCGCCGCCAAGGTCATGGCCAGCCCCAACCAGATCAACATCCGTTGCAAGTATTGTGCTTTCACAGGGTGTTTTCCATCGCTTTGTTTTTCCGCCCGAAAACGACCCAAGCAGTTACGCAAAAACGTAAATCGCATGATTAACTTAGCACTATTCCGGACTGCCCCATTTTCCTGCCCGACAGAAGGTCAGAGCCCCGGCTCGACGGCCACGACCCGTACGCGCACGGGATCCTCCTCCAGGAACGAGCGGTAGAAAACGCTCGTGCCGGGGTCGGTGGAAGTGACCAGGTCTGCCACGCCGTTGCCGTTCAGGTCCACGGCCTCCAGCTTGACATCGTGGTGGGCATTCAACAGGCTGTTGAGCCGGTCCATGGGCTGGCGCGGACCGAAGACCGGCGCGGTCTTCGTCCCGGCATTCATGAAAAGGTCCACGGTTCGGTTGAACTCCGCCATCTCGTAATTTTCCGTGGAGAGGATCAGGTCCACGCGGCCATCCCGATCCCAATCCACCGGCGTGATCTTGGTGCGGATGTGGCAGCGGAAAGGCGTCCCGTCAGTATGCTTGAGGAGGATGCCTTCGCCCCAGCGGGGTTTGGCGGCCGTCCCGACATTCGGAAACAGAACCAGCACGCCGTCGCCCCAATTGCGGTGCTCCGGTTTCGACCCACGGCCACGGCGGCCGTCGCTGATCATGGCCACCATGTCGATCAACCCGTCCCCGTTGAAATCGGCGTAGCCGGGGGCGCACCGGTATCCCAACTTGGTGCGGGCTCCGGATTGGCCCTGAGCGGAGTCGGCATTCCCGTTGAAGGCGAGGGTGAACAGCGCCTGCCCCTTTGCGTCGCGGATCTCGAAGTCGTCCAGCACGCCGTCGGCCGGATCGGTCATATCCACCGGATGGGCTTCCCATCGGCCCGGGTATTCGCGCTCGCGCTGAACCGCCATCCACGCGCGGCTGCCAACCCACATGCGGCGACCGAACGGCAAGTTGGTCACAGGCGTGGTGGACTCGGCAATGCGCCGGCCATCCACCTCCACCGAAGAACCTTCCTTGCCCCAGCGCGCCTCCACGCGATGCCATGACCCCGTTTTCCAGTCCAGCACGGGGGTCTCGACACCCAGCTTGCCCATCTGCAGCTGCAGGGTCCCGGCCTTCGTCTTGAACAACGCGAAGGGTTTGGGCAACACCAAGTCGGGCTTGATGCCCTCATAATAAGACGCCAGATCCCTGGTGCTGATACCTGCCGCCGCGGGCGTAGGCGCGGTATAGAAGAAATAGTGGTCCTTGCCGTCGGCCGCATCCCAGTCGGGCTGGAACCAGAACGACAAGCTTCCCCCCGCAGGAGCCAAGCTGTCCTTGGTGCGGTAGGACAGGAAATCCAGGAAGGTCTTTGCGTCCACATGGGCGCCCTGGCCGTTCTTGCCCTCGACAAAACGCACGTAATCGCAGGTGGCCATGGGCCGCCATTCTACTTCCGGGGCAAACCCGTTCGTTCCCAAATTCTCGTAATAGTGGATATAGCCGAACCGCCAGGAATGTTCCGAGGTCGCCGCCAGGTCCAAGTCGCCGTCCCCATCGAAGTCCACCAGTTGGACATTTCCGTACTGCGAATAGTATTCGGTTGGATCGGGGCACCCGTACCAATCCTTCTTCTCGGGATCCACGCTGACGACGAAACTGCGGCGGAAGAAGCCGTCCTGCCACTCATTCACCTCCAGATCTGGGCTTGAATTCGCCATGAGCACATGATCGAAGTCGCCGTCCTTGTCGAAGTCCACCATGTCATAAGCCCGCAGTCCCGCACGCTCCAGGCGCCGCTGTCCCTTCAGCACCGTCTGCACACGGCGGCCCAGGCGCATTTTCTTGGCATCCCCATCGTTGAGGTACACCTCTACCCCGGTGGATTTGACCAGGTCCAGGTCGCCATCTCCGTCATAGTCCGACCAGGTAATCGAGGGGTAATAGTAGCCCACATCCAGCGGAGCGCCCTCACGCTCGACCCGCCGTCCTTCGGCGAACTTAGGCTCCTTCGGCGTGCCGATGTTCTCAAAAAACCACACGTGCGGGGCCACCATGAGGAACACGTCCAGGTCGCCGTCCGCGTCTATGTCGGCAAGAGCCGGTGCGGGATGGCCGGATTTGCTCGGCACGGAGATCCCCAACGGCCGGGCGTCCGCGAACCGGGGCGCCCCGTCCTTGCCCAGGCCACGGCCGGGCTGAAGCCGGAGGGAACAGATATTGCTCGAAGTGGAAGTGCCCACGGCATCTACCTGCCCATCACCATCCAAGTCCCCGAAGGCCACCTTGCCGCCCGTCAGGTTGACCGGTGTGGTCGGGGCCGCCACCACGGGAAAATCGTCGGGCCCCAGATTGCGGTAGAAGAAGGGTCTGCCATAGTAACTGCCCATGAAAAGGTCCACCCGTTTGTCGCCGTCGAAGTCCACCGGCTGGACAACCGAGAAGGCCAGCCCATGATGCTCGCCGGAGGCCGCGATGGGGGCGCCGGTAACGTCGCGCACCAGCCAATGTTCGCGTTCGCTGAAGACCGGCTTATCCTTCGTGCCGATGTTTTTCCAGAAGTGGCAAAAGTCGGTCCAGCGTCCCGTGATGGCATCCTGCCGGCCATCCCCATCCCAGTCCAGGAACACTGCCGACCAGGTATTCCCGGGCAGGGTGCCGTCCGGGGCCGCATCGAAGTAGAAACCGTCCCCATCGCCCACCGTCATCATACCCTTTTCTGGCGGGGTTTTCGGGCGCGGACCGAACTCCACCACGTAACGCGTGTGCTCACGGTCCGGCATCGTCCAGATGAGGAATCCCCGGAGTGGTGAGATGCGCTCGAATCGGCTGGCGCAAAGATGGCGCTCAGTTCCCTTGCGGCCGGGATGGATGTCGGCCAAGTGTTTGCCATCCGGTTCGAGGGCATAGACCTGCATGACATAGGGGTCCACGGGCCGGCCCCAGAGGGTTTCCAGCACGCGCAGATCCAGCGCGCACGACGCGGGATAGGACTTGTGCGGGGTCTTGCCCGGGTCCACGCTGAGTTCCAGCCGGCCGACCGGCGAACCAATGGCCGAAACTTCCACCTTGCCACGATGGTCAGCCATCAGCAACTGCCAGGGCTTAAGCCACGCTTTCCAGTCTCTGCCCCGGCTGATCACCATCGACCGCCAAGGCTCCAACCATGCCTTCAGGTCTTCCCACCGACGGGCCGTCTCGGCATACTGGTCTTCCGCCCCCGGGCGAGCCAAGGTCTCCACCTGATCGCCGAGTTGCCGTAATTCCTCGGCATACAGTTTCTTCAGGGTCCGGCCCACAGCCGCCCCCTGCTCGCCGCTGAGCGCCTGCCCCCACCAGCGGATTTCCTGCCCAACGGTGCGCTGCCACGCCTTCATCCGTACGCTGGCCGCGGCTACTTCGGCAACGCTGTACCATTGGATTTCCCGGATAGCCGCGACCCGGTCTTCCAAGGGCTCGTCGGGCGACCCAGGATGATCTATCCGGTAGCCCCCGTCGTGCAGCGCGGTAATGTACAGTCGAAAGCGCTTGAGGGTCACTGGCGGTACGTCCACCGTTACGAAGAACGGACCGGATACAGCCGTGTATCGGGGCACTTTTACCGGCGGGGCCAAATCGCGCCAGGCCCCCTGGACCCAACCCTGTAAAGTAAATTCCTTAGGCGACCCCTCGGTGCTGGGGAATGCCGCATAAGCCCGGTTGCCCGAGTGAACCACCTCGGGCAACTCCACCTCCACCCATACCGGACAGCCAAAACCATCCCACACGCTGGCATCGCTGGTATCCCCGTCAATTACGCGTTGAACGTTTTCTACGGGATGCTTGGCCGTCTGCGAGGCCGAGGCTATCGGACGGGTAATGACCGGCTCCGGATACAGGCGGAACCCGGACACCTGCCCGGCAACCGGTTGGGCACCGTCGAGATTCCCGCCAACCGCAAACCGGTCGCCCACCAGCCCGATCTCGAAGGGCGTAATGGTTTTAGAGACCGCCTGCTTCCCGTCGAAGAACAAGCTTAGGAGCCCCTTGGACCCGTCCCAACTGGCGGCAACATGATGCCAACTGCCCTTCGTCCACCCGTAACCGGCGTTCGGGGACACCGAGACCGCCAACCATTGGCCGTTCTTGTCCACCACGCATAGAAAGAGGCCGTTGCCCCCGCCCGTCCCGCTCTTGATCAGGTACACACGGCCCTTGGCACCCTTCTGGTTTAGATCGAACAGGTTGTGGTACAGGCCATCGGTACAGTCGAAGTCCGGACGTATCCACATCTCCACCGTGCCGCGCTCGGCATCGAAGCCCTCCGGAAGGTGGTAGACCGCGCCCCGCTCAGTCACGCGCAGCGCCGAGCCGGGCCGCCCCTCGGCGGGAACGGACGAAACTGCGGGATCGGCAATCGGGTCGGAGCGCGCGAAGTCCAGGGCAACCACCGCCGTGGGCGGGGGACGGTAGCCAGCTTGCTCTTTCCCGATCCCGGAAGCCGTCGCCCATCCGATCAGCGTCAATACCCCAATGAGTAGTCGTGTTTGCATCGGTCGTATATCCTCGATTTGTTTTCCTGATTGTTAATCACGCATTTCCGCCTTAAGCGGATCCGCATCGGGCGGAAAAACATGATAAATTTCCTCGCTTTCTTAGCGTTTGTCAAGACATCCGATCATTAAAAATTTTTTGTCGGCAAAAATTGACCGGGACAACGCACCTGTCTTCGCCGAACCGTGCTCCGCCATAGCGCTTCGCGACGGCGAGAGCAGCTTCGCGCAGGCAGGCTGTTCACTGCTTCTTAATAACCAACGGACTGGGGTGGCGCTCTATCCGCCTTTGAGCGCAAGATGCACGCGCGCATTGATCGCTACCGCACGCGGCACGGCATAGCTTTCATGTTCATCCCACACCAGGCGGGTGACCCCGGTTGGCTCGCAGGTTAGATGTGCAAAGACGTACGGCAGCGGCCAGTGCAGGAGCGCGGAGAGCATTACCTTGATAAGCCCCTCGTGGGCGAACATAGCAAAGTGTTCGCTGCCCGCCTTCATCACGCGGTAGCGCAGCCCCGCATACACAAGCCCGTAGCCGGCAAGAAATTCGTTGAGCGCCGCGAACCGCTCCGCCTGTATCGCAAAGAGGTTTTCGCCGTAGGGGGTGAGCGTGCGCCAGTTCGCGGCATCAAAAAGGATGTTCTTTTCAAGGTGCTCGGCGCGCGGGATCGCCCACGACCAGCGCCCGTCAATGGACCTCCCGTCAGGTTCGCCGAGCCAGTTAAAGATCGTCCAGGGCATGCGGAGGGCTTCGGCGGTATACTTCATCGTCGCCTGCGCGCGACCAAAATGGCTTGCGAATATGGCGGTAAATGTCGTCTCGGTGCGCTTGAAATGTTCCGCCAGGGCCTGCGCCTGCTGATGGCCCAGCTCGGTGATCGTGTCATTTTTGTAATCGGGGTCAGCGTGGCGTATGAAGGTGATCTCGATCATTACTGCTCTTCCTTGTCATTAAAAACCCTGTTGTCCGCCGGGAGCGCGTCGCTCACTGCCGCATGAGACTCAGGGATGTAAACCGCACCGGCCCGGCCGTGTCCTGCGCGGCGACGCCGACGCGCATAAGCGCAGCACGCTCCGGAACGGTGATCCGACCAGCAACCTGACGCCACCGGGTGGAAGCCGGAGCGGCGACATGCCATTCGCCGACTTTACACGTGGCACCATCGTACATCTCCGCATACAGGCCGCATTTGTCGGACACGTCGTCGGCCGCCAGCTTGGCAGAGAAGGCATAGACTTCCCCGGGGTGGACACGCAAGGCGCGCGTCCAGGTTAACATGCATGCCACCGGGGCAACCACGTTTTCGGCCATGACAAAACAGGTTTGCCCGTTGTTTCGTCGCTCGAGCACCACGTTGCGGTCCTTACGATCCCACCACTTCATCACCCAGCCTGCCGGGCAGTACGCTTCGTCATCCGGTTGCATAAAGTTGCCGTTATAAAGCAACTCAACGCCACGCCGGGCGGGACGGCTGCGGAAGCGCAGGGAGGAGGCAAACTGGCGATGGAAAGCCGCGAGGGCGTCCGCCGCAACCTCTGCGCACGCATTGGCACACTCCAGTTGCAGGTCGAGCACATCGGCCGCCGGGTCTTTCTCCAGGCGACGCACAATGCAGTGCGCCCTGGGCACAGCAAAATCGTACACCCTTTTCGTGGCCTCGGCAGGATCGAAGATTGGACGTGGGCGGTATCCCGCGATTGTGATCCGCTCGGGGGTGCGGATATTCTCCGCAGGAAGATGCAACGGGCCGCCAAGACCAATGGCATGCGGAGGCGCCCCACAGTCCTCGAGATAGTGCAGCATAGCTCCGAGCAGGCGCACGGCATCCCGGCTCCGGCGCTGGCGGCCCGCCGCGCACACGCGCCGGTAGTGCTTGCCGGCCGCCAGAGCGGCATCGGGGTATGTGTGGCCAAACCATTCGCCGGACTTGGTGAGGTCGTTGTAATCGCAGTACCGCGGAATCTCCCACTCGCGCCGGGTATCAGGATAACGAACTTCGGGATGGTGCTCGCACGCCGCTTGGTAATGTCCGTACGCGTGCCAGTTCATGTCCGGGAAGCCGCAGTAAGTCCACGTCAGCAGTTCGGCTTCAGGCCCGAGCCATGCGCGCATTTCAGGAACGGCCTCGAGCGCGGCTTTAGTGATGAAATGGTGTCCGGGCATGGACAAGGGGGCAAACCCTTCGCCTTCAATGCCATATTTGTCCGCCCACGCACAGAGGTAACGGCCTGGCTTGTAAATTCTGTGCAGCATCTATCTCTTATGCAGTTGAGTCCGTTATCCGCTGGTCCTGCGCCAGGACCGATCACCCAGGTTTGCCGCATATAAATGCACATGGCATTTATTCATTACTGGAAGCCGAACAATGTGCCCCTACTAAGGTATTCATAGGCGCCGATATCAACGGTTTTACGGAAATTATCAATGCGCCGATTGCCGTAAACATCCAGAGCATTTTCCATCCATTCCCGATTCACCCCGGCATTGATGCAGGGCGAACCCGATTGCAGCCGGAAATCAGTGACGTTATTCACAAACCGCGGATCGTTGGTGATCGTATTTACCTCGGCGGCACAAACATCGACAATTTGCGGTGATGTACAGCAGTTGGTAAATGTATTTGTAGTATAGCCGCCCCACCCCGAAGCGGCTGGATTCGTGGAAGGATATATGTACCAGTTAGAGTAACTTCCGCTTCCGCTATTGCCCCATATTATGGAGTTTTCAATCTTCGTTGCCTGAGTTGCTCTGACTCCACCAGTTCTCGCAGTCGACGTATTACTGACAATCGTGCAATTTTGGATTAAGGCACGACCACTTATCGCGATGCCGCCACCGTCCGCAGTGTTGGATAGACATAAATTATTAGCAATCAAGCAATTTCGAACCAAACTGTTAGCACCCATACGAATGCCACCACCTTCATAAAATTCGGCTGTATTTCCAATGATAACGGAATCATGGCATTGCGCGGTATAATTCAGGAAAACACCACCAGAATACCAGATACAGTAATTAGATATAACCCAGCAATTGCTGATAATCGTTGAGGTGAGGTCGACCGGATTGAGGTAGATTCCCCCGCCACTATTAGACTTTCCTCGTGCTGAATTACCCGAGACTGTACAATTCATAATTTTCCAAGGCCCCCCCCTGAAGACAGAAATTCCACCACCAGATTGATATGCCGAATTGCCGCTAACTGTGCAATTCCACACACCCCCACTGTTGGCCGTATTCACCCCCATATATATTCCACCCCCACCAGCTCTATTATAATCAGAATGCGGGTTCATCGCATAGTTGCGCATGATAATGCAGTTCGTCACGATTCCATAATATATCAAAATGGCCCCGCCGCTGGCCACGTTGGTTGCGTATGATGTGTCCCACCCGTTCGTGAGCGTTAAACCAGCCAGCGTGGCCCCGTAATTGTTAAGCGAAAAATGACGGTTAGTCGTGGCTGCTCCGGGAATGTTGGCGTCTATAATCGTGTTGATCGGGTCCAGGATTCCGCCCGGCCCCCAACTCCGCACCATGATGGCATAGTTGAGGGTTATTTGATTCGTGAGGTAATACTTGGCGTTGTTGGTCATATACACCGTGTCGTTATCGCGGGCAACGGCAACGACTTCGAACAGATTGGTGTGGGCCAATCCCCAGTTAGTCCAAGGCGGGGTCGGCGTCGACTGGCCCGGCGCTACTACATAATAATTTGTCGACGCCGATGCCCAGGGCACGGCCAGGGCCATCACCAGCCCCAACCCGATCAACATCCGTTGCAAGTATTGTGTTTGCATCATGCAGCTCACTTAGTTATCGTCGCTTCGCTGCGTTTTCCAAACAATGCTACCACACCGGGGCGTAGCTTGACAAGTTCAGAGCTCAACTTGCAGGCGGTGAGTTAAGATGCGGCCCTGGCCGTCCTCCACGCACCAGTGGGTGGCCAGAAGCTCGCCGTTCGCCAGGCGCAGGAGGGAAGGTTGACCGAATTTAAGCGTTTTACAGAGATCCACAAACCCCTTGCCGCCCGAAGGCTGAACGCGCCCCCATATTTTTTCCCAAGCGCTCATTTGCCAACGGTCACGTGAAAAATCAACGACACTCAGGTACAGACCAATGTCCTCCGGCTGTCCCTCACGACACGCATGAATCCCCAGCAAAACTTCATCCTTCCACCACAGGAGGCTGGATGCCTGCGCCTTGACACCGATATCCATCGGCGCCGACCACTTTCGCCCGTCATCATGCGACACGGTGATATGGTTGTTCAAACTGCGGCCGGCTTGCTGGTCAAAGGCCCACACGATGGCAACTAAACGCCCATCACCCATCCGGCAAAACCGTGTTTCGTAGGGACAAATCCGGTTGGCGGGCGTGGTGAAATACGGACCGCCATCCACCCAGGTCCTCCCCTGGTCCTTGCTGCGCAAGAGCAGGCCCTTGTGCGGCGAAGGCATGCTGCCGTCCCACAGGGGGAAAAGGGATCCGCCGGCCAGCAGCTCGCCGGGAGCCAGTTCAAGACAGGGCCCGGACAACTCGATCGCTTCGGGATAGTATTTGGGCATAACTATGGGCACGCTCCAGGATTTGCCCTCATCACGGGAAAAGGAAACGATGTCATCGGCGGGTTGGACGCCATTGGTCTTGGGATTGCCGATGGCCTCATCCGGATTACGGCGATGGAACCGGTAGCCGATGGCCACCAATGAACCATCCCGCAGCACGGTTGCCTTCATCGTATCGCACGTGGGGAAACCCACGACGCTGTTGTCGTAGAGCGGGCCCTGCAACTGCCATGTCCGACCCAGATCGTGTGAACGGGTAATGTAAGTAATCGTATCCACGGACTCAAACGCTTCGCCGATGACAAAAAGCGACAGCAGGTCACCCGAGGGCAATTGCACCATACCCGGAAAATAACCGTGACGGCTGCGCAAATGCGGCATGGGATTTTCGTACACTACATGGTGATCAAGGACTTTAACGCGGGGCATGACAGCTCCTTTCTTTATCCGCCGAATTATTTTTGGGCGGCTTCGGTTGGTTGACGATAACTACTCGCCTATGGCACCGCAATCCGGTAGACAACCGGCGGACTGGTGGCCTCATCGAGATATTTATCCCTATGACGGTTGCCGACAATGACGATATCCTTCGTCTCGCGGTCCTCTAAGCCCCAAAAATGCGACAAGTTCAGGCCGCTCTCTTCGGGGAGTTTCGTATCAATGGTCAGCACACTCTTGCGAATCAGGCGCAACGTCTTGCGGTCCACCTCGCCGATCACCAGCGGGTACCGCGGGTCGTTTGCACGGCAGTTGGTCTCGCTCAGGTTGCCGATCCAGAAGATCCTCCCGCTGGAGTGCTTAAGGAGCTGGGACATGCTGGATGGCGAATAGAACGGCGTTCCGTCTTCGTAGGTCCAAGGCTCAGGCTCCGACCAGTGAAACCCGCCATCGCTTGACACGGCAAACCAGCGATAGCTCGGCAACTTACAGTCCGGGTCTTTACTGCCGCCGTTACTGCCGCGCATTACACAGAGAATCCGGCCATCCGTCAGCTCGGCCAGCGTGGGCTCGATCATGCCGCGGGTGGAACGCGCCGGATCGCCCACAATCGGCTCCGAGGCGCGCCACTCGAGCCGGTTGTCCGGCACCCACCGACCGATGACCATGACCGTGTCGGTCCAAGTCCAACCACCCCCGGGATTAGCCAGCTTCCCATCCGGCCCGAGTCTGCAGGCCTGCGCCGGAACAATAATGTCGCCCCGGCGCGTCCGAATGGTCTGCGAACCACAGTCGCCCAGGAAGATCCCATTCTTGCCCCGGAAGACACCGTCGAACGGGTTCTCCGGAGTCTTACCCTGCTGTACAACCGGCTCGTCAAAAAGGTATGTTTTCCCGCCGTCAACCGAAACGCGATAGCGCAGGTAATAAGTCTCGAGCGCGACCGGAGGCTCAATGATTTTCGGGTCAAGGCCGGGCGTGTCCATCGAGGCCACGATGCTTACGATCCGGCCGTTTTCCGGGTCAACGAATGGCGGCATCTTTTCGCGCCGGTAGCCGTGCGGCAGCTTGCCGTCGAAGTCCGGGTTGGGTGGCAAGTTTTTCCACGTCCTGCCGTTATCCGGGCTGGATCCGCCGTTGCGTACCATCTCGACCCCGGCACACTTCAGATACGACGCGCCGCTCAGCGGCGACGAAGCCGACGGGTGTTCGACGCTCTTGAGCACGATATCGCGCTCCTTTGCTCCAGGCCCATTTGTACGCCAGAATAACAGCACCAGGGCGGCGACACAGACCACTAAAATCAGGAAACTGAGTTTCATAATAATTGCCTTTCGTAAGAATAAAAGACAAGCGCAAGTACCACGTAACAAAGATCAGGCAGATGCGTCAAACTGACGCGATACAAAATGCTTATCAATCATTATTTCACTCGCCGATAATGCGCATGGCGTCTATTAACCTTAATGGATGACGAACAATGTGCCTTCAGCAAGGTATTCATAGGCACCGATATCAACCTGCCTGCCAAACTGATCTATGCGTTGGTGTCCGTCCAAGTCCTTTGCGCCAATCATCCACGTCTCATTGGTCCCGGCATTGATGCAGGGCGAATTCGGTTGCAACCGGAAATCAGTAGTGGAAATAAATCGCGGATCGTTGGTGATGGTATTGACCGCGGTGGCATAAGCGCTAACAATTTGCGGCAAGATGCAGCAGTTGGTAAATGTGTTCGCGCCACTTATTATGTTCCAGTTAGAGTAAGTTCCACTTGACTTGTTGCCCCATATTATGGTGTTTTCGAGCATCGCGGAACCATCGATATAGATTCCACCGACTCCCGCCGTCACCGCATTACTGGCAATCGTGCAATTTTGAATTACAGTACTACCAGCATCGATTCCGCCACCGTAGGCTCCGCTGCTTCCACTATTACTATTATTAGCAATCAAACAGTTTCTGATCAAGTTACCATTGCCCGTACGAAAACCACCACCACTATACGTACCAGCCGTATTTCCCATGATAAAGGAATTGTGGCATTGCGCGGAAGCAGGATACAGCGTTATGCCACCGCCGTACCAATCCGCGTAATTGGATACGACCCAGCAATTGCTGATAATCGTCTGGCCCCCGCCCGCAGCACCACCATCGCTGAGGCCAATCCCGGCGCCACTTTGCGAGGTATTGCCGGAGATCGTGCAATTGGCAATCCGCCAAGTCCCCCTGTAGACGAAAATTCCACCACCAGATGAATTTCCCGAATTACCGTTAAAATTACCGCTAATTGTGCAATTCCACACCCCCCCACTGTGGACAGGATCCAGTCCCATAAATATTCCGCCCCCACCAGAACGATTATATGAACCATACAGCTTTATCGAATGGTTGCGCATGATAATGCAGTTCGTCACTATTCCATACTTGAGATAGATGGACCCGCCGCCAATCGAGTCGGTTTCGTATGAGCTGTCCCACCCGTTCGTTAGTGTAAAACCAGCCAGCGTGGCCCAGTAATTGCTAAGCATAAAATGCCGATTGGTAACGGCCACGCCTGGATAGTTGGCGTCTATGATCGTATTGGTCGGGTCCAGGATTCCGCCCGGACCCCAACTCCGCACCGTGATGGCGTTGCCGACGACTATTTGATTCGTGAGGTAATATTTGGCGTTGTTGGTCACATACACCGTGTCGTTATCGCCGGCGAGGGCAACCATTGCGATCAGATTTGAGTGCGTATCCGTCCACGACGTGCCACCGCCCGTGCCGTTGGGGGCCACGTAACGATCCACTGCCGATACCCAAGGCACGGCCAGGGTCATCGTCAGCCCCAACCCGATCAACATCCGTTGCAAATATTGAGTTTTCATCGTGCGCCTCTCTTTGTCATAGTCGCTGCGCTTTGTTTTTCGAACAATGGCACTCGCATGCTGTCCGATCTCCTCATCGGGGATTATCTTGGACAGTAGCGAAATATCAAAAACGAATTATTTTCTCATTTTCGTCAAATATTTCAAATTCACGTATATAAGTACACACCTTGTCAGGGTCTACTGTAATCCGATCCGGCGCTGACTGGCGCTTGCGCGTGTCATTGCTGGCCGTAACAATTAATCTAAGGCGGTCAGTCGCGATTGGTTTAAATTTATGCTCAAGAAAGAATTGTTCCCTTGGTCCGCCCTGATATCTTGGGGCATCATTCACAGGGGTGAAAAAATCACGCCATTCTTTACCATCCCAATAACAAACGCGGTAACCTTTAATAGAACCTTCTCCGCTAGGATTAAGGTAGTAATCAAGATATCCTGAATAAATACGAACTTTGCTTATTTTTCGGGGTTTAGATCGTTGTATTTCCAGCCATTGGTTAGTGCCCTCACATCTCCAGGCAGAATCGTCCTGGAAATTTCCATCAGCAACATACTTTTGGTTCTGACCAACGCTCGCCGTGCAAATTGCCATCATTTCATCTAAATCATTACCTTGCGATTTATCCGAAGCAAGCAATTGAGCAACGCGGATACGGTAGAGCTTATAGTTTCCGCCAACATTGGACTCATACGCCAGTTCCTTGCCATCCGGGGACCAGGAAGCATTCCGACAGTTCCCATTTTCATTAGTTGTTACCTGGATTCTGCGCTCGCCTCTTATTTCCAGTAAATATATCTGCCAACCGCTGAGTCCAACTTTATAACCGGTACAGGCGATAAAATTACCATCGGGCGAATAGCGCGGCCCGTAAAAAACCTCATCGGATGCTTTTATTAAGGAAATATATTTTTGAAGATTTTCGGTCTGAGCAATGGCAACACCCCAATTACATCCCACATTAGCTATCGTAGCAAAAGCAAAATATTTTCCATCAGGACTAAAACTGGGTTGAACATCAATGCCGTCTGCTTGAACGCTCGCAACCTTATGATCATCAAGAGCTACCGAAAAAATATTTACTTTGTCGCAGTCCCCAGCCTGGCGCGTAGTGGAAAAGTAAATATGCTTGCCGTCAGGCGTAAAAGCCGGAACGTAATCGCGGTAGAGCCCATGCGTTAACTGAAGCGGTTCGCCGCCTTCAGCAGGAATCAAGTAGATATTATAGCCATTTTCTATCCCTTCCATCGCCGTTTTGGTGAAATAAACATAAGAATAAGCAATGGATTTGCCATCCGGCGACCAGGCCGGATAAAAACTATACCCGGGGCCGGTAGGTAAAAGTTTCGCCTCGCCGGTTTTTAAGTCAAGAATATAGAGGTCCATTTTTCCGGCACGGTCCGATTGAAATGCTATTTTTGTGCCGCAAGGTGACCAGGCCGCCTCCATGTCATTACCGGCGCCTTTGGTTAATTGAATGGATTGCGCAAAAGAGACAATAAAGGGTAATAAAATAATTGCACTGATAATCATTACGCGCCTTATCCTCATTTTGCACCTCCTTTTATGACAAACCGACAGGTAGTCTGGCCTAATATTTTGATTGCCGCTCTAGTTTCTTTATTATAATTATCATAATCCACACATTGGAGCGTAATCCCATTTGCGCCTTCTTCCCAGGCCTGTTGCATTAATTCGGCTGCCACTTCGGACTGCTTTTTATTCATAACTCCCATATAATCATCGAGCCCATTACCCCCGTAGGGGTATGAAGATACTGGCCAAAACACACGGCATTTGCCGTCTATTGATTTTATTGATTCCATAAGTGCCCGGCCACTCTCGCGGGTACTTTCCATCGGGTTTGCTTTGTCCCAGGCAAGGCTATAAAGGAACATAGCATCGATCAAATTTTCCTTTACCCATGTCTGCCAATCCGCCCCATAACGAACCAGGGGGCGCTCAGTTAAAATATCGCCGGGTATTCCTATAATAACTTCTATTTTTCTCCCGGTCGTTTTTTGATAGTCATCTAAATGCCTTCTTATCCGGCGCAAGTACTCCGTTACATACCCCGACACATGCTCTGCCCAGCGCAAGTCTTTATAATTTGCGGGGGGCGCTGCGCCATATTTCTTTTTATAACTATTGATTACCGGATCCACATATTCAAATCGCGGACTCCAGCCGCCATCTCGGAAAAAATCTATAAAAACCCCCTCGGCGCCACGTTCCAACAATTCATCCAGCAGATCTAATTTGTGCTTGATTACCGGTTCATAAGCCAGACTTAATCTTCCGCACCATGGCTGCCCGTCATAGATACGTCCCCAGAATTGAGGATGTTCCATGTTAAATTCACCTATCATCGAAATCGCCTCGCCGCCATGCGTTTCCTCAAAGGGCCAATGGATATAGGGTTTCATGCCTTTTTCCTTGCACATTTGCAAGGCAGTACGAATTAAGTCTGGTTGGGCATCGCCATAACGCAGCCAACCATAAATGGCGCGATTTTCAAAAGTTCGGCGTTTGTCCAAAATAGTCTCCTGGGCATGCGACTCAACCTTGCTCTGGTAGCGCATAGTGGAGCCTGAACAATTACGCCAGAAAACGATTGTTGTGCCCAACTCGGCGGCATGATCAAGAATTTTCTCGGTACCTGAAGATTTTTCGGTATCAAAAATTGTGGCCATATCGAAACTGTCAACCCATGCGGCAATTTCAAAGCGCTCCCCGGAATCAACGGGTTTAACAAGCGCGTTATCCTTTTTTGTCCTCGCCTCTTGCGCCTCCATATTTATTTTCGCCGACGGCGAATCTTTCCAAAATTCTTTTTCGGATTCCTTTAGAAACTCCAAGCCACGTTTTATGATTTCATCATTACGGCCGGATATTGCGCGCCGGTAAACACGCACTTCTTTTAGCTTGCCTGAAAAGCACCAATCCGGATTATTGACATGCATCCCTATTTTTATTTTATCGGCCTTCTTGTAATTGGCATTGGCTGCGGAATTTTTACCCTGGGATTGCCCATTGATGTAAAGGTCAATATTTCCATGCTCGTCCCTGGCGCCAACCAAATGAATAAATTTATTTTTAGGTAAAGGGGCGGAGTGGACACCGATAAAATCTCCCTCGGTGGACCTGGAATTAAACCAAATACTGCCATCAGCAAGACGATATAACTGCCAGTCGGCGATATCATCATAACCGCAGGCAATCATGCCTATTTCTTTTTTTTGCTCCTCTTCGGGGATGCTTACCACGGCCTCCACGGCAAAGCCACCTTCACCAAAATCAAAACCAGAAGGAGCGTCTATCTCAATATAACTTCCGTCTTTTAATTCAATAAAAGAATCACCCCAAAGCGCCTCTTTTACAATTTTACCGTTATTATTTCTTGCGCTCTTATCAATAATTTCTTTTGCCTTTTTATCAAAAGAATAAAATAATACTAAATTCCCATCTTCTGCTGCGCTTAATTGCGTTACCGTGCTAAACACGAGCCCCATCAACATTGCTGTCATTAAAATCTTTTCCATTTATTACCCCCACTTCGTATAATATGTTTTCTCAATTTTTCACTGCTTATTAAACATTCACGACCGGAAAAGCCGCCGGCGCAAAATCACTGCCGGCATACAAATCAAACTCAAATGTCATCAGGCCCGCCTCGTCTCCGGCCCAATTCGTGTACCAGATATTGTTATAGAGTATGGCGAATAAACGCTCTTTTTCCGCCGGCAAGTTTTCAAGCATCAGTCCATCATTGGCGCCCCCGAAAGCAACCAGGCAATTATCATGGCAACGTAATACGACGCGCGAATGGTCTTTTCTGACGTATGTTACCGTATCATCAATTGCAAAGTAATCCCGGCATGCCTTCGCAAGCACGTCTTTATCGGGTCGGAAAGGCAACCCGCCACTGCTTATCCACGTTTCGCATCCGCGGCAGTCCAACGGAAAACTTGCGTAAAAAATCTCTGCAGACTCGGGTTTTGGAAGACGAGAAAAAGACAGATACAGTTGCACCCTCGGCTGGACCTTGAATACTTCCAATGTTCTCTTCATCCATCGCAGCTTCGGGTGCGTGCAGTATTGCTCATATCGGATCGTTGGTCCCGTGTCGCGGACAATAGCCGCAGCGCCCGGCTCTGCCCGGACTAACGTGCTTTCCTTCCGGCACATTGTGTTGCGCTGTTTTGAATCCGCTGTTCCCAATATTTCTTTATACTTCCATCTGGGAAAAGGCCCGAAGAATTCCAGCGACGTAAAATCGCCGATTGAGGAGGTGAACAGGCTGGTCTTGTCCCAGCGAATTGCAACCGGCCAATTGGTTTTATCGGTTTCAATCACAGGGGACGCCGAATTTTTGACATGCGCGGCTTTCTGCAACAGGCGGAAAGAGCGAATCCCATTCGGCGGAATTTCATCCACCCACAGACGCAACCGTTTCCCTGCAATGTTATCGGGAAATACTTTTGCCCCGTCAGCCGGCGTAAATTGGGAAAAATCCTTGGGAATCGTATAAAAAGCGCTCACGCCGGACATTCGGTCAAATTTTAGCTGTTTACCGGTTATTGTATCTTCGGCACCCTCAAAATCGCCGCGCAGACAATCATCGGGAAACTCCACCCATCCGGTAAAAAGCGCCGGATATGGATTGATGACATGGACGCCTTTATCCTTCGGACACACGGCTCTGTTTGCATCGCCCAGAAGCAGTTCTGCTTCTGCCAGCGGACGATAAGCCAGGGCTGCCTTTTCTGCAAACTGCCCCTTAGTATCCAAGCTTTCCGGCAGGGCAGCGCTGTTCCATGATCCCCACGTGTGTTCGTCAAACCGACAAAGCCGGCGCGTGCATCGGTCGACCGTATCCGCCGCGATTATTTTTGTAGAATAAAGCGGAGATTCCAGCGCATCAAGAATTCTTTTTGCCTTCCGGGAAGCGGATAGTTCTCGCGGCGTGGACGCAATTCCGTTTGCCCACCAGTCGGTCCACTCACCGGAAATTACCGGGATATTCGCGGCGCTTGCCCTGATAACTTCCAGTGCTTTTGTTGCCGTGGTAAAGATCAGTTTGGGCATCAATCCCTCAGCGTTCCAAGCGGCTACAAAATCGGGAATCAGATCGCAGGGAGGATCGTTATCAATCCGCCACTGGTTCGTCATGGAAACGGCCACACTATCAAGCGCAAATCCGGCTTTTTGCCATTCATGGATTCTGGCACTGCAGATCTCGTGAGCCTTCTGTAGGTTTTCCGGCGTAGGGCGGAAGAAATCGCCTTCCTGCGGCGGCCTGTATCTGGTATCCGACGCCTGCGGCAAGGGCCCTTTTCGCCATTCACGAGACTCAAACAGGTAATAGCCTCCGGGATAAGCAATAGAGTTCCATATAAAAATTCGTCTTCCATCAGGCATGGTCCACCAATACGCGCCGGGCTGCATCATAGGAGATCCGCCCGTATCGCAGTTCAATCCCATCCAGAGAAACTCGGCGCCGGCATTCATCAAAGCCATAATGCCTGCTCGCGGGAAGCCATTGACATCATCCTGGATGATGGTCCGCGGCTTGATCGCCCGCCACAGCTCCTCCGGAAGCCAATGCGTCAAACAATTCCATTCCCTTTTATCCAGCGTAGGATGATGGTTAAAAGGCATGGCACAGACCTCGATCCATCCCTTCCGCACCAATTCGAGGAACAGCTCCCGGCGTTTGGCAGAAGCCTTCTGCCACCAGTTCAAGACCACGTCATTGGATTCGCATGTCCAGTAAAACCAGCGCTCTGGATTTTTATCCGTGTTTTTAGCCGTCAGGTTTATGGCCATATCCAGATAGCGGACCTGCAATTCACGGCATACCACCGGATGGTCGGTAAATCCGATATCATAGTGCGAAAGGTTAATAAGATAAATTTGCTCTATCATTTTACTCCACCATATAAAACTCAATCTTGTTCGCCCTGTACCATTTGGCCAGGATGTTTGTTGTTTGAACAATGACACGTACTTAGCCTGCCTGCCCGCAGTCGCTATGAGAGTCCCAGCGGCATAGGCAGGCGTAGCGCTTCACGCTCCGCCAAAAGCATCCGGTTGTATTAATGGACGACGAACAATGTGCCTTCAGCAAGGTATTCATAGGCGCCGATATCAACCTGCCTGCCAAAATGATCTATGCGTTGGTGTCCGTCCAAGTCCTTTGCGCCCATCATCCACGTCTCATTGGTCCCGGCATTGATGCAGGGCGAAGCCGATTGCAGGCGGAAGTCAGTAGCGGAAACAAACTGCGGATTGTTGGAAATGGTATTGACCCACGAGACTCCATTGGAAACAACTATCGGCGAGGTGCAACAGTTGGTAAATGCGAATGTACCACTTGGTATGCACCAGTTGGAATAAACTCCACTTCCGCTATTGCCCCATATTATAGTGTTATCGAGATTTATGGAAGCATCGAGGAGGACGCCACCGGCTCCGCTTGGTGCCGCATTACTGGCAATCGTGCAATTTTGAATTGCAATTCCACCCTCGCCGCCGCCACCACTGTTTCCTAAATCGCCCATACTAACATTATTAGCAATCAAACAGTTTCTGATAAAACTACCACTTGCACCGTACATACGAAAACCACCACCACTATACGTACCAGCCGTATTTCCCATGATAAAGGAATTGTGGCATTGCACGAAAGCATTCAGCTCCGCTATACCACCGCCGTACCAAGACCCGTAATTGGATACAATCCAGCAATTACTGATCATCACGGAGGAGGGCATATAAGCTGAAATCCCTCCGCCACTTTGCACGGTATTGTCGGAGATCGTGCAATTGGCAATTGTCAAAGGCCCCCCATTGTAGACGAGAATGCCACCCCCTAATTTAGTCGCCGAGTTCCCGCTAATTGTGCAATTCCACACACCCCCGCTGCTGGCAGTATTTCCCCCCAAAAATATTCCACCCCCACCAGCTTGATAAAAATTACTAGGATTCCAGTTTGACACATAGTTGCGCATGATAATACAGTTCGTCACCATTCCATACTGTAGAACGATGGACCCGCCGCTGCCCGAGTTGGTTCCGTATGAACTATCCGACCCGTTTGTGAGCGTAAAACCAGCCACGGTGGCCCAGTAATTACTAAGTATAAAATGCCGATTAGTCGTGGCCGCGCCGGGAATGTTGGCGTCTATGATCGTATTGGTCGGGTCCAGGATTCCGCCCGGACCCCAACTCCGCACCGTGATGGCGTTTCTGACAATTATTTGATTCGTGAGGTAATATTTGGCGTTGTTGGTCACATACACCGTGTCGTTATCGCCGGCGAGGGCAACCATTGCGATCAGATTTGAGTGCGTATCCGTCCACGACGTGCCACCACCCGTGCCGTTGGGGGCCACGTAACGATCCACTGCCGATGCCCAAGGCACGGCCAGGGTCATCGTCAGCCCCAACCCGATCAACATCCGTTGCAAGTAGCGCGTTTTCATTATGCACCTCATTTTGTCATAGTTGAAGTCATGTCGAAGACGTGACAAACTCTTATGGAATATGTAACCCCTCCCGATTTAAAGATGATGAAGAAAGGTCAAAAAGGTTGCAACACATTCTTGCCTTCTGTATTAAAGAGTTCGAACTTCCGGATATAGGTGACGACCTTATCCTCCGGTACCGAAATTTTACTGGGATCCGGGGAAGTAAAGCGGCAGCGGGTGTCATTGCTGGCGGTGATAATCAGACGAAACCGGTCTGCAGTTACAGGCTTAAATGTTTGCTCCTGAAAAAAATTGCCGGCGCCTTCCCCTTTATAGCGCGGCGCATTGGTAACTTCCGAAAAGAGGTCCTGCCACTCCTTGCCGTTCAAAGCCTGAACACGGCAACCCTTAATGGATCCTTCACCGCTGGGAAACTTGTAAACACTGAGAAAACCGGAGTAAATACGCATTCTGCTGACCGTCTGCGGCTGAGGCAACTGCACTTCCAAACTCTGGTTGAGTCCAACACATTGCCAGGCAGAAACGTCTTCGGTTATATCGCCACTTATAGCCAGAGGCGCTCTTTTGGGGTTGATGGTGGCGGTAACCCTCGGAATAGACAGGGAAAATCCTTCGGCCTCCTTCGATGTCTTTCCAATTTTCTTGCCTGCTTCTTCCGGCACTGGTATCCGGTAAAGTTTGTAACTTCCGGTAGCATTGGACTCGAAGACCAACTGGCTGCCATCCGGCGACCAGAAAGGCGAGCAGGAGTTACCATGGCCATTGGTTACGCGGATGCGCTGCCGGTCACCCCGTATTTCCAAAAGCCATACCTCCCAACCATCCTGACCTGCGGTGTAGCCGGTGCAGGCGATAAATTCTCCTTTTGGCGCCCACCTGGGGCCATAGAAAGGAGTTTTCGGATCGGTCAACCTTATCGTTTGCGAAGGATTGTCGACCTTGGCGATTTCGATGCGCCAGTTGGAGCGGGCACCCAGAGCGGACCCAATGGCAAAAAACTTGCCGTTGGGACTGAACGAAGGCTGAACAAACGCGCCGCCGGTTTTAATACCAACTGGCTGCCCACCAGCGACCGGTACCGAAAAAATAGAGACACAATCACCACCAGAGTTATCACTTTCCAACCCCCGCGTAGTACAAAAATAAACGGTATTACCGTCGGGACTGAAAGTTGGAAGGTAGTCATAACATGAGCCGCTGGTCAGTTGCCTGGGGTTTCCGCCCTCAGCCGGAATAATATAGATATTGTATCCGTCTTTAATGCCTTCAAAGGCAGTTTTGGTTAGATAACTATAGGAGTATACAATGGATTTGCCGTCCGGAGAAAAACATGGAAAACAACTTTCGCCCGGGCCCGTCTCCAGGGCACGCAGGCTGCCATCTGCCAGCGCAAGGAGGTAGATGCGCAACCGGCCGTCCCGGTCGGACTGAAAAGCTATGTGCTTGCCATCCGGAGACCAGACTGCCTCGGTATCGTTGCCCGGACCAAAGGTAAGCTGTGCCGGCTTGGCGGCAAAAACATTGTGACTAAACAAAAAAGCAGCTACAAATATGGATGTTATATATCTTGTATTCATTATTTACCCCCATTGCGCACGAAACGATACTCTTTTTTACTTAAAGCACGTAATAAATCCCGTGTTTCTTTTGAGTAATTATCGTAATCAACACATTCCAAGGTCACGCCATCCGCCCCCTCCTCCCAGGCCATCTGCATCAGGGCTTTGGCGATTTCTTCCGTGGACTTACCGGTAGCTTCCTTGTACTGGGGTATACCGGTACTGGTATAGGGATACATCTGAATTGGCCAGATAACCCGGCATCGGCCATGCACAACCTCCATCACGCTCCGGCACAGTTCCCTGGTGCTCTCAAATGGGTTTTTCTTATCCCAGTCAACACACTGGATCACCAGGGTATCGATCAGGCCTTCCTTTACCCATGTCTGCCAGTCGGTTCCATAAGTGACGAGCGGACGGTTATTACTAAGGGGCGCAATGTAGGGAATACCAACCATCAGTTCCACCTTTTTGCCGGTGGCCTTTTGATAGGCGTCAAGATGCTTATGCAGTTGCCGCACAAAGTCGGTAATATATCCGGCCACATGGGTTGCCCAGCGGATATCCTCGTTGTTGGAAGGCGGGTTTTGGCCGTACTTCTTCTTATAACTGGCGATGACCGGCTCCACATAATCATCCTTACTGGGTATCCAGCCACCGTTACGCCAAAAATCAATATAGATCCCCTCCACCCCTCGCTCCAATGCTTCATCCAGGATAGCAAGTTTATGGGCCATTACCGGTTCATAGGAAAGACTGCACCGGCCAGGCCATACCTTGCCATTAACACTGCGGCTCCAGAATTGAGGATGCTCCAGATTAAAATCACTCAACGTACAGTCCCATCCATGATACTCTTCAAAACACCAATGGATATAGGGTTTCAGCCCCTTTTCCTTGCAAAGTTTCATGGCCGTGCGCAGAATATCCGGTTCATCTATCCCATAACGTACCCATCCGTATAAAGCACGGGGATCCAAAGGTCTTCGCTTGTTAATATGCTCAGGATAACCATGTGAGTCGAGTTTGCTTTGGAAGCGCAAGTGGCCGCCATGGGTAAGACGCCAAAGAATAGTAGTAGCGCCGGTTTCAGCTACGCGGTCCAGGATAGAGGAAATCCCTGATGGTTTGTCGGTGTCAACAATTGTTGCAAAGTCAAAATTATCAACCTGAGCGGAAATTTCAAAAGGCTTGCCTTCTTCCGCCGTCGCCAGAGACGGCATGTAAATCAAAACAATACTCCCCATGAACATTAAAAACTTACATAATCTTCTCATAACTCTCCCTTATTTTGAGGGTTTCGACTCCGTATCGCCCCAGAAATTCTGTTCAACGGCCTTACGGTATTCCAAACCGTGTTTTATCACTTCGTCCTCATCTTCACCAACGGTCCGGGGATAAAGGCGGAATTCCTTGATTCGACCGATAAAAGACCACGTAACATTAATGCGGGCCTTCCCCAGCGATATGTATTCGGCATCAACATTATAATCTGCGTTTGCACCTGATTCGGTATCCTGAAGCTCGCCGTTGATATAGAGATTGACTATTCCCTCCTGGTCACGAGTGCCAACCAGATGAACAAATTCTTTCAGGGGCACGGGTTTGCTCTTAACTCCAATAAAATTCCCGCCCTCTGTTCGCGAGCTAAACCACAAAATTCCATTAGGATGCATAAAAATCTGCCAATCGTTTCCTCCCGGATATCCCGCATATACGATACGGCTCGCCTCGGTCGGCAAAGCATCCGTAGCCATGACCAGTTCCACCGTAAATCCACCCCTGCCAAATGCAGTCTTGGCCGGAGAGGAAATCTCGATGGAATTCTTGCCATCGAAGACAAACGCGTCAGCCTGCCAGAGAGCCGCACCTTTAATATTGCCATTGTTTGCTTTATCGGTCAGATCAAGAATATTGGTACCACTGGTCTGATCAAACCGATAGTGGATCACCGGGCCGGCGCGCTTCAGATACGACGCACCGCTCAGTGCCGACGAAGCCGAAGGGTGCTCGACGCTCTTAAACACGCGACCGCGCTCCTTTTCTCCAGGCCTGTTTGCGTGCCAGAACAACACCACCAGGGTAGCGATACAGACTATTAAAACCAGGAAACTGAGTTTCATAATAATTACTATAAGAATAAACGACGCAGGCAAACCCGCGCCATTTCTAATATCACAAGTAATAATAATAGTTTATGCCGACTCATCCGTCTATGCAATGTAAAACAACTGGTATTATCAGAATACCGGGTTCAGGCTAAATGCCTGGACGCGTGGGTAATATGGAGGGGTGGCGTCACCGTGGCACCGGGAGTAAAACGGGCCATCAGAAGGCAGGGCGGTGGCCATTTGAATGAGGGTTCGAGCACAACGCCGCACATAAACGTTCCTATCCACGACATTCCAGTGATTTGTTTCAATCAAGACGGTGCGCAAACTATTTTTTGTACCTTGATTTTGCACGAACATCAGCAGAAGGGACCACCGGATGACAGATCCCATGCGCCCGTATCGTCACTTCCCGGATTCGGAAACCACCACATCCATTCGCGGCAGGTTCATCGGGTCCTCGAAGACCGACCATTGTTCCAGAGCCTTTTTATCGCCCAGCAGGTTCCGTGAATCGTACATGGTCCAATTGTTGAACAGGAACATCCCGTCGGCCCCGTTACGATATCTGCGCCAGGCCTTCCTGCGGTAATCATCTTTCGTCATGCGCGTCCACCGGCCCGGCTTGATGCCGGCCTTCAACTCCGCATCGGTTAACTCCATCTGCGAGGACTGGGTCTTTGTCGCCTCCATGCCCGGGTAAACGAGGATACCCGTTCCCTTCGCCATGGCCACCCATGGCCGCACGTCAAAGTCTCGCTCCAAGCACGGAACATGCGGGATGAATATGTCCATGAGTTTCTCGCGTGCCCACGTCTGCGGGTCGAACCCGTACTCCCGGTAGCCGGTGGCGGGCAGGCGTACGGAAATGCCCAGCTTGCGGCCCTGTTTCGCGGCGATGGCATCCGTCTGCCGACGCACGGCCCGGAAGAAGTCGTTCATAAAGTCGCACCGGTAGCGGATCCAGCGTTCGTCGTTTTCCGGCAGGTTGATGGGGATCACGCCATACTTCTGCTGGAACCCCTTCACCAACGGCTCATCGTAGCCCAGAATCTCGGGGTAGCGGCAGAAGTCCATCATGACGCCCTCGCACCCCATCTCCAGCAGTTCGCCCAGCACGCCCAGGCGCTGGCGCTGCACCTCCGGCCAGGCGAAGCTCATCTGCGCGCCGTAGCTGCCGTCGCTGTTTCGGATGCGCATCTCGGGGTGTTCGTGCCCCAAACGGCTGTTTAAAGGGTGCATTGCCTCCTGCTCCTGGTACCAGTCGGTCATGCGCAGCGATCCCCAGACGGGGACGCCGATCTCCCGTCCGCGCTTCGCCAGAGTTGGGAAGATCGGGAGGCCGTCCTGCTCGAGTTGCCAGAACAGCTCCATCGCCATTTTGTCGTTGACGCAGGGCCACTGGTCATCCGGCAAATCGCCCGGCTTTAAGAAGGTGGCGTACTTGCTGGGGAAGTTGACCCACCCAGGGGCAATGGTCGCCATCTCGAAGATCGCGGTGTCCGTGCCCTGATAACGCTCCACGAGCTGTAACAGGCGTGCCTTGTCCCAGCCCTTCTCGCCATCGAATTCGCTTAAGCCATCGTTGTTGTAGATGACTCTCCGATTCACGATTGGATTGGCCACATAATGCGCCAAATTCGCATCTTGAGCGCTCAAGGGCACCACACGGACGTGGAAGATGCGCGCCTCGCCGCCCACGGCCTTCACGGTGATCGGACCATCGGATGCCTTGCCGAACCCGATGAACAGTTCCTGCACATTGTCATTCGGTATCCAGTCTTCTTGCGTGTACGGGATGGTATTGGATTGCTGGCCCCACGTTACCGCCAAGTCCGGCCACGGGTTTCCAACGGCCACATAGACCGCGGCTTCGCTACTCAACGGTGGCTTACCGACGAATGCCTCGCCCTTTGCCAGCCGGACGCCCTTGTGCTTGTCCTTGGGAGCGTTCACAAGACCATACTCAAAGACCGTTCCGCCCGTACCCATCGAAGGCACATCATCAATGACCACGTGCCGGAGCGCCTCGTCTCCGCCGGTATATAGACGTAGACACGTCGCGCGCTTCGCCATGAGTTGTCCGTTGAAGACCAGCCGTACCGTCAGCCAGTACCCGCCCGGCTTCAGCCTAGCACTCTTCAGACTCACCGTCGTCCACTGGTCTGCCTTGTAAGCGAAAACGCCTTTTACCTTTTCCAAACTCTCGGTGTTTTGGGCCTCAAGTTCAAGCACCAAGCCGGGCATGTCCGAACTTACCTTGACCTGCGCCGAAATACCTCCTTCGGGCTGTGCCGGCGCGGCAATCAAACCAGCGACCTGCGTTTTGCCTAACCCCGACGAATCCGTGAAAACCTGAGCGCACTTCGCAAGCTCCTTACAGCCAAAGCCATATTCAGCCCCGTTATAGGTCTGCTTCAGCTTGATGTACTTTGCGCAGAAACCCAGGCCGTCGAATTCCACACGCCAGACCTTACCAGTCTCAACCGCACGCGTCAGCCTCATCGTCGTGTAGGGCGAATTAAAGAGCATGTATTCTTTATTGTCCTGGCTGAAATATATCTGTACAGTGTCCGGTCTGAGTTTCGGCTCGCGGGATGACTCGACATCGGAAACCACAATCACCTTCGTCACCCAGCGCGAATTCTCAAGCTCGATGACGATGCTCACATTGCCGTAGTCCCAAGCCACACCCGATGCTGGATTCCACGAGTAGCACTGATTGTACGCGGGCAGGTCATCAGTGGGGATGTACCCCACGCGCGCGATGGGAACAAGGTGCTCAACGCTCTTGAGCACAAGGCCATGCTCCTTTTTCTCAGGCCCATTTGTGCGCCAGAACAACACCACCAAGGCGGCAATACAGACCACTAAAATCAGGATGCCGTATTTCATAATAAATACCTTTCAAGGACAAGCGACTCGTGCAAACCCGCGCAGGTTTTGCATATCATCTACGCTTTAAATTAATAGCAATAGCCTATGCCAACCAATCCGGCGCCGCAATGTAAAACAACCGGTATTATCAGAATACCGGATTCAGGCTAAATGGCTGGACGCGTGGGTAATATGGAGGGGTGGTGTCACCGTGCCACCGGGAGTAAAACGGGCCATCAAGAGGCGGGACTGTGGCCGCAGGTGTCCGGCAGTGGCCATTTGAATGAGGGTCCGAGCGCAACGCTGCGCATAGGCGTTCCGATCCACGACATAGCAGGTAACCGGAGGAACGAACCTGGACAGGATTTCGTCGTAATCCCGGCACACCAGGGATATATCCTGGGGCAATCGAAGACCGCACTGTATGAGATAGCCGGCCGCTGTCATCGTATGCAAGCAATGGGAAACCAGGAGCGCCGTAGGCGCTACGGAAGCAGTCCAGGCAAGCTCCAGGACCCGACAAATTCCACCGACACTGCCGTCGTGATAAAGAATGGACGGGCGCACGGAGTTGCCGGCCACCTGGCGCCAACCTTCCGCAAACCCTGTCTCGCATAGGATATCGCCGCCCAGGCGATTGCGCGGGGTCAGGAACGCAATGTGACGATGCCCCTGCCGCCATAAGAAGTTCACCGCATGCCGGCCAATGGCCCGGTAATCGATATCCAGGTTGGGCAGGCAAATCCCGGGCTGGCACGAACCCACAATTAAAGCCGGAATTTTATGATGCGCAAACCAGCGTTGTGTTGCCAGGGAAGTGGAATTCAGCGCCCAGCAGGCTGCAGGATGGGCGGCCACGATACCGGCCAATTGCTGGCCGGCATTCCGACCTTGGGAACGATTTTTGAATTCGATTTCCATTTCATAGCCGGCCGTATTGAGGACGTGTTCAACATTACGGACAAGCAAATTTCTTTGCATTTCCGAAACGCTAAACGGGGCTTCCACAAGACAACCAATCACCCGGGACGGGCGTTGCGGCGACCGATGGACCTTGGCTTGAACGCAGTAGCCCTTGCACGGAACGGCGCGAATCAAGCCCTGGCGTTGAAGCTGGGCCAACACGGCGCGCATGGTGGTCCGGCTGACGTGAAACCGCTCACAGAGGACCCGCTCGCCGGGAAGCCATTTGAAGCGCACGTAACGGTGCAGATCGCGGCGCAAAATGTCAACGACCTGGGCCACCAGCGATTCGCGCTTAATCCTTGTGGGCATGATAGTAAAGCTTTGGGCCAGCCAATTCGATGGCAGAATAATAAACGGCAACCGGCTTTCATTCAAGCGCGTATTCCCAGCTGTAATCCAACCGTTTACCAACATCCGGTCTTTTAATAATACCGGCCCGGTATCCCTTGCGGCGCCGGCGGATAAGCTATATTTTGGAAGTAATTTAACAATCATAGGACCAGTTCGAAAAGTTCAAAGAAAGGAATGGTGTTATGCAGGACGGTTTCTATACAGCCTTGGGCACGCCTCTTGATGAGCACGGTAAATTACTGTCACGAAGTTTGACCAAACAGATTGAAGACCAGATAGCGGCGCATGTCTCGGGATTGCTGGTTATGGGCAGCATGGGGATCCAACCATGCATCCGTGATGCCGAGTATCCTAAGGTCGTCGCCACTGCCGTGGATGCCGTGAAAGGAGCATGCCCGATCATGGTGGGGGTCATGGACAACTCCATTGGAAAAGTTATGGAACGTATACGCGCCATATCCGGCATGGCAATTGATGGCGTAGTAGCCACTACGCCATTCTACTATTTGACCTCACAGGATGATGTGGTCAACTTCTTCGAATGTCTGGCGCGTAATTCGCCGTATCCGGTTTACATGTACGATCTACCGGTTATTACCAAAGTGAAGATAGAGCAGGCCACCGCTGAAAGACTGGCTGCGCATCGGAATATTGCAGGGATAAAAACAGGAAACATGACAACCGCCAAAGCCTTGCTTAACCGCCGCGACCCGAAAACTGCATTCGATATATTCTACAGCGACCTCGGTTTGCATGACGTAGCCTTTGCGTACGGCTTGAAGATGGGGCTGGATGGCATGTACAGCGTGGCCGCGCCCCTGGGAGCGGATATATACCGTAATCTGAAAGAGGGCAACATGCATGGGGCTTCCGCCACGCTCGACAAGATACTCAACCTGCGCAATACCATGATCAAGGCAGGATTATGGCATGCATACAGTTTCGCATTGAATTTGCTTGGATACGAAGGGCGTCACTACCCGGATTACTGCGCGCCATCCGACCCGGGTGATCTTGAGAAAGTACGGGAGCTGATGATCGAATATGCACTCATCTAGATGCGGGCCGAAATATTGCGGCGTAAAATTGCCGAATAACACGATCGTGGGCGAACAAGCAATTCACCCTTCTTCGCCAGGAAGCCCTGTGGCTTGCCAAAGGGAGGATCCTCCGTCACCGAAGCGGCTATGGAGGACAAGATGGCGTTCCGTTCCTGGCTTCGCAGGGTTCCGCAAAGACTCGACCTGCGTAGCCAAAGCTACTACGGCGGAGCAGGTTGCCCCGCGACTTCCTGCGTCGCCAAGGCTATGCAGGACAAGTGTCGCAAGGTGCTTCACCATAAGGAGGAATGATGTCGAGACGAAAACAACCTGCATTGTTGAAGGTAATCACCGATGACGAGGTCGCGCTGATCCACCAGGCGAGTCTGCGTATTCTGTGGGAGGTGGGCGTCAGGTTTCCGAATTTGGAAATGCTGCAGAAATTTGAAGCCGCCGGCGCCAGCGTTGATCACGAAAAACAGGTGGTGCGAATACCGGAAGATCTTGTCAACCGCGTGCTCCGTAAGCTGCCGAAAGATTTTTCCACGGCACCGGCGGACGGCGGTCCGCCGATCACGCTGGGTGACGGGAACCTCCAGCTTTCCATGGACACTACCCCCGACATCGTGGATGTAATGACCAATACCAAGCGCAGGGGAACGGCAGAGGATTCGCTGAAGGGTATAGCGGTTGCCAATGCACTTGAGAACGTGCGACTGGCTACGGCCTATTGTCTCCCGTCGGAGCTCGTGCAGGCTGCCGGCGACGTATATTGCTACGAACTACAGTGGACCTACTCCCGGAAGGCAGTGGCTTCGTGGATTTATTCGGCGCGGAGCGCCGACTACATCCTGGAGATGGCCAAGTTGGTCGCGGGCGGAGATGAGGAACTTCGCAAAAAAAAGATACTGACCTATTTCGCAGAACCGATTTCGCCTTTGCAGTACGCTCCGCACACTTTGGATATCGTCCTGAAATTCTCGAAGTACGGCCTGCCAATTTACCTGGGGCCCATGGTCACTATGGGCTGTACAGGACCGGTGACGCTCGCCGGCACACTGGCGTTGCACAACGCGGAAATGTTGCACGGTCTTATCATGATTTATCTATGCAATCCCAAACAGCCGGTGATATACAGTTGCCATTGCCATTCAACCGATTTGATGAAAATGGTCACCCAATATGGGGCTCCGGAACAGGCGTTGCTTGCCGTCGGCGCATCACAAATCGCAAAAAGGTATGGCCTTGCTGTCTGTGGAAATGTGATGCTTTCGGATTCCAACATGCTGGACTACATGGCCGGATTTCAGGAAGGCGCGACCGCATCATATGCCTTGGCCGCCGGATGGGATATGCTCGGTTTCATGGGCTTCGGAACCATCGGCGTCATTGGGAACGGTGTCGGACATAGTTTGGAGAAGGTCATAATTCAGGATGAGGGTCTGAGCTATCTCAAGCGAATATTGCACTCCTTTGATGTCAACGAGGACACGCTGGGATTCGACGCGATTAAGGAAGCGGGCATCGGCGGCAATTTTGCGGCACAGGAACACACGGTCAGGCATATGCGCGATGAGATTTGGCGGTCCGGCGGCATGTTCAGGAACTACGATTTTGCCCAATGGAGTGCCGCCGGCGCAACGAGTATAACCGACCGGGCCCACGCCAGGTTGGAGGAGATACTGCGGGACAGTTTGCCCTTGCAACCGGTCCTGCCTGCCCGCACGGTGACCGATATCCGGCAACTGACCAGGGAGGCGATTGCCGAACTTTCTTCAGCTTCTTAGAACCTTAATGGAGACGCGATGAAGACACATGACTTCCGAAATTGTTATGTTTTCAGCACATCTGGCGATGAGAGCGGTGTTTTACTTAACACCTGCCGTTCCCAAATTCTTTCCCACTGCGAAATAATAAATCAGGAAACCGGCGAACAGGAAGAATTCTTTCTGGCCAAAGAATGTATCGGCGAGCATTGTTACCCGGAGGGCGGCATAGCACAGATACCCACAGCGGAAGTTTGCATAATATTCACCCGCGGAGGCTTTAAGCTTATAAAAAAATTTGCCGATCACAAAACGGATATAATTCAGATTAAAAGGCTTGGGGAGAAAGCTGCCAGTTTCACTGGGCAACAATTTCATCTTAAAAGCCTGGATTTTCACCTCAAGCTGGTCGAGGGTTATTCCCTGGAAACCCGCGACGAGATTATTAAATCCACTTTAGAATCGGACCCGATTGTGGCCCGAACAACCCTTTGGGATGCAAAGAAAAGGTGGCGGGCCGTGATTGAATATCCGGTTGTGTATATGAACGTGCATACTCAAAGAAGGAAATTTCAAATTGACGTGGGACCGGTTCTTTTCCCGGATTGCATCTCAAAGAAATCGTCCGCTCCTTTCATCGCTTGCATGGAGTTGGCTTATATAATGTATCAGGAATTCGACCGGGCCGAGTTTGCTGTCAGAGCGCCAACTTCCCTTGGAGAAGGAAATGGCCTGGAGACACTGCATTATTCCAAAGTTATACACACAAGCGCTAAAAACGAACTATTCCGCTTGAAAGTTTAAGAGACGAGAAAACATCGCGGGGTCATACGAGTTTCTTGTTTTTATGAAAGGCAATTATGGTGAAATACGGCATTCTAACTTTATTGGTCTGTATTGTCGCTTTGGTGGTATTCAAGAAGGAAATCGGACTTTCAACATGGCAAAGCAAGCAGGCGCCCTATATCATTGACAAAGAAGTACGTTACTACAAGGGACCTCCGGACCAAAGTCTTGTCGCCAGGCCAGCTCCAATCCCAGCGAGCCAGGCTACGGCGCTGCCGCCGTTGCCAAAGCGAATCAAGGTTCCTTATGCTGCGGAAGAAGAAAACGTTTACAGTTATAACGTATACCGGGAACCCGACAAGCCCTGGATACTGCACCTGGCGGTTGTAACGAAGTTTATAGATGACACGAATGAAGCCGTAAACGATTACAAGATATGGTATAGAGTGTCCAACGACGGCGGTAATACGTTTGCTTCTTTGCACCCCTTGATCCAGAGCGGAAAAGACTATGATTTTAAACACCCCATCCGACCGGTGTGGGCGGGTAAGAATGGCTTTTTTTCCTGCATTTCGGTGCCGGTGGTACGCGCCAGTAACGGCGAAATCATGGCGACTTTTACTTTAACGTCGCTTGACGAGAATGGAAAAATTTATAATCCAAGCAAGTGCAGCAGTTTTACAGCAGCAGGGGTGCTAATCGGAAGATGGGCCGATGGCGGTCAGGATATCATCTGGGATTTTGGGCAGACAGTAATGTTGTCGCCGGAGCAGTCAACGCGGGGCGCAATGGAGCCGACCGTCATAGAACTCTCGCAGAAAGGCGAATTCCTGATGCTTCTCCGGGCTTCCAACGACTGGGGTATTTTCGATGAAAAAGGGAAGTGGGTCGGTTCTCACAAATCGGATCAAGATTTCCAGTTATTGCCGGGACATAAGTGGGTTTCATATTCCCGCGATTACTGCCGAACCTGGAGCAAGCCGGTCCCGTTCGGTTATGCCGACGGAGCCGCATTTTTCAGTCCGTCTTCCTGTTCCACGGTTTTGCGCTCTATCAAGAACGGCCGTTTATACTGGATAGGCAACATCTGTCCGGAAAACCCGGCCGCCAATGACCCGCGGTATCCGTTGGTTATCGGAGAAATAGACGAAGTCAAAAAGGGAATCAAAAAAGACAGTTTATTGGTTATTGATACCCGGGACCCGCAATACGATTCCAATAAAATGCAGTTATCAAATTTCAAGGTTTACGAAGATCCGGCAAACGGAAATCTGCTTGTTGTTCTTCAGCGTCTTGAACCGGTGGTAGGACCGTGGGGTGACTGGACAAGCGGCGGACATGGAAGCTGGTACCTTGTCGGGGTTCCTTACGGAAGGTTCTTCCGCGTTTTCCGTGGGGTTTCCCATTGGCTTTCATGTAGCACCGGCGCATGAAAGTCATAAAAATGTAATTTTGCCTTCTCAAATAAATAAGGATAAACCACATGCGCAAACCAAATAAAAATCGTTATCTTAATGCGATAAGACATATGGAAACCAAGGAGATATGTTTTCAGGAAGACGAGGTAGAAACTTCCGTAGCCAGTAAAATATTAGGTCGTCCTTTACCGATGGTTCGCCCTTATGAGCTCCCGGTTAAAGATTATGTGGAATTAAACCTGAGATACGGAAACGATATGGTGTTTTTAAATAATGTCTGGGAACTTGGTCGTAAAAACATAATTGATTCTCAAGGGCGGAAACAATATGTTGACGGTACCATGAAGACTCCGGAAGATTTGAAACAGATCAAATTTCCCGATCTTGGTGCTATCAAAAAAAGTATTGAAGAACTACTGGCGGGAATAGAAGGGACAGGCCTGGGGCTTAAATACACCGCTAATCAGACGCCTTTTATCGTTACCACGGCGATTGGCTACCAGGATTATTATATGGACTTGATTGTCAATCCTGCCTTTATCCATGAATTCCAGAAAAGAGTAAATGATTTTTGCCTGCGCGAATTGGAGCTGGCTCTTAGTTATCCCATCGATGTTGCCCAGGTTAGTGCTATATTTTTCAGTAAAAATGGTCCGCTGTTTTGCCGGGAGATGATTGAAGAATTCGAGTACCCCAGTCTTCGCCAAAGGGTTAAGTTGATAAAAGACAAAGGACTGCCGGTGAGTGTCCATGCGGATGGCTACTTCATGGACTTTATTCCTGATTTCATCAAAATGGGTATTGATGTCATAAACCCTGTTGAGCCTTGCGATGGAAATCAGGATATCTATAAAATTAAAGCAATGTACGGGAACAAGATTGCACTTCACGGTAATATTGACTTGGCCGGCGTTCTGGCCTATGGCACGCCCCAGGAAGTGGAAAAAGATGTTATTGAACATATTGAAAAGTTGTCTGTTGGTGGAGGATATATTTGCGCCTCAAGTCATAACATTACCGAGGCGGTTCCAATCGATAATTTCTATGCCATGCGAGATGCAGTTCTTAATTATCGGTGACGCGCCGTTGCTGTTGAAAAAAATCATCGAAACACTGATGTTCGTGCAAAATGAAAGTGTTACCTTGAAGTGTAGATGATATGCGAAACCGGCGCGGGTTTGCGCGCGTCTTTTATTCATGAAAGGCAATTATTATGAAACTCAGTTTCCTGATTTTAGTGGTCTGTATCGCTGCCCTGGTGCTGTTATTCTGGCGTACAAATGGGCCTGGAGCAAAGGAGCACGATATCGTGCTCAAGAGTGTCGAGCATCCGTCGGCTCCGTCGTCGCTATGGGGCGCGTCGTATTTGAAACGTGACGGGGTCGAGATGGTGCGTAACGGAGGATACAGCCCGGATAATGGCCGGACGTGGGAAAACCTATCGCCTAAACCGGACTTCGATAGCAAGCTACCATATGGTTACCGGCGGGGCAAATTGCCGTTATTCGTTGACCCGGTTAACGGCCGGATCTTAAGTACGGTGATGGCAATAGACACACCCGGCCTTGACCCAAAAATCAATGAACCGCTGGAAGAACGCCAGAATAGCTACCTGCGCTATCGTGTCTCGATTGACGGCGGCAAAACCTACCTTTTCGACGAGCCGATCATACAGAAGGATAAGACTTTGGACAACCCGTTTGATGGCATCTTTCGGGACAAGAATGCGATCTTTCCCGGAGACTGTGGCTCACAGATCATTCGTACGCGCAGGGGTGACATCATCGCCCCCTTTCAGGCAACTATCCCAGGGCCGGATGGGAAACTGGCTAATCCCGGGGGCGGATTCACCTGGACTGAAACGGTCATGCTCATCGGCCGGTGGGCGCCGGACAACCGGATAGAGTGGTACGTTTCTAAGATTGTGGGCGACCCGGCGCGTTCCACCCGCGGCATGATCGAGCCCACGCTGGCCGAGATGCCGGATGGCCGGATTCTCTGTGTAATGCGCGGCAGTAACGGCGGCAGTAAAGACCCGGACTGCAAGTTGCCGAGTTACAAGTGGATTTCCGTGTCAACCGATGGCGGGTTTCACTGGTCGAAGCCGGAGCCTTGGACCTACGAAGACGGGACGCCGTTCTATTCGCCTTCCAGCATGTCCCAGCTCCTCAAGCACTCCAGCGGGCGGATCTTCTGGATCGGCAATCTGAGCGAGACCAACTGCCGCGCAAACCACCCGCGTTACCCACTGGTAATCGGCGAGGTGGATCGCAAGACGTTGCACTTGATTCGCAATAGCGTACTGGCCATTGATACGGCGCGTCCTGAAGAGCGTGACCCAAGCATGTCGTACCTGAGCCTGTCGCACTTCTGGAGTTTAGAGGACCGCGAGACGAAGGATATCGTCATCGTCGGCTCCCGTGCCCTGGCGCAATACACCAAATACGAGCCGGTCGTGTATCGGATCGCAGTGCCATAGATGAAACGCACTGGTGCGTTGAAAATGGGCAGGGAAAAGTCCTCTCTCACAGGCTGGCCATTTAATGTTCCAATACGAGATGGAGAGTATTTATGAGTAGGTCAATCGCCTTTTTGCGGCTTGAGTGAGGTGTTATCAACATTTCAACAAGCTATTTCGGGCAAGATCGATGCGGACTAAAAGACCGACCGGTGGCCATGCCCGGCGGCGCCAACGTTTCACCCGCAACAAAATCGGCCATCATAAGCCGCGGGCGCGTCTGCAGGCAACCAGCCGAAGCCAATTGGATGAGCGCGCGTGCAAAGCGTCGCGCAAAAACGTTTCGATCATAAGTATAGTGCGCTATGGACGGAACAAACCAGGTCAAGGCATCATCGTCACACCGGCATACCAGGGAAATATCCGCCGGCAAACGAAATCCTTTTTGCAGCAAAAAACCGGCTGCCGTCAGTGCATGGGAAGAATGCAAGACCAGCAGCGCGGTAAATGGCACCGAACCCGCCAAGCCGCGCGTCAAAGCACGCCTGATTCCGACCTTGCTGCCGTCGTGTTCCAGAATAAGGGGTAATCCACTCTTGCCGAATAACTTATGCCAGCCTTCGATAAAGCCCAGTTCGCTTTGCATATCACCGCCCAAGTATTTATAGGGTGCGAGTGAAAGCAAGGCGATGCGACGATGGCCCAAACGCCAGAGCATGCCCACCGCATGCCGACAGACGGCACGATAATCAACCTCCATATTGGGCAGGTCAATGCCAGGATAGCAGGAACCCAAGACCAGGGTCGGAATTTTACGTTGCGCAAACCAGCGCTGCGTTGACTGCGAAACGGAGTTCAAGGCCCAACAGGCCACGGGATGCGCGGCAACAATGCCGGCTAGACGCTGATAGCGGTCACGTTCGCACAAGTGATAGCAAGACTCGATTATCATCTCGTAGCCCAACGTATTGAGCGTGTGCTCGATGTTGCGAATAAAAGTCTGCGACTGCGACTCCGAAACGGTAAAAAAGTCTTCCTGAAGGCTGCCGATCACATGCGTTGGGCGTTGCGGCAAATGATAGGCCTTGGTTTGGAGCAGCCGGTAGCCTTTGCTCGGGACAGCCTGGACAAAGCCTTGGCGCTGAAGCTTGGCCAGAACGGTACGCAGCGTAGTTCGACTGACATGAAACCGTTTGCACAGAACCCGCTCGCCGGGGAGCCATTTAAAGCGTTTGTAGCACGGCAGATCGCGACGCATAATATCAACGACCTGGGCCACCAGCGATTCGCGCTTAATCATTGTGGACATGATTTTCCAGCGCCTATTTTTTATCACACCCCTTGGCTGCCGTACTCCGAAAATTACAATGCGATGGGGCTCACAGTAATGCGCCTGCCGTTAGCGCAGCCTCGTACACGGCATCCCGTCCCGAAAATGTGATTTCATCGGCCAGTAGTTTGTCAACACCCGGGCAACTGGTTTTAATCACATTGCTCCATATCTTGGCGCCCAATGTAGCCCTCGTTTCCAAGGTACAGTCTTCGGCCCGGGTGACAGCGAATGTGTTGCCCCCACCCGAGCAGGTCATTACCAGGGATCGGAACGCAAACCCGGCGGAGCCGGTGGAAATCAGACGGATGCGCTCGCTGGGCAGGCTATGGCCGCTTTTGTCCATCTGCGCTTTAAGCCAACCGGCCAGGAGCCGCCCCGTTGCCTCGTGTCCCTCGACGCGGACTTCCCCGATCATGGCTAAATGATCCCGGCACTCCATGGAATCGAAAAATTGGGCAAACAATTGCCGGTAGGGCGTGAGTCTGCCCCAGTTCAGATCGCTGACGGCAATGCCCATCTGGCGCGCCTGCTCAACAAAGCGGGCCAGGGAGCGTAAATCGTCCGCAGTATAACCGGCCGAATCCACGACCACGCGATTTGCTTGTTTTGCAAAGAGCAAAAAATCTTTGCGGTCAAACGGCGGTTTCGGCCACCAGACAATCACCGGCAGATCCGGCGCCAACAGCGAGGCCGCCAGGCTCGGCAAATTGTCCGCCATAATGCCGCGGGCAGACAGCCTGATCTGGTCACAACAAACGCAACGCCGGCATGTTTCGGACTCCTGGCAGATTATGGCAACTTCCGCGATGAGCGCCGGGGGATCAATGTCCGGTTCGGATGTGACGAGGATCACGCGGCAGGGATTGCAGCCAATGACGTTTCCGATCACCTCCATCGCCGCGCTGGTTTCCCCGTCCGATGAACCTACCGCAACCAGGTTGGCCACGACCGCCCGCATGGTCATGCTCGTGGATGCTGCCGTACCCCCGGCCCGGGGCATGGCGATCCACAATTTTTCCAATTCGCTTTCAATGGCCGCGGGCTCAACTTGCCGCGGCCCGGCTGCTATGCGACTGCTCATAATCGCCTCCAGCTTCGCCCGTCGCGGGCCATAAAGTCATCGGCACTCGTCGGGCCCCATGTCCCCGCCTCGTAATTGGGGAAGTCCCCGGGCGGGGATGCCTTCCAACCTTCCAGGAGCGGCATAATGCGCGCCCAGGCTGTTTCGACTTCATCAGCGCGAGTGAACAGTGTGGCCTCGCCCAGCATGCCGTCCAACAAAAGCCGTTCATAGGCTTCTGGCGGTTCCATGCCGAAGGCCGTTCCGTAATCAAATTCCATCTTCACCGGACGGATGTTAATGGCCTGGCCCGGCGCCTTGGAACTGAATTTGATCGAAATGCTCTCGTCGGGCTGGATCCGCAGCACGAGCAGGTTGGGGTCCATTCCTTCCATGGCGCTTCCAAACAGCGCGAGCGGCGCCTGCCGGAACTGGATCGCGATTTCCGTAATCCGCTTGGGCAGGCGCTTGCCCGAGCGCAGGTAAAAAGGCACGCCCGCCCAGCGCCAATTATCGATGAATAATTTGATGGCGGCGTAGGTCTCGGTAGTCGAGGCGGCGGCCACATTTTTTTCGTCGCGATAGGCCGGCACAAATTTGCCATTGAGAGCGCCAATCCCATATTGGCCGCGCACGGTCATGGTGTTTACATCATCCGGCCGGATCGAACGGATCGAGCCAAGCACTTTGACTTTTTCATCGCGCACCGCATCGGCATCCATGGTCGAGGGCGGTTCCATCGCCACCAGGCTGATCAGTTGCAGCATGTGATTTTGAATCATGTCCCGGATGACCCCGGCGGTTTCGTAATATCCGCCGCGCCCCTCCACGCCGACCGATTCCGCCACCGTGATTTGAACATGGTCCACGAAATTCCGGTTCCATAACGGCTCAAAAATGCCGTTGGCAAAACGAAACACCAAAATGTTCTGCACCGTCTCTTTGCCCAGGTAGTGGTCAATGCGATAGATTTGATCCTCATCGAAGACGGCATGGACCATGCGGTTCAGTTCCCGGGCCGTGCTCAAATCATGCCCGAACGGCTTCTCGATCACGGCGCGGACCCAACCGCCGGACGGGCTGTGATTGAGCTTGGCCGCGCCCAGTTGTTCAAGAATGACGGAAAAATAATCGGGCGCGGTGGCCAGGTAGAACAGCCGGTTACCCGCCGTGCCGCGCTCGGCATCCAGGCGATCCAATAATTCGCCCAACCGCCGATAGGCGGCCGGATCGTCAAAATTGCCCTGGAAATACTCGATGTGCTTGGCAAAGTTCTCCCAGACCGCCGGATCCACCGGCCGTTTGCGGGAAAAAGCATTGACACCCTCCCGCATCTGGTTGCGAAACTCGTCGGTGGGAATGGGACGCCGCGCCATGCCCACGATCGAAATGTTGTTCGGCAACAGACGCTCCAGATCCAGGTTATAGAGCGCCGGAACCAGCTTGCGCTTGGTCAGATCGCCGGAAGCGCCGAAAATTACCAGGGCACAGGGTTCCGGCGTGCGTTGCAGGCGCAACCCTTCACGCAGTGGATTCTGAAGATGTTTTATCATAAGCCGTTCCTTGGGCTGATATTCTAATGGCCGGCCCGGCCAATTCAACCTCTTTCTTAATTCCTTTTTCTATAATGGGTTAAGAAGATTAATAATATATTAAATATATACTTGACATTATTGAACATATATTTAATTATATTCACATTGAGTTCAACAAAGACATTTAAGAGAATTATTTATGAGTAATCTACCCATACAATGCCCGGCATGTAAAGATCAGCTTAAGGTCAGGCACTTGGTCTGCGACGTTTGCCAAACCCAGGTGGAAGGCCGCTATGAATTACCTTTACTGATGCGCCTGGACACCCAGGAGCAGATATTTTTAATCGACTTTATTAAATGCAGCGGGTCGCTGAAGGACATGGCCACTTTGATGAAACTCAGTTATCCCACCGTCCGCAACCGGCTCGATGAAATCATTGACAAAATCAAACAGTTTGAAAAAACGGTCTTAAAAGAATCCCGGGAGAAAAACAAATGAATGCGTCGACTGAATTGAAAAAATACAATCCCGTCATAGCATGGCTGTTTAATCCATTTACGTACATCGCCGGGCGGGAGTCACTAATTATTGGCTTAATCGGGATTGTGGCAACCAGTCTGATCGGCTCTCTTGGAGACATTCATTTCGACGGTGTGCTGGACATGCATATTGGAGCCAAGACCCCGGTTTGGTTTTTTATCGCAGAGGGTTTTATTAACTGGTTCAGTTTTGCGGTATTACTTTTTATCGCCGGACGGATTTTCTCCAAATCCGCCTTTCGCATTGTCGATGTTTTCGGCACCCAGGCCTTTTGCCGATTGCCAACCTTGATTTCCGCTGCGGCATTACTGCTGCCTGCAAATAAACGGGTGTTGGATGAATTGACGAAAATGGTTCAAAATCCAAATCAGTTGCCGGCGCTGCCGCTGGCCGATACCGCTATTTTCGCCGCAGTGATGATCATTGTCCTTGTCATGCTGGTCTGGATGGTCACCTTGATGTATCGGGCATATGCCGTATCCTGTAATCTTAAAGGCACCAAGGCTATCATTTCATTTATTGTTTGCCTGGTTATTGCGGAAGTGATATCCAAAACAGGAATTTTTGTAATGATCAAATTTATGCCGCAAAATTAATTCCGTTCCTAAAGATGCCCTATGCTATTCCCTATATTTTTCATAGTTAGGTGTCAGGAAAACAAAGAAAGGATACGCGAATGAAGAAGCTTAGAATGTTCCTATCGTTGGTTGCGATTGTCAGTTGTATTGGATGTAGTTCCACAAGCAATCCTGAGGCAGAGACGGCAGCCATTGCCGCCGCCAAAGGCTGGCTATCATTAATTGATGCCGAGAAATATGCGGAAAGCTGGGATGAAACTGCGGAGCTCTTCAAGGGCGCTGTTCCAAAAGAGCAATGGGTGCAGACAATACAAGCCGCAAGAAAACCTTTCGGAAAGAATATCTCCAGGGAACTCAAATTCAAGCGCTATTGCACATCATTGCCGGGAATCCCTGGTGAATATGTGGTGATCCAGTTCAAGGCTTCATTCGAGAATAAGAAATCTGCCATTGAAACCATTACACCCATGCGGGACAAGGATGGGAAATGGCGAGTATCTGGCTATTATATGAAATAGGAACACTCAACCATGCCATGCAGGCGAAGCTAAATGGCGCGCCTGATGGCTCGTTGGCTTACAAAATGAATGTAATACCTGACATTTATATTGCGGCAATAATTACCAGCGCATTATCGCTGACGACAATCGGCGGGATGCTTTTTCCCCGCGCATCAAAAGAAGACCGAGCGTTTCTTGCAGTTCTGGTGCTCTTGATGCTCCCAATGAACGCGCTGGCCTTCCATTGTGTTCGAATGCCTATTGATGCCTGGTTGTCAACATTACTCGGAGAAAGCAGTGCGTTATATCAATTTATATACTGCCTATATGCCCCCTTCACCGAAGAACCTGCCAAGCTCTGGCCATTGCTTATTCCATGGATTTATAGCCGTATTGGATCTAGAAATCTCGTCAGCGTTGCCTTTGCAATTGGGCTTGGTTTTGGAGTTGGAGAAGCATGGACTGTGGCTGGATTGCTGTCAAAATCTCCTGAAATCGCAATGTATCCCTGGTATATGCTCGGAGGATATATAGGCGAACGCATGCTGGTATGTGTCATGCATGCCGCATTTACAGGAGTTGCGCTATATTTTATCATCAAGCGAAAAGCTGTGATCACCGGATTGTTGTCCGCCATGCTTTTACACTTTATCGGCAATTTTCCGATATTTCTTGCGCAGAAGAATCTTTTCTCCATCGGCGCAAATGCCTGGATGGTCATTTTACAAATATGGGTTTTAGCTTATTTATTTTTGTCAGGATTTATTCTTGCCTATCTGGCATATGGAAAGCAGTGGATTCATAAACTTTTAAAAATGAAATGTCCAGAATGCGGGAATATTTATCAGCGTCCAATATTGTGGTTCAACGTGAATTTATTCCATAAATGCTATGAGAGGTGTCCTTATTGTAAACATTGGCATCTTGTCAATAACCTCCCCCCCTAAAACTTGAGCATATTCAAAGCGAGTTCTCGGCGCATTTAAAATACGCATACACTTTTATTCATGAAAGCAATTCTTATCGTTCTGGATTCCGTCGGCATCGGCGCGGCGCCGGACGCGGCGGAGTATGGCGACGCCGGCGCCAACACCCTCGCGCACCTGGCGGAAGCGGTGGGCGGAATCCATCTGCCTGCCCTCCAGCGGCTGGGGCTCGGCAATATCCCGGCACTGATGCCCGCGGGTTCCCCCATCCGCGGAGTTCCTGCGGCGGAACAACCGCTGGCCGGCTACGGCGCCATGCAGGAAGTATCGCAGGGCAAAGACACTACCACCGGCCACTGGGAAATCGCGGGGCTGGAGTTGGCACGCGGGTTTCACCTGTTTCCCAAGGGTCCGCCGTCTTTCCCACCGGAACTGGTTGCGGCCTTCGAAGCCAGAACCGGACGGCGTCTCATCGGTAACCAGGCCGCCAGCGGAACTGCGATCATCCAGGAACTGGGCGAGCGCCAGATGCGCGAAGGCGCCTGGATCGTCTATACCAGCGCCGATTCGGTGTTCCAGATCGCGGCCCATGAGGAAATAATTCCCCTGGGCGAATTGTACCGCGCCTGTGAAATAGCCCGCGCGCTCTGTGACCCTTACCAGGTCGGTCGGGTTATTGCCCGGCCGTTTGTGGGGCGGCCCGGCGCCTTCCAGCGCACCGAAAACCGCCGCGATTATTCCTATCCCCTACCCGAACCGACCGTGCTTGACCACCTGAAGGCGGCGGGTGTGCCGGTTACCGGCGTGGGAAAAATTGAAGATATTTTTGTTCATCGCGGCCTTACGCAATCCTTTCACACCAACAGCACAAGCGCCTCGCAACAGCAGATCCTGGAACTGACGCAGGGCGGCACGAACGGTTTGATCTTTGCCAATTTGATTGACTTCGACATGCTCTACGGTCACCGGCGCGACGCCAAGGGATATGCGGCCGCCCTGGAGCAGACCGACCGGTTTTTCGGCGACCTCCTGGCCGTGTTGCGTTCCACCGACTGGCTCATCGTCACCGCCGACCATGGCAACGATCCCACCTTCCACGGGACGGATCATACGCGGGAATACGTGCCGCTTCTGGCTTATCAGCCGGGCAGTCCCGGGCATTCACTGGGCATACGGCATGGATTTTACGACGTAGCGCAGAGCCTGGCGACGATCTTCGGCCTGCCACCCATGTCGCGGGGCAAAGCATTTGTTGAGCGTGAAGTGTGAAGCGTCGAGCGCAGGGCGTGCACATCAATCAGCAAGCGGTTTTTTATTGCTCGTTCTTCGTTTTCCGCTCCACGCTCAACGCTTTACGCTCTACGAACTCTAATCACTCGCTCTTTTTAGCTTGCTGACGCTGAAGTTGGCGGGCGCGTTCTTCGGGAAAAAACATCAACCGGCTTTCCTCCGACATGAGGCGGAATGGATATTCAACGAGACCGGGTGGAACCTTGGCCATAACCCCATCGGCCGCCACATGATCCAGGATTATCTCGACCTTTTTTTGCTGATTATTGAACGTAATGGTTACGCGCTCTCCGGCCTTGGGCTGCTGCTGTTTACACTGCGCCAGCAAACGTTCCCATTCCATTTCCTGGGCAGATTTCTCGGGAACGGGTGTCGGCGCGGACGATGCTGTCGCCGGTTCAACATTTGTATCAGACTTCACAAAATTTTCGAATTCAGCCGCGGAATCGCCTTGCGCTTTTGAGGATGACGCTTTCGTTTCCGTCGTAGCCGTAGATTCCGTTGGCTGCAATTCCGATTTCGGAGCGGCCTTTGGCAGGTCAACCGGCGGCGGCGGCCTGCTCATAAATAAATCGTAGATCCATCGTGCGCCCGCCTGGATACCTTGGAGGCTTTGCTCAAGCATCGGCGGCACAGCCTGAATGATGGCGGTCTTTATTGGAATGATCACATTGTTATCATACCTGACTTTCTGGTATGTGTAATATCCCAGAAAAGTCAACAAACACAGGGACAACACCATACAGACGTTACCGCTCCAGGTTGAATGCTTATGCCCCGATGCGCTGCGCGGCCGGGGCATCGGTTGCACCGGCGGCGGCGCAACTGATTTGTTGCTCACCGGAGGGTTTGCCTGTATCGGCTTTAAGCGGATCGTTCCTTGTTTCCGGTCCGCATCCGGTTCTTTCGCCGGGATGGCCACCGGCTTGCCGCAAAATCCACAATACAGGGCCTGCGGTTGAATGGATTTACCGCAATACCGGCACTTCTGTCCATCCCCCGCCAAGGCGGCGTCTTTTTTCGAATCGGCCGCTGGCACCCGCTCGGCTAAAGCGGCGGCGGCCGCCGCCTGTTTCCGCATCTGCCGCTCCAGCCGGACCACTTCCGTCAGAACCTCATCCCAGGTCTGGAACCGCGCGTTGGGCTCTTTGGCCGTCATTTTCAAAATTAATCGCGTGGTACTCGTTGACAAATCGGGGTTGACCTGTTGCGGATATGCAAAAGCCTCCTGGAGCTGACGCTCCAGGACGATTTCAGGCGGACTATCGCCAAAAGGCAGTTGACCGGTGACCATGTGATACAGCGAGGCACCCAGTGCATAAATGTCCGTGCGGCAATCAATCGGATCCGAGCCCCGGACCTGCTCGGGGGCCATGTAATTCGGCGTACCCGTGATAATTACTTCATTCGCGTCAACGCCAGGCTGATTGGCCATGGTCTTGACGGTGTGGGCCAGTCCCAAGTCCGCAACTTTTATGGAGCCGTCTCCATCCACCATAATGTTGTCCGGCTTGATGTCGCAATGCACAATTCGCGAAAGATCCCAGGCATATTTAAGGGCGTCCGCCACCGCCTGTGCGACAACCAACGCCTCGTGTTCCGTGATTTTGCCTTTCCGACGGATCCAGTCGCCAACCGAATAACCGGAGATGTATTCCATAACGAAGTAATAACGCCGACCGGTTTTGGACTGGCCGAAATCATAGACCTGCACGATGCCCGCGTGCTTGAAATTGGCGGCCATGCGCGCCTCAGCTTTGAACAACGTAACGTCCTCCGGCTCCTGGGTCAGCCGCTCGGAAAGCACCTTGATGACCACCAGCCGGTTCAGCGATACTTGCTCGGCCTTCCAGACCGAGGATGTCGCGCCGTGTCCCAGGTTCTCGAGGACACGATACCCCTCGATCACCGGAGCCGCTTCGCTGGAGCAACTGTTGTCTGGCGTTTGATCGTTCATGATCCCTGCCTCGCGCGGCGCCTTTTCCATTGAATGAACCGCGTGGCTGTTATAATTAAATAATCGGCTGGGCAAATCAAGACTAATCCGGCATTGTACCGGGTGCCATGAATATCGAGTGCCTTAACGTTGGACCGTTCCAGGCTGGTTGCTATGTCGTGTGGGGTCCGGCACGGCACGCGCTGGTGATCGATCCGGGCGCAGACGCCGCCACCATTCTGGCCTTGCTCGATGCACGCGGGCTGGACGTGGCCGGTTACCTGCTGACCCACGGCCATTATGATCACATCAGCGCGCTGGCGGAAGTGGCGGATAAATACCCAGCTCCATATGCCATCCACGCGCTGGATCTCAAGTGGGCTTTCGGCCCCCTGAACCAGTCACCGCCCTACTATTCCGTTCCGCGGCAGCCGTCCGGCGCGCTCCGGATACTGGAAGACGGCCAGACCTGGACGGATGGCGGCCTGAGTTACACGGTGATCGGCACGCCCGGCCATTCGCCGGGTAGCGTGTGTTTCCATTTTCCGAATGAGGGTGTTCTGTTTTCCGGCGATACGCTGTTCCAGGGCACGGTAGGCCGGACGGATATACCGGGCGGCGATGGACGCGTGCTGACGCAATCCCTGCGCAAGCTGGCGCAATTGCCGCCCGCGACGCGCATTGTTCCCGGCCACGGACCGGAAACACGATTGGCCGAAGAGTTCCGGATCAATCCGTTTTTGAAAAAGTCGTCCTGAAATATACGCCCCGTTTGCCCGATTTATCGCTGACGCGGGAATCAACGGTTTCTAGTTCTCCAGCCTAATTTTCCGGTCCGGCATCTGTCGTCCTCACTTCAGGACATACCCAACATGAGACGAAACAGGAAGTCTGCCGCCGGGCTGATGACCCGGTCCAGCGCGCCCAGGTAGAGCAGTCCAATGATAATGAAAAAACCGAACCGCTCCAGTCGCAGGTAAGGGCCCGCCCACTCCTCCGGCAGAAGCCCCATCACCACCCGCGATCCATCCAGGGGCGGGATAGGAATCAGATTGAAGACCCCCAGGACGATGTTGGTTATGCACAGGTAAGCCAGGAACAGCGCAAAAAACTCGCTCACTGGCCCAAGCACGCGGAACAGCAAAGCGCTCAAAATGGCCAGCGCAAAATTGGTGATCGGCCCGGCGGCGCCCACCAGCATGATGCCCCGGCGCGGATCGCGGAAATACCGCGGATCGAACGGCACTGGTTTGGCCCAACCGAACAGTACGGGACTGTGCATGAACATCAGCATACCGGGCAGGATGATTGAGCCAAAGAGATCAATGTGGGCCAGCGGATTGAGCGTCAATCGGTTTGCACGGCGGGCGGTGGGATCACCCAACTTCCAGGCCACGTACCCGTGAGCGACTTCGTGCGGCACGATCGCCAGAAACAACGCCAACAGTTGAATCAGAATAACAACAATCTTATCCATAAAAATTTCTCCAACTCACCGTCGTGCTACTATACATGAGCGGCCAAACCTTGCAAACTCAAACGCGGCAACCGACCTTCCCGCTCGCCCAAGCGCTTTTGAGTTTGCCACACCCAGGTCGTTTATTATTCGAGGCTTGACTTTTTATCGCCATCGGGAATGATACGCGGCAAATGAACGCATCCCATTGCCAACGAACCGGGCTCAGCCGGGAGGAATGGGAGCGCCTGCTACTGTGGGGGATTAGCTCAGTTGGCTAGAGCGCCTGAATGGCATTCAGGAGGTCGAGGGTTCAACTCCCTTATCCTCCACCCATTAATTTTTGGTCGCCTTCACAACCTTGCTGCGTGGTTTGATAATGCTGAAAGACCGCGAAGGTTGGCGAAAGAAGCCGAAAATCAAAGAGTTACGACAGCGAACTTAAAAAAGCGAGGTTTGATAAGAAAAAGCGGGGTTTTTTCGAATTGACATAGGTTTGATAATGTTTTTTTGAGCCAGACAGGTGGTTTGCAATCCATCTGTCTGGCTCTTGCATTTTACATTCAAACCAGTTTTTCGGCTATCCATTGTGCGATCTGCGGCACAACGGCATTTCCGGCACCTTTAACCTCTGCAAGGTTGGCCGCATCCAGTCCGGCGCAAAGCCCATCAATTTCAGACGCTCGTTGCCGCTCAACCATCTTATCCCAACATCCCGATTCAGCAACGAGAAGCTCACTGCCCAAAGTGATGCGACTTGCGGAGTTCGTTGCCTGTAAAGTATGCCCAGCCCAAGCATCCGCTTGGCGCCATGGCTTTCTGAGCGATCCAAACGAGCAAGGTACTGATTCCACTGGCGCGGCATCAGCCAGGAACTCCATTGAGGGATAACGTCCAAGACCTCCGACCAGAAAAATGCGACGGCGATTTTGGGCGACTCCGAAATATTGAGCATTAAAAATTCGCCAGTATCCCACATACCCGCACTCGGCAAGGTTCCTGATGACGATTTCAAAGTCTGCATGATCGTTTGAATAGAGCAATGCCGGGACGTTTTCAAGCACCACCCAAGTGGGTTTAATTTCTTTGAGAATACGAATGACTTCAAAGAATAATCCCGATCGTTCTCCTTTAAGTCCGGTGTGGGATTTATCTTTTCGATTAGACCCGGCCTGGCTGATATCCTGGCAGGGAAAACCCGCTGAGATGCAGTCAACCGGTTCCAGGTTGTGCGGTCCGCAATAGCGGACATCCTTAAGGATTTTGGCATGAGGAAATCTGTCACTAAGAACAGTTTGATTGATCGGATCGATTTCAACCTGCCAAAGCGTTTTCCAACCGGCTTTTTCGAAGCCGATATCGAATCCTCCAATGCCTGCGAAGAGACTGCCGAGAGTTTTTTTTTACGGGAATTACTTGCGCTGCATTCATCATTATGCGTATTCATTTCTAACCCAATCTGCTTAAATGCCGGGGTGCTGCTGGGCAATGCCAGCTGGAGCGTAGTCCTGGCAAGATGGGTCCGCTTGACGGCGGATTTGGCTGAGGGGGATCATCCCTTTGCTTATGCTCTGGCACTAACCTATTACATCCAATACCTCCTTTAATGAGGATGCATTCCAGCATCTTCGCTTTGTTACCGTTACGGAATTGACTGTTTTTTGTCGCCACTATTCGTTCCCATCGCCATAGGTTTTCAGGGTAGAGGTCGCGGATCAGGGGGTTGTCATAATAGGTGCACACCACAGATGCAGGACAATCCGCCAATTGATGGGCCAGAAAAATATGATCCGCGCGGCAAAAGCCAGAATAACTGTAATAGCCTTCTGTGCCGACATAAGGCGGATCAATGAACAAGACGCAGTTGACTTTTTTCCCGTACATCGAAACGCACTGTTGAAAATTAAGATGTTCGATAAGCGTGTTACTAAAAAAATCGCCGACGCTTGATAGACGCCGTAACGTGTTCCGATACCGCGTAATCTCCTTTATTCCTTGGCGATCACCAAGGGACACCTGAAAACCTCCGCACCGCGACTTGCCGCCAAAACAATAATGGTGACGATAAAAGGTCGCAGCAGCCCTCTCGACCTTTGGCAGATAACTGAATGAAAAACAGTTCTTTAAATAGTCACGCGAAAATTCATCGTAAATCTGCCTGGAGGGCGGCATCCAGCGAAGACGCCGGAATAATTGCACGCGCAAGGTTGGATCGGCCAGTGTCCGGAAGAGGCAAACCAGATCACCCGAGATATCGTTATAAACCCGTTTCTTAAACCCTGAATTAAGAAGGACAGCAGCCGAGCCACCGAATACGTCAACCAGGGTGTCGGCACCGGTGGCGTGGAGGTGGAGGGCGATTTGTTTGGCAATCCGATGTTTGCCGCCGATGTATGGGATAAGACTGATCATGGCGCCATGTAGGTAGGACAATCCATTTCGTAGGGCCTGACGCCAGGCAGTTTCATCAAAGTTTGGCCGGTATCGCGTTCGCAGACTATCTGGGGCCGCTGGATCTGACGGGTAAGGTTCAAACGCAGGCGGCGCTTGGCGCGCAGGTTGACCAGGGCCATGATGTTGTGCTTGCGTTCACGGGCGTAATGCTCCTGCCATTCGGCGGTCGTGGCCAGGGAAATGTGTTTGAACCCTTTATTCCCGCTTATTGCAATGCGGCTGCAGAGGCCAGGTTGATCGTCAATCGCCCGCAACTTGCGATCATCCTTAATGCCGAAACGCTCGCAGATCTCGCGGGACTTTACCCAATCGCCACGCGCCAGGAGATAGGCTTCGATTTGTGGAGTGAGGTCCATGTTATTTTGAGTGAATTATTGCTGGTCGTGCCCAACGTCGTTGAAAATCAATCCACGCATGGTCATGTCGTCTGTCAAAATTACGGTCAATATAAAGCATAGCCATTGGTGTAAAGCCAACGTCCATCACCTTTTTCATGCGCTGTTCTGCAACTTCAGTTGTATCGGCTTTTCGTGTGTTGTCCTTTTGCCAACCGCACAGGACATAACATCGTAGAACGTGACTGGCTTTCGTGAAACCAGCATTAAGCATCATGCGCCCGGCTTCTCGAAGCGGTTCGAGATCATCTTCGGTGTCATAAGCAAAAAACATTTGCTTTGGATGCAACCTCGCTAATAGTTCCACATGCCACCATCGCAGACGCTTTGCTTCCAACCCTCCGGTAAACTGCGCCGTTTCTGATTGCCGCCTTAACATTGCGAAAACATCACGGATGTGTTTTTCACTACATGCCAGCAGATTATCGTCCAGAACGTTCCATCCGCATCTTATCGGCAATTCCCGAATTTTTTGCCCTTCCCGTTGCCACACGTCACAAAACCAACAATGGTTGGGGCACCCGCGCGATGTAATCGTGTATCCTTTGCGCAAATACATCCCCGGCACAAACTCGCCACTTGCGCATCCCGTTGCTGGTCCGCCGATCTTCACCGGCGCAACCGTTTTCCATTGGTCCGCCAACTTCATGCCGTATTCGAAATCCCATGAAAATGTGATTGAGATATGCACCTCATCTGCCTCATCAAACAAATCCGGCGGCCTGGCTACCGCAACCAGGTTGTCATCAGGAGTTGCCCGTGTCCGTCTCGGAAATACTCGGATTATCCTTTTCATAAATTCCGTTCCCAAGGCTCGACCCAGGGAAGACCGATAAGGTTAAATAATTCGCGTTCCTCGCGGACAGGATGTGGGTGGGGAGAACCTTTAGAAAATGTAACGAGCATACCGTCCATGGAATGATACCCGGCCCGGCACCATCCGGCGGCAAGGACGTTGTGGGAATAGGCGGCGCTGCCGGTACGGATAGCGAAGATCAGACCCCAGTTTTCCGGGCGGGCGATGAAGAGATCGATGTTAATACCCTCCGGGAGCCGGCGCTGGGTGTACTTGCCGGTGGGCTGGCCTTTGACTGCCGGCCAGCGATTCACAAGTGAACAGAATGCTGGATCAACTACTATATGTCCGCCGGAAAACAGGCCAGCCTCAAAGGTCCAAGGGATGCAGACGATCTCGATATCGCCAACCTCCGGCTTGCGCCGGCGGATGCTGCCGGCTATCTCGATACGCTCGCAGTATGGCGCGAGTTCGGCTCGGATGCGTTCCGCTATTTGGGTTGCCTGGGTGAGAATCATGGGATTCCCCTATGGTAGCGGTATATTCCTCGACGCCTCCAAGCGTCGCGTGTGACAGAACCTGCGTAAGACCGCACAGTGCTGCGCCTCGTCATAGGCCGCGTCCTCTCTGCGGTCGTACCACGTTTCCATGCGCCTCCAGAACCAGTACCGGATCCGGGCCGCGATTTGGGTTGCCTGGTTAAGGTTCATGGGGTTCGGTTTACTTAGATGGTTCCTGCACGCGAAGTTCGATCCACATTGCCTGCCATGTTGTCACGGACTTCCCCGTGACGGAGTTAAACGTGGCGGCCTCCATCTTTGATGTAAATACCCAAAACATCATTGCAATAAGGCCGACCACAATTACCAACACAACAGCCGGTTTAATTGAATCCATCACATTCATTCTCCTTTAGGATCAGTTACGCATTTGCGTTGTTCTGCGCAATTGGTTTGAAACGGCAACGCCCAGTAATCCTAATGGTCGCGGTATAATTATATTGCGGTCCATCGCGGACAACTCGACACTTCCAGATACGCCCATTGCGTGATATTTTCAGATGTTCGCAGCGCCGACATTCCCCTCCTGCCGAACCAACGGCTCCAGAGGATGCCTGACGGTCAAGCCAGGTGTTCGACGGATGCCACGGCACGCTGTCCGGGTTCCGCAATTCATCGTTCCAATATTTCAACGCTTTCCGCTTTTCTGTGGCATCGCATCCCCGGCGGTGACAGACGGAGCATTCCACGGCCCATCTCCCCGTTGGATACCGGAACCAGACGGGTATTTGTTCGCAACACATGTGCACCATGCTCCGAACCAACCGCTTGAGTTTACCTTCATTCGCTACGCTCATTTCGGAACCTCAGTTTTCGTGTTAGGCCTATGCTTCGGACAGTAGTCGAGGTCTGGAGCTACATGGAAGGCATGATCATCGCACAGCGGCGCGGAGCACGTCCCATTCTTCGATTTTATATTCGGTGATGGCGGACCGTCACACAGTTTCGTGTGCGGCTTCCCGCAGACAATGCACGGTAGCATCCGCACGCCCCGCGTGCAGACGAAGCCAGAAACCACCGTGCCATCTTTCATTTTTTGGCAAAATGGTGTGCAGGGCATGGCGTCCTCCTATGCTTAAAACGGCAATGGGGCGTTGACTCTCGGACTCCGGACGCGGCTTTCCCTCTTACGCTCTCCGCTCCACGCTGACCGCTCTACACGTTGCCCAGCGTGGCGTTTGTTATGCCGCACCAGGGCGATCCAGATACGGCGGAGGTGGTCGGCGGGGAGATCATCAAAAAACGCCGCGTCCGTCTTCGCCCCCGGGGCTACGCCGGATTGGGGCAAAAACCCCATATTACGGGCAATGCCCTGAACGTATTGCTCAGTCAGGCCGCCGCGTTCCATCTCGCGGCGGATCAGGTACCGCAGGCGACGCTCGTCGCCCTCTGCGGTCCGCAACGTCCAACCCTCGTCGCCGGCAATCGCGGCGAAGTGGGCCATCAGGCCGTCAAAATCCGTCGTCTGATTGGCCTGCTTGGTCGTGTAGATCCCGCAGGCGTCCATGAGTTGCTTCCGGTACCAGGTCTCATGGGCCGAATCCACGTCTGGATTCTGACCGGTCCGCAAGCAATGGGCCTGCCAGGCCCGGGCGACCAAGGGCCGGTATTTACCTTGTTGGCCTGGGGAGAACGTCATGGTTATTCCTTAGTGCCTTGCTGCACTTTCCCCTGTGCTTCCATGGCTTCTGCTATGCCCCATGCAAGTATCGTAAGGCTTTTAATTTTACCGAGAACAGTTGAGGGTGTTGATTCAGCCAGGTCTTTCAGCCCGTCAATGCCTCCCATTTGAAGAATGGATTGCATTGCCAGTCCGGCGAAATAACTCGAATCACTCGTCGCCTCCAGATGACCAGTTAAAACCGTGCTCTGTTCCTCGTGGAAACAGGCCGTAATAATTTCCGCCATTGATGCCACACCGAGCGGGCCAGGTGGAATCGCCCCGACAAGCCTTTGCCATATTTTCGCGGCAGCTTTTACCGCCCAATCGGGAGGAGGCATGCAAACAAGTTCCGACGACGGTTCTTTACTCATGGTTCTCCTTCGTCTCAAAACTCACGCGGGGCGCGCTTTCCGTAGAGCACAGTTTAAGGAGCTTACGCGCCTCGACAGCGTCGAGTTGGGTGTCCAGTAATTTGCGAAAATCAGGCTTCGGCCGATAAGCCGGAACCTGTTCGAACAAATCCGCAAACCGTTTTCCGGCGGCCTGCATGATCTTTTCAATCGTCTTGCCAACGCCGCTGATCTTATCTTTCAATGTTGGCGACGGAAATGTCACCCGGGCAATACATCCAGTCTTGCCTTCCAGCGTCCAGGAGCGGCCGCCGCCTTCTGTCGCAACCTGGTCATTCGGACACTCCTCGGCTTCCATGATCAGGATCCCTTTTATGTCTTTGAGTTTGGCTTCCCGCTCCGCGATCTCGCGTTCAATTTTGATTGCAGTATCCACCAAATTGCGCATTATTTCATTCATGTTTCCCTCCGATTCTGCCGGACTATGCCGGCACAGCCACGGGGCTTGTGGCCGGCGTTAAACGATTCAGGTGCGCCACGTCCTCGACGAGTTGCTTTTTCCCGAACAGTTGCATCTCCCGCGCCTGGTAGGCCAGGCTGGGCGCCTGGTCACCGAGCATCATCATGCCGGCAATGGAACACATATACCGGTCAAACGGACTGTCTTTGAGCGACGGCGAGAATTTCAGGTTGTCGTAGAGCGCGTTGAATCGCTCGCGCAACTCCTTAGCGGAATTTCCGATTCTATATGCTAATTCCTCGATCGGCACGGACTCGGCGCGGATCTGGGCATAGTTGATTTCTGTTTGTTTTGACATGGGGGTTACTCCTTCGGGATCGCCGCCCAGCAACCCACGCCGGGGCAGTGGATCACAGTTTCGGTTTCGGTCGCGTTTTTACGGACTATGGATTCGGATGTGCTCCACTCTGCGATGTCTTTTAATCGCAGTTTACGCCGTCCGGTGATTGCTATGACCTCGTTCAAGATCGCTCTTTCCACGTCTCTCATGCTCATTATAATCCCCCTGTTAATGGCGCGACACGAGGTCGCGCCCTACGATTATTTCGCCGCGAATTGCGTTTCGCCCATCATTTGTTTGCGCATGGCCATGGCCTTAAAAATATGCTCCTCGACAATGTGGGTTTTGCCCTTCGAGGCTATGCGACTGGCCAACTTGAGCGTTTCCACCAGGATGCCCAGCCGGCCGATATCGTTGGCGATCTGGACGCAATGCGTCATGAGTTTATCCGATGGACGCCGCACATATTGCTCAACGATCATCAGCACATCGCCCCTTTTGATCGTGCGCGGCAGCCGCACGGGCATGCCGATCCGGCCGAGGACCTGCTCGTATTGGTACAATGATTTTTTCAGCGTGTCGTCAAACCGCTGTGTAGCGAACAGCGCCACCGCGCAACCTTTCCCGTCGTGATAAAGATCGCGCAGGATTTCCATATTGACGGGAGTGGATCTGGTATCGTTCGGCACCATTCGGTGGGCTTCATCAACCATCAATATCCGGTTCGGATTGAACGCCCGCCGAATGGAATCGTACATATCCGGAATACTTAAGTTTTTCCGAACGCCGACGGCATCGGCAATCGTCCGCAGAAACATCTTCGGCCCGCCATAAGGTGGAACCTCCACGCTGACACTGCATCCATGGTTGTTTTCCTGTCGCCAGGCATCCTTGGTTGCAGTCTTGCCCATCCGGCTTTCGCCGATGATCATCGTCATCGAGTTATTGGCCAGGGCGTAATCCAGCGCGCCGAAAATGAGTTCAGCTATACTTGTTTTGACGAACACATTCTTCTGGATTAGGCCACGCTCTTCGACCAGTCGCTTATATCCCCGAATGGCGCTACAAACGTTTTTGTAGGAGCCCTCATAGATGCCCTTCAGCACGCGGTAAATCGTGGTCCAGTCGTAACCGATCGCCTCGACGGCTTCCTTCTGGGTCATCCGCCGATCGAGCAAGTGCTGGTGAAACCAGAGCAGATCCGCCGTAATCTCCGACGAGAGGTGCTTCCAATTCTCCAGGTTGAGCGGGATATTAATCCTGCTGTGCGCACTCGACGCCTCCGCCGCTAATGATGCCGAGACTGTATTTCCCGAGTCCGCTTCCGCCTTCGCCTCTTTGCTTGCCGTTGTCTGTCGTCCGTCGTCCGTCGTCTGTTTCCCTGCGCCCATGTCCGCCTCCTTTTGTTAAGTCTTCAGCACCTCGGCTATTTCCGCCGCGCTGTAAACATCGCCTGTTTCCGTCTCCCCTGCCCCGCGTAGCTCCTTGAGCGTAGTGGGGTCTCTGCCCGTTGCCGCCGCCACGTCCTCGCTGGTCACTGGCATTTCCGCCAGATCCTTTTGCAATTGCCGGTCTACGCGCGTCGCAATCTTCCCGTTCAACACCTCCTCATTCCACCGGATCATGGCCGCGCGCACTTCAGCCTCATCATGGTGCCGGTCCTTAATGGGATCGCTCAGCAACTTCATGTCATGCGCTTGGCGTCCCATAAGCGTTTCGATGCCGTGCTGATCGAACCGCTGGGCAAGGTCATAGCGCGGCGCGATGCCGATCATCGCGCCGGATTCGGCGTCAGAGACAAAGAGGGAATCAGCGTGATACGGCGTCACGTGCAACAGATATTCTCGCTCCCTGCAAAGCTGTTGCATAAAGCCGTCAGGAGTCTGGACGGTGGAAAAATATATATGCTTGCCCGGACCGAGATAGCGATCTTCGAAAACGATCAGACCATCTTTCTGCACCTTCTTTGTAAAGCCATCGTCGTATTCAAGGATTTCCGGCGTTAGATATTTCGAGAGGCGGACCAGATTCGGCTTTCCACGGTTCCATACTTCGCGGGGGGAAAGACGTCGTGTGCGTTGCAGGTCAGGCCTGGTCTGCAGGAAGGCAGTAATGGCCGCACGCTGATCCGGCTTCATGGCCAGCAGATTCTCCATTGGAAACCAGTTGCCACCCTCGCCCAGGCAAAACTCGGAGATCATCAAGCCTGCCTTTTCCCAGCCCTCAAGCGCGTGCCAGTCGCGGTCATCCATGCGCGCATAGAGTTCGCTCATGATCGAGGTGTAAATATCGAAATGCAATAAAAACGAAATCAGCATGCGCGCGCGCTCGACCGGGAGTTTCGCCGCCGCCTTGATGAGCGCCTCATTGTATTTGCTGAGACCCGCCATCTGCTCGGGATAATGATCCCGGTCCATCCCCACCTGACCGGGCAGGGCCGCTGCGATCGTATGACTGAGCGCGTGCGACGCTTCGATCAACGGCTTGATCTTGAAATTGCCGCCGCCGCGCCCGGGAAACATGCCTTCATGCACTTGCTCGCCCAGAATCGCCGAACGCGAAATTTTGATCATGTCTTCTTTGACGTGGCGCTTGATTCGCTTTTCCAATTCTGGTTTGATCGCCGCCGTGCCGTGCTCCACGATCAGCGTGCAGCCGTCTTTATGGAATCCGACATCGCAAAGCACATGCGCCAGCATGAAGCGCATTTCTTTTTCTTTCAGTCGGTCCCGCTTTCCGGTCTCCGGATCGAACAACTGCGGACGGATCCCATAGGCAATCTTCGATGCGCTGAACACGTCATAGCAGGCGAATTCCAGCGGCCGCATGCCCTTCGGTTGCCCCTCGAAGTTGACCTCCGCGTCATGCCACATATCGTCGAACTGATAATATTGCCCCGGCTGCAGGCCGACCCGCGTCGTCAGTACCGGCAGCAAAAATTCGCGCGCCGCGCCCAGGCCGATCCGCGTCGCCGTGGCCTCGAACTTGCTGAGCCGGTGGCGATGTTGCATGTTCGAGTAGGTCATTCCCTTGGGCGGATTGGAGAGACTGTATGGGCATTGATCCGGGATCCGCTTGCCGGGATTTTCCTTTGCCCACACCATGATCCAGGTTCCAATTCCGGGGAAATCCTTTCCCGCACAGAAATCCCTCATCATTTCCCGCCAGGCTTCGCGCGATCCGCGCTGATTGTTCTCGGCATATTTCTTATAGACGTTCCCGATCGGATTTTTCCCCGTAAGCCTTGGCAACTTTGCCCGGTTAACCAATACGCGCAAATCCCGGTTGGCATGGACCCACTTGTAATATTTTCGAACCAGCGATGGCCGTTCATATCCCTTGATCCCCGCCATGAGGTCGGCCTCCACGGCGAACGCGCGTGTTTTGTGTTCGGCCGTGTCAATCCTCTGTAGGATTTCCACTGTGCGCGTCACATCGTCGCGCACCGCTGCCGGCCATTTCATAAACTCGGGCACGCACTCCGTTTGAACAAGCAGGGCTTCTGGCATGGCGTCATCCCTTCTTAATCAGGTCGTCGATTTTTCGCTTGGCGTCGAGCAACGCCTCGCTGATGGTTTTGAGTTCTTGCAGATCCAGGTGGGCAAAAAATTTCTGGCGCGATAGATCCTCATGGATGGATTTCATAATCCGGTCCCAGTAATCCTTCGCCGTAAAATGCGCCCGCGTCTCGCCCTCCGGCAAACGATCTTCATCCTCCAAATGTTTTTTCCACGCGGCCTGCACGTCCTTCGGCAACTTATCGAGCGGCATGGTCAGATACTCCGGATGATCGGGGTACGCTTGTTTCAGGAAGCCATGCAGGTGATTTGCCCCGCCCGTGGGTTTCGGCAGGGAGGCAATCCCAAAGTCAAGATAGAGCTGACTCAATGTCTGCCCCTTGGTTGCCTCGCGCAGATCCGTCAAGAGAGTTTCCATTTCGGCAGGAAGCAATTCCGAATTAGGGCGGGCCAGTAATTTGTTTAAATCTAACACATGTGTTAGATTTGGGTGTCCCTCCAAATCTTTCGTGCACGAAAGATTTGCCAGTTGGGTCTGCAACTTTTCAGCCAATTCCATGTACCGCCAGACCGTCATCAACGTAAACTCGCAGTTGGCCGCCACCCATTTTTCCCAACCCCCATGCTTGATTTTCTTCCGGCATTCAATGAGTTCCCGCCCCGCCATCGCCGCGTACACTATCGCCATCGCCGCGCTCGATCTCGCCGCTCGGTGATACCGGTTGTGCGGCAACTCCGCCGCTTCCGCGCTGACCACGTTCTGCCCGCCACCTGCCCCGCGTAGCTCCTTGAGCGTAGTGGGGTCGTCTGGCGTCTGCCTTAAGGCCACCGCATCTTTCTTTCCGCTCATAATTTCCCCCTTTATATTCTGCGTCCTTTCGCGCCTGTCCCCCGTAGTTGCCTGCCAACGAAGGGGGATGTTTAGCGGATAAATTTTTTCCTGACTCTTTCCCAATACGGTACCGTGCTCGCCTTCATGTGCCCGCGTGGCCCGCCGTTCCAGATCCGTGCGCAGATTTCCGGGCTGGCACCCGGCGGCGCATACGCCTTTAGATATAGGCGGCAGATCTGCACGGCCTTCGCGGGATCGAAGGCGTCGTTATGGTTATAGGTGACTCCGTATATCCGGTTGACATCCTTGATGACGCTGGCGTGTATTTGGAGGCAACCGAAGGCGCGGCCGCCGTCCCCGACCAGTGCCGCCTGCCCTGCGTAGCCTCCGGGCGAAGAAGGGCCCGATTCCACCATCACCATCGCCGCGATCAGTTGAGGTAAAAATTGCATGTTGTCCTCCGATTTTGCCCCGCAAAATCGCCACGGCATAGTGCCTTGACGAAGCCGGGCTCACACCGTCTTCCGCCTCTCGATGAATGCCACCAGACTCGCCCGCGATATCCGCAGCGACGGTTTCGGACATACCGCCGACCGAATATCCACCGCCACCAAACTTCCCTCCTCCACCAGATGCCGGATATGAAACTCGCTGCATCCCAATAAATTTGCCGTCTCATCCGGTCGCAGACTCGGCTTCGCCGGTATTTCGTCGAGCAGACTAAACCGCCTTGGTGCCAATTCCCGCTCCATCGTTTCCCGCAAGTTCGCCATGGTTTTAATCCTCCGATTTTGCCCCGCAAAATCGCCCTGCGTAGCCCTTGGGCGAAGCATGGGCAGTTAAAGAGCGCGCCGGCCGTCAGGTGAACAGTCCTATGTAAGCCCGACGTCCTTGCCCCGGCGCGCCCCTTGTTTTAATTTGCCGTCATTCATCACGTTTGCTAACCTTCCGGCATGAAGAAGATGACGCTGAACGAACTCGCGAATCACATCTCCCGCCGGCTGCTTTTAGTGCCTTTGCAGAAATGGCCGGGATCGCCCGACATTGCCCAGCTCGATATACCGGACATCGAATTGCTCTTGCAGGAATCGGAAGTAGCGACGAGAGACACGCTCGACAAACAGATCGTTGAAAATTCCGGGGGAAAAATGGATTTCCAACGTTCTCCGCTGGATGACTGGTTCCTCGTTCAACGCTGGTATTGCGCCGCCGATTTCTGTGCGCGCCTTGATGATTCTTCTGGAAAGCATCCTCTATTAAAACTTTGTATCGAGGATGGTGATCTCCGTCTATACCCCTGGCTTTTGATTGACGTCTGGCGCGAGTGGCATGGCTACTGGATAATAAACCTTGCCCGCCGCCTTTTCCGTGAATGCCATTCGCCCCGAGATACCGCAAATCCCTGATAGTCGCCGTTCCGTGCTCGATATATATTCTGAAATCCGCCTTCGATTTGCCTGCATGATTCATAATTGCACGGCACAATTCTCTGACCTCTGCCCTCTGATCTCTAATCTCTTTCCTCATGCCCCGCTCCCTTCTGGTTCCTGGTTTGCTAGGTGTATGACCCCGCTCTCAATGGCCTTTGTTAAAAGGGCGCGCCGGGCATCGGGTGAACAGTCCTATGTAAGCCCGACGCTCCAGCCCCGGCGCGCCCCCTTGTTGACTTTCTTTTTTCATGAGCTATCCTATTCTGCATGGATAAACACGACGTCACAGCCAACGTCCTAGACCTATTGCTGTCAAAGTCAGCAAGATGGTTGTGGTTATTGTCAGGATTGCTAATCGAGCTTGCAGGCGTAGCGTGGGGGGAGAAGCTAATCGATTTATGCACAACCAAAGCAAGCCAGCGGATATTCCTTGGCATAGTTCTATTCCTGATAGTGGCATGTTTTTACCTCGTTCTCATGGTGTTTCGACTCTCTCGGAATAAGTCGGCCTTCGACAGACTCATTCCCGTGAAGGGGAAGGGATACAGCATTGATCCGAAAACCGGTGATGCCGCATGTCCGAGGTGTACTACCCAAGGGCAGGTGGTCTTCATGAAGGATCATGGCGGAACCCTTTACTGTTATGTCTGTCATCTCGGCGCCCTCAAATAGAAACCCGCTCATCCCCCGCTCCCTTCTGGTTCTTGATTCGCCAGTTTTTTCCGGTCCGTCGTCTGCCTGCCAGGGCGTAGCCCTTTGGCGAAGTCTGGTCGTCTGCCGTCTTACCTCGTCGCTCATACCTCTTCCGCCCGCTCGGGCCTAATTCCGCAATAGCCCGCAAAACCCGTTTGTTCTGAAACTGGCCCTTCAGGATCAAACACAGACTCTGGCACCGCTTTAGTCCTAACACCGGCGCGGCCGTCCGATATGTCCAACCCAAAGTCTTAAGCCGCGCCTTCGCTTGGGCCCGCGTCAAGATTTGCCGCTTGACGGAAATTTTATCTGGCGTAGTCTTCTTATGGTTTGTGCTCATGTGAAGAAGTATGAATTATTGTGAAAACCAATGCAAGAACAAAATTCACCTATTTTCACATCATATAAGAGACTGGAAATCCTACGGATTAAACGCAATTGGACGTGGGACCAGCTCGCAGAGTGTCTCAGCGTTGACAGGTCATTATTTTTCCATGTTAAGGCTGGTCGCTCAGGGTTAAGTAAGAAGGTCCTCTATCGTTTATCTGAAGCGGAGCGAGTAGCCGGCATCACGCCGCCGGAAGATCGAACGATTTCCACTCAGGAGGAATTGCAATCCGCGCGGCAGGATCTGAATGTCATGACGGAAACGGATCGCCATGAGATTTCTATCCTTGGTCATAAAATTGCACACGTCACTTCACGTATGAATGCGGCCAATGAAGAACTGATGGCCTTGCACGGTCGCATGGGGAAACTGCTAAGCAAGTATCCATTCGGGTCGAAATACAACCTTAAGAAATCGGGAGGATGAATACGGGACTTCTTGGACAAAACGAGATAAAATTTCCTTGTCCGAATTGCGAAGGTCATTTGCTCTGCGATTTATCTTTCTGCGGGACTACGACAGTCTGCCCTCATTGCCAAGATGAGATTTCCATTCCACGTTTGCCATCCCAAAAACAACTTTTGCCAGCCAACACTGCGCTAAAAAAAATACTTCCCGCTATGACGAATGGGCAATTGGATCAAACGGACGCCAGAATACAGCTCATGGATATTTTGAAGAGGTCAGGCTGTCACCCCTTAAATTTCGATATTGAACCGGAAGGTCCGCTCGACTTTATGAGTCATAACTATTTAGTCGCGGTCATCGGAACAAACATCGGCCTCTTGCTCGGTTATAATAAATGCATTCAATCGTGCCATCCTCTCGCACTCGATGCCGCCCCTGCCCAGGAACTATTCCGCCTGGAAGCGCGCAAAATGCAACGCGATTGGCCCGCCCGCTGGGCTGATGCTGGCGGCGAGTTCTATGACGGTGGTCGCATGATCGCCCGCAAGGATTACCCCGTTTGGAGCGATATCTCCGCCTTCGATAGGCCCTATCCGCCCTTTGATTATGGCTCCGGCATGTGGATCCGGGACATCTCCCGTTACGAATGTGGACGCCATGGTATTCTCCAACTTGGCGAATCCTTAGAACCTTTCAGCATGCAGAATTTAAAGAAACCTCCATACATTTCTATTGGCGATTTAAATATATCAGCCAGCTTAATGGTTGAATGATTTTCCTTGAAATATTGTAAACCGGCCCTATACTGAAATCATGAAAACACTTTTTCTCGCCATTTCCCTTTTGATAATGACCCTGACGGTCGCCACCACTCTCGCCCAAACCCCTCTCTCCGGACTCACTATCACCGCCAAGCAACAAAAACTCAAAGGAACGGTGGATAAACGATTGCAACCCCAGGCTCTCTCAGAAATCCAATTGGATATCGAAGTTTTCAACTCCCTACCCACAACCAACAGTTTCAACCTTGACGTGTTTTTTATAGGCACATTCAATCAAGGAAAGGATGCTCACAGATTTATTCGTAAATTAAAAATGTTCCAACCTTCTTTACAGCCCATGGAAAAACAAACATTCAGCGCGGAATCCATTCCAAGACAGAATCAGCAACCGAGGATCGAGATAAATGATTTTTATCCAGCCGGCTCTCATCAATTTAGCACATTCGAGGGCTACATCATTCGTGCCTCATCCGGCCGCACGCCTCTCAAAGTCCTTACTTCCAGCCCAGCCCTTGATCGCCTGGCTAAAGACCTCAACCGAATGGCCGCACTCGAATCTGGTGCCACCGTGCCGGTCAAATAAAGTCCCGTTTTCCGCTCCCTCTCCGTCCCAGTCCATCGCACGCCCTGCGTAGCTCCCTGAGCGAAGAAGGGTCCGTCGCTGTTTCCAACGCTCTACGCGCCTCGAAATCTGCCTCGCCCGGCGTAGCCTTCCAGGCGAAGACGGGTCCAAACCACCCCTAAAGATTCTCGCAACGGTGCGAGCGAACTTTCCCCGATCCGCGCTATTCTTGCCTCTATCAAAGACACATTGTGTCCAACTGTTCCAAGGAGGATCACAGTGAACTGAATGAATAAGGGGCATGTGCCCCGCTTCGCCGAGGGGCTACGCGGGGCCTTGCCTCGGTTTAAAAACCATGAACTCTAAACCCTCAACGCTCTACGCTCAACGTGCCTTATGAATGACGCCATCTCGCCTGCCCCGCGTAGCTCCGTCCGCAAACCAAATGGTTTCTCAAGTGCCGGCGGGAGTGTAGTGGGGTCCGCGCTGTCCTTGGCCCCGCTGGTCCTTGCCCAGGCCCCCGGCGTTGGCGCCACGGAACTCGGTATGTGGCTCCTGGCCGGCGCGGCGTTGACTGTGATGGCAAATCAGGGGTTTTCTTTTTTCAAAAATCTAACCGGCGGTTTCGCGCGGAAACAACCGAAAAACGGGGAAAAGTTACTGACGACCGAGGACTGCGACAAGAAGCATGCGGCAATTGCAGAGGTAGAAAACCAAAAGCACGCGGCGATCACGGAAGAAATAAAGGCAATTCGGACTGAATGGAAGTCCGACCGCAAAGATATGCACACACGCATCGACGATGTCGCCATCAACGTCGCCTTCATTCGCGGAAAATTCGAGGGGAAATAAACCATGATCGACACCGAAACCATGACCGGCCTGCTCCGTGTCCTGCAATCCTGCGGCGGGATTCCCGTCCGCGAGAATGTCATCTTCGGCCAGTTCAACTCCGCCGCTGTTTCGGTCCAAACCATGTCCACGATCCGCGAGCACCTTATGCGCGCCTATGACAAGGGCTGGGTGGATTACCTGGTGGATGAAGACGACAAGGCGAAGAAATGGTGGATCACCCAGGCGGGCAAAGTCAACCTGGCCGGAAGGTAGGGCGCGACCTCGCGTCGCGCCATTGAACTGAGAATGGCCTGACACAAGGTCAGGCCCTACGAAAAGCTAAAATGAAAAAACCGCGTTCAGATTCAAAGCTCCTGAACCTCCCCGAGGAAAAACAGGCCCAGCTTGCCGAGTGGCTGCTTTCCGGTGTGCCTTATCACCAGGCGCTGAAACTGATCGAGAAGGAGTTTCAACTTACCACTTCTTTCGCCGCCCTCTCTGCTTTCTGGACTGACGTCTGCACCCCCGCGCTGTTAGCCCGGCGACAGCAAGCCGTTACCACGGCAGATTCTGTCGCTGCAGACGCTAAGAAAATGCCGGGCAACTTTGATGCCGCCACGATCGATGCCATTCGCCAGAAAGCCTTCGAGCTTTCCGTCAGCCCCCAGGCCGCCCCGGGCGAGGTGAAGGCCCTCTTCATGCTCCTCCTCAAATCCCGCGACCAGGAGCTGAAGAAAGATCAATTGCTCCTGGATAAACAGCGCTTTGAATTCGACGCGGCCAAGGCCGCACTTGCCGCCTTGCCGGATCTCCGCGCGATCGCCGCCGATAAGGGGCTGAATGAAAACGACCGCATCGATGCTATTCGCCGCAGATTGTTCGGACAGATACCAGATGAAAAATAAGCTCCAGAGGAAAATTGATCGGCAAACGGCAGATATAGCATCTTCCGCTCAGATTAATTTTCGCTCATATCAATTTCCCGTCTTCATGGATCGGACCAGCGGCCTTTTGATTCTGCATTGGTCCCGGCAAATCGGCAAATCATTTACCCTCGCCGCCTGGGCCGTCGATCGCTTGCTTTCCCGCCCTGGTCGTCTGGTCACGGTCCTCTCAAACTCGCGCGATAACGGAGCCGAGTTTGTTCTCAAAGCGGCCGAGATTTGCGCAAAGCTTGGCGCCGTATGCGAGACTGAGGATCAGTCCCCCGACCTGAAATACGAGAACATGCGGATGGAAGTGCGCATCACTGTGAACGGCAAGATCGGTCGTATCAAAGTTCTGGCCGCCAATCCCCGCACGGCCCGTGGCTTTACCGGCGATCTTATTCTCGACGAATTCGCCTTCCACGAAAACTCTGCCGCGATTTGGGAAGCCGCCGAGCCGATCATCTCCTCCAACCCCGATTTCCTTTGCCGGATCGCCAGCACCGGCAATGGCAAATACAACATGTTCTACCGCATGGTCACCGATGGCGAATACCAGGTCATGCGCGTTACCCGCACGGATGCCTGGAAGCAAGGCGTCAAAATCTATGATCTCAAAAAACGCGCCGAAATAACACCCGACCAGGCGCGCGCCAAGTCGCTCGATAAACGGGCCTACGATCAGAACTACGAATGCGCCTTCGCCGATGAAAACATGGCGCTACTCACCCATGATCTCATCAATGCCGCCGAGCGTGAATTGGTTGGCATCGTGTGCGAGCAAGATTGGAGCCCCGCCGCCATCGCCGCGCTGATGCGCTGCAAGGGCGATCTGTTTGTTGGCGTCGATGTTGGCCGCAATCGCGATTTGACGGTGATGACTGTGTTCGAGCGCATTGGCCGTGAATATTTCGCTCGCGCCATTCTACGCATCGAGGGCATGCGCCTGCCGCAACAACAGCAACGGCTTGGCGTTATCTGCAAGTTGCCGCACTTCCGCCGCGCCGCGATCGATATGACCGGCATCGGCCTGGGCCTGCTTGAATATTCCCAGGATGCCTTTGGCGTCAGCCGCATTCTCGGCGTCAATTTCGCTTCAACTGTTCCGACCACCAAGATCATTCTGGCCGAAGGCCGCAAGCGGGAAACAGTGCGCATTACCGAGGCCATGGCCACGGAGCTTCTGCAGGTTTACGAGGACCACTGCATCCACCAGCCCTACGATCAGCAATTGCGTGACGACCTGCGCAAGCCGGAACGCATTGTCAGCCCGGGTGGCCGCGTCTCCATCGCCGCCACCCGCGACGAAGCCGGCCACGCCGATCATTTCTGGTCCTTTGCGCTGGCCTTGCTGGCCGCCGGCAAATCCTCCGGCCCCTTTTCCTACGCCGCAATCGGACACCAGTCGGATGCCAGATACCAGACTGGAGAAATCCGCGCCTTACGTGACAAGCGTTTCAACTCGCGCTCATGTGTTTTGGTCTGACCCATGAAATCTAAAATCTCAAATCAAAAATCCGGGCGGTCGTCTCGCGCGACGCGGGATCAATCTGGCGCTCGCCCCACTTCCAGCGGGGTCCGTCCTCCGTCGTCCGGTTCGCACGTTTCGTCGGAGCGCGTCCAATCTTTCATCCGCTCCCGGTTTAATCCCATTCGTACTCTGTCGCCCCAACTGCTCTCCCAGTACCTCGACGAGTTTAAGGCCGGTTACCTCCGTTCCTGTGCCCTCACTTTTGAGGCCATTGAAGATCGCGACGATACCCTCAAGGGTGTCGCCGGCAAGCGAAAAAAAGCCGCTGCCCGCAACGGCTGGGAAATCCTCACGCTCGATTCCATCGATGAATCTCAAAAGACTGAGGCCGCCTCCCACAAACAAGTCCTCCTGGATTTCTATAACAACATTACCGTCACCAGCGCCATTGACCTCAACCAACGCGGCCAGGTCTCGCTCCTCGTCCGCCAAATGATGGATGCCGTTGGAAAACAATATGCCGTCCATGAAATCATCTGGAAACCTTCCGACGCTCCACGCTCAACGCTCAACGCTCAACGCGTTGCGCTCACCGCCGAATTCCGCTTTGTCCCCCTTTGGTTCTTTGAGAATCAAACCGGCGCCCTGCGCTTCCTGCCTTCCGAATTCGCCACCGCCGGCCAACCGCTCGAAGAAAACGGCTGGCTTGTAACGGTGGGCGATGGTCTTATGGCCGCCTGCTCCGTGGCCTACATTTACAAAACCATGTCGCTTAAGGACTGGGTCATTTACAACCAGCGTCACGGCATGCCCGGCATCCACGGCAAGACCGATGCCGCCAAGGATACCCCCGAGTGGAATGATCTCGTCACCGCCGTCCAGAATTTCGCCGCCGACTTGTCCATGGTCACCAATTCCGGCGCCTCCATTGAAAAAATTGATATGGCCACAACCGGCCAACTCCCATATCCTCCCCTCGTCGAGCGCATGGATCGCGCCCTCGCCGCCCTGTGGCGCGGTGCCGATCTCTCCACCATATCGGGCGGCAAGTCTGATGCCGGCCAGGGCGCCAGTCTCCAGGGCGACGAGACAACGCTCCTGGAAGCCGACGATACCCAGCTCATTTCTGAAACGCTCAACATGCGGGTGGATAAGTTCATCATCGATTATCACTTCGGCGTCGGCACAAAACCGCTTGCCTATTTTAAACTCAAAACCACGCAGAGAAAGAACGTCGCACAAGAACTTTCGATCGATACGTTCTTGCGCGATTCCGGTGTGCCGCTTGGCGTCAAAAACACCCTCGAGCGTTATAACCGCCCCGTTCCTGATCCGAAAGATCAACTTCTCACGAAACCATCTACGGCCGACGCCGGCGTCTCCGGCGCTCCTGCCAAGGCCGGCTACAACCCGCCCCCTCCTGACCGCCCTCAGGAGGTTCCCGTAGCCCGTCAGCTGGCGTCGGCCTCTATTTCCAACGCTTCACGCTCCCCGCTCAACGCTCAACGCGTTGCGCCCGCCGATCCCCCCGTCATCGGCCGCCTCCTCGCCACTGCGCGCGACCAACTCGCTATCGCCCAGGATAAAGTCCTGCAACCGCTCCGCACCGAGCTTGAAGCCATCCTGCAATCTTCGGATTCAGATCTTCAATCGAAGCTATTCGCTCTACGCTCTACGCTCCCCGCTCTACTCGCAAAGATCAACGCCGACCCCGAAACCGTCAAAGTCTTTGAGGATACCTTGAGCGCCGCGCTCCTCTCCGGATTGACGGAAACGGAGGCCAAATGAAAAAGCAAACCAAGATCAAGGAAAAAATTAAGGATTTGGAAGATCGCATTGCTTTCGCTGAAGCATGCATGCACGACCCCGATTACGGCCGTTTTGTTTCCGACAAAGGAGAACGCATCGCGCGTAAACATTTAGCGAAACTGAAAAAAGAGTTGGCGCGCTTGAGGAAGAAACGATGAGCCAACAGTCTCAATCTCAAAATTCCGGTCCGTTATCGGCCGTCAGTCGTCCGGCGTCTGGCGCAAAGCGCCTCTTCTGCTGGTCCGGCGGCGGCCTCCCTGGCCTCGATATCCACGCGGGGATCTGGCGCGCGCTGACCGAACTGGGGATCACGCCTGCGGCCAATGCAGGAACCTCCGCTGGCGCGATCATGGCGGCGTTCTGCTCTGCCGGCATATCGCAATCCGATATCGAGCGCACACTCCGGAGTCTCAGCGATTCTGACGTCCGCGCCGAGCGCACCTGCTGGAAAGTCCGTGCGCTTTGGATTGACTGGTTCCTGGATAATGCGCCGATCCGCGAACTCTTAACTCGCCTCCTTCCACCTCGGTTCATGGATTTGCGCATGCCGCTTTCGGTCGTTGCCACGCGCGTGCGCGATGGGCAGCCAATTATTTTCATGGAAAAAAACTCTGCCAGTGTTCCGCTGGTCGACGCGGTACTGGCCTCCATGTCCATCTCCGGTGTTTTCCCGCACGTCAATATCAACGGTGATGATTATGCCGATGGCGGCGTGCGTGCAAATTTGCCGCTACCCACCAACTGGCGCACTTACGACGATATTTATCTGCTGATCGCCTCCCGCCCGGTGGACTACGCCAAACGCCATGGATTGTTTTCCCGCCTTTTGCTTAACCTGGACTGGTATGCACTTGATCAGATCGCGGACACCATCGCGCTCGTGGCGACCGAGTACAAGCGCCTGCGCGGACCGCGTATCCATGTGATCTGGCCGGCAATCGGCCGCGACGCCGGCGCCCTTCGGTTCCGCCACGATTTAATCGACCAGGCATACCAGCAGACCCTGAAGCAACTTGAGGGACACCAGAATGCGACATAATAAAAAAGTGCTGCTCGATGCCATCCACGTGATTGTAAGCGCGGCGGAGGATATTGCCGATCACTGGGACAAGGAGCAGTACCGGGAAATCAGCCGGGATGTCGTTGCGTTCCGCGATCGGACGTTCCCACGCAAGTCTTTTTTGCCGCCAATGACCAGGGAAAAAATACTGACATTGTTTTTGATCGTAACGCGCAGCGGCATAGAGGCCGTCCAGGATTACCAGGGCGGTGATTATGCGGGGATGGCCAAGGACGTGATCAAACTCGCAAAAAGAATTGAGCAGGCGAAACAGAAGGAGACCCAATGTCCGGAATAAATAAAATGATCGCTGACTGGAAGAAAAACAAACCGGCACCTGCGCCTACACCCCCCACGCCACCTGCACCTGTACCAACCCCCGAACCCGCAAACGCGGTGTGGCGTTGCCCAATGTTCTTCCCGCATAAACTCTACGGCACCAACGTCACCCCGTCCTGGCCCGGCAATTCCGGCGTGGATAGCAACCTCGGTTTTGTCAGCGATCACGGCAACAGTTGGGAAAACGACAAGCGCTTTAACGGATTTGCCTGGGTCAGGGCGATGGGCGGCGATACCACCATATTCATTTCCGAAAAACTCTATGGCAATATTGAACTCCAAATGTTCCTGACGAATCGCGCATCCCCCGTTGATGGTCATCGGATGAACGACGCGGAAAATTGGGTTGTTAAAGCACGCACATACGGAATCAACCGTTGGATCGTGTCATTGTTCAATGACGATTCGACCTGCATCCCGGCCAACAAGCACGATGACTATATCCGGCAAATGGCCGAATGCTACGCATGGGCCACAGCCGAACAAGTGGCCTGGATGATATGTCTGGAAACCAACGAACGGTTTCCAAACGTGAACGATGTTATTCAGCGAATTGAATGGTGCAAACAATACAGCCCCGGCCGCCGGGTCATTGTCGGATCGGCGCAACCGGATTTCTTGAAACAGGTTGCCGCTTCCGCAAAGGCGCAGAACCTTGGTATCGAATTGTGGCTCGAAACCGCGTGGCATCCATTCCAGACCTCGATGGCCAATGCTGACTCGTACCTTGCCGCGCTTAAAGACCTGATGAAGTCCGGGCCGACCTGGGCCGGGGAGTTTGGGAATGGCTCCGATCCTTCCGTGGCCTACATCTCTAAGAAGGCCATTGAAATCGGGTGCGTGGGAATTGGAAGTTATAACCGCTGAACCATTGAACCGTGAACCTTTAAACCTTTTTTAAAAATGCATGCCGCCATTAAATGTATCGAAGACACGCTCCTGATCCGTCGCCTGCAGGCGCGCGAGTTTTCCCACGAGACGGATGGGGTCGAACGCATCGTGGCAATCCATGAAGATATCGCCAGTCTGGAGCGGGGTTTGCAGGCGCTGGAAGCGAACGGCAAATTATGTCCGGACCTTGAGTTCCTCGCCCGCATGCTCCACGAGGTTGTGGTTGTGCAGGGTTATAAAGCCAATTTCCATATCTGCGAGGCATGGGAAGTCGCAAAAAAGTATCTACCGTCATCCGAAAAAATCGGCAATCAAAAATCGAAAATCGAAAATCCCCCAAAATGCCCCACGATCGGCGATCCCGGCCAGAATCGCCCGGAGGCAGTATGAACGCGGACAAGGGGGAGATCGTCGTTTTGCAACGCAATAGAACGAAATTGCAATGCCGTCCCGAGACTCACGATTGAAACGTCAGAAAAATTTGATCGGAAATCATCATGAAATCGCAAATCGTAAATATTTCCGTCCTTTCCAACCAGTTCACCCTCCTCCAGGCCGATTGGCTCACTATCCCCTACGGCGATCATCCTCACAGCCAGGGAATCCAGCGTCTAACTAATGCATCCGCCAAGGCCATGGCTGGGCGCTTCCACTCCATGCGCGGCAAACTTGCCCGCATGTTCGGCGGCCTCCCCTTTTTCGTCGGCCACCCCGACGACCCCGCCTTCGCCAATGAATCTACCGACAAACGTGCCTACGGCTGGATAATGGATATGCAAGCCCGCGAGGATGGCCTCGCTATCCAGGTCAAATGGAACGAACTCGGCAATCAGGCCATCTCCAACGCCGAATATAAATGGTTCAGCCCCCGCTGGGCTGTCAAACAAATCGGCTCGATCAACGGTAAAGATCTCTTCGACCCCCAATGGCTCATTTCCGCCGGCCTGACCAACCGTCCCAACATCGGCGTAATGCCCCTCTCTAATGAAGATATGTCTGATATGTCTAATCCGTCCGCAACCCAAATGAAAGGAGTCAGTAAACCCATGAAAGACGCTCTCATCAAACTGCTCGGCCTGGCCAACGAAGCCACGGATGAGCAAATTTTATCCGCCATAGCCCAAAAGGCGACGGCGGACCAGGCCGCTGCCATGGCCCTGGCCAATGAAAAAACCGCCCATGCCTACGAGAAAACCCTGTGCAACGCCGCGCAGGTCGCACAGACCACGGCGGAAACCACATTGGCCAACGAGCGCACAGCGCGCACAGCGAAGGAAGCGGAATTGCAGGCCGAAATCGGCAAACAGAAAAAAGCTCGCATCGACATGGTCCTCGCCAACGCCATCGCCGCTGGCAAGATCACCGAGGCCCAAAAACCCCAGTGGGCCGCCGACCTCGATAAAGACCTCGACGGCAAAATCACCGAGCTCTCCAACGCCCAGCCCATCGTCAAGACCGCCTCCACCACCGGCGATCTCGGCGGCCGCAACAGTGAGACCGTTTCCCGGCAGGACAAAATCCTGACGCTCGTCAACGAGAAAACGGCGAAGGGCATGGATTACGATGCCGCCTGGGCCGCTGTTAAAAAAGCCAACCCCGCTCTCTTCGAAGAGCCGAAACGAAAGGAGGGGTGAAACCAAAAGTCAGCGTGATCCGTCTGATCCGTCCAATTCGTCTGATAAATCTTTAACGAAAGGTAAATTCTCATGATCCGTTATCTGCTCCATAAATTGATGGTGGCCTGCGCCTACCATCGCTACACCTGCCTTTGCAATATTGCGGAAGGCACCCACGAAGACACCATCACGAAGTTGGCCGATGCCGCCATCACCACCCGCTTCGCGTTGGTCAAGGCCGGTTCCGATGCCGAGCATATCGCCATCAACGGCGCAAACAACCTGCCCCTGGGCGTCTGCCCCGATGAGCCCTCCGCCGCCGAGGCGCCCGTCGCCGTGCAACTCTTCGGTTGCGCAAAGAGCACGCGTTTGATGGTTGCCTCCGAACCCATCGCCGCCATGGTCGAGGTCTTCACCGCCGCCGCCGGCAAAGTCCAGGATGCCCCCACCGTGGCGGGCACCTATTACCGCGTTGGCCGCGCCCTGAGAGCCGCCGGCGCCGATGGCGACGAATTCGAAGTCGATCCCTATCCTCCGCAGGAATACATCGTCACGTAACAAACGATACGCGTGCCCTGCGTAGCCCCTTGGGCGAAGCGGGGTCTGATCCGTCAGATCAAAAGACCCAAAACCCCATAAAAGAAAGTTCCCACTCATGAAACACATGGTCCTCAGCAACGTCGTTCCGGACTATCCCGCCGATACCCGGAACAATCCGCGAGGCGTCATTTGCCTCGCCAACGAAGAGCGGTTCACCGCCGCCTTCTTCTCCGAGCCCCTCAGCACCTATGCCATTGGCTGGAAGGATCCGGAGAACATCCAGGCCACCCTGGACGGCATCGCCCCGCCCGTCGAGGTCCCCCGCCGGTTCGAATATAAGAGCGCCGTCAACATCGAAGAGTTCCTCTCCGAGGTTGATGACATTCGCGCCATCGGCTCATCCTTCAAGAAGGTGGAATTCACCGGCACCAGCGTGAATCAGAAGACCCTTAACAAAGGTCTGACGGTCACCCTCGACCGCGACGAGCTCGTCCCCGGCAAGGAAGAGCGCACCGTCATCCGGCTGATCAGCCGCCTGAACCGCAACGATCTGCGCCGCGCCGTCGCCGCCCTGATCGCCTCGGCCTCCAATACCGGGAAAACCTGGGATGGCACCGCCGGCAAGGACCCCGACATGGACGTCAAAACCGACCTGGAAACCGGCGCCACCGAACGCGGCATCGGCGATAATGTTATTGTCTACGGTGCCACCGCCTGGACAAAACGTCTGGCTTGTCTGCGCGCGCAGAACCTCGCCGGCCAGGCCCGGAGTTCCACGCTCAGCCAGGATGAGTTGGCTGGGTTCCTCGGTGTGGATCGCATCGTGCAGAGCAAGGAGCGCTACCAGTCCACCAAGACCGCTAAAGCCGAAGTCGTGGGCGCCTACGTGCTCATGTATTATGCCAGCCTCCTGGCCGACCAGGAAGACCCCAGCAACATCAAACAGTTCTGGACCCCCACCGAGTCCGGCCGCTTCCGCGTCTATCGCGAAGAGCACGCCAAGACAATCGACATCAGCGTCGAGCACTACAGCAACATCGTGCTGCCGAGCACGCTTGGCCTGCGCAAGTTCACGATCAGCTAAACCAAGGGACAGTCTGCCTTACTACGCTCCTGGGCGTAGTAGGGCAGACAATCCGTCTAATCCGTCCGATCAGTCCGAAAATAAATAAGGAAAAGTTCCCATGAAAAAAATGTTCATCACCGCCATCTTCATTCTGATGATGGTTTTTTGCTTTCTGCCACTCGTCCAGGCAGCCGACGTCATCGCCATCCCGAGCAGCCTCAATACTCGAGTGATTGCCCTCGAGGTATCTGCAACTACCTTGGCTGGCCGCATAGCAACGGTCGAGTTGAGCCTCGTCGCCCAGGCCGACACCAACGTCACCACGACGGCCACGCTCTACACCCCGCGTTTCGTTGGCGATGCCCTTCTCGGCGGCGCCGGCGCCGGCACCAATGGGGTCTGGATCGCCAAAGGCGCGACCAGCAACGACTGGGTCGCAATCAAACCGTAAACAACGTTGAGCGTAGAGCGGATAGCGTGTAACGTAAAATTGGAAACGCTAACTCCGCCGCTCTACGCTCCCCGCTTAACGCTCTACGTGCTTTATGAGCTGGGTTTCCATAACGATCGCTGATCTTAAGGACGCGAAAGTCAGCGCCCTGGTCGAAGCCTGCCGCACCGCCGCGCTCGGCACCGGCCAGACGGACCCGGTCCCCAACATCATCGCCAACGTTGTCTCGCGGATCCGCGCAGAGATCTCCGGCTGTGCCAGTAACGTCCTCGATGCCGATACCACCAAGATCCCGTCCGATCTCAAAAGCCTCGCCGCCCGCATGATCGTGCGCGAGGCCATGTCTCGCATCAAACGCCCCCTAAGCGAAGATGAGCGCGAAGAACAACGCAATGACTTAAAATATCTGGAACGTATTTCCAAATGCGATATTCCCGTTGCCGAGCCGGATGATCCGCTGACAACCGCCGAGGTCCAAAAAGGCGGCGCGATCGAATTAGCCAGTACGCCAGTCCGCACCGCCACCAGGGAAACATTAGCTGGCCTATGAAAACAGAAGTCAGCGATCAGCGATCAGAGGTCAGAAGTAACTGCGCCGGTGACGGCGTGGTCCGCAACGAAGAACAAAGAACGAAGAACCAAGAACGATTTTGATATGTCCGAAGAAATCACATTCCGAATCGCCCCTGCCATCGCCGCCATCAAGGCCCGGATCGAGGGCCATACTTGGTTCGAGGATATCACGGTCATTACCGAGGATAAGGGCAATATCAATAATGACATTGAGGTTGCCCTCGGCACCATCACGGAAAAGCATTCGAAAATCGGCGCCTGCATCGTTCTTCTCGCCCCGATCGCCAAGTGCGAACATCCGGGGGCGCCCGGGCCATGCATCGAACCGATCATCGTCATTTCTGTCGTCGAGGATGTCGCCATTAACCAGGGCGCCACCGGCACCGGTAAATCCGCTCTGCAAATCGTCGAAATGCTCATGCGCCGCATCCACCGTTTTTCTACTACCGATACCAATGCCGCCTTTGTCTGCGATGACACCCCTTACAAAATAACCAACTCTGACCCTTTAACCTATAACGTCTTTTTCAAAACCAAGCTCGCTCTGCAACCGGAACCGTAACGCGAAATCATTAACCATCGACCATTAACCATCAACCATTCCAAAGGAGACTCCCATGTCCGCCAACCTCCCAGCCTACATCGCCGGTCCCGCCATCGTCACGTTCGACACCAACATCATCTATTCCAGGGATGATATCATCGTGAGCGCCAAACACGAGACCTGGGATGTCAACACGTCCCGTTACGGTAAAATCGACACCCGCAATAAAAGCCTCTCGGCCGAAGTCACATTGACCCCGGTTGGCCAGATCCAGAATCTCACAAAATTTTTCCCGTATTCCCTGAGCGACGTCGGCAAGAAGATTTTTCCGGCTGTTGATCTGCCGCTGGTCATCCATTCGATCGACGGTACTAAATACACCTTCGCCCGCGCCGCCATGATCAAGATGCCTTCTCTCAAACTCGCCGCCACCGATACATTCTTCGGCAGCATGTCGTTCCTATGCCTGCGGAAATCCGCCGCCGATCCGGCCGCAGCCGATTCATTCCTCAAGGTGGAAGCAGCCGCTTTCACGGACGCCACTTTCGACGAGACCAAGATCGCCTCTCCGGGTTATACCGCCGCGTATGGCACCACGCCTTACGATGTCATCGAATCGCTCGATGGATTTACGATCGATATCGGCATGGATATCATCCGTGATTACGTGGATCGTTTCGGCTGCGTCAGCGCCCGGCTCAAGAGTCTTTCCGCCTCCGCCAAGTTCACGCCCGCCGGACTCACCGAGGCCCAGTGGGCCACCCTGGTGGCGCTCGATGGCGCGAGCACATTCCTCCCCGGCCAGTCGCATGGCAAGGCCGGCACGGATCTCGTTATCACCGGCGGCACAACTCCCATGGCCGTGTCTTGCACGATCCACAAATGCGGTATCTCTGGTTCGGGGCTGAACTTCGGCGAAAAAGCGCGCCTGGGTGAACTCGAATTCGCCCCCGCAAAGGCAACCTGGACCGCCGGCGTCCCCAACCCGCTCTGGACCTTCGCCGTTGCCTGATTTGTAGCCGCGCCGGTAACGACGTGGTCCGCAACGACGAACGAAGAACCAAGAACGAAGAACGTATGAAGATTCAGATTGCAAACTTCTGGCTCTGCGAAGACGGCCAGCTCGCACCCAATTCGCTGCACGTCAACGGCCGCCGCCAGGTGCAGATTGCCCAGTTCCTGCGCGCCGCCGCCGGCAAACCCCTGAACCGCAAGAACACTATCACGACAATCACCTTCGGCGTCGTCCGTGAACATGCCAGCGCCCGCGTCGCCGAAGGTTACATGCTCCAGCATGAAGCCGAAATTCCCGAGGATGGCATTGTCACTTTCTTCTGCCCGGATGAAAACGAAGCGGAAGACGTTTTTTATTTTGACTACGGCCTGGTCGATACCACCGATGCCGACCAAATTGGCGTTAGCACCGAACATAGTTACACCCTCATCGGCGGCCGCATCACAACGGTGAAACCAACATGACTGCCCCAACCCTTACCACCAAGCGGATCCGGCTCCTGATTAACGCCGATAAATGGGCTAATGCCCTCGACGTCCTGGCATCCGCCACGCCGCGCATGTGGCGCGGAAACGATTGCCAGTTCGAACTGGGGATCCACTGGAACAGTCAGCTTATCGATGCTTCCAATCTGGCCGTGCTATCGCTCTCTATCTACACCGTCAATCGGCAAACTCGCAAAGCCACCAAGACCATTTCTGCCGCCGAGATCACCGCCAACCCGACCGCCGCCGGCTGGTCCGATACTACCCAGCAGCATGCCGTTCTCGCTTTCACCGCCGAAGAAATGAATTGGGCGCTATCGAGCAACCTCACCGAAGAAACATTCTGGCTCGTCGTCGACGGCATCACCGATGCCGGCAAAGACATCACCTATGGCTATTCTGTCTTTACCTTGGTCGAGGATGGCACCGGAGTCGTTGGCGCTCCACCGGCTAACGACCCGCTCTATTATACCCAACCCGAGGCCGACGCCCGTTTCATTCCGCTCCTGGGCGATGGTTATACCTTTTGCGTTAAGAAGGCAACGGATGGCAACTTCTATCTGTGTTTTTACACCCAGGAAGACGGCCACTGGCACGCCGTCGTTTCTCATATCGTGGAAGGCAAGTTCACATTCAGCGAAGGTCCGCCTGTTGATTGATTGGGAAATAACATGAAAAAAGTCTTATTCCTCTTTGTGCTCTTTGCGATCTTTGCGGTTAAATCCTTTGCCGCCCTGGAGATCGAGAATGCCGGGGTCAGCAACATCACCCGCATCTCCGCCACTTACTACGGCACCCTCGTCTCTACCAACGGCTCCGGAACAAACCCAGCCGTCACTCTCTACTACGGCACATCCGATGCCGGTACCAACACGACCAACTGGGTCTATTCCTGCATATTCTCCAATGTCGCCGTGGGATCGTTCTTCACCAACTTAACCGGCCTTACACCTGCCAAGTATTACTATTGCAGGCCCCTTGCAACCGAGGGCGCCAGCAACGCCTGGGCCGCCGCCTCCACCAGTTTCTGGACCACCGCCGGCGGACCGACCGGTTCCTATCCCGCCGCCACCGGCGGCGTCTTGCAGGTCATTTCCACCAACGGCGAGTGGCTTGCCCCTACGAAAGCAAAAGTCATCGCCGCCAACGATCTCGCCACCGGTTCTCAAGTCTCTAATTCCACCGCCGCCTGGGCAACCTATCCAGCCACCACCGATGTCAATATCGGCACCAAAGCCATCATTCTCGGCGGCTACTCCCGCACTAACTGGCCCGACCACGGTACCAATGACCTGTCTATGTGGTCCTTGTATCCCGCGCTCTATGATATCAACGCAGGCACGCAGTCTGTAATCCTTGGCGGTGTCGCTCGCACCAACTGGCCAGTGGACGCCACTGACGTGGCCGCCTCTAACGCTGCCCTGGGGATTCGCGTCGTGGCCCTCGAAGTTGGGGTTTCCAACGTATCCCAGGTCGTGACAGGACTGGTTGATTACTCCACCAATTACGCTACGCGTGCCTGGCTGGCCGCGCAGAGTTACGTGAACTCGAATAACTACACGTTTATGCTGCCTTTCCTCGACTCTCGCTATTCCGCCCTGGGCCACTTGCATTCCGGCGTCTATTCCCCGACCAATCACAGCCATACGGGCATTTATTCTCCGGTCTCGCATCTGCACGAGACCAATTATCTGCACGTGCCTTCTGTCCCGACCAACATGACCACCAATTCGGTGATGTTCTACGATGGCACCAATGCCGATGGCACCGTAAAGACGCGCATGGGTTTCCCCTGGTCCGGGACCGTCAGCAACTGGATGACGATCGGGCTGGCCACCCAAGAGGTGGTCGTGCCCAAACTTTCCATCGGCTCCAACGTGCTCACGCGCCCCGAGCTTCTGAATATCTGGGGCGTCGACAAAGCCCGCGCGCAATTTTCCATCGTCGGCGGGATTATGACTTCCAATCAAGTTGCAACCACCGCCGGAAGTTTTGTACAGTTGACTAATTCATATGCGGCAACTTATCCAAATGTTTATTGGCAGACGGGAGCAGCATCAAACAATCTTAGTGATATATGTAGCAATGGATCTTATGCGCACGTATTGTATACGTCGGCGGAAGCCGCAACAGAATCAAGCCGAACATTGAGGGTTGGTAATTGGAATTTTTCAATTCCTTTGTCTGCCACAATAGTGGGATTAAAAGTTAATCTTTCAGTTCGGTTTTATGACAGACTGGGGGAGGTAGATTGTCGAATCTGGAATAATGGATTCTTAGGAATTACGTACTCTGCAGAGATTCCACCTGATGTGTGGACAATAAGCGAATGGGGGGGGACAAATTCTTTATTGGGTTTAAACTCTTTATCTCCCGTAGAAGTTAATTCTTCCGATTTTTCTGTGGACATAAGGACCTGGTTGCCAGACGGTCATAATGCAGGATCGGGAATTCAGGGGGTACAGGGTTTAAATTTGACGGTGTACTATACCCTGGACGAGTATCCATGGACATTAGGAGTGGATTCTGACGCCAGCTTTTCTCTTAAAAACGAGCGGACCGGTGATGTCGCCCAGAAGTGGGACACTAATAGCATCACGCTCTACAAACCTCTTGCTGTCCCGCAGATCACCCTCGGCACCAATCCGCCGACCTCCACCTGGCCCGCCGGCGGCACGAGTTCGGATGTTTACACAAAAGCCGAATCAGATAGCAGATATGCCGACACCGGCACCGTTGCTGCCGTCTCGTCCAACCTGGCCGTCGCCATTAACACTGTCAGCCAGCGTGTGGACGTGGCCGAGGGCGCGATCATCACCAATGCCGCCGGCATTGCCACCAACGCCGTCAATATCAATACCCTCAGCCAGCGTGTGGACGTGGCCGAAAGTGCCGTCACGTCAAACGCCGCCGGCATTGCCACCAACGCCGCCGCCATTAATGTCCTCAGTAACCGCGTAACTGGAATCGAGTCTAATTACCTGGTCAAGGCCACGAATGCGCCCATATCCGGTTATGCCCTCTATGCAGAGATCAGCGGCAGTACAACCAGCTTTTACTGGGGGTCAGTGTCCGCCGCCAACGGATTGACCAACCAGATCATGGATGCCGCTGGCGTCCTCTACACGATCACCAATGCGCCGGCGGCAATCAATGACGTGCTCAAATTCAACTCGGCAAATTCCACCGCCTGGTTTGCGGCTGAATCTGGCGGTGGCACAGGTTCCGGCTTCCCGTTGACCAATGATGTTGATCTGGCCGGGTACAAGATGTCCGATGGCGTTTTTCGATGGAACGAGGTCGTAACCAACATCTATGTGGGTGGCCCCACCAATTTGCTCGTCACGGGCTGGCTTACCCCTGACGCAACCGGGATGTACACGCAACGGGCAGATGTGGCCGGGATGCCGTCATATCACAACGCGAATGGGTATGACATTTACCGGATTTGGCAAGTCGAGATGTATTATTATTATCTCGGCACAGACACAAATGGCAGTTGTTTGTTCGTGACCATACAAGACAATCCAACTTCTGCGAACTGGACTCCTAATGGCACCGTTGGCACTCCCACCGTGGTCTACTTCTACGGCACCTTAACCAACATCGTCACAAATACCTGGCAGCTCGGCCTCGATGCCGGGAGCGGTTGCATGCAAAAAACACGCAACGGCATGCTGATCCAGAGTTGGTACGCCAACAGTAACGTCGCCAGTGGTGTGTCCTACGCCTCAGATTATATCGGCTCCTGGTATGGTCTGGGGACGAATGCGTTTTATCCTTATGGCAATCCGTCCGGGTTCGTTGACCACACGGTCACAAATGATTTATCCGTCCGCGTTGACGGGTTGGTTAGTGGTGCAGGGTTAGGGGCAACTGCCCTACAACCCGCTGGCTCCGGCTCCGGCCTAAGCGGAATCACGGCGGCACAGGTGGGGGCTTACCCGAATGCCAGCGGCGTGGCGGCCAGCAACCTTGCCTATTCTGCCGGTACGAACGCGGCGGCGGCTCTCCCCGCGTCCTGGACGAACACGCCGGTATTGCCATCCTTGCGGGTCACGGGTGGGAGTCCGACCGTGGGCATGACCTTCGCCTGCACAAATATCGATGGAAGTGGAACGTGGGGGTATCAGACCTCGATATGGTTTAAGGTGGGTTTAGTCGCGAGATATTATCCGACTAACGCCTTTGCAAGCACACCTTACAATCTGATGCTCAACGATTCGGCATCCGGTTACAACACGAATACCTACAAATACACCATCCCGGTGGCAGGGCAGTGGAATATCGGATATTCGATTTATTGGCCGCTCTCCGGAACTGCTGGCGGAGGGTATAAAATAATGCGCGGTACGACAGGTGCGACAAATCCAGTGTCATTCTTTTATCATACAACACAGTTTGAATATATTTGTATACCAATATCTTTTAGCGCGGGAGATACAGTTTGGATGCAGACCTACATTGACAACAACTATGGCCCGATAGAAAGCGGAACGAATGGGTGTTTGTTCTTTGGGACTTTCACAGGCAAATAACATGCGCGGCGGCGCTCTCCGCCGCCAACAAGATCGAGGCGGCTGTGTCGTTTATCCTGATCGATGCAGAGGCGCGTATACTTGCCGGGGCCGGCTGGCTGGACACTTGCGCGTGGCATGCTGACACTGGTGATTAACTAACCATGCTCGCCGCGTTTACAAGGTAACTTATGCTCTTCACATCCCCCATCCCCTTCCGAGAAGCCCTGGACTTCCTCCGCCAAAAAGTCCTCCTCCCGACTTCCGCCTCATCGGCCCAACTCGCCGAACTCCCCGCCCAGATCCTCGCCCGTGCCCAGTTCTCCGCCCGCACCATGAATGCCGGCCACCTGCAGACTATTCAAGACGTCATAGATAAAATCCTCCAGGGAAAAACAGATTCCGCTACCGCTCGCTTGAATCTCAAAGAATCCCTCAAAGCAATCTCATACGACCCCTACGCCGAGCCGGGCGTCGCTGGCACCATCAAGGACCTTTCCTCAGATCCACGCCTGAACCTCATCATTCAAATGCAGACCGAGATGGCGGAAGGCTTCGGGAAATATCTTCAGTCTCAGGATCCCGCCGCCCTCGATGCCTTCCCCGCCCAGGAACTATTCCGTGCCGAATCCCGTCTTCATACGCGCGATTGGCCCGCCATCTGGCAGGATGCCGGCGGCGAGTTCTACGATGGCGGCCGCATGATCGCTCTCAAATCCGATCCTATCTGGATGGCCATCTCCGATTTCGATCTCCCTTATCCCCCCTTCAAATACGGCTCCGGCATGTGGGTCCGCGATATCTCCCGCTCCGAGGTTGAGGAGCTCGGGTTAATCGCGCCTGGCGCCATTATCGAGCCCACAACCCCCCGTAGCTTTAGCGAAGGGGGGCAAGTCTCTCTCGCTGGGTTTTCTCCGGACCTGCAACAAGCCATTCTCGACTCCATGGGTGATCGCGCCGAGTTCCGTAACGGCATCCTTCACCTCAAAAATTCCGATTCCCTCTCCCCTGGGAGAGGGCAGGGTGAGGGGCAATCATGAGTTTCGCCATCACAATTACCGATAACGCCACACCTTGGCTCAACTACCTGGCAAAGCACCTATCCGAACCCGCCCTCCAGCACGAGGTCGGGGGTGAAATCACCCGCTTGCTTCTTGACCACTTAACCGCCCTCGATGAAGAACGTCCTAATGCTCTCGGCGGCCGCCGCACCCATTTCTATGCCCGCGCCGGCAAAGCCACCTCCTACGCCGTCCACGACAACGGCGTCACCGTCTCCGTCAACCAGACCGGTATCGCCCAGCGTTATTTTGGCGGAACGATCGAGCCCGGACCCGGCAAAAAATATCTCACCATCCCCGCCCGCGCCGAGGCGCACGGCCGCCGCGCCGGCGAGTTCAATAACCTCGAGGTTCTCTTCGGCCGTAACGGACCCTACGCCCTCGCCGAACGTCAGGCCACTGCAATAAAATTCCGCAAAAGGAAAGGTGGGACGACTGTAACCGCCGGCGCCATGCGCGGTGGCGGCATTTTCTTCTGGCTCGTCAAATCCGTCTCCCAGGACCCCGATCCATCCGTCCTGCCCGACGAATCCGCCATCCTCAATTCCGCCTTGTTCGCCGCCCGACACTACGCCAAAACCCTAACCCCAAACGCCCAACACACGTCCGACTGATCAAAGTGTTCCCATGCCAGATCCTGATGTCAAAATAAACGTAGAAATCACCAAGTCTGGCGCTGGTGCCCAGCAGGCTAAGGCCGAACTCGATGATCTAAAAAAGACTGCCGAATCCAGCGGCGCCTCAACCGGAAATCTGCATACGCGCATGGGCGGTCTCTCGCTCGCACTCCGTGGCCTTACGTCCATCCTGCAAGGTGCGAGTGACGGCATTCGCGGTATGGCAATGGCCTCCGCCGGATTCTTTCAGGTCATTGTCGCTCATCCTATCGGCCGTTTAATCGCGGTCCTGGTTGTGTTGGGCACCGTCCTTTACGAGTTATACAACAAATTCCTCCACCCAAAGAAAGGTGCCAAGGAACTTGCCGATGAAGCCGAGAAAACAACGGCAAAGTTAAAGGAACTTAACCAGGTCGAACTCCCATTCGAAGCCGCTCGTAAAGGCTTGGCTGATCTCGCTAACAAGTACAAGGAGGCCATCGCCCAGGCTAAAGCTCTTCAGCAGGCCCAGGATGAACTCGCCGACGCCAAGCTCGCTACCCGTCTGCAGGAACTCGGCTTCCAAGAAGAACAGGCTCTCGCCGCCGCCGGTCCCGATGAATCTCGCCGCAAAGCCATACAATACGATTTTTCCCAAAGGAAAACTGGTGCGCGTTACGAACGCGAAGTGGAGAAAACCGCAACTGAACAGTCCGAACGTTCCCGCTCAACCTGGGCCGCTCGGAACGAAAAGGAACAACTCGACCGCAAATTGCCGAGCCTGGAGGCCACCGCGCAAACCTACAGCGATCGCTTGAAACGTCTTGCCGAAAACCCCGCGCTGCTTGCCGCCGTGGACAAGGAGACTATCGCCGGTAATAAACAACAACTGAAGGAATTCGAACAGATTATCCGGTCTACAAAGGAACGTCTCGCCGCACTCAATTCTGAAATTAGGACCGCAGAAATTGCCGAAAAAGCAGCGCTTGAAAAACGCCGCTCCATAGACGCGGAATTTCAAGCTTCAAGAGCAAAATCTGCTCGTGAATATACTGAGGAACAGCGCAAAACGACATCCGCTGAAACTGTTACCTTAGCTGAAGATGAAGCCCGTAAAGCATCAACTCCTACCGAAAAAGCTTCGGCCGCAAAAAAAATCCGCGATCTTAAACTATCCGAAGCCGCATCCCCCGCCCAAAAAGCCCATATCGAAAATGAATATCAGATGGCGCTCGTTGAAGCCGATAAAAAGGCTATCGAAAAACGCGCCGAACTTGCCCTGCAAAAAGAACAGGCCGAGGAAGAGAACGCCAAAATTCAACTTCAGGCCGCCACTAAAATGGCTGGCGATAAGAAACTCACCCCTCGCGAACGCAGGGCGGCCAAAGAGGCTATCCCGAGCGCCCAGGCCGCCTTCGGCAGGGAATCTGCCGACGTTTCCCAGGCCGAAGCCTACGTCTCCAAAATCCGTGAAACCGTGGACCCGGCCGCCCTCGCCAATCTAATTAAAGCGATCGAATCCATCGGCCAGAATGTCTCCGAGGCTCTCAATAAAGCCGCCGGTGTCGCCAACCAGCAGGCTTCTCAAATTAAAAATGGCGGCCTCCGCACTAAATGAACTCTCAAATCTTAAATCTTTTCCGGTCTGGCGTCTGTCGTCCGCCGTCCGTCGTCCTCTTCAAACCGTAGTCTGGCATCTACTATGGCCTGGTTATTAACATATGGCAGTGTAACTAAGTCGTTCGCCGCCTGGGGCCTCTCCAACCTCCGCCGCTCCCGTGTCTCCCAGGCTCAGGACACAGTCTCCTTCACCGCCCCGGGCCCCTATGACGCCGCCGAGCTCTTTCCCTACGGCGCTACCATCACTATCTCTTATGCGTCCGATCCGTCCGATACCGTCGGATTGCCTTGGTTCTACGGCCGCGTCGTCCAGGTCCCGCGTTCCGGCTCCGGCACGGAGGAGTCCATGGACTACGAGCTTGCCGGTCCCTGGTGGTTCCTGGATAACCTGGTGTACCAGCAGGTCTGGAGTGCCGGCATGCGGTTGCACCCTTATGCCCTGGCCGATGGCGAAACGAAACTCGGCGAGGAAACCATAGGTGAGCCACCCGATGAGGTCATCTACGACCTCGTCGGCATCTATAAATCCCGCGTCATTCTCGGCCAGGATCCCGCCGGCGACCCCCGCTCGTCGGGCCAAGTCATTACCGATGTCATTAACTACGCCATTGCCTCCGGCGCCCCGATCGCCCTTGGCACGATCGAGCCTGATCTCGAAATTCCCTTCGACGAACAGCAGGATATCACCTGCTCCGAAGCCATCCGCCGCATGCTCCGCTGGTCCCCCGATGCCGTCACCTGGTTTGACTATTCCACCACGCCATATCCGACATTCCACTGCGCCCGGCGTTCCGCCTTGGCTGTCCTTTCGCTTGATCTGTCGTCCGCCGTCTGTCGTCCGTCATCTATTCAGGTCACCCCCCGCCCTGACATCCAGGTCCCCGCCGTCGTCCTTAAATACGAGCAAACCAATACCATTGACGGCACTGAGTACGAATCCATCGTCACCGATAAATGGCCGGTCGCCACCACCGGCCGCGAATTCTCCGCTCTGACTGCCACACTCCAACTCGCCGGCTTCCAAGCCAATTATGTCAGCCAGAAAATTGTAGCAACGTCATTACTCATTACCCAAGATGCTTTCTGGACGGCTCACGACCCCACCTTTTTAACTACTGGGAATCAGGTCTCGGCCATTATTGGCACACATGAAACATCCGCCACTCCCTACGACTACGAATTAAAGGAAGGCCAGATCCAGGACTGGATGACCGGCAAACATGCGCGGGAGGTCACTTACACCGCCCAGGTACGCACGACCACGTCGCTGGATGGCGTAATCATAAAAGAAGAAATTCGCAGCGTTACCTGCACCATCATCACCACTGACTGCCCATCCGGAACCTATTCTAAACTCGCCAGCCTGGTCACCGGCGAAACAATCCCTGTTGGCCTTGCCAAGGCCCTCTACGACAGTCTTAATCCCCTGCAGTACGAAGGTTCCGTCACTTTGACCGAAGAGGAATGCTGTTCCACTGTAGCTGACGCGCTGCGCGCGGCGGCCGGCTTCACTCTTAATCTGACAAACGGCCTCTCCGCCTGGGAAGCCATGAACGCCTTGATTCAAAAGGTGGATGAGGACGTAGATTCCGGCCGCACCACGATTTCCTTCGGCCCGGCCGAACAGCTTTCCCCCCAGGACCTGGTTGAGCGGCTCCGTGCCAATCGCGGCCGTGGTGTGGCGTTTAACTTTATCAAGCGCACCACCGGCGAATCCTCCTCAGGTGGTGCCGCGATCGCTCTGAGCGGCCCAACCCCGCTCCTGAATACCGCCGGCGCCGCCGGCCAGACCAAACTCCTTGTTGTTACCGACAGCACCGATAAAATCAGTATCGATCCTGCCCAGATCGCCGCGCTCACATCCGCCGTCCATGAACTGAAAATCAAGAAGGTATCCGTTTGCGACAGTGAAACCGGTACGGTCAGATATATGCTCACCATCGCAAGTGAGGTGTTCGACGAATGAGTATTATCCTTGGCCCAGTTATTCCGCCGGCCGGCGCATCCATCGAGGTGGAATTCCACTTTGGCGGGGAGGATGGACACTGCTGCAATAGCGCCCAATTTGACTGGTACCTGAACGACATCTTCGTTGCATTCCTGGACTTTAATAATGCCAGTCCGCCGCATAACTGCGAGTCGATTTATCAAGGTCCATTCAACATAGTCCTGGAAGACTACAACACCGACCCCTGCGGTTTCCTGAAGTTTTCCTTCGTCTGTAAATCGAATGGCGGGACGTATTGCCACGAGGGCGCAAAGATTGACATCACCCAGCCCGATGGCACGATCAAAACCCGATACTTAAGCACTTCCACCCCGACCGTTCTTTGGATCTGCGAACTTTTGACCGGTTACTCATCCCCCCCATGAAAACCCTTCTTCTGAACGAGTTATACTCCTATTCCCCGCATCGCCCGGCTGGCTATGCCGAGGACGTCATTTCGTATGGGAAAGTTGATGGCAACCGCTTGATTCTCTCAGAAGAGGCCTACAAGCAACTGACAGCCAAATACGCCCCTTCTGGCGAGGTGCCGGAAACGGTGCTGTCGCGGGAGCGCCGGGAAATATGCGAAGCCTGTGACCAGGCTGAAGACCACGCCTTTGTCTGCCGTCTATTTGAAGGTTGCTGTTTTGGCCAGTGGCGCGCCCAATTCACGAGCCAATGCCCGGCATCCCCGCCCAAGTGGCCGGCTATAACTGCCTCGGAATCTCCCCTGCACGGCCCCTGAAAGACTCTTTCATCCCGCCTACAAACGCCCCGGAAAAGTCTTTCCGCTTGCCTTCCCCGCCGCCTCCCGCTACCCTCATTATCAAACCATTTGTCATTTCTTATCAAACCGCGCGGCGCAATACACTTCCATCCGATGGCGACCATTTTTCCCCAATGGAGCTCATATTTTTCCTGATTCTGGAAATTTTGGTCATTCAAAGCTTGAAAGTCTAATCATGCATTATGCGGGCAAAATGCCTGTATTCTAATTGTTTCTAAACGTGTCATTGTTCAAGGAATAAGCAAAGGTGACAAAAATGCATGTTCAACATTGCAATTCAAGCAGGCGGTTCGGCCGGATTCTCGTAATTTTATTTGCGGTGGGATCAGTCATCCAGCCGTTGTCAATTATTGCCGCAAATGTTCCGGGATCAACCAATCAAGTCAGCTACGCCGAAGCCAACAACCTTGGCCATCCCTCCACGACCCCCGCCGATCGCCCGTTGCGCAAGGGCTGGCTCGAACGCCATAACCGTTATTGCGCCCGCGCTGCACAAGGTGGCGTCGACCTCGTTTTTCTGGGAGACTCGCTCACGCAACGCTGGGAAGGGGCACCCGCGGTCTGGCAGAAGTATTATGGCCGCCGCAACGCCGTGCAGATGGGGATAGATAACGACGGCACGCAACAAATTCTCTGGCGCCTCGACCACGGCACGCTTGACGGCATTCAACCCAAACTGATTGTGCTGCTGATCGGCATCAATAACCTCGGCAACGACAACGCAACACCCGAGCAGGTCTGCAAGGGCGTGGCCGCGATACTGGAACGCATCTGCAAAAAATTACCACGGACCAAGGTGCTCGTCATCGGCGTTCTTCCCTGCGATAGTCCGGGAGTCAACCGTGCCACGAAGATCAAGGCGACGAATTCGCTCCTCGCGCAATTGGCCGACGGCAAGACAGTGGACTTCCTCGACATCGGCGACCAATTACTCGTGGACGGCAAGGTTAACCCGGAGATTCAACCCGACGGCACGCATCTATCCGCGAAAGGCTACGCGATTTACGCCGAGGCGATTGAGTCGAGAGTGCACGAGCTGATGAATTAGGCATGCGAAGGTGCATCCGCGAACAACAAGCAAATAAATTAAGCCCTGGCGAATTACCATGTGGCTGGCTTGAGGTGTCTAACTTGTCTGCCCACCGCGGTTGAACGAATGCATCAGTCTTCGTTGAAGGCCACCGTATTTTTCCCGGGAGCATCGATACCCCGCCGGTCAAGTAACGACCCTTCCAACCGATATAGCGCAACAAACGCTTTCAAATAAGTCACGACCGCCTCGATCTCTGCGATCTGGCTGACCAGCAGATTTCGCTCAGCCTGCGCGACCAGCAGCGAGGTGGATTTGCCGACCCGGAATTTCTCCTGCTCGGCCTGGAGGCTCTTCTCCTGCAACTGGCGGGTCACCGCCGTGGCCGTCACCTGTTCCCTGGCTCTCTGCACCTCGATATAGGCGGTACGCACATCCAGTTCGGCGAGCTGATCGAGGTTATCAAGCGCCTGCCGGGCCGAACTGCGGCTGAGTTCCGCGCGTCGGTTGCGCGCCCGCGCGTCCCGGTTAAGCGGCGGGAATTCAAATTGCAGGCCTACCGTGGTATCATAATGATCGGCATTAATGTTCTTAACCGAGCGCGCAAATGAGTCGGCATAGCCGGTCTCACCCAAAGCGATAAACAGATCCATTTGCGGCAACAATCCATTCCTGGTTTTAACCACTTCCAGATCGCCGCGTTGCACCTGCAGCCGCGCTTGATTGAGATCGGGGCGCATCTTCCGGGCAACGGCCACATGGAGCGCGACATCCTCCAACTCACCCTCCGGCACGAAAGGCTGATTTTTCATGACAAACCCGCGATCCCAGAAATTTGTCCGGTCGGGCAGATTGATCAGGCGGATCAGGAGCAAACGGCTTTTTTCCATGGCACTGTTCGCGTTAATTAAGGCTTCCTTGCGCGCAGCCACTTCGGCTTGAGCGGCATACAGTTCCAATTTGGCCAGTTTGCCGACTTTAATTCGTTCCTCGGTCTCCGCCAGTTGGTTGTCAGCCAGTTTGAGTGAATCGGTAAAAATCCGGATTTGGCTCCAAGCCAAGGTGTAATTCCAATAGGTTGTTTCGACATCGGCCACCAATTGCTGAACAAACCCGCGCAACTCAAACTCGGAGATGCTGGTATTAAGCCTGGCCTGACGCAGGCTGGCGAGGTTGGCCGCAATGCTGTTGCCCTTCAAAAGCGATTGGGTCAAAGAAATGCCGCCGCGGGTGGAGTCGAAATTATCGGAATACAGGGGAGGTTCATCCAAAGTCGTCGTTCCCAAGATGGCGATCTTGGAACCGGTCGGCAGATACATGCTTAACCCCAGATTGCCGTAAGTTGTCCGGTCAAACAAATCCTGAATCTGTTCGGAGGAAGAAGACACTTGCTGGTAGCGCGTGGCCGCCTGGGACAGTTGCGCATCCAGGAGCGGATCAAATACGGCCCGTTCCTGGGCTTCAAATGTGCGCGTGATCATGGGTTGCAGTCTTTGCACTGCGAGCGCACGATTGTTTTCCAAGGCCAACAGAATTGCATCCTGAATGGCAATCTCAATTTTGCCGTCCGGTGACAGCGCCACGTTATTCGCCATGGCATTGGCCGCACCATTGGTCGCCAGCGACCGGCGCGGGCCGATAAAATCCTCGGCCGCCACGCTAACGGTCCCCGTCACAAGCAGGCTGCATACAACGCAATAGATAAATAATTTCATGGTTGTCCAAAGCAACTAAGCAGTCATCAATCACAACGGCGGCAAACCGCGCCATTGCCGCACCAGATTCTGGAACTTTTCCATATAGAGATAAAACACCGGCGTTACATAAAGCGTCAGGGTTTGCGAAAATAACAGACCGCCAACCACGGCCAAACCCAGCGGGCGGCGCGATTCGGCGCCGGCCCCTAACCCCAGCGCAATGGGCAATCCGGCCATGAGCGCGGCCATGGTGGTCATCATAATCGGACGGAAGCGAATCAGGCAGGCTTCATAGATGGCCTCTTCAGCCGGCGTGCCTCCGGAGCGCTTAAGCTCAATGGCGAAGTCAATCATCATGATGCCGTTTTTCTTAACCAGGCCCACGAGCATGATGATGCCGACAAAGGCATAGAGCGACAATTCCGTGTTGAAAAGCAGTAAGGTCAAAAGCGCGCCGATGCCGGCAAACGGCAAGGCCGAAAGGATTGTGATGGGATGATAAAAATTCTCATAGAGGATGCCGAGCACAATATAAATTACGAGGATCGCCAAAACCAGCAAGACCCCCATGCCCGCAAATGACGACTGGAAAGCCTGCGCCGTGCCCTGGAAACTGGTGCTGATGCTGGCCGGGATTTCCCGGCGCGCCATGTCGTTGATCTTGGCAACCGCTTCGCCGATCGATACCCCCGGCTTCAGGTTGAAGGAAATCGTGACCGACGGCAACTGGCCGGAATGATTGATCTGCAGCGGCCCGACGCCTTCCCGCTGGGTGGCGAGCGCCTTGATCGGGACCAGTTGACCGGATGATGAGCGCACGTATAACAGCGACAAAACTTCGGGGTTGGCCTGGTATTCCGGCAACAGTTCTAGAATTACCTGGTATTGATCGTCGGCGGCAAAAATGGTGGAAACCTGCCGGGAGCCATATGCATCTAGGAGCGCCCCTTCAATTTGGGCGGCGGTCACGCCCAGCGAGGAAGCCAGGTCGCGGTTAATGGTCACATTCAGTTCCGGGTTTTTCAAGAGCATATCACTGGTAACATCCTGGAATCCGGGCAGGTCGCGGATTTGCTCCTGCAACGCCAGCGCGTGCAGATAGAGCGCATCGGTGTCCGGTCCCTGCAACGTGTATTGGTACTGGTTTTTAGACATCCGCCCGCCGATTTGAATGGGGGGCGGATTCTGCAGATAGGCGCGAATTCCCGGGACCGCGGCCAGCTTCGGGCGCAGTTCCTGAATAACGTCGTCCACGTTCAGCCGGCGCGCATTACGCGGTTTGAGCAGGATCAGCATTCGGCCGGTGTTGTTGCCGCCGACCGAAGACATGAAGACCTCTATATTTTCATCCTGCTGAATAATGTTTGCCAGAGCCTGCTGGTGCGTCACCATGGAATCAAAGGAGACTCCTTCGGGCGCCTCGGTTTGAACCATGATCCGGTTCTGATCCTCACTGGGCAGGAACCCTTTGGGAATGACTTTAAAAAGGAACCCGGCGGCAAGCAAGACGATTAGCGAAAAAGCCATAACCAGGCGACGATGCGCCAAGGCCCACTTCAAACTTCCGGCGTAAAATCCCAGCATGGCCTGAAACAGCCTCTCGTTGAAGGCATAAATCCGGCCGTGACGGCCTTCGGCGGGATCACGCAAAAAACGGCTGCAGAGCAAAGGCGTCAACGTCAATGAGATTGCCCCGGAGACAAGCACCGCCGTCCCGATGGTTACGGCAAACTCGCGAAAGAGGCGCCCGACCAAGCCGCCCATGAACAGGATCGGAATGAAGACCGCCGCCAGGGAAAGCGTCATCGAGACAATCGTAAAGCCGACTTCTTTGGCTCCCTCCAGCGCCGCCTGCATCCGGTCCTTGCCCATTTCAAGATGGCGCACGATATTTTCCAGCATGACAACGGCATCGTCCACAACAAACCCCAGCGACAGCGTTAAAGCCATCAAAGACAGATTATCCAGGCTGTAATTCAACACGTACATGACCGTAAAGGTCCCGATGACCGACATGGGCAAGGCCAGGCTGGGAATCAAGGTGGCCGAAAGATTCTTTAAGAACAAAAAGATGACCAGAATGACCAAGACCAGGGTCAGCAACAGCGTGAACTTGATATCGGCAAATGATTCGCTGATCGAAACGCTGCGGTCGTACAGGATATCCATGGAAACCGAAGCCGGCAGTTGTTTTTGGAATTGGGGCAATAAGGCCTTCACCGCATCAACCACCTCTATGGTATTCATGCCCGGCTGCCGCTGAATGGCCAACTGGATGGCGCGTTGTTGTCCCTGCGTGGTGCAATACCAGGCAGCAGTCTTGTCGTTCTCAACGCTGTCCAGTACGCATCCGAGTTCCCGCAAACGGACCGGCAATCCGTTCCGGTAAGTCACGATCAGCTCCCGATAATCGGCGGCACGCATCAGTTGCCCGTTGGCTTGCACCGTGAAAGATTTGTACGGACCGTCCAGCACGCCCGTCGGCAGATTGACGTTCTGGCTGCGGATGGCGGCATCCAATTCATCAATGCCTATTCCGCGCGCCGCCAGCGCCTGTGGATCGGCCTGAATGCGCACGGCGTATTTTTGCGAGCCGTAAACCTGAACTTGAGCCACCCCATTGACCATCGAAATCCGCTGGGCAATGATTGTCTCCGCATATTGATCAAGGGTCGAGAGCGGCAAGGTGGGCGTGGTTAGCGATAGATAAAGCACCGGCTGGTCGGCCGGATTAACCTTCCGGAAGTAAGGCGGTGACGGCATATTCTCCGGAAGGTTATGGCCCGCGCGCGAAATCGCCGCCTGCACATCCTGGGCAGCGGCATCAATGTCGCGACTGAGGTTGAATTGGAGCGTGATCTGGCTCGAGCCCTGCGCGCTGGAGGAACTCATGGAATCCACTCCGGCGATCGTCGAGAACTGCCGCTCCAGGACCGTTGCGACCGAGGAAGCCATGGTTTCGGCGCTGGCTCCCGGCACATTGGCGCTAACCTGGATGGTAGGAAAATCCACCGTAGGCAGATCACTCACGGGCAGCTTGTTGTAAGCCATAATGCCGAAAATGAGGATGCTCAGCATCACCAAGGTGGTCATCACCGGCCGGCGAATGAAAGGATCGGCAATATTCATAGTGGGCGGGGAAAATAAGCTGCAAGTGCCATCACACTCCGCGTTCGTCGCTTCCGATCCAAATTAATTGCCCTTGATCTCGACTTTGGCTCCGGGCTTCAAACGTAGCTGCCCGTCAACGGCAACCGTTTCAGCTTCATTTAATCCTTGCGCGATAATGCTTGACTCGCCAAAGGTTCGCTCGACCGTCACGTTGCGGGGTTCAACCATTTGATCCGGCTTGACCACATAGACGAATGGCCCCTTCTGTCCGTCTTGAACGGCACGGGAAGGAATGATAAGCGCATTGGTTTTAACTCCCAAAACAACGGTCACCTCCAAAAATTGGCCGGGCCAGAGCTGGGCGGTTTCATTCGTGAAGAGCGCCTTAAGTTGGATCATACCGGTGGTGCGATCGACAGAGTTGTCCACAAAAGTCAGGATCCCGATCTCGTTCGTCTCCGTGTTGGGAACATGGGCGCGGACAGCAAGCTTGGTCTTCGCCATACGCTCCTTGATTTTTGACAGAAACTGCTGCGGCACGCCAAAAGCCACCTCAATCGGTTGGAGCTGATTGATCGTGATCAAGGACAGATCGTTGGCTTGCACCAGATTCCCCTTGTGGATCAAAATTGCACCCGTGCGACCGTTAATCGGCGCGCGAATGGAACAATATTCCAGTTGCACGCGCGCATTATCAATTGCCGCTTCATTGGCACGCATGGAAGCGGCCAGCGCCTCGGATTCTGCCTTGGCTTTATCGAAATCATCTTCCGAAGCAAAACCCTTTTTCAGCAGCTCTTCCTGGCGAACCCGGCCTTTTTCGGCATTTTCAAATTGGACTTTGTTTTTGGCTAGATTGGCTTCGGCCTCTTTCAAGGCCGCCGCCAATGGACGACTGTCAATCGAAAAGAGCAGGTCGCCCTGCTTGACATCCTGGCCCTCTTCAATGTTGATGACCGTAATCACCCCGGTGATTTGGGAACGGATGGAAACCGTCGCGGAAGCCTCGGCATTGCCGAAAGCGCGCAATTCCTCGGGCGCAGTTTCGCGTGTGACCGGCGCCACGGCCACCGGGACCGCTTCTATTGGCAACCGCGCGCGCCCGGCTTTGACTAACATGGCGCCGACAATCCGCCACCCCAGCAGTGCCAGCAAAGCCAGAATGATCAGCCCGACCACTATCCGACGAACATGTCTTTTGGACTGAGCAGAATTATTTCCCATTCCATCCAGCTTTCATTGACAAAGCGATCTGCTGACCAATCAACCAGATAATATAGTAGCCGGTTGGTATCGTTCGGTTACAAAAAAGCAGAACCATAAGTAGAGGACTTTCGCGCTGCCATGGTCTCTTGCATGACCGTGAAGTGAACGGTATAATGGTTATACGGTGGTTACAAGATTAAAAAAATGGTCCTTGATAAAATGTATAAATGTTACATTATATTTTTCAATTTGTTGCAGGAAAATAGATCCGTCGCACCCGCTTGCTGAGCGAGGCGAGGCGCGCAGAAAGGACCCCGAATGAAACGCGATAGATTCAATATCAGCATAGTTCGGGTCACAGTGGGATTGTTGCTTGCATTTGCCACAGGATACAACACGCCTGCCGCCGATTTTCCACAAGGGCTTATGCTCCACTTCAACTTCGAACAGGCGGAAACCGGCGGTGTTATTACCGATCGGTCGGGCCGCAACAACAACGGTCGCGCCTTTGGCGCCAAGTGGACGGCCACAGGCAAACAAGGTGGCGCCTATGAATTCGCGCTGTCAAACAATTATATTCAGGTGACCAACACCCCATCCTTGAACGCAACTCAGGCGACCTTTGCCGTGTGGTTCAAGACCTCTAAGACGAATGCGATTGAGCGATACATTCTGGACAAAACGGCGGATCGCGGCTACGCCTTGAGCATCGCCGGCGAATCTAAGGCTAAGGATGGGAAGCCCAAGGGTAAACTATGCGCCGGAGTCAACGGTCACTACTGCCTGAGCGATAGCGTTGTCACGGACGGTACCTGGCATCATGGGGCCGCGACATTTGACGGCGAGAACCTGAAACTATATGTGGACGGACAACTTCAAAAGCAGGTGGTTGCCTGGCACGGAGCGATTGCGGCCAACACCAATGACCTGACCATCGGTATGAACCGATCCAGCCCCCTGCCGCAGGAGCAAGGCCAGTCGTTCGGCGGCGCGATTGATGAGGTAATGATTTTCAACCATGCGCTGTCCAATGCTGAAGTCAATGTCGTAATCGCGTCGGTAAAGCCCAAGTTTACCAAGGATCAGGTCGCCAGACGTTTGATCGAACTCAAGGAACTTTTTGACCGGGGATTAATCCTGAAGGATTTCTACGACCGGAAGGTCCAGGAATGCGAAGTCACGCCCTAAAATCCGCAGAATATTCTGAGTCAGGGTTTGGAGGTTGCAGGGGCAGCGGGTTGGTTCGTTGGCGCGGGTTTTGAAGTTGTCGGGGGAGCGGGTTGTTTTGGCGGTTCAGGTTTTGGAGGTGGCGGGGGAATGAAGACGAAGGCCTTCAGTTCTTTGGCGGGGACAAGATGACGCCAGAGGAAAGCCTGCATTCTGTCTTCCGCCGGCACGGCCTCGTGGACGATCTTTCGTTCCCCGTTCGTCGCGCAACCTTCGATAATTAAGCTGACGGGTTCCTTGGTCTCAGCCAGGCTGGTTTTCAACGTGATCCGCGTTAATTCCTGGGTCCCTTTCAGATTACCGCCTTTCAGCTCGAATCCACTCGGCGCATCCTTCAAATCAAGCTTGATATTGCCGGTAAATCCATCCTGCCGGATGGCATAGACACTGAGGGAAGCGGTGGAATTACTGCGAATGCTAACGCTGGAGGGCACAACGCGCAGCGCAAAATCGGGTTGCGGCGCGCTAATCCGCAGGCGGTAGGCATACTCTTTGCCGCCATGGTGCTGGGTGTCGTTCAGGTGAATATAGTAGATGCCGTTCGTGGGCAGAGCAGCACGGATGTAGGAATCCGCGTGGTGCGTGTTCAGCCCCGAGCCAACGTCTTCACGGTCGTCGTTGAACGCCAGGCAATTACCGGCGGCATCGGTCAATTTGAGCACGGAGTCCAGCGGGGAGTCAAGCCGCCGCGCATAAACTTCCGCGACAATCTCGTCACCGGCATGGCCTTCGAACTGGAACACATCCCGATCGCCCGGCGGATCAATGCGTCCATTAACGATGATGGGCAGCGCCATTTTCTGCGCGGCCGCCGGTGTGTTGTTCGGCTCCTTTTCCAGACATTCCGGCAGCGTGTCCATGGCAAAAAGCATGCGGTTGGAAACCAACCCGTTTGTGCCGCGGGTAGTGATCGGATACACCCCCGGCACGGCATCTTCCGTATCGGGCGTCAGCATGGTCTCCGCAAGATTCCAGCCTTGCATTTCGACCACCGTGGGTATGTCCACTTGCCCGCCCAGCGGGAAGATGCTTGTCACAAACGGCAACTCACCGATTTTAATGCGATAAACAAAATTCTCGCGACCGCGGTAGAGCGCGTCGTAGACCGCGAACATATATTCGCCGTCCTCGGGGACTTCGTAAAGAATAACCGGATCGGGACTGCCACGATAGTCGTCATTATACGCCACTTCTTTGCCCTTCGCGTTGTAAAGCGTCAGCACCGGCTGAAACCAACCGGGAACGGCATCGGCCAAATACGGGATCAATTCCCGCGCCTGAACGATGATGACCAGGCGTTGGCCCTTGCGCGCCTCAAAACGAAACCGATCCACGGCGCCGGAAGAGATCTGACCGTTCACGGTGCATGGCACTTTGATCCGCACCTCTTCATCGTCCAAATCGCTTTGCGATCCCGGGCCGTCCATCATCGCCGCCATCATCATCATTTCCGAACCACCCTGCCCTTCGGTGGCGTGTTTCTTCCGGCGGAGGCTTTGCTCCTCCTTGCCGAGTATCTGCAGAGGGCTGGTTGGTGCCGGCGGCGCGGAGACCTCGGAAAGCTGGCCAACGTTAAAAATGAGCGGGTTGGAAACCCCGCGCGGCGTTCCCAGCCTTATCTCCCGTTCACCAGGTTGCGCATCGGGAGCGATCGTGACCTCGACAATGACCAGGTTGGCAATCGCCACGCTGGCCGGCTGATTGACATAATCCTGAACGATCTTCTCGATCCTGGCGATCAGGTTCGTTATGGCTGCATCCGGCTTCTCCGTCTGCTTGTTTTTCAGCTCCCGCAGTTGTTCGTTCAACAACCCGATCTCCTGGTTGCCCATCCGCTTGTTATATTCCACCACCCTGGCTTGAACATCCGTGCCGGAGACAAACGCACGGTTGACGCCTTCCAAAGACTGTCCACCAACCGTAACCTGGAACGTAGTGCCCTGCTGGCCACCGGCGGGATAAATAAAACCGATATACGATTGCGCCGGCACGGCCGAAACGGCCGCCAGCCAGAAGACCAGCCCCAGAATCGCAGGCCATTGAAATCTATTTATAAACTGCTTTATCATTTTTCAATCCCGCCACCATGCGGCGGCAAAAACACCGTTCGGTCTTGACGCGCGTTGCCTGTTCACAGACACAAAATTACATAATTTCTTTCAGGCGCCCGGCCGACTTTGCGCCCTCCTCGTCAGGCGCCAACACGCGGGCTTCAAAGCCGAGGGGATGGGGCAGCTTGGTGTCGGTGTCTATACCGGCCAACTCATAAATACTGCCGAGGAGGTCAATCGGATACACGGGCCGATCCTTGACTTCTTCGCCTTTCGCATCCGACGAGCCGACCACGTGGCCGCCCTTGAATCCACCGCCGGCGACCAGGACCGAGAAGACGTTGCCATAATGGCCGCGACCGCCGTTCCAAGGCGGTTGCCAGTCTACCTTCGGAGTTCTGCCGAACTCCCCACAACACCAGACGATGGTGCTCGCCAGCAAACCGCGATCTGCCAAATCCTGCAGCAGCATCGCCAGGCCCTGGTCCAACTGCGGACATTGCCGGCGCATGGTCTGGAAGTGGTTAGCGTGCGTATCCCAACCCCCGGGATAGTTGATGGTGACGTAAGGGACGCCGGCTTCGACCAGCCGCCGCGCCATCAGGCAGTCCTGCCCGAACGTGTGACGGCCGTAACGATTCCTCAATTCCGGCTTTTCCTTTGAGAGATCGAACACCTCTTTGCCTTTACCCAAAATCAGGTCATACGCCTGTTTCTCGGCCTCATCCGAAACCGCCAGCTGTGGGTTGCCGCGCATGGCGTTGCCCATCGTGTTCATTTTATGGAGGAAATCGCGCCGGGCGGTTTGCCGCTCGTCGGTGATGCCCCGGGCAATGACACCTTCCACTTCGAACCGGGCCGCGTTCGGATCGCCACCCGTGGCAAACGGGTTATATTTCGATCCCAGAAAACCCGATTCGGAAAACCGGCCCTGCGACTGGGTCAGCACCACATAGGGTGGAATCAGCCCCTTATATCCGGCATTGTAACCTTTGAGCAGGGCAAACACGGCGCCAATACACGGATAAGACAGTTGCCCGCCGGGCATATGCCCGGTCTGCATCAGGTAAGCCGCCGTCTCATGGCCATTGTTGCGATGAGTCATGCTGCGGATGATGGAATACTTGTCGGCCTGCTTGGCCAGTTCGGGAAACAATTCGCCAAGCTGGATCCCGCTGACGTTAGTGGGGATTGTGGCCTTCAACTGACCAGTGTAGTCGTAGCCCGCATCCGGTTTCGGATCCCAGGTGTCCGTGTGCGACATGCCGCCCCACAAGAAGATCTGGATAACCGCCTTGGCCTTGGGTTGGGCTGGGGCTTGGGACGGTTGCGCGTCGACCGCCAAAGTCTCGAAACTCAGCCGGTCGGCCAGCAGCAACCCGGTCATGCCGATAAGACCGCGGCGCATCGCCTCGCGCCTGGAAATCGGCGTACCGCGCATGCCCATTAAATCAGGACCCGGCGACTTGTTCTTTGAACTGTGTTTTGCGCTCATTTTTTCAGTCGCTTTTCATGCTCATCCGGCCATGTCGGAAAAATGGTTGCACGCCGGTCAATGCCGATAAAGAAATTCATCGCTGTTGATCAACGCCCAGACGAGGTCAATCCACACATTACGCCCTTTCACCACGCCTGACTTGGCATACGCCTCCACGTTCTTCACTTCGTCCGCCGTCGGGAAACGCGAAAGAACCGTCAGGTAAATATCCTCCATGATCTCCTGGGGCTTGCGTTTGGAACTCATGATCGCTTTAAGCTTGGGGCCTTCTTCAAGCTTGCGCTGGATGTGGCTCGAATTCAGCAGGTGCATCCGCTGGGTGGGCGACGGATAGTTGACGCGTTCGTTTTCCATGCCGGTGGCGCGCGCCGGATGACCGAACAAATCCAGGAAGGGACTGGTGATGCTGCCGTCCGGCAGCGAAATTGCGGACTTGTTGTCTGGAATAAAAGTGAATGGTTCCGGAATGGCGCTGGTGTACAGGTCCGACGTGCCGGCAATCTGGTTGATGGCATCGATCAACACTTCCGCATCCAATCGGCGCAACGGATAGAACGCAAAATTGGCCGCACCCTGGGGAACATCGGGTTTGGGAATGATGGAAGAAATCTGATACGTTCTTGAGGTCAGGATCAACCGGTAGATGTGTTTCATGTCGTAGTGGTTCGCGATAAACTCCTTCTGCAGGTAGGCCAATAGCGCGGGATTGCTTGGCGGATTGTCCGGCCGAATGTCGTCCGGCTCATGTATAATGCCGCGTCCCAGCAACCAGGACCAGATACGGTTCACGATGTTGGGTGTAAACCAGGCATTCTTCGGGGTAATCAACCAGTCGGCAAATACCTCCCGCGGATCCCGGTCCGGGGGCAACTTCTTGATCTTGGTGCCATCCGGAAAGATGGCCACTTGCGGCATACTGCGCACAGGCTTCACGACCGCCATTTGCGCCACGGCATTGGTAACTTGTTTGGTTGCGCTGTTGGTAGTTTGTTGGGATATATTTTTGGCAGCCTGGGCCATGTCTTCCTTGTTGGGATCCCAGAAAACGATTTCCTCCTTCCATTCCCTGGTAGGCTTATAACTGATCTGCGCGAAAAAGACCGCCATGCCCGGCAAGTAGTTTGTCGGCCAGAACTCGGCCCTTGAGCCCATGAACGTCAAGGCCACGGTTGTCGCAATGCCTTCGGGAGTCTTGTCCTGCATGGCGCGATAGAAGTTGACCTGCCCAACGCGAAAATTGCTGCCGTTCGCCGTGAGCATTTCACGGACAAATTGGTCATACGGTTTGTTGTCCCTGATGGACGTCCGAATCCAGTGGTAATACGCCTGCGCCGCATTGGGCCACAGATTGATCGGGAACTCTGCCTTGACCCGCAACAGATCGCTCCATTTCATCGCCCAGTAATCGGCAAACTCCTCCCGCTCCAGCAGGCGATTAACCAAAGCAAAGCGTTTGTTCTGGTCCTGATCTTGAATGAACTCTCGCGCTTCCTTCGCCGTGGGTAGCGTGCCGATCACGTCCAGAAAGGCGCGGCGGACGAACACCGCATCGGAGCAGATGGCCGGGTGGATACCCAGCTTCGACAACTTGCGGTAAACGAGTTTATCGATCGGGCTTTCCGGGGTCGTACAGACCGAACTTTCGTAAATGTTCTGTTCCGGTCCCGATGCCGCGATTCCGCTCAGGGCCGCCAAGAAGAATACTGCCGAAATCAATGAAGTCTTCATCCCGGATTGCTGATCAGAAATTACTTTTTTGGGAACAATTCTGAAGCTCCGACTCCCGTACGCTTGCCCCGGTTATTAAAGAAAGTTTAACCCAAGCATGGCCTCACGGCAAGGATTTTAACTTTTTTCTGTTACCCCTCAGCCACGCGGGGGGACGTCGATCCCAATGGCCTCAGCATCCGTCTCCGCCAAGGCTACGCCGGACAAGAGCTGAGGCCCTACGTAGGGCGCGACCTTGCCAGCCCTGAGCTCGGTTGAAGGGCGTCGCGCCATTTTACTTTCGGAAATCCGGGTTAGGGATTGACATTCCGACCCGCTCCATCTACTTTGCCCGCGACGAAAACCGTTTCTTGCTTGCCATGCCTGGCACACAAGAGCGACGCATGAATGCCGGACAAGGGACCTGCGTTCGCCGAGGCCAAAAAGCAGTTGATTTTCTGATCCCGTCCCGGTCAGGCGGCGAATCAGGCAAAGGTTTTAGCGCATGTCAATCCAACGGGCAATATTTCCGGCACTGTTGGTACTGGCGTTGATACACAGCGGCTGCACCGAGGATATCAAATTGAATCAACTGACTCCCCAGGAAGAACGTGCCATCGTGCACAAGGGAACCGAGGCGCCTTTCACGGGTGAGTACAACAACTTCCACGGCAAGGGCATTTATGTGTGCCGGCAATGCGGCGCCGCGCTGTACCGGTCGGACTCCAAATTCGATTCGGATTGCGGATGGCCCAGTTTTGACGATGAAATCCCCGGCGCGGTACGGCACCAGCCGGACGCCGACGGAATGCGGACCGAAATCCTGTGCGCAAAGTGTGGCGCGCACCTGGGCCACGTTTTTTCCGGGGAGCGGCTGACGCCAAAGAACACGCGCCACTGCGTAAACTCAATTTCACTGAAGTTTGTCCCGGACGATGCGACGTCCGCAACCAATGCCGCAGCCGCACCGACGGTGCAAAGGTCGTCCTCACCGCTAACACGCTCCGCCCCGGATCCCGCGCCCAAGACCGAGACCGCCATCTTCGCCGGCGGATGTTTTTGGGGCGTTGAATACTATTTTAAGCAGGCAAAGGGCGTGCTTGCGACGCAGGTGGGCTATGTGGGCGGCCATGTCGATAACCCCACCTACAAGCAGGTCTGTAGCGGCATGACCGGCCATGCCGAGGCAATGCGTGTAACCTATGATCCCGCGCAGACGACTTATGAGAATATGGCAAAACTGTTTTTTGAGATACACGACCCGACCCAAGTGGACCGGCAGGGGCCTGACATTGGCACACAATACCGGTCCAGCGTGTTCTACCAAGGCAACCGGCAGAAGGCAACGGCCGAGAAGCTCATCGGCATCCTGAAGGCCAAGGGGTATAACGTGGCCACGCAGGTGGTGCCCGCCAGCACCTTCTGGCCAGCCGAGGATTATCATCAACAGTACTACGAGAAGAACGGCAAATCCCCCTATTGCCACGTCTACAAGAAAAAATTCTGACCTGTGGATCATTGACAGCCCGAAAAATAAAAAGGCCGATGCAAACAAGTATAATAAAAACCAGGGGACCGGCCGATATTGTAACCCTGGTCCTGCCTTCACGCTCCGAACACTGCATTACGGTATCCGGCCGGGACCATGTGGCCATGCAACGTCTGCTCCGCGACGCCGCCGGGGAACGGCAAGCGGTAATTCTGAATCGTGTTGTTTTCGCCCACTGCAAATATTATGAAAACTTCCGGAAAAATATGATGGCCGCCGACGGACTGGTCGCATGGCTTCAGGGCGATGCCTGCCGGGAAGCGGAGATATCTTCAATGCAGGCCTGGGCCGTGTCCGGAACCCGGCCTCGATCCATTAAAAGCAAGGGACGCGAAACAGGGTTCGTTTATGAGGATGAGTACGCCCGTTACTGCCGTTTGAGCGGCGTATATCCTGAAAATCTCAATGCATCACGACCGGCACAGGCCCGTGAAGTTTTTGAAATCATGAAGTCGGCGCTTAAAGAACAAGGCTTCCGTTTTACCGACACCGTCCGCACGTGGTTCGCGCTTAACAGGCTGTTGGAATGGTACGAAGAATTTAACCGCGTGCGCACAACATTTTTCGAGGAAAATGACGTGTTCGTCAAAATGGTGCCGGCCAGCACCGGGATAGGCCCCGCCAACCAGTTCGGCGCCGCGCTCATCTGCGATTTGCTGGCCGTGCAACCAAAAACAAGCCGGCTCAAAATTCAGTCGGTTCTTTCGCCAATGCAGGAATCCGCACTGAACTATCGAAGCTCGTTCAGTCGCGCCGTTGAACTGGCCTTCCCGACCCACCGCAGCCTGCTTGTTTCCGGTACCGCAAGTATCGATAAGGATGGGCAAAGCGCCCACGCGGGAGATCCGGCACGCCAGATTGATCTGACGATGCGCGTTGTCGGGGCGTTATTACGTTCACGCGATATGGATTGGAACGATCTGTTCCGCGGCATCGCTTATTTCAAAAACATGGATGACCGGACTTTTTTCGACAAGTACTGCGCAAACCATGATATTCCCGTATTTTCATTGGCGGTCGCCCACCTCGACCTCTGCCGTAAGGATCTGTTATTCGAAATCGAAGTTGACGCCGTAAAAAAAGCCGAATGATGCGGTGCTGGCTGCCGCTTTCATTCCGCCAGGCGGCGCTCCAGTTCCTCGATCCGCTCCAGCAGGTCCAGTACCAAACCCATGGAGCAAAAGCCGACGCCCAGATCGCGATGCAGTCGGACGGCCTTGCGAACCTGCGGCAGGATCTCCACGGCAAACCACGGCTCAGGATCCCGTTCACAGGGCGCAGCAAGGTCCCATTCCAGCAGGTCGCTGATCATCTGTGGCGTAGCGTCCGCCAGCCAGGCCAGTTCCGCCAGGCTCAGCAGGTCCCGGGAAGGCGCTGATTTCTCAGCCGGTCGGCTGGCGGCCTGAAACATATCGTCCTGTTTCATCGCTTGCTCTTCCGCAAATAAACGCTCTACGCTTACCGCTTGACGCTCGATGCTCTATCCCTCGGGTTAATCGACCCTTGGGTTAATCAACCCTTGGGTTAAACGACGATACGCGCGCCAGCTCGGCAAACAGCGTTTTTTCCTTTTCGTTCAAATGACGCGGCACGGCAACCTGGATGTTCACGATCAGATCGCCGTGGTGCCGCGCGCTCGCCAACCCCTTTCCGCGCAACCGCAGGCGCTGGCCGCTCTGCGTCCCCGCCGGCAAGGCCAGCATCGCGTTGCCGGTCATGGTCGGCACGGGCACCTTGGCACCCAAGGCCACCTCCCATGGCGCCACCGGCACGGTCACTTCCAGGTCGGCGCCAATCAGGCGGAACACCGGATGCGGAGCAATTTGCACCCGCAGATACAAATCGCCGGCCGCTCCTTCACCGGCGCCCTGCCCACCCTGCCCCGCCAGGCGAATGCGCGCACCGTCGGCCGTGCCGGGTGGAATCTGCACGGTGTACTGTTTTGATTCGCGCTGTACCCGCCCATGCTCATCCATGCGGGCAACCTGCAGATGAATGGGTTTCTTGGCGCCGTGGAAGGCTTCTTCCAGCGAAATGGTTACCGTCGCTTCGTGATCTTCGCCGCGCCGCTTGCGGAAATTCTGAAACGGCTCGCCGCCGGCCTGGCCGGGGCGGAAACCTCCGCCAGGGCGGAAACCTCCGCCGGGACGAAAGCCACCGCCGCCAAAGAGCGTCTCGAAAAAATCGCTGAAGTCGCCCGCCGCTTCCGCTGTGTAGCCCCCGGCCGATTCCGGACGAGCGCCAAATTCATATTGCATATTTTCCCAGCCGGGGGGTGGCGCGAAATCCTGGCCCGCATGGTAATTAGCGCCGAGCTGGTCATAGCGCTTGCGTTTCTCCACATCGCTGAGCACTTCGTATGCTTCCCCAATTTCCTTAAACCGGGACTCGGCATCCGCATGCTTGTTGACGTCGGGGTGATATTTCCGGGCCAGCTTGCGGTATTGCTTGCGAATGTCATCGGCAGATGCCGTGCGCGCCACGCCCAGCACCTCGTAATAATCTTTGAATTTAACGCTCATGTTTTTACGATAGCTTCAAGAACGTTCTTCGTTCTTGGTTCCTCGTTAAGCCGAAACAAAGAACGATGAACAAAGAACCAAGAACGCTTTAATCCGAATTCCCCAACGCCTGCAGCCTATGGATTCTTCGCGCCTGCATTTTTCAACACTTCCTCCACGGAGCGCTGTCCCTTCATGGCCGCCCATTGGAACGCGGTTTGCTGATAATTGTCCGTGGCGTTCAGGTCGGCGCCCTTGGTCAATAACAGGGTAACCACGTCAACCGATCCCTTGATCGCGGCCTGATGGAGCGGCGCCAGGCCCAAGTTGTCCTTGATATTCACATCCGCGCCCTTGGATATCAGCACCTTGACCACATCGGCATGGTCATACTTAATCGCCATGACGAGCGGCGTGGTGGCCGACTGATCCTGGGCATTGATGTTCGCGCCCTTGCTCGCCAAAAGTTCGACAACCTCCCTCCAGCCATAAAGCGCCGCCGTATGCAGCGGCGTCATCCCCAAGTCATCCTGCGCGTTGACCTCGGCCCCCTTGGCCAGCAATGCCTTGACCACCGCCTTATGACCCATACCCGCGGCATTGTGGAGCGGCGTACGCTTTTTCAGGTTGCGCGCGTTGACGTCCGCGCCCTTGGACAGCAGAAGCTCCACCACGTCATCGCGCCCCATGAAGGCCGCCAGGTGCAAGGGCGTCGCACCGGAATCGTTGCGCGCGTTGACATCCGCGCCCTTGGCCAGCAGGATCGCGGTCACGTCGCGACTGCCGCCGCCCGCCGCCCAATGCAGGGGCGCAAACCCGTTATTGTCCTTGCCGTTGGCCAGCGCCGGGTCCTTATCAAGGAATGTCTTCACCTGATCAACCTGACCCAGTTCGCAGGCGGAATAAATCGCCTGCGCACCCACCGTGCCCGCCAGCAAGCCCGTCGCTATCATCAGTCCACATTGAATCCAAATCCTACATTTCATCCTCAATCCTCCTTGTTTTATTAGAGATCAGCAGCCAGATGTCAGTGATCGGCAATCATAAATCAACAATCCAAAATCAGCAATACATTCACGCTCTACGTGCTTCATTCATGCTTCCCATTCGATATCCTTCCAAGTCCACGGCAATATATAAAAATCCCTGCCGCTTCGCCAGCTTTGTGATTTTCCGGCGGACCGCGGGTATCCATAACCGCCGGATATCCGCCGCTTCCACTTCAATGCGCGCCACGCTCCCATGATGCCGCACGCGCACCTGCCGGAATCCGAGCCGCCGCAAAGCTTCCTCAACCCGATCCACCGCCTTCAGCCCGGCGGGTGTAATCCGCGAGCCGTAAGGAAAGCGCGAAGCCAGGCAAGCCATGGCCGGCTTGTCGGCCGTCGGCAATCCCATCTGGCGCGACAAGGAGCGAATGTCCGCTTTAGTCAGCCTGGCCTTCAACAGCGGACTGATCACGCCGCATTCGGCGGCGGCGCGTCGGCCCGGCCGGACATCCTGCATGTCATCCGCATTGGTGCCGTCCAAAATCCATTTGATCGCATGCCTATCGGCCACCTGCCTCAGCCGATGAAAAAGTTCCTGCTTGCAGTAGTAACAGCGATTAACCGGATTGGCCGCAAACCGCGGAATCTTGAGCTCATTGGACCGGATCGGCAGGTGCCGGATACCAAGCCGCCGGGCCAGGGCCGCGGCCGAGCGCTGTTCCCGTTCCGGGCACGTGGGCGAGAGCGCGGTCACAATCAGGACCTGGTCGCCCAGTTCCTGCCGGGCCACCGCCGCCAGCAAGGTACTATCCACTCCGCCTGAAAACGCGATCAGTACCCGACCCAGTTGCCGCAAATGGGCGCGCAAGCGTTTAAGTTTGCCGGCCAGCACGCGGGCGCCAACCGGCGCACGGGTTTGGCAAGTGGATTTCATCGGCACATCATCCGACCTTCCCCCGTTCTTGTCAATCCCCGATCCGCGCGTAAACGCGCCGATCGGAAATGGTCGATGGTTTAGGGTCAATGGTTTCCGCCATAAGGCGGACCCGCCTTCGGCGGGAATGATCGATACACCCAGACGAAGCACGCTTGAACCCAGAGCAAAATACTGGCTCCGTGATGACCGCTATCCCCGAACACCGATGTCCTGAACACCAGTAGTTACGTATTTTCTTTACAGTCCAACGCGTTATTTGCCATACTAAACAGCAAATTCAATTTCACGACAGAAAGGACCATTCATGGAAGCAAAAATACGGGCCAAGCTGGAAGAACTGCGCAACATGCTGAAGGCCGATGGCGGCGACATGGATATCGTGAGCATCGAGGGTAGCCAGGTGAGCCTGCGGCTGAAAGGCGCCTGCGGCTGCTGCCCGCACGCCACACAGACACTCAAACATGGCATCGAACGGATTCTGAAAGAAGAGGTGGATCCAACCATCACGGTGTTGCAGGTGTCCGCCGAAGGCGGATCAGCCTCCCGCCGTCGCTAAAGCTATGGCGGGCAAGCTGGCGGAAAATTGTAGTAGTGAAAAATTGTGGACTGAAAAATTACATATTGACTTTACCGGTCGGTTTAGTCATGATCTATTACATTTCTGTGATTGTGTTTATAAGCCTTTTTTAGGTCTTCAATCATGAAACAGGTGCGTTCCATCCTGACCATTTTGATCCTGCTGGCGGCGGGCTCGGCAAGGGGGGCGGAATTATGGGTGTCGCCGACGAATTTAACAAATAATGCGGTGACCGTGGGACAAGGGGACGTGTTTGACGTGTTCCAGGTTGCGAATACGGGTACGGCGCCGCGGGTCTCAATGTTCTACACCGTGGCGACGACAAACACGTGGCTAAGCGTGAGTCCGACGAGCGGGAATGTGCAAGACGACACAAACAACGTGACGGTGACGTATGTGACGGCGGGACTGACAACAGCAGGCTGGTACACCGGACGAGTGGACGTGGTGGCGCTGGGGGTGAGAACGCAGGCGGTGGACGTTGTTTTACGGGTGAATAATCGGCCCGGGGTGGCGTGGAATGCAGGGAGCAAGGTATGGACCAACGAGATCATGAAGGATGGCAGTCTGGGAAGTACGACAGTGGCAGTATGGAACGCGAGCGGGACACCGGCAGGCCAGATGCGTTATACGGTATCCGTGCTCGATGATCCATATGCGTGGGTAAGTGTGAGCCCAGGCAGCGGGGTAATCACGGGGAATCAACAGGTGGCAACCAATCTGGTAAGTTACACAACGGCAGGGTTAGTGGCGGGGGTTTATACGGCCACGTTGAAGGTGACGGCGGTGGATGCGGCCACGGAAATACCAACAACCAACGGACCGTTGTATATGGGGCTACAGCTGACGGTCAAAGGTACGCCGGATCTGAGTGTGTCCGTAACCAATTTGAGTCAGACCCTGTTGGAGAACCTCGGTGAGACGAGCTATTTTTCGATCACTAACGCGGGCCGTCTGCCGCACGGGAGCATGACTTACACGGTGACGGAGGTTCCGGCCGTGGACTGGGTGAGTGTAAGTCCGGCCACCGGGACGATAACGAACCAAGCGGCGGAGATCACGGTCACGTGGGATGCCGGCGAGTTGACTCCGGCGGTGTATTCGGCCAACCTGATGGTGAGCGCGGCGGGGACGACGACGAATATTCCGCTGACGTTGACGGTGGTGTCACGGACGCCCCATAACTGGGAATTACCAACGGTAGCGGGCCCGATGTATATCGGGCAGCAGGTGGAAGCGACTGAGGGCCTATGGACCAACCAGGCGCGGTTGACTTTCAGTTACCAATGGGAACGGGCAGCGACCAAGGCCGATGGCAGTATAGAGTCCTGCGGGATGACGGGGACCAATTACGTGATAACGACGGCGGACCGTGGAAAATATCTGCGGGTGAAAGTGACGGCAACGGATTCCAATCCCTCCGACCACACTCCAAAGAGCTCTGCGACTTATTCAGCCTGGACGAATAGCGCCAAGGTAAAGGCCTTGCGAGCCGACTTTAACGGGGACGGCATTACGGACCTGTGGTTTTACGATGCAGTTAGCGGGACCTGGTACATGAGTTTTGGGACTACGGACTCGGGCGAGGGGATCTTTCCCGGTGGGTCGGGCATGGTGGCGGTACCGGGTGATTATGATGGGGATGGGTACGAGGACGTAGGGGTCTATGATCCGGCACATGGAATGTGGCATATGTTGTTTTTGCCGCGCGCCGACTATGTGTACGGAAGTTTGTTTGGCGGAACGGAGGAAGAGGCCGCGGCCACGCCCGTGCCGGCGGATTACGATGGGGACGGGGCCACGGATGTGGGATTGTATTGCATGGGATATTGGGCCATCTTCTATTCAAGCCTTGGATCGTTAGGCGTGGTGGAACCGTTTGCGGACACATGGGGCGAGCCGGTTTCGGGCGATTGGGATGGCAATGGAATAACGGAGATGGGGGTTTACGATGACGGTATCTGGATGCTGCGGATGGGAGACGGAAGCGTGGTGGAGCAGGAATTCGGCGGAGGAGCGGGAGTATTGCCGGCGCCGGCAGATTATGATGCGGATAGCACTACAGATTTGGGCGTGTATGATGTCGGCTTAAACCAGTGGCGCTGGCGGGAATCGCGGACGGGGTTCGAGCAGAGCGTGAGTTTTGGATCGGGCGGCACGGCGGCCATACCGGGATATTACGATCACGATCCATCGAACGACTGGGCACAGGTATTCCTGTACAACAATGATTTTATCGTGTGGGAAGTTAAGCGGACGGCGGAACCAACAAACTATCCATACCTATATCATGGCCAGTCGTTCCAGCAGTCCACCGACCGTTGGCGCGTGAGTTGGTAAGACGCAACTTGTCAGCGAAGCCGGAATTCAGAATTCAGTAGTCAGAAGACAGAACGAAATTCTGGCATAGCTTTCCTCATTCTGAATTCTGACTCCTGACTTCTGTTCTGTAGGACTTTAATGCCTTCTGCTACCGAAAAAAAATCCGCCCCGACCAACCGCGTGCCACCCCTCCCAAATCATCGCGAGGTTGGGATGCAACGCGTGCTTAACGGCATCCAGCATCACCTTAAATACACCCGGTGCAAGAACTGGGGCTCAGCCACGGATTTCGATAAGTATCTTAGCCTGGCTTATGCCATCCGCGACCTGGCGGTGGACAAGATGATCGCCACCCAGGGCACGTACCAGGTTCAGGACGTCAAACGGGTGTATTACCTGTCCATGGAATTCCTCATGGGACGCCTGCTGGCGAACAACATCACCGCCCTGTGCGCGGGCGAAGCCACCGGTCAGGCGCTCAAGGAGTTGAGTCTTGATTTCGAGGCCCTATGCCGCAGTGAAATGGACGCCGGCTTAGGCAACGGCGGTCTCGGCCGGTTGGCGGCCTGCTTTCTCGATTCCATGGCCACCTTGGAACTACCGGCCTACGGTTACGGCTTGCGCTACGAACACGGCATGTTCCGCCAGGAACTGGAAAACGGCTGGCAACGCGAGCGTCCGGACGATTGGTTGAAATACGGTTATCCCTGGGAAATGATCCGCCCGGAATATACGATTCCCGTGCTGGTCTATGGCCGGGTCGAAACTGTGCGCGGAGCGCAGGGCGCGCTCCATCCCGTCTGGGTGGATTGGCAGTTGTTTGAAGGCGTGCCTTACGACATTCCCATTATCGGTTACCAGGTTAACACCGTCAACTTCCTGCGCCTGTGGAGCTCGCGCGCCAGCGAGGGGTTCCGGCTGGACGTGTTCAACCAGGGCGACTATGTGAACGCCACCCAGCAGAAGAACTGGGCGGAAGTGGTCACCAAGGTCCTCTACCCTTCCGATAACACCACGGCCGGAAAGACCCTGCGGCTTATTCAGGAATATTTCCTGGTCACCTGCTCGATCCGCGACTTGATTCGACGCTACCAGAAAAATCATCGCGACTGGCATGATTTCCCCCGCAAGAACGCCATCCAGTTGAATGACACGCATCCGGCCCTGGCCGTAACCGAGCTGATGCGATTCTTTCACGACGAAATCGGCCTGCCGTGGGATACGGCCTGGGACCTCACCACGCGCAGCCTGGCCTATACCAATCACACGATCATGCCGGAGGCCCTCGAGAAATGGCCCGTGCCGCTATTGGAAAAAGTCCTGCCCCGGCACCTGCAGATCATTTATGAAATCAACCAGCGCTTTCTCCAACAGGTCGAAGTACGCTATCCCAACGACATGGAACGCATGCGCGCAATGTCGCTCATCGAGGAAAGCGCGCCCAAGCAGGCGCGCATGGCCAACCTGGCGATCGTCGGCTGCCACTCGGTGAATGGCGTCTCGGCTTTGCACACGGACTTGCTCAAAACCAAAGTATTCCCCGAATTCACCGCCATGTTTCCCGGCCGATTCAACAACAAAACCAATGGCATCACCCAGCGTCGCTGGCTGTTGGTCTGCAATCCACCGCTGGAGCAGTTGATCACGGACACGATCGGCGAAGCCTGGGTCAAGGACCTGGACGAACTCCAGCGCCTGGAACCTTTTGCCGATGACCCCGGTTTTCAAAAAGCCTTTCTCGAAGCCAAGCGGCAGAACAAACTGCGCCTGGCCAAAATTATCCGCAAGGTTACCGGCGAGACGGTAGACCCCGACTCGCTGTTTGATGTGCAAGTCAAGCGTCTGCATGAGTACAAGCGCCAGCTCTTGAATGCCCTGCATATCATTACGCTTTACCACCGGCTCAAGGCCCATCCCGGCCTTAACATGGTGCCACGCACGTTCATCTTCGGCGCCAAGGCGGCGCCCAGTTATACGGCGGCCAAATACATCATCAAACTGATCACCAGCCTGGGTGACCGGATCAACAACGATCCGGATGTCCGCGACCGCCTGAAAGTTGTCTTTCTACCCGACTACGAAGTTTCGCTGGCGGAGCGAATCATCCCCGCCGCAGACCTCTCCGAGCAGATTTCCACGGCCGGCACGGAGGCCTCCGGCACCGGCAACATGAAACTGGCGCTCAACGGGGCTTTAACGATCGGCACGTGGGATGGAGCTAACATTGAGATTGCCCAGGCCGTGGGACGTGAAAATATTTTCATTTTCGGGTACCGCACCCCGCAACTGGCCCGGCTGGCGAGCGTGTATAATCCGCGCGAGTTCTATCAAACCGACCCGGAATTAAAGCAGGCGCTGGATGCCATCCGCGACAACCTGTTTTCACCCGAATCCCCCACCCTGTTTGCCGATCTGTACACCGCGCTCATGGAAAGGGGCGACCGGTATTTTCTGCTGGCCGATTATCGCCCTTATGTAAACGCGCAGGCAAAGGTCTCGGCCTTGTATTGCCACCGGCGCCTCTGGGCGCGCCAAGCCATTCTCAATGTGGCGCGCATGGGCCGGTTTTCCAGTGACCGCACCATCCACGAATACGCGCGCGATATCTGGCATATCAAACCACTCGCTATCCGCCTCGATGCCGCCGAGCAGGCGCCCTGACGAAACACGAAAGCGCTTGATACTCAGGCTTCGTTCGTGGTATAAGTAATCCATAAAGGGGAAAGCGACTCAGGAGGTCACCATGCAAGCCATTAGATGGATCGCGATGTTGGGGATCTGTTGCCTGTCCGTTCCGGTTTTCGGCGATCCCGACCTCGCGGCGAGTCGGGAGGCGGGGGTCACCAACGTAACGGGTGTCACCAATATTACCGCGCTTGAACCGGTAGCTACGGCTGTACCGACAGCCAAACCTGAACCGGTAACTACGGCTATGACCAACGCGGAAGTTGCGGCGTCTGCGCCGCCCGACGTCAACGCACCCATCGCCGATGATGGCTCCACCGCGATGCACGAGGCCGCCCAGTTCAACCGGCTGGACAAAGTCAAGCTCCTGTTTGAAAAAGGCGCCGACATCAACGCCGTCAACAGCGTCGGCATTACACCCTTGCATCTGGCCGCGCTGGCCGGGCACACCGATATGGTCTATTTGCTCCTGACCTACTATGCCGATATCAACGCCAAGGATATCTTCGGTCTGACGCCCCTGCACTGTGCCGCGCAATATGGGCACGTGGAAACCATCAAGTTGTTGCTCAAGAACGGCGCCGAGATCGAATCCAAAACCTTTACCCAGGGATTGACCCCCTTGCATTGGGCGGCCTTCTGGGGCCATGTCGAAGGTGTTAAATGCATGTTGAGTTTCGGCGCCGACATTAACGCTCGTGACAATATCGGCAATACACCCTTGACTTGGGCCGAGGCCTATGGACAACACGACATGGCCCGCCTCCTGGCCCGCAAAGGCGGCAAGGGCCATAATCACGAAAAGCTCTACGGGCTGAATGCCTCGTGGCATCTTGACTAAAAGAAATGGTCAATGGTTGATGGAAAATGGTGTCGGAATAGAGTCATACACCATTAACCATTGACCATCCTCCATCAACCATTTTTATCGCCGATGCTTCCCGATTATCATATTCACACGGAGCTCTGCCAACACGCCCAAGGCAAAGCCTCCGCGTTTCACGCGCGGGCCATGGACCTGGGCCTGCCGGAACTTTGTTTCACCGATCATGTGCCCAACCCGGATGGTTACGATCCGGTCAACCGCATGCGGCTTGACCAGTTTCCACTGTATCGGACAATGATTGCCGACTTGGCGCACGCGCGCCAACCCTGGTCGCCTTCGGCGCCGCCAGAGGCGGGTAAACCGACGGTCCTATTCGGCATCGAAGCCGATTATTACGAAGGCTGTGAACGCTTTCTCCAGGACTGGCTCCCGCTTCAGGAGTTCGACCTGGTGCTCGGCTCAGTGCATTACATCGCCAATTGGGGATTCGACAATCCCGACGAACGGCATGTGTGGGATTCCGTGGATGTTACGAACACTTGGGCCACCTATTTTGACCTCATCGGCAAGCTGGCCGACTGCCAATTGGCAGACAGTCGATTGACTGGCAGCCGATTGGCTGACGGCCGATTAGCCGATGTGATTGGGCACCTGGACCTGCCGAAAAAATTCGGACACCGACCCTCCGACCGGGATTTGAAGGAAATGGCTCAGCCTGTCCTGGATCGCGTAGCAGCCGCCGGCATGGCCATTGAAATCAATTCCTCCGGCCTGCGCCGACCGGTCCATGAAATTTATCCCTCGGCCCTGCTCCTGTCGCTGGCCAGGGAACGGGACATTCCGATCTGCTTCGGCTCCGATGCGCATCGGCCGGAGGAAGTGGGTTGGCAGTTCGACGCCTCGCTGGCCCTGGCCCGCAGTGCAGGTTATACCCACGCTGTGCACTACCGGCGCCGCCAGCCCCTGCCCTACGCATTGCCGGCTCTCTAATACATCAGCATGTCCCGCCACTTTTCGCCTTCACGGCCCAGGTGCCACAGGCCTTACCGGTAAATTAATTACCAAGTGGCAACCATCGCCGCAGTCCTACGCGTCCTGGATGAGGATTGTCGCAGGAATAAAGGCTGTCTTCAACTACGCACTTCCACCTGAACAAAATGGTCGAGGCGGTCGTCGACCAGAGGGATCGTCAAGTCGGGTTGCTCGATGTTGTCAACAACCAGACGGCGAACATGCAACGCCGCCGGTTCCATTCGAATAACCTGAATATGATAGAACGTGTTCCGGTAACGGTAGTGAATTTTGTATTCCGACCATCCCGCGGGAAAGAGCGGCGCCAGGGTCAGACGATCCACTTTCAGTTTCAATCCAAGGAGATGTTCCACGAGCAGTTGATACATCCATCCGGCGGCCCCGGTATACCAGGTCCAGCCGCCCCGGCCTTCCTGGCCCTTGGCCGTATATAGATCGGCGGCGACCACGTAAGGCTCCACCTTGTAAATCGCCGCCCGCTCGGGCGTATCGGCGTGCCGAATCGGATTTAGCAGGGTGAAGCAGTCCCAGGCTTCGTCGGGGCGCTGGAGGGCAGCCCATGCCATAGCCGTCCAGACCGCGGCATGGGTATACTGGCCGCCATTTTCGCGAACGCCGGGGATATACCCCTTGATGTATCCCGGATCCCACGGCGCCGAATCGAAAGGCGGGTCGAACAGTTTGATCACGCCGAGATTCCGGTCCACGAGGTGTTTGGAAACCGATTGCATCGCCTGTACGCCTCTCCCGGGAATGGCGGCGCCGCTGAGGACGGCCCAGCTCTGCGGGAGCGAATCAATCCGGCATTCGTGATTTTCCGCCGCCCCAAGAGGCGTCCCATCGTCAAAAAAGGCGCGTTTGTACCAGAGCCCATCCCAGGCCTCGGCCTCGATCTGGCGCTTGAGCCGCTCCGCCTGATCGGCGCACAATTTTACCAAGGGATCATCCCCGCGCCGGACGGCCAGCTTCGCAAAGTTTATGAGCACGTCGTACAGGAAGAAAGCCAGCCAGGCACTCTCGCCTTTTCCGCCACGTCCGACCCGGTTCATTCCGTCGTTCCAATCCCCGCCCTGCATGAGCGGCAGGCCGTGTGCGCCGAAAGCCAGGCCGTGCTTGATCGCCCGAACGCAGTGCTCGTATAGCGAAGCCCGATGCTCGCTGATAGCGGGCCGGTCGAAATTGGATTCCTCCGCCGCGCCCAGGGCTCGCGCATCCAGGAAGGGAATCTCCTCATCCAGGATTCCGGTATCCCCGGTGACCGCAACGTAGCGGCAAGCGACATAGGGCAGCCACAGATAGTCGTCTGAAATGCGTGTCCGGATGCCGCGGCCGGACGGTGAATGCCACCAGTGTTGCACGTCGCCTTCGCCGAACTGACGGCCGGCCGCAATCAACAGATGCTGGCGGGTCAGCCCCGGGTCCCCGTACAGGAACGCCAGGGAATCCTGCAACTGGTCGCGGAATCCGTAGGCCCCGCTGGATTGGTAATACCCGCTACGCCCCCAGAACCGCGACGTCAACACCTGATACAACAGCCAGTGATTTACCAGAAAGTTTACCGATGGATCCGGCGTCTCGACATAGACGCTGCCGAGTTGGTGCTTCCAGAACTGCCAGACCCTTTCCAATTCCTGCCGGGCCCCATCGTTCCCGCTGAACGACCGCAGGAGCGACCTGGCCTCCGACTCACTTTTGGCGGCGCCCAAAACGAAGACGACTTCCCGTTGTTGGCCGGGGGGGATCTCAAGATAAGCCTGGATGGCCGCGCAGGGATCCAAGCCGGCGCCAATGCGGTTGGAAAGATGCTTTCGCCTCAACCCTTCGGGAATGGCCGGGGACCCGTTCCGTCCGATGAATTCCATACGGCTCCCGGTCAAACTGCGATCCGACTCATTGCAATGCAAGAAGGCCACATGGCCGGGAAAATCGATATTGAAAGCATTCCGGGCGAAGATGGCACCCGTCTGCGGATCAAGCCGGGTGACCACATGCATGGCAGACCGGCTCCGGCTTTCGCCGAGAACCCATTCACAGAAACCAGTAACACTGATTCGGCGGGTGCGGTCGGATAGATTGCGCACTTTGATGGAAATAAATTTCACCGGCGCGTCCACCCCCACATAGGTAGTCAGTTCCGTAAATAGACGGTCCTGCGTATGCTCGAATACCGAGTAACCGAGTCCGTGCCGGCACACGTAAGGATTGATACCCCGGGCCGGGCCGGGGGTCGGCGACCAGAACCGGCCCGTCTCCTCATCGCGAATGTAGAAGGCCTCCCCGCTCGAATCACAGATCGGATCGTTGTGCCAGGACGTGAGCCGGAACTCATGGGCATTGGTAAACCACGTGTAGGCACTGCCCGATTCGCTGATCACCGACCCGAACAGGGGATTAGCCAAGACGTTGGCCCAGGGCGCCGGGGTCGCCTGGCCCGGATAAAGCCGGACCACGTATTCCCGGCCATCCCCGGTAAATCCGCCCAACCCATTGAAAAAGGTCAGGTCGCGCTTCGGAATCTCCCGCTCGCCGGGAAGCGGCTTAGCCGCTTCCACGACCGGCAATAAGTCTTCGACGCCGGCCTCCTGGCTGATCCGGCGTTCGATCTGTTCGGCCAGGTTGCCGAAGCGATCACTGAGAATGACCCGGGCGACCGATTGTAACAGGAGCTGATCCTCCTCCGGCACCTGGTCAATGTTACGCACGAAAATCCCGCCGGATTGATCGAAAATCAGACTCTCGGGTCCGCTATGGACCAGCCCGATGATGGCGTCAAAAAGACTCTGACGATAGCCGGAAAAGGCTTCCGCCCAGATAACCAGGTCCACGCGAAGGCCTTTGTGCCGCCAATAAGCATAGGCGTGAATCAGTTGCCGGGCCAAATCCAGGTTCGCCAAATCGCTCATGCGCAACAGGACAATGGGCAAATCGCCGGAAATCCCGTAGCTCCACAGACCGGACTGCCCCTTGCGATTCCGGGCAATCAGGCTCGGACTGGCCCGACAGCGGGAATCGGCGTATAGAATCGAACTGGCCAACCTCCCAAAAAGCTGGGCCTGGGCTTCACTGATCCGCAACTGATGCAACAGCACCTGGTTGTGGGTCCAGGCTACATCGAACAACCGATCTGCCAGGCGATGGTCATGGTATTTATCCACCAGTGAAGCGGCGCCCTCACGGCTCTTGTCAATCCCCAGGATAGCATCCACGACAATGCTTTCCCCAGGGCGGAGTCGAAGCTGGCGTCGAACGGCGACGACCGGATCAAGAACGTTCCCGGCGCTGTTGGACAAAGAACCGGGTTTAGTTAACACGGCCGGCGCGGCCGATGTCCGTCCTCGGCCAATGAACCTGGAGCGGTCTGTTTCAAACGAAGGCGGCGGCCCGGCGGACGGGCTGCGGACAATCATCGCATGGAAAAGCCAAGGCCAATGTTCTTCGGCGGATCGGGACCGCCGCGTGCACAAAATCGCGGCCTTGCGCGGCAATAATTCGGTCTGCACGAAGAGGCCTTGATAGACCGGATGCCCGGCTTCCGCGCGGGGTTCCAAAAGCACCACCTCGGCGTAGCTGGTCAGTTCCAGGGTCCGACTCTTTCGGGAAAGATTGGTCACAATCATCCGTCTCAACTCGATGTCGTCTTCGGGCGAGACTGCGATCCGCGTGTGGACTTCGACCTGGTCCTTGACGGCGCGAAATTCCGCTATCCCCTGGGAGTACGTCCCTTCATAGCGGTCCAGGTCCTGGCATAGCGGCTGCCAGGTTGTCGACCAGCTGTGACCCGAACCTACATCCTTGATATAAAAGAAGGTGCCCCAGTTGTCGCGGGTCACATCTTCCCGCCAGCGCGTCAGCGCCAGGTCCTGCCACCGGCTATAACCTCCCCCGGCATTGGTAATCATGACATGGTAACGACCGTTGGAAAGCAGGTGGATATCGGGAATGGGCGTGTCCGCTGTTGTAAAAAATCGGGCGATGGTCTCGGTCGCTTTATCCGCAAGATTGCGGTCCGGCGTTTCGGCCACGTTCCTACCGGTCTGCGGCCTGATGCCGGCCACCGGAATGCGTTCCTGCAACAACAGGATCGCGGACCGGAACGGCGGGTTTGACAGGAAGCGGCGTTGCATCGGCTGTCCGTTCAAGGCAAAGTCCAGAGCCAGAAGGCTCATCCCGCTGTGGTGGGCCATGTAAGTTCTAACCACAGCGCATCGCTCGCCGCTTGGCAGCCGGCTCGAAGTGTAATCGATCGCTTCATACAATCCGAACCGGCCGGCCAGACCCTGACCGCTCAAGGTTTGGAGGTTCCGGCAGGCCTCCCGGGGGGCAATCATCAGCGCCATTACACTGGCGTAAGGGGCCACCACCAGATCGTCGGCCAACCCGCGTTTCAGGCCCAGACCGGGAATACCAAATGCCCGGTACTGATAGGTCATTTGGGAATCCACCTGGTTGTAGCAGGACTCGGAAAATCCCCAGGGAATATGATGTCGCCGGCCATATCGCATCTGCCGCCTGACTGCCCGCTGGCACGCCTGATCCAGTAAGGTATTGTCGAAACTCGGCATCACCAGCAAGGGCATGAGATACTCAAACAGCGACCCGCTCCACGACACGAGCACCGGCGATCCGCCGCCGGGGGCAAGCTGCCGGCCCAGATGGAACCAGTGATCGAGCGGTAATTGACCGCGCGCTACGGCCAAGAAACTGCCCAAGCGCGCTTCCGACGCCAGGAGATCGTAGTAACCCGTGTCGCACCGGCGCGTTTCCAAGCTGTATCCCAGGGACAGCAAGTGCCGCAGGGGGTCATACAGGAATTCCATATCCATCTCGCCTGATTCCTCACACCGGGCCATGAGATCCTGGATGGCCTCGATGCGCTCTGTCGCGTGCTCACTGGCCACTGTCAGGAGCTTGCTTAACCTTTCCACGCGGGGCGAATCCGGACATTCCCGGCGGATTTGGTCCACCCGCGGCGCCAGGCGCTGGGCCAAGGTGGCCAAATCTTTCAGCGTAACCCCGGGGGTGATCTCCGCCAACAAGATCTCCCATAGCGCATCGTCTTGTTCCCCCGCCCGCAACACTTCGCGTAGCGACCCGCCTGCAATGCTGTGCATCGCACTGCGGGCAGGTGTGGGCAGGCCGGTTCCCGAAGACGAAGATGCCGCCGGAGGCGCTTCGTCAAGCCAGGGAGTCAAATACCGGAGCTCACCCAGCAAATCATCGCACTCCGCGCGCAAAGCCGTCAACCAGAAGGTCACGCTTCTCGCCTGGGCGGAGCGCTCAGGCGGAGCCTGGTCGTCGGAGGATATCCCGGGCGCCAATTCGGCCAGCAGAAAACAAAAGTCCGTCAGCACCCGGTGCAGAGCCGGGAGACAGACGGCAGACGACAGACGACGGATGACGGATATCTGATTTCTGATTTCTGACATTTGACGCAAACCTGTTTTTGATTCTGCATGGCCGGCCGTCAGGCGATCTATTTCCTCCAGTAGTATCCGGGAGGTATCTTCGAATCCTTTCCACCAGTGCGGGGGCAACAGCGGCGCGCCCGGCAATTCCCGAAGCCCCTCACTGAGCGTGGTCAAGTGGCCGGCCAAATTGCCGCTGTCTACTGTTGACACGTAGCGCGGGTGAAGCGGAATGAGCGTTTGCGTATCGTACCAGTTGTAGAAGTGCCCACGGTAGCGCTCTAGTTTTTCCATGGTGGCCAAGGTCTGTTCGATCCGAGCGATGAGGCGGCCGGCGGACAGGTACCCGAAATCATAGGCCGCCAGAGTGCTGATCAGTCCCATGCCAATGTTGGTCGGAGAGGTGCGCAACGCGACATGGGGATGGGGCACTTCCTGGAAATTATCTGGCGGCAGCCAGTGATGTTCCGGCCCGATAAAATGATCAAAAAAGGCCCATGTGCGCCGCGCCACGTTTCGGAGAAAGAAGATTTGTTCGTCCGTCAACTGTGCCTTATGTCGAACAAACGGCCGGCTCGTGATCCAAGCCGCGAACGGAGCGCTCCCCCACAGCACCAACAGCGGACCGGTCAGAATCCAGCCCGCCGTACCGGCGGCTATGAGGACACTCGCCATTCCCAGCGCCACCGCCGGCGCAATCCATAGGGTTCGCGCGGTTGCCAGGAGTCCGCAGGAAACAGTCCGAGCCGTTTCGGCCGCCGTTTGCCATTCCAGAAGCCGGCGCCCGCTGATGCCCAGGCGCCAGAATACCCGTAAAATCGCGTCGAGATACACGCTGGTTTGAAACGGGAGGAACATTAGTTCCAGGCCCTCAATCGTCCAGGTCCTCGATTCATTGACCAGGACATGCCCGAGGTGCGCCAACCAAACAGCCTGTTTGGCCTTGGCCAGAAGGGCGCGCGCCGAGCGCGCCAAGCTGGGTAGAAAATAGAGAGTGAGCAGGGTCGCCGTCCAGCGCAACGCTTCGTTCGGCGCCCCTGCCCAGCCGAGGATGAAGGTCGCCAGGAGAGCGGCTGGGACCAGGCTGCGCCGCAAGTTATCGAAGATCATCCATTTTGCCAGTGCCCCGAGCGGATTGACCACACGCTTTCCATCCGGACCGGGTACCAGGGGCAGAAGCCAGCGGGCAATCTGCCAGTCTCCCCGGATCCACCGGTGATGGCGACGGGAATCGGCCAGATAAGACGGCGAGGAGTCCTCGATCAATTCGACATCGTTGACGAAGCCACAACGGGCATAACAACCCTCGATCAAGTCATGGCTGAGGATTCGGTTAAGCGGAAACCGATTGCCCGTCGCTGTGTAAAAGGCCTGCACGTTATAGATACCTTTGCCCACAAAAGGTCCCTCTCCGCAGAGATCATGGTAGACATTGGATACCGCGCGAGTATAGGGATCCAGGCCGGTTTCTCCGGCGAACAGCCGGGCAAACCAGGAACGCTGAGATCCGATCAGGCTGGCTCCCAGCCGCGGCTGCAGCACTCCGTAGCCCTGTTTCACACAACCCGTGGCCGGGTTGATTTGCGGTTGATTGAGCGGATGAGCGATAGTGCCGGCCAATTTGGCCGCGGCCTGCGGCGGAAGCTGTGTATCCGCATCCAGCGTGATCACATGCTTGATCGAGCGCAACACGGCCAGGTCCCCTTCGATGACAGTGAACGGACCGCGGGCCCCTTCACACACCAGCCGGTTAAACGCCTCCAGTTTGCCTCGCTTGCGTTCATGGCCCATCCATACTTGCTCGGCTGGATTCCATTCCCGGGGACGATACAATAGGAAGAATAATGATCCGCCGGCCGCGGCGTATTTCCCGTTTAACAGCCGAATGCCCTCGACAGCCGCATTGAGTAAGGCGGCCTCCTGGGGCCGCTCCGCCTGCGCCGCATCCGGAAAATCCAGCAGAACCCCAAAGATCAGGTTGGCCTCGCGATTGGCCAAGTAGCAGATTTCAAGATGCTCGATGAGCTTCCGCATGCTTTGCTCCGAATAGAGCAACGTGGGAATAACCACCGCCGTGCGATGATCATCGCCAACGCCTTTGGAAAAGTCCATCCGGGGCAAAGGCCGCGGCGGAACCAGAAGAGTGATGATCCAGTTGGTGAGCATGAGCGCCGAACGTGAAACGGCCAGCAGGATAACACCCGCCACCCATACACCCCAGCCCCAGTGCGTCGTCAACCGCAGGTAGATCTGCGAAAAGAGCGGGACGGTCAGCAAAGCCGTGAGTCCGCCGAAAATCAGGAGATACACTCCAAGCGGCCGGCATGAGAAAATCCGACCGATTCGCCGGATAAGCTCCGGCCGATACCCTGCCGCACGCTGGAGTTCGCGCAACCCGTGATCGATCAGGAAGTACCCAACGTGCAACTCACGGGACTCTGCGGCGGTAGGATTCCGGCGCGCCACAGCCAGCTTGATCGCCATTTCCGCCACAACCTCTTCCGACCGGTCACTCTTCTTGGCCAAGTCCTCCACGACATGCCGGTAATGGTCTCGGGTCCGGAAGTCCATCCGGGGATAGATCCCGGCCGGGTCGCGGCATAGCACGGCTTCAGTCACACTGAGGGCTTCAACGAACTTCCGCCAGTCGATGGCGTTCAAAGTCCTGAGACTGGTGATGGTGTTGCCGATGGATACCTGGTCGGCCGCCTGGTCCTGGCTCTCCGCCTGTTGAATCAACTCGATCGTCTGCCCTTGCAGAGACAGTTCCTGTTCAATCCAATTGACGGCCAGCCCGATAACCGAGTGAACTCCCTCGATGTTGGCATAAAGTTCGGCAATAAAAGGCGGCGACATGGGCGGATTGGCGCGCACAAAGTCAGCCAACTCAGTCACGAACAATCGCGGGTCTTTCTGGACGACGTTGACGAAGCGCCGGGCCCATTCAAGTGCCATGGCACGATGCTGCCGCCGCCAGGCAATGCGATAGGCCACCCGCCGCAAATTCTCCAGCAACGTCAGCCGGAGCATGATGGGGATGGCCCACAGCTCACCCAGTTTCAGGAGACGCACGCGCTGGTAAGCTTTCACAAAATTGGTCACATTATCGGCATCCACGCAACCGTCCGTATGCGAGACCAGTTCCAGGGCCAGGTCGTAGATCCGAGGGAAACCCCGTAAGACACCGGTCCGCAGTCGGGGCAACGCCCGACTATAGCCTTTGGGAAGATGCATCCGGGCGATATCAATCTGTTCAGCGATGAGATAGTAATTGTCCAGCAACCATTCAGCGGCCGGCGCCATCCGCTGACCACTGCGAACGGCCTCGGCGACAACCTCGTATGAATGGCGAATGACGCGCGCATTTTCCGTCAGCCGCGGCAACAGGCACTCGGCCCCCGACTTGGGATCGAGATCATGCGCGGAGGCCAGGGCCTCTCCATGGTTGCCAAATTGCTCCAAACCAAACAGCTCGGCGCGCAAGGGCGGTTCGCACACTTCCAAGGTGCCAGGGCGGCCAAATCGGCGCCGGAATTGCTCGATCACACGACTGATGGGTCCGAGGTTGTAAAAAGTGACCACTACGACAAAACCTCCTGAAGTCTTTATCTGCGTAGCAAAGGGCGAATAGATTAAAAAAACCGTTGCTATGGGGCTAAAACAACCATACGGCACAGAAAATAAAAATTAATGACTCAGGTCATCCAACTGCCCATGCAACCCGACTGGCAGTCGGGCCCTATCTTTCCATTCTCGCCTGGGCTTGCCTGCGCGAAGCCGTTCCGGCGTAGGCAGACGCAACGCCCTGGCGGAGCCCGGACGCGCCGGTCTTTCTTTCGATTATACTCGGCGCGCTACGTTGGGCAAGCCTGATGACCTTAGATCTTTATCACCTGAAAATTTCACGTAGAACGCACAATGTTCCGGTTAATATTCGGTTAATACATCAACATGTCCCGCCACTTTTCGCCTTCACGGCCCAGGCACCAAAGGCCTTTCCGGCAAATGACCAGGTGACAACCGTTGCGGCCGAGCGCCGCCGGATCCACGCGCAGAATCGCGCTCGGATGCGCTCCCAGCAGTTGACGTTCCGCTTCCGTGGCATTGCGCCCCTTGAGCGGCAAACCATCCTCCGAGACCGCCATCTGAAGGCCGACCCCCCGATAGGGCGCACCTTCCCAGAGGCACGGGTAACGATCGAAAAAGTCCGGCTTGCGCCGCGCGGCCAATACGACCTCAAAGGATGTTGGCAGGGCGGCCAGGTATTGAAAAAAATCAAAGTCCGGCTGTTGCCGCTGACTTTCAAACACTGCCAGGGGATCCACGCCCACCAGGTTCCACCCGTTAAAGTTGGCATGCCCGTGTTGAAATTTTTGCGCGCGGTACCACTGACTGAACCGCGCATTCAGGATCAGCCCGATTTCGAAATGCAGGTGCGCTCGACTTAAGGGGATCGGCGGATTGGCCGTGTGGCCGATGAGCCCCAGCACATCCCCCGCTTTTACGAATTGCCCCCGGATCACGCCGGGCGAGAGGGCCGCCAGATGCGCGTAGAGCGTATAGACCATCCCGGAAGGACAAGCATGGATGAGCACCACATATTTGCCGTAATTCGAATTCCCGGCTTTCGTATTGACATAGCCCACGGTGCCGTTCGCCACAGCATACACGGCATCCTGTGGGCGGCCGGCGGCGTCCCGTTGGCCGGCGGCAATATCCACGCCCTCATGAAAAGACGCCGCCAGGCCTTTGCCATAATTGGCGGTGCGCACCGAGCCGAACAGCGCAGATTCAGGTCGGCCGGAGGCCGCCGGCTGAAATACGTCAGGGTCATTACGGTCGAGCACCTGGTCAGTGGGAAACACGAGATACCGGAAAGGGTTGGTCGCCGGACGGCCAATGAGCGGCAGGTCCAAGCCCGGTATTTCCGCTTCTTCGTTCCGCGTGCCCAGTTCCTTTGCTCGGAAGCACAGATACACAACCAGCCACGCAAAGACGATCACGAGAATCACAAGCAGGGCCATGGTCCCATACCGGCGGCTTTTATCTCCTAACTTCATGAGCTGGGCATATTATGTGGAATCAAACGAGACGCAAGCATCATGATACGCAAAAAAAAATAACTTGCCGTGGTACGCCGCGCGTGTATAAAGAATGACGTAACAAGGAGTCAGAATTCAGAAGTCAGCATTCAGAATGAGGAAAGTCATGCCAAGAGCCAGAATTCAGAATTCTTCTTCTGTATTCTGTCTTCTGACTACTGACTTCTGTCTTCTTTCAAGGAGACGGCATGAAAGCTGAAGTGCTTGAGCGATGGACTTGTGACAATGCGGCGGACTTATATGGCATCCGCAATTGGGGTAGCGGCTATTTTGACATCGCCGCAAGCGGTGACATCGTAGTCAAACCGTTCGGACCGGCCAGCGAGACGAGCATCAGCATCATGGACCTCATTGCCGGGCTCAAGGCACGCGGACTAAATATGCCGATCCTGTTGCGTTTTGCCGACATCCTGTCCTCGCGCATCAAGCAGTTGTATGAACACTTCAATACGGCCATCCGCGATTACGGTTACCAAGGCATGTACCGCGGCGTGTATCCGATTAAGGTCAATCAACAGAAGCAGGTCGTGGCCGAGATCATGGAATTCGGCCGGCCCTATCATCACGGTCTGGAAGCCGGGAGCAAGGCGGAGCTGATGGCCGCCATCGCCTATACCGAAGACCCCGAAGCGCTTATCGTCTGCAACGGCTACAAGGACGAGGAATTCATTGACCTGGCGCTGTACGCGCTCAAGATGGGCATCCAAACCATCCTCGTCCTGGAAAAGCCGGACGAGCTGGCCATGATCCTGAACCGGGCCGCCCAGATGGGCGTCAAGCCCCGGCTCGGCGTGCGCGTCAAGCTTTCCAGCCGCGCCGGCGGTCACTGGGATGGATCCGGCGGGGACCGCAGCATGTTCGGCGTCAACGCATCGCAGACGATCGAGATCATTGACCGCCTGCGCAAGGAAACCATGCTGGACTGCCTGCAGATGTTGCACTACCACCTGGGTTCACAGGTTTCCAACATCCGCAATATCCGTTCGGCCTTGCACGAGGCTTGCCGGTTGTACGTGGAAATGGCGCGCGAAGGCGCCGCCATGGGGCTAATCAACATCGGCGGGGGCCTGGCGGTGGACTATGATGGCTCGCACACGAATTTCGCCAGCAGTCGCAATTACACCGAACAGGAATACGCCGCCGACGTCGTGGAAGCGATCATGAGCGCCGTCAAGGAAGCGGGCATTCCCCACCCCACGATCGTCAGCGAATCGGGCCGCGCCACAGTCGCCCACCATTCCGTGCTGGTCTTCAACGTGCTCGATGTGAGCCGGTTCGAACCGCCGACCATGGCCGCGGCCGACGAAATGCCGCCGCATTACCACGAAATGCTGAACAACCTTAAGGACGTCCGCCAGGCGCTCTCCACGAAAAACCTCCAGGAGTGCTATCACGACGCCGTGTATTACCGCGACGAAATCCGTTCGCTCTTTACGCACGGCCAGCTGAGCCTGCGGGAGCGGGCGGTCGCGGAAACACTGTTCTGGGATATCATCTGTCGGATCGCCGCCGAAAGCAAAGAACGCAAATATGTGTCCGAAGAACTGCAAGGCTTGGAAGTGGCGCTGGCCGACCTCTACTACTGCAATTTCAGCGTATTTCAGTCGCTTCCCGATTCCTGGGCAATTGACCAATTATTCCCGGTCATGCCGATTCACCGCCTTCAGGAAATGCCGACGCGCCAGGCTACGCTGGCTGATATTACCTGTGACTCCGACGGCAAAATTGACCGTTTCATTGACCTGCACGACGTAAAGAACACACTCCCGCTACATGAACTGCGCGGCGAAGATTATTACCTCGGCGCGTTCCTGGTGGGCGCCTATCAGGAAACCCTGGGCGACCTGCACAACCTGCTCGGCGACACGAATGTGTTGCACGTCCGCGTAGGCAAGGACGGCACGGTGGAATACGCCAACGAAATCGCGGGTGACACCGTCGCCGACGTGCTCTCCTATGTGGAGTATGATCCCCGTGACATGATCAACCGCGTGCGAATCATGGCCGAACAGGCCGTGCGCGACAATCACATCACGGCCGTGGAACGCCGCGAAATCATGTCCGCCTACGAGACCGGCATGCGCGGATACACCTATTTTGAAAGCTAGCCAAAGATATTTAGATTTTTTACCACGGATGAACACTGATAAACACGGATGCCAGACTCCGCCGGGGCGCTACGCCCAAGCAAGAGTTCTGCGCCCAGGCAAGTTGGAAATCGGCAATCAGAAATCAGAAATCAGAAATCAGAAATTGTTGCACTTCCTGGAATACGATCCCGTTTACGTCCACAACCCCCGTGCGCCTTACGCCGTCCTGCCGGCGCCGTATGAGCGTACGGTCAGTTTTGGCCGGGGCACGGAGCGCGCACCGGCGGCCATTCTCGCGGCCAGCATACACATAGAGCCTTTTGACGAGGAATTGTTCCAGCCCTTGGGCTTGGGTGTTCAAACCCTGCCGGCCGTTGCCTGCCGACGCGGGACCGATCGCCAAGTCCTTGAAATTATCCGCCGCACCGCCGCCGCCATTATGCAAAGGGGACAGTTTCTGCTGACTCTGGGCGGCGAACACACCATCACTTTCCCCCTCGTGGCAGCAGCTAAAGCCATGCATGGCGACCTGACGGTACTGCATTTTGATGCCCATCTGGACTTGCGTGATCGTTACACACGGACGCCCCTCTCACACGGCTGCGTCATGCGGCGGGTTATGGAACTGGGGGTGCCCATAGTATCGGTCGGTATCCGCAGTGTCTGCGATGAGGAATATCAGCTTATCAAACAGCATCGGTTGCCTGTATTTTGGGCGCGCGATATCGTTCAAGCCCGGTCCGAGGCCTGGATGAAGACCGTGCTCACACGCCTGGGAAAACGAGTGTATATTTCGATTGATATTGACTGCCTGGACCCGTCGCTGATGCCCGGAACCGGCACGCCGGAACCGGGCGGCTTGGGCTGGTACGCCCTCTCCGGGCTCCTGCGGCGCGTATGCGCCGCGCGCCAGGTGGTGGCAGCCGACCTGGTGGAAGTGGCGCCCGTGCCCGGTACGCCGGCCTGCGAATATATCGCCGCGCGGCTGGCGGCCAAACTGATGTTGTATCACCGGATTGGAAAATCGAGGAACTCATGATACTGAACATTCGATGTTCGACTCGCCTGGGCAAAGCGCTCCGGCGGAGCCTGGTGTTTGCTTCCTGCCGGATGGTGCTCTTTGGTCTGTTTCTATCGGCGTTGCTCACAGGCTGCGCCCCGGTACTGCGGGATGCAGGCGGTGTTCGGATCACGGGCAATATCAAGCCCGACGATAAGGAACGCCACATCAAGATCACCACCAGTGACCAGCAACACATTCTCCAGATCGCCCGCAACGATCCCGACGCCGAGGTGCGCGCTGAAGCCGCCCGCCTAGTGAGCGCGCCCGCTGACCTGATGGCCATCGCCGACACGGACCCCGACCGGAAAGTTCGTGTAGCTGCCGCTTCCCAGTTACGGAGCAAGGATGCGCTTCTGCGCCTAATCGCCACCAACACGGAACCCCTGGCGCGCCTGGCCGCCCTGGAGTTGATCAAAGATCAGCCCACGCTGTTCAACGTCGCCATGGCCAACAGCGAACCCATGATCCGGAAAGCGGCCTTGGAACGGATTACCAAGAATGATCTACTTTTTTCAATTGCTATGACCAATTCGGATTCGTTTGTGCGCATTTCCGCCGCCAGCCGGGTCACAGATCAGAAGCGGCTGATCACGATAGCGCGGACGAATTCCGACCCCCTTGTGCGCCGCTCCGCCATGCGCGACATTACCAGCCAGGCGGTACTGACTGAAATTGTCACCCAGGATCCGGACCGCGATATCCGCAAATCCGCCGTCGCCCTGATCACGCGTGCGGATGTGCTCGAGCAGCTGGCCGCCGGCAATACTGACCCCGTTATCCGCTACCTGGCCGTGCGCAAGGTGAATAATCCCGGCCTTCTCCAGCGCATCGCCGTTACCGATCCCGATGCACTGGTCCGGAAAACAGTGGTGGAGCAGATTGCGGACGAAGCCCTGCTGACTTCCATCGCCGAGTTCGATCCGGATGACGCCGTACGTTCCACGGCCATCAAGCGGTTAAAAGGGCCTGCCCTGGCCATGGTGCTGGCGAACGACCCATCGCCCGTTGCACGCCTGACGGCCATCCAAAACGTCACCAATGCCGAAGTCCTGAAAGAAACCGTCCTGACCGACGACGACCCAGGCGTACGTCAAGCCGCAGTAACCCGGATTAACAACCGCCTGCTGATCGCGGCTGTGGCGCAGCAGGATACGAATGTCACCGTTCGCCTGGCGGCCATTGCCCGGCTTACGGACCAGGCCATCCTGGAAACCATTGTCCGGAATGATGTTCGCCCGGAGGCGCGCGCTGCCGCCGCCGCCAAAATGGTGAATCAGACAATGCTTAAGGACATCGCCCTGTCCGACTCGCACCGTTCGGTCCGCCAAATAGCGGTCGAACGCATTACGAATCAGGCAATCCTGGAGGAACTCGCGCGCAGCGCCAATCCCAATGTCCGTCTGTTGGCTGTGGCCAAGCTGACCAACCAGAAGATTTTGGACGATATCGCCCGCAATGATCCGTTCCCGGCCGTGCGCAAGGCCGCACTGGACATGGTGGACACACCGGCCACGATTAAAACGATCGCTCGCGAAGACAGCGATCCATCTGTCCGCAAAGCGGCAATCCAGAAGCTGACTGATACCGAAACGCTCGAGGCCATCGCCGCATCCGATCCGGACCGGGATGTCAGCGGCGAAGCACGCGCGCGCTTGCAAGCCCTGAAGTTAAGCGGAGCGCATACTTCAGGGCAAGCCCTTAAAACCAAGCCCTAATCCAGGAGAACTGTCATGACCGACTCTGCTCGCGATGTAATCGAGACGGCCAAAACAGAGATTATCATGGATTACTACCGGTTGCAGTCGCTCCTGCCGCACCGGTCCCCCCTGCTTATGCTCGACCGCGTCCGGCTGATTCCCGCCGAAAAGCGCGCGATCGGACTCAAGAACGTGACGATCGACGAGCCCCATTTTCAGGGCCACTTTCCCGGCAATCCCGTTTTGCCGGGTGTGCTGATCCTGGAAGCCATGGTACAGACCGGCGGCGCCGCCATTCGCCAGTTTCTGGATATTCAGGACGACGTCGCGTTCCTGCGCACGCTGGACAACGTCAAGTTCCGCAAGCCCGTTTTGCCGGGCGACCGCCTGATAACGGATGTTACCCTGGAGCGTTTCCGCTCTGGGCTAGTGAAATTTAACGCGATCGCCACGGTGCGTGACCAGCCGGTCTGCCAAGCCAAGTTCACCGTGGGATTAAGCGCCAACGTGCCCGAACACATCCAGGACACCGACTTTGCTCCACCCCTGATCATGGACAACGCCCCCATACAAACCGCGCCGATCAACGACATTAACGGGATCATGAATATCATTCCCCACCGTTATCCTTTCATTCTGGTGGATGCCATCTATTATGAGGGTAAAAATCGGATCGTTGCGCTTAAGAACGTCACGGGCAACGAAACCTTTTTTAGCGGTCATTTTCCCAAGCATCCGATCATGCCGGGCACGCTCCTGGTGGAGGCCATCGCCCAGGCGGGCGCCGTGTTCATTCTCGGCAAGCCGGAGAACAAAGGCAAACTTGCCTATTTCATGGCCGTGGAAATGGCGCGGTTTCGCCGGCCGGTCCGGCCGGGCGACCAGCTCCTGATTGACGTTTTACAAACGGCATCACGCCCGCGCGTCGGCAAGGCACATGGGCGGATTTTTATAGGTCCTCACTTGGTGGCGGAAGCCCGTATTTCGTTCGTACTCGTGGACCGGCCATCGCCGGTGGACCGGTCATCACCGGCGGACCGGCCCGTGCCGGCATAAAAAAAATGAATCGCGCTTCTTTGTGGCTAAGCCTTAACCGTATAAGCTTTCTTTGCATGGCACTCCTGGCGGCCGGCGCAATGCGGGTCTCCGGCGCGACAAATGCAACGGCACCCGCGGCCTTCACGCGGGCCGCCGACGTGCTGGAACGGGTGCGGGCCAACCTGCCCAATGAGGCCATCCAGATCCATGGCGAATTGCTGTGCGGCGCACGGCGCGGCAAACTGGACCGCGCATTTTATCTGGACGCCAACTTCCAGCTGGGCCAATCTCCGGCCACGGCCTGCTATACCCTGCGCGACGGATTCGGCGCTGCGTCAGAGCAGCTGACGATTGTCCGTCAGCCCAACGGCGTGTGGCGCCGGGACTATGCCAAAGGCCGGCCGCTCCAGAGTGCACCGGCGCCGGCGGGCGATAGCCTTATCGGCAGCAGCGACGTAACCTGGAACGATCTCAGCCTGGCCTTCCTCTGGTGGACGGACGGTGTCATTACGGGCCGCGAACGCTTGCTGGAGCGCGAGTGCCTGGTATTGGAATTCATGCCGCCGCAGGCGCCGCGGCTGACCCGTGTCTGGATTGATGAAGCCCTGCTCGTGCTGATCAAGGTCGAGGAATATGATGCCCAGCGGGTCATGCAACGGCGCATCGCCGTGCGCACATTCAAAAAAATCGGCGACAACTGGATGATCAAGGATTTGGACATTCGCCGCTGGCCGGGTGAACACCGTACTTTGATTAAACTGAATGAAGTCAACGCGATTACGAACACTGCGGCGGAAGTAATCAGTAATCAGTGATCAGTTCTTCGTTCTTCCGCTCCACACTCCACGCTCTACGCTTAACGTGCTTTTACGCGCTCCCCAAGTCGTGGATTTTCATAATATAGTCGGCCCCGCGCAGTTTGGTGGAACCGCTGATCAGCACGACGGTATCGCCCGTTTTCAGCGACCCTGACTTCAGCAGGATCGGTTCCAGGGTGCCGAGGAACTCCGCCGAATGGCCCCGCCAGGGAACCGCCACGGGCGTGACGCCCCATACGAGACTCAAGCAACTGCGGGTATGTTCGTCGGGCACGGCCGCAATCAACGGCACGCGCGGCCGGCGCTGGGCCACCATCTGCGCCGTGTAGCCGGAGACGGTAATGGCAATGATGGCGGCGGCGTGCAATTCCTCGGCGGCTTCCACCGCAGCCGCCGCCAGGGCATGCACGCGCGTCTTGCCGCGATAGGCTTCCCGGCGCGGACTGGCCGCTTGTTCGGCTTCCGTAATAATTTCGCGCATCATGCGCACGGTTTCGACCGGGTATTTCCCGACAGCCGTTTCGCCGGAGAGCATCACCGTGTCCGTACCATCCCATACGGCATTGGCCACGTCCGAAGCCTCCGCACGCGTCGGCCGCGGATTATGGATCATGGACTCCAGCATCTGGGTCGCTGTAATGATCGTCTTGCCCTCGGCATTGGCGCGGCTGATGAATTGCTTCTGCAGAACCGGCACGCGCGCGGGCGGCACCTCCACACCCAGATCGCCGCGCGCCACCATGATTCCATCCGCGATCGCCAATATTTCTTCGAACCGTTCCACGGCGGCTGGTTTTTCGATCTTGGCAATCAGCCGCGGGCAGGGGCCGGTTGCCAGGGCCGCCCGGCGGGCCGTCTGCAGATCGTCGGCGCGCTGGACAAAAGATAACGACACATAATCAACCTGCGCCTTGACCGCCGCGGCCAGATCGACCAGATCTTTTTCGGTCACCGCCGGCAAATGCAGGTCGGTATCCGGCAGATTGATGCCCTTGCCCTGCAGAAGCAGTCCACCCACCTTGACGCGCACCTGGAACCCGTCGCCGATGGCGCCAAGGCCTTCCAACTCCAGGTTGCCGTCATCGAGGAGAATGCGCTGGCCCGGCCGGATATCCGCCAAAATCTCGGGATGGGACACGGGCAGGTCCCGGCCCAGAATCAGCACAGCCTTTTCCGCCAGAGTCAGCCGCCCGTCCGGTAACGAGCCCACTCGGAGTTTCGGACCGCCCAAATCCACTACCACGGCCACGGGTGCGCTTTCCGCGGCGGCGGCGGAGCGCGCCAAGCGTACCCAGCCCTCCAACTCCTCAGCGCGCATATGGCTCATATTGATACGGAACCCATCCACCCCCTCCCGGATCAGGGTGCGCATCATATCCGGGGTTGCGGAAGCCGTGCCGAGGGTTGCCAAAATCTTAGTTTCGCGTCGAGATAGCATGGTAATTTCCTCTTTGTAATTGATCGTTACCATATTGTATAATACAGAAATGCAAAAAAAAAGCGAATTCACGTTGCAAAGCGCGCAGAGCAGCGGCTTTGTCCGACAGTTTGAACGCGCGCTTCAACAACTGACGGGGCTGACTTTCGACCTACTGGATGCCACCGACTCATTTCATCCATATGCGGTGCTCCATGAAACCGGATTCTGCCGGCTGGTTCATCAGAGTTCAGCCGGCCGGCGGGCCTGCGAGCACAGCACTTGTGATGCCGTTCAACAGTGCCTGACAACCCGCCAGGCGGTGATCAAGACCTGCCATCTCAGTCTTACGGATGTCTATGTTCCACTGATCGTAGACGGATTGGTGATCGGGATTTTATGCTCGGGTCAGTTCCTCATGAGTTCGCCCACGGCTGATAAGTATCGCCTCCTTCACCGGCGGCTGGTCGCGCTCGGGCTGGATACGCGAAAGCTTGAACGGGAATACATACGCCTGCCGGTCTGTGCCCGGGAACGAATTGAGGCTTTGATAAGTTTGCTCGCGCTGGTCAACCGCTACGTGACGGATGCGCGCATGCGCCTCAATCTGCTGCAAATGTCCAAGCGTGAAGATCGCATTAAGCGGGCTTGTGAATTTATTGAGCAGCATCTGAATGAATCGCTCCGATTACTGACGGTAGCGGCGGCCGTTAATTTAAGCCCATCACGATTCGCGCATTTATTCCGGGCCAATGCCGGCATGAGTTTTACCCGCTACGTACATGTTCAACGTTTAAATCATGCCGCCGCACTGCTTGCGGAAATCGGTTTGCCGATCGCAACCGTGGCGCAGTCGGTCGGGTTTAAATCCCAAAGCCATTTTAATCATCTTTTCCGGCGTCGTTTTGGCGTCTCGCCGCATGTTTACCGGGGCCGCTTCAACATTCCGCGCTCTACACCATAAACTCACCGTGAATTATATCTTTTTGGAAGGATCTCAGCCCGAAAATACACCTTGGGAACCAGCAATAGCTGAAATGAACAAATATATAGCATCATTGAACATTACAAATGTGAGCGAATCTGATTAAATGCAGGTGAAAAGGAACGGAAGGTTATCCATGTCTACGCGACAGAATTCACCGGCAAAGATCGGGGTCATGCACTTCAAATTTTGCCTTGCGGTCCTCTTGTGTATCCAACTGTTGCCCTCCTGCGCCGTTAAAAAACATGCCCCGGCTGTCCCTGGTTTTCCTCAGCCGGGCCCGGCAATTCTGTCAATTTCTTTCGATCCTGCGAGCCAGCCGCCGGATCCGGCGCCTCTTGGCGTTGCGGTTCAAACCGCTCCCGGCAAAACCGGCCTGGCCGCGGTGATTACGGACAAACCATTGCGCTTTGCCTTGCCTGCGGAGTTCAACCCGGAAGCCGGCGCCATCGAGATGTGGATCCGGCCGGACTTTGCCAGTGCGGACAATGCCTACCACCGGTTTTTTGACATTCGCGGTGCCGCGTCCGGGAAGGCAAGCATCTTCATGTACAAGAGCGGCGCGGGCGGCCGTAACGGGCTGTTCATGGACCTCTATGATCGGAATGGCACTCGGTTCGAGGCCATGGCGACCGAAGGCCGGGATTATTCCTGGAAGCCGGGCGAGTGGCACCACTTGGCCGGAAGCTGGGATAGCGCCGGCGGTTTCGTGTCCTTGTTCTTTGACGGGCGCGAAGTGACCGACGCCGTACGGAGGGGTACCCCGTTCAGCCTGGGCGCCATACAGCCCGTCGTATCCATCGGGGCAAACCTGTCGAGCGGCGAGGCCTGTCCGGGACTCATCGACGAGATCCGGCTCTACCGCGAACCGGCCACTTTGGGAACGCTGGTGCGTACCGGCGCGGCCGCTGCCGACCAAATCCCCTGGAAACTGATTGACGGCGACATGGGCCAATCCGGCTCGTGGTCCGGAACCGGTTGCTCGAATTTTGTCGAGGTCATCCTGCCAGCTCCTGTGCAACTGGTGCTGGTGCGGGTTCACCCGGGCGCTCTCGCCTACTACGAGATGCCCAGTACAGAGTGCTCACCGCGCCAGATCGAGGTCCAGGGATGGATTGACAACCAGTGGCAGGCCCTCGGCAAGGCCGTACCCGTGCCGCGGTACGACGGCAAGCCGGGTCCCTTCTACGTCGTGGCGCAGTTCGCCCCCCGGAAGGTCGGCCGGTTCCGGGTAATAATGCCTTCGACCTATGACGAGGGGCGGCGTGTCGGGCGTGCGGGCAGCGCACCGCTGCCGCCGGCGGAGCGCGAAGTGAGCGTCCGCGAAATTGAGTGGCTGACCGCGGAGCAATTGGCGGACAACAATAGGCAGCTTAGCCAATTGCGATCACGGTTGCAGGACGAACTGGCGATGTGGACCAAGCGATTTGCGGCGCAGAGCCCATCGCCGCTTGACCGGGCTGTCCGGGACCTGTATGGCGCCCAACTCGCGCAGTTTGCCGAACGGCTGGCAAAACTGCCGGCAGGCGGTGAGCGTGAACTCAACGAGTTCGAGACGGAATGGGACCAGGTCGGGCAGTGGCTGAACCCCTGGCGCGCGTGTACCGTCCGCAGCGGCGGCCAGACGGTCATCCCGGGGGTGGACACGAAACCGGTCGGGGAGTTGCTGCTTTCCGTGGACCCCGGCGATACGCCACACCAGTCGTATCCGGCCAAGGTGTATCTCGACCTGCGCCTAGTCGAAGCCGCGCTCGGGCACCCGGTCAACCCTTACGAAATGCAGGTGGTGGAGGTGGACGCAAAGGGGAGTCTTCGGCCTCAGCAGCCAGACGCGGACGGAGTACGCCGGTTCCTCTGCAATTCCCGGTTCGACCGCCTTGACCCGAAACGTGGCGTCCTGACCTGGACAATGCGGGATCGCAGTGCCCGGCAGTTTGCAGTGCGTTTCCTGCCGCCGCCGGAATGCCCGCCCGCGAAAGGCATGCGCACGCTCGGCGACGGTGACCATTTCTACTTCGATAATAATGTGGCAAACGATTACCTGCCGTGGAATCTCTGGAGCTGTACGTTCCTCGACTGGAATGGTGACGGCAGACAGGATGCGGTTGCCGGCCGCTGGAGCGACTATTGCCATGTGTGGTTAAACCTCGGGACAACCAATAAACCACAGTTCTCGGAACGCGAGCATTGGCTCGTGCGCGATACCACCGGCATGCCGATCACCGCCGCCACAATAAACAACAATCATGGCAATGCTTTTTCCATGGCCAGTCTGATCGACTTCGATGGTGACGGTCGCGTGGACATCTTCCTGCGCGGGTACAACCGCGCGGGGTACACGTTCCACCGCAACCTCGGCCCGGTGACGTTTCCGGTCATGGCACCGGGTCGCGCCCCGCGCGGCTTGCCCAAGGATGTGGCCGCCTTCGGCGACGTGACCGGCGATGGAATTGCCGATGCCATCGTGTTAGTGTCCGGCAAGGATTCCGAGCGGCTGAGCCTGCACGAAGGCACGGGGCTGGATCCGGGCGGAACTCCGGTCTTCAAACCGGGCCAGACGCTCGATACCACCATCGTTCGGAATCCTGCCGCCGATGTTAGCTACCAAAAATCCAGGACGTCTCCGGTGGCCCTTGCCGACCTTGACGCGGATGGCGACCTGGACCTAACCATCTGTGTTCCGCCACACGTCTGGCTGTACGAGAACACCGGCGACAAGACGCATTTTGCCTTGACGCCGGGCCGTCAACTCAAGATCGGCGACAAACCGCTGGACATTGGGCTCTACTTTCCATTCATATCCTGGTCAGACTATGACGGCGATAGCGACTTGGACATGATACTCACACACGATTGCAGAGTTTACCTCAACGAAGGCGACCGGCATAATCTCAAACTCGGCCGGTCCTTGCGTCCGCCATTAGCCCAGCAGCAGGAGATGCCGCGCAGCAACCTGCGTTCGCAGGCCATGATAGACTGGGACGGCGATGGCGATCTGGACCACCTCTTGCCCAACGCTTATTGCCCCGATCTCGAAGTGGCGGTCTGGCAGGATAGTCTCTTCCGCGAGACCCGCACCATTCCCGTGGACCCGAACCGGCTGGACTGGTACGGCTGCCCTGACTTCGGTGAATATAGCTCCCTCTATGCCGGCGTCGTGCCGATTGACTGGGATGGCGATGGCGACCTCGATCTACTCATGAACTCCGAGCATGGCTGGCGGTTCGGATACCTGCACTACTACGAGAACCTGGGCGGGAATCGGTTCGCGCCGGAAGTGGAATTGCGGCCGGGTGGCGGGACGTGCGACCACGTGCGGTTCGTCCCGGGCAAGACCGGCCAGGGTGCCCTGGTCAACGACAAGACGTTCCTGGACTATCTCTCGTACCGCACCGCGGGCACGTTTGCGCCCGCCGGCGGCAAGATCCAGTTCTGGTTCAAGCCGAAGTGGCCGGCGGCCGGCGAGAACCGGAAGCACTATTTCTTCCATACCGCACCCACTCCGGGAGCAAGCGGGGTTGCGGTTGATGCCCTGAGGCGCTATTACCAGGGAAACCTGCCCGATCTCAAGGTTCCGGCTCCATTTGCGTTGTTCGTGACTGCACAGGGCCAACTCTGTTTCCAGGCCGGAGAGCGCCGCCTTGAGGCGCCGACGCTGGCGTGGGACAACAGCGCATGGTACCGTATCGAAGCCGCGTGGGGAACAAACGGGATGGCTCTCGCCGTCGACGGCAAGACGCTCGCATCCAGTCCGGAGCCCGTCCGGAACGTGCCGGTTGGCACGCGCATGCACATCGGCAGCCGTGCATGGATGGGGGTGCAACGGGAACGTGAAAACCCTGACCGGTGGGCATATCATCCGACCGATTTTTCGTCGCCCGCAGAGGGGGTGTTGGATAAGTTCGAGATACAAGACGCCGCGGGGAAGGCGCTGTTCACCCTTGCCTTTGACGGGAATGCGAACAGCGCGCAGGGTGTCTCCGGCAACCGTCTCAAGGTCGGCTACCGCTGCACGCCGGGTATTGCAGACATGAACGATGACGGACTGCTCGATATGGTTATGATGATTGCTGATGGCCGAAGGGGCAAAGGCGCCGAGCCCGAACACGAAAGCGAGGGCCTCCTCGTCCTCTTCCCGAATGTCGGCACGAAAACACGGCCGCAATTGGGCCCCGGTGTCACGCTCACGCACAAGGACGGCAGTGCATTCCGGTGCCAAGCACGAACCATGGTCACACTGGTCGACTGGGACGAGGACGGGCTTATCGACATCATCACGTCGTCAGCCAATATTGGGTTGAGGTGCAATTCAACCGTGGACTTCTTCCGGAACGTGGGCACACGAGCCAAGCCGGTCTTCGCGGCGCGCCAGCCGATGAATAAGTTGAACGACATGCTGAACGCGTGGCACGACGTCAAGCTCAATGCCGTGGACCTGAACGGTGACGGGCATCTCGACCTGGTCACCTCCACCGATCCGGGCAAGAGCGTGTTCTACCGGTCGTTCCTGGAAGAAGCGCCGGTCAAGGTGGCGATTACGGAAATCCTGGTCAAATAGTTTAAAATAGAGTGATGGTTTCCCATCTGGTACGATACAATCGGACTGGGTAACAAAAGAAAGGAAACCACCCCATGCAAATGGATTTTATCAAAGCGGTATTGGATGGGCAAGCAGGACTTGATGACCGGGAGACGGCATCATAGAAAAAAGGATAATTATGCAGTCGTTGAGAATAGTCGAGCCCCGATGCGAATATGCCGTTGATCCGCTTGGCATTGACGCGCTTCAGCCGCGATTCTCCTGGCAATTACAATCAACGGAACGCGGACAGATGCAAACCGCGTTCCAAATACTCGTTGCCGGCAGTCCCGAGAAGCTTAGCGCCGACGTTGGGGACAAGTGGGATAGCGGCAAGATCCGATCGGACCGCAATATCAACGCACCCTATGCCGGGTGCGAACTGGCCAGCGCCGAAAAATGCTGGTGGAAAGTGCGAGCCTGGGATGCCCAGGGGCAACCCGGGCCATGGTCCGTGCCGGCTACGTTTGAAATGGGACTCTTGAAGCCTTCCGACTGGCACGGCGCCTGGATTACCGTAGGCAAAGTTTCCTCGCCGCTCTTTCGCAAGGAATTCAAGCTCGACGCGCCCGTAAAGCGCGCTCGAATCTACGTTTGCGGCCTTGGCTACAACGAACTCTATCTGAACGGCGTTAAAGCCGACGATCGCGTTATGGATCCCGCGCCAACCTGGTATGACAACATCCTGCCCCAGGATATCCGGTCGCGCGTCTTCTACACCACCTACAACGTCACCGATTTGCTAAAGCCTGGTCAAAACGCCATAGGCGTGATGCTCGGAAATGGGTGGTATAGTTGCGACCGGGAACGCCACGCCATGCGCCTGACCTTCCCCGGCGGACCTGTTCTGCTGTTGCAGATAAACATGGAGCTGGCCGACGGCAAAACCGTGTCGCTGGCGACGGACGAAACCTGGAAGACAAGCTCCGGTCCCATCACGGCAAACGATCTTACCGACGGCGAGCACTACGACGCGCGCTTGGAACAACCCGGATGGAATGCCGCGGGTTTCAAGGATTCGACGTGGGCCTCGGCGACGCTCGCGAAGGCGCCCAGCGGAAAACTCGTGGCCCAGCCGCTCGAACCCATTCGGGTCACGCGACGCTTCAAACCGACGCGGGTGCTGAAGAGCGGCGACAACGCCTACATCTTCGACATGGGACAATATATCTCCGGCTGGGTCGAATTGCGGGTGCATGGTCCCGCCGGCACGAAAGTCGTATTGGAACACGCCGGTCGCGTGAATTACGACACCGGCAAGCTGGATACCCGCAACAGCAACAGCAGTCTTGGCTTTTGGGCGGCCCTTCAGACCGATTCATACACGCTTAAGGGCGAGGGTGTTGAGGTTTGGAGCCCGCGGTTCACGATCCACGGGTTCCGCTACGTCGAGGTGCGCGGCTATCCAGGTGCGCCGACCGTCGCCGACGTGACCGGTTGCGCCGTCAACACCGATATTGAAATCGCGGGCGAGTTTGTGTGCTCTAACGAGCTTCTCAACCGCATCCACCATAACGTCTGGTGGACGTTTTTCGGCAGTTTCCAGGGCCAGCCGCAGGACGCGGCGGATCGCGCCGAACGCGTCGGCTGGCTGGGCGATCCCGGTTTCGTCGCCGAAGACATCATGTTCAACTTCCGGGACGTCCGCTTCTGGAGCAAGTGGCTCGATGACATCGCCGACAGTCAAACACCCGAGGGACAGGTCTCTTACATTTGCCCGCCTTATTTTGCCTATGGCCAGTACGAATACTGGCCTTGTTGGGAATGCACTTACGCTTTATATGTATGGTTTGTTTACTTGTATAATGACGACGTCCGCATTCTGGAGAAACATTTCGATTGCCTGCGCAAGCAGGTGGCCTGGTTCGGCTCCAAGGCTGAAAATCACATCATCGTAAAGGAGCCGCTGGGCGACCACATGGAGCCGCGCGAGGACGGCAGTAGTACTTTCCAACCTCAATTAACTCCGGCGAAACTCACGGGAACCGCTTACTATCAACGCACGGCGCGAATCGTCGCCCAGGCGGCCGCCATTCTTGGGCGGCATGACGATGCCCGCGAATACGGGCGCCTCGCGGAGGATATCCGGGTGGCGTTCAACAAGGAATTCTTCAACCCGGAAACGAATCAGTATGCCACCGGCAGTCAAACCTCAAATGCGCTGGCACTTTACCTGGATCTGGCGCCGTCCGACCGCGTCGAAGCCGTGCTCGACAATCTGGTCAAGGATATAGACAAGCGCGGAGGACGTTTGTCAACCGGTATCATCGGCACCGATGCGCTCGAACAAACCCTTCCCCGATACGGGCGCGCGGATGTCATGTTCCGCATCGCAACGCAGACGGTTTTCCCGAGTTGGGGCTATGGCGTGGCTCATGGGCAGACAACCATCGGGGAATGTTTCGAATGTAACAGCGTCTACAGCCTCAGCATGAAGATGCTTGGAAGCATCGAAAAGTTCTTCTACAAGAACCTGGCCGGCATCAGTCCCGCGTCGCCCGGCTGGAAGACCATCGCGGTCGCCCCAACCGTCGTCGGCGACTTGACCTGGGCCAAAGCATCCTTCAACTCGTTTCACGGCCGAATCGCCGTCGAATGGCAAAGGAAAGACAGCGGGGTGACGATCAAGGTCGCCATTCCCGTCAACACTACCGCGATCGTAACGGTGCCCAAGCTGAATTTGTCGAACGAGCTGATCACCGAAGGCGATCAGCCCGTGTGGAAAAGCGGGAGATTTCTCGATGGCGTAACCGGCGTAACCAAGGGACACGAGACGGAGAACGGCGTTGTCTTGACAATCGGCTCAGGTATTTATGAGTTTACGCTTCAGAACCAGGAGAATTCGAGATGAAGACACAAACAACGGAAAAAAAATCCGCCCGCCCGCGGCCCATCCCCGATGGGTTGGTGGTGCTGACATTCGATGACGGTTGCAAATCGGACGCGGAATTCGTTGCGCCCCTGTTGAAGGAATTCGGTTTTGGCGCGACGTTTTTCGTCAATAATCCGTCAGGAACACCCGAAGGCTGGAACGCGCGGAACGCGAAGAACTACGCCGCCTGGGATCAGATCGCCGGCATGCATAAGGCCGGCTTCGAGATCGGCAATCACACCGTACATCACCCGAACGTCAGCGCAATGTCGAAGCAGGCAGTCATCGAGGAATTGAACGCCGTTGAGTATTTGTGCGCAGAGCATGGCATCTCGCGGCCGGTCTCGTTCTGTTTCCCGGGATTTTCATTTGGCCGCAACGCGATCGAAGCGCTCAAGGAAAAAGGGTATTCGTTCGCGCGCCGTGGCGCCTTCCCGGAATGCCGTTATGACGATAAAGGCCAACGCGGCCCGGTTTATGATCCGCACGTAAACCACCCCTTGCTGATTCCAACGACGGGTTTTTCCGGTCCTCACTGGGGATTGGATGATCTGCTCTGGACCATCAGCCAAGCCCGCGACGGCAAGATCGCGGTACTGTGCTTTCATGGCGTCCCCGACGTGGAACACGCCTGGGTCCACACCGACCCGCAAGCTTTCAAAGAGTATATGCAGCACCTGCGGGAACGGGACTGCACGGTGATTGCCATGCGCGATCTGGCAAAGTATATTGACATTCTTGCCGCGCCCAACGATCCGTTGATGACAAAAGAAAGGGTAAACCCATGAGCAATTCGCAATTGACCGCCCGAATGCCCGTCCCCCGGATCGGTTTATTGCCGACCGGCCATCTTATTTACTGGAGTCAGTTCCCCGGTTTAAAAGAAATGGGGTTGAACATGCTTGCCGAGCTCCGGCGGAAACTGGAGACGATCGGCACGGTCATTGCCCCCGAATTGGTAGATACCCCGGAAAAAGCGGCGGCGGCCGGCCAGTTTTTACGCCAGCAACAACCGGATATTCTGCTGATTTTCCCGCTGGGGTACACCACCGGCATGGTCATGGCGCCTGCCGTTCATGACCTCGACATGCCTTTGCGCATCTTGAATGCGCACGCCGACAGTTCTTATGACTACCAGAAGGCAGACACGGCCATCTATCTTTACCATGAAAGCGTTTGCTGCGTTCCCGAATACTCCGGAACGCTGATCAGCATGGGCAAAAAGTTCCGCGTCCTCACCGGCCATTTCGGGCAGGAACGTTTTTGGAAGGAAGTAAAGGCCGATTGTCTGGGCGCCGCAGTTGCGCGGTCTTTTCGCGGACTCAATTTCGGCATTATCGGCAATACTTACACCAATATGACCGACATGCCCGTGGATGAGCACCGGATTTTGCGGGCCACCGCCCGCCTGCTGAAGCGCCCGGAAGTGGAGGAAATCGAAGAAGCCTGCCGCCGGGTAACGCAAACTCAACTGGAAGACATGTATCGTCAGTTCAGGGAAATGTACGACGTAGATGCCACCGTGACCAATGAGCATCTGAAGTTTTCCGCCCAAGTTGCTGCTGCTTATGACGAAGTAATCCGGCGGCATGACATCAGTGCCTTCGGTTACTACTGGTGGGGTGAAAAAGAATTAATCACCCAGCTGCGGTCTCAATCCGCCCTGGCGGTTTCCAGGCTGGCGGCGCTCGGCCGGCCGGGCGTCACGGAAGGTGACGTCAAGACCGCCATGGCGATGAAAATCATGGATTTACTGGGTGGCGGCGGTATGTTTCTTGAATTTTTCTCAATGGACTTTGATGAAAATTTTATCCTGATGGGACATGACGGGCCCAGCAATATCAACGTGGCGGAAAGCCGTCCGAAACTCCAGCACCTGACCGTTCATCACGGCAAGACGGGCCACGGGCTAGGAATTGATTTTAAGATGCGCGAAGGGCCCATTACTTTGTTAAACCTGACGCAATTTGACGCAGGTGAAACTTTCAAGGTGTTATATACCGTGGCCGAGGTGATTCCGGGAACGATATTGAACATTGGCAATCCGAATTGCCGGGTCAGAGTTCAGAAACCCATTCACGAGTTCATTGACGATTGGTGCCAGCAGGCTCCCTGCCATCATATTGCATTGGGAATAGGCGATCATGCGCGGGAATTGGAGGCATTTGCGGAAGCGATGAAATTCCGCGCCGTGAGGATATAGTCATGCAACGTTTTGGACGAGTCCTAGGCCTGCAAAAGGGCAAAGAGTTGGAGTATGCGAAACATCATGCGGCGGTGTGACCGGAAATGTTGACGGCAAGCCGTCAAAGCGGGATTCGCAATTACAGCATTTTCCACTATCATCAGTGGTTGTTTTCCTATTTTGAACTTATTGATGATATAAGTTCTGAATCCGCCGGCAAAGTTTTGCCGCCTTACCGGCCTGCATCAAATGGTAAAAATCGATGCATTAAATTCAAGAACCATTGCCCGAGTCTGGGCAAGCGAACCGACCCCACCTCGCCCACAGGGAACATAAAATTTGCTTGACCTCCAATGGCGTTGCATAATAATGCCGACAACGCTGAAGCAATTTAGGATTGTCCGCGAAAGGTCACTAACCCGATCATCAAGTTAACCGGATACACAGACAGGAGGTGATATTTTTTTACCGTTTGGCGGCAACACTGGCGAAGAACGATTGGCAGACGAACACGATTCAAACACCTTAATGGCAAGGAAATAAGGCATGAAAAAACTCGCATTGATCGCGATGATGGCGGCGGCGCTGACCAGCTTCGGCGCCACGATACCGATGGACACCTTGGAATTGCGGTTGGGCGGCCAAATGGATTTCAGCAACCCGCAGGGTAAAGTGGATTGGCTGGTCGAAAGCGGTTTGGGCTATTTCGTGATCGACAACATCGAATTCGGCGGCATCGTGGATTGGGGCTATGATGGCTACGATATGGGCCTCGGCCTGGGTGGCTTTGGGGAAGCCAACCTGGACCTGGATTCGTTTATCATGCCCTACTTTGCCATGCGTCTGCAGTACTGTTTCGGCCAGTATTATCGTAACACCTCGGAGCATAATTATATTCTCTGGGAACCGGCCATCGGCTTGAAATTCTTTCTCTCGGAAAGCGTGGCCATTTATTCGGAAGTATATTTCGATCTGGCCAGCGAAAAGGCCTACGTCCAGGGCGACGACGCCAAGAATAATGATATCGGCCTCAAGGCCGGTGTACGCTGTTATTTCTAAGCCGCAGCTTAACACTAAACCGAAGGCGCAAAGTATGGCGAAACATGGTTTCGCCGGCTTTGCGCCTTTGCGTTACATCGTCTCTGTTAAAGCCCGCGCCTTCCGCTTCGCCAGTCGGGACCAGACGAACCAGCCCAAACCGGCCGCCAGGACCAGCACCACAACGATGTCGATTTCGTGCGAATACTTCTGAACAATGATCCAGTTCTGCCGCAATTTCATCCCGCAAAACAGTAGAAACGTGTTCCAGATCGTGGCGCCGAGCAGGGTCGCCGCCAAAAATGGCATCATCGGCATCTTGCCCATACCAGCGGGAAGGGAAATTAAATGCCGCACGACGGGGATGAATCGGGCGATGAATATCGTCCAGATACCCGCCCGCCGGTTAAAAAAGGCCTCCGTTTTTTCCAGATCCTCTTTGTCGAGAAGTAAATATTTTCCCACCTTCAGCACCACGGGGCGTCCGCCGTAGTCACCGATGAGATACGACAGCCAGGATCCCGCGATGGACCCGAGACTGGTCGCCAGAATGGCCAGACCCAGATTCCACTTCCCATCCGCCACCTGGAACCCGACAAAAGGCATGACTGCCTCGCTGGGCACGGGCGCAATCATGCTTTCCAGGGCCATGAGCAAACCGGCTCCGTAATATCCCGATATATCCAGACACCGCACTGCCAGTTGCGCAATGGTTTCCGTCAGCATTCAGCACCTCAAGGTTGCATGTTTCAACAGTTCGCGACCGTTCTCTCCGAACTCGTTTGCCCGCCCAACGTAAGGCGTGTGAATACCATAAGGCCCCATGATAACTCAAGCAAAATCGAGCGCGAGCTTGACAAGACCGCAAGGAAATGGATTATTACCGGTTGCATTACTGACCCCGGCCTTCCAGTTGAAGACCGGCCGCTGAAAACTGATCCATACTAATCGGGGAAAATTTATGAATACCACCTATCATCCATCCGTTAAAAAACGGCAACGCAAGCATGGGTTTCGCGCCCGGATGCGCACGGCGGATGGCCGCAAGGTTTTGGCCCAGCGCCGCCAAAAGGGTCGGCGGCGATTGACCGTTGATTAGCCGCACATCAGCCCGTCTGCAATCCGTCAGTTGGCGGACGTTGCATTACGGGCAGGGGCTATCCTTATCAGGGAGCAGCATCCATGACCACTGGGACGCGGCAACCTGACTCGCCTGGGCGTAGCGCTCTCGCCGTCGCGAAGCGCTATGGCGAAGCACGGCCGGCGGAGCCTGACCGCCGGTTATCCAGGCGCCAGCGCCTGACCAGGCGATTGCAGTTCGAACGAACCTATGCGCAACAACAGCGGTTCGTCGGGCGATTCATGGTGCTGTGGTGTTACGCGGGCGCGGATGCCGCCCTGCGCCTGGGCGTGGTGGCCAGCCGGCGGATCGGGCCGGCGGTCATACGCAACCGGGCTAAACGTCGTTTGCGGGAAGCCTTCCGATTAAACCGGCATGGCTTCCAGGGCCACATGGACGTCGTGCTGGTGGCACGGCCCGCGGTCATAAAGGCCGAATGGGGCGACCTGGTTCAGGAACTGAACCGGCTGGCCGCCCAGGCGGGGTTAATACCCATAAAATAGACCACGGATAGCGCGGATGGGCACGGATCAGAAAAAACGTATCTGCGAAATCCGTGTCATCCGCGGTAAAAAATTTTGCTGTTTTCGGATGGACCCATGCGCCAATTATTAGACATACTAATACGCACCTACCAGTTTGCCATCTCGCCTTTACTGGGAGATTGTTGCCGGTTCTATCCGTCGTGTTCCACTTATTGTCGCGAAGCCATTCACAAGCACGGATGTTTTAAGGGTATCACCCTGGGAATTATGCGGCTGGGCAAATGCCACCCATTCCATCCCGGCGGCGTTGATCACGTACCGTAAAGCATGGGAAGCGCGTAGCTAACAGTATTTCCAGATAGATCATTATGAAAAAACAAGACCTGATCATTATCGTCGCTTTATTTGCGCTTATGCTGGCATGGCCAATGGTTTATACCCGGTTCTTCCAGCCCCCGCCGGCCCCGACCAAACCAGCCACGGCCATGGAAGCAGCGCGCTCGTCTGCGATGACCAATCAAGCATCGGTCCGGACACCGGATGCCCTGCCCTCCGAAGCTAAAACCGTCCCAGCGGCCATTGCGGCGGGCTCGAATGAGCCGGCGCTGACCGCTTCCTCCTCCGCACAGCCGCTCCCTCCTTCGCAAGAGCTTCGGCGGACAAGTCGGAGGGCAAGCCCCGAACAGCGCCTTACGCTGACCAACGCAAATACGGTCCTCACGTTTTCGTCCTGGGGTGGCGGCCTGGTCGCCGCCGAATTCCCGCTGTATCGGCAAACCGTGAATAAGCATAGCGGAACGATGGTCCTTGATTTTTCCAATGCGCCCGCCTTGACCTACACCGGGTTTCCGGAGCTTTCCGCCGCCGATGACTTTACACTTGAACGGGAGGATGCCACCGGCAAGCTCCGCGTGGAAAAAACTACATCGGCGGGAGTGCATTTTACGCGCCTGATTGCGTTCGGCGCCGATTATCAGATTATCGTACAGGACTCGTACCGCAACGAAGGCCGCCAGACCATTACATTGCCGGAATGCGGTGTCCAGCTCGGTTCCATGCGGATCGGCAAGGAGGAAACTAAAACCACCGGCGTGGAATCAATGGGCGTCGACGTGCTCAATTCGAGCGGCGGCGAAGGCGTCAAATACTGGGCCGGCAACCTGCCCAAGCTGTTTAAACAGCAGGCGGACGAGGACAAGCACGTGCCCCGGACCATTGCTTTCCAGACTAATTCGCCGGCAGACTGGGTGGCCGTAAAGAGCAAGTTTTTTGTACAGATTCTGGCACCCGAGGGTGGAACTGCGGGTTACCAATTGATAGCGGAGCGCGCCTTGGCGCCCGGCGAAACCCAGGACCCCAGCCAAGCCCCCAAGAGCGCCACGATCCAAGCCGTGAGCGCACAAGCCTTTGTCCCCGCACGGACCCTTAATCCGGGCGAATCCGTGACCCAGACGCTTAAACTTTATACCGGGCCGAAAAAGTATTCGCTCCTGCGGAAACTGGGGTTGCATCAGGAAGATGTCATGGATTTCGGCATGTGGTCGCCGCTGTGTAAATTCCTGCTCATCGTGCTGAATGCCACCTACAGCGTTATTCCCAATTACGGGATCGCCATCATTCTGCTTACGGTCCTGATTCGCATTCTGTTCTGGCCGTTGACCCACAAGAGCACCGAGAGCATGAAGAAAATGCAGGAGCTCCAGCCCCTGATCGCGGAACTACGCAAGAAACACAAAGACAGCCCGCGCAAACTGCAGGAAGAGACCATGGCCTTGTATAAGCAGAACAAGGTCAATCCCGTGAGCGGCTGCCTGCCCATGCTGATTCAGATTCCCGTGTTCATCGCCCTCTTCGTCGTCCTGCGCAGTGCCATCGAACTGCGCTTCGCCGACTTCCTCTGGATCAAGGATCTCAGCGAACCGGAGCGCCTGATCCAGTTTGGCTTCACCATTCCATTGCTGGGCTGGGATGCGCTCAACATCCTGCCCATTTTCATGGCAGCCACCCAGGCCTGGCAACAATCCATGACGCCCGCCACGGACGCATCCCAGCAGAAAATGCTTTTGTTCTTCATGCCGGTCATGATGCTGGTCATGTTTTACAATATGCCCTCCGCCCTGGTCCTGTACTGGTCAACCAACACGGTCATTATGATCGCCCAGCAGTTGATCCAGAAAAAACGGGCGGCGTTGAAGAAAATGCTGCATGAATCTCTCCCTCCAGTCCATCGTCAAAAGGTTTGACACCGTTACGGCCGTGGATGGCGTGTCCCTGGAAATCCGCGACGGCGAATGTTTTTTCCTGCTGGGACCTTCCGGCTGTGGTAAGACCACGCTCCTGCGCATGGTCGCGGGTTTTTGCGCCCCCGACGAGGGCCGCATCCTGTTTAATGGACAACCCGTCAACGACCTTCCGCCCCACCGCCGCAATACCGGCATGGTGTTTCAGAATTACGCCCTCTGGCCGCACATGACGGTATTCGACAACGTAGCTTTCGGCCTGACAGTGCCGGGGCGAACTTGCCCCGCGCCGGAGCGGCGGGAACGTGTCGGGCGCATGCTGAAGGCCATGCACATGGAGGACATGGCGCGGCGTAAGCCAAATCAGCTCTCCGGCGGCCAACAACAGCGGGTCGCGCTGGCACGGGCACTGGTTATTGATCCAGCCTGCCTGCTCCTGGATGAGCCGCTCTCCAACCTGGACGCCAAACTGCGCCTGGAAATGCGCGTCGAAATCCGGCGCCTGGTCAAGCAGCTGGGCATCACCACGATCTACGTCACCCATGACCAGAAAGAAGCCCTGAGCATGGCGGGCCGTTGCGCAATCTTGCGCCAGGGCCGCGTGGAACAGGTCGGCCCGCCGCGCGACCTGTATGAGCGGCCGGCTAACCGATTCGTTGCCGACTTTATCGGCGGCGCCAATCTGGTTCCGGGCAAGGTTCGTGCCGTGATAAACGGCCTTGTCACCATCGCCACGGCCTTCGGTGAATGGACGGCCCGCGACCTGCACGGCGCTTTTCAGCCGGGTGCGGCGGTTGCCCTGGCCATTCGTCCCGAAGCCCTGCACCTGCGCGCATCTTCCGGCACGGACCTCAACCGTTTTGCCGGGCGCCTGACGGAAACTATTTATTTAGGGGAAGCCACGGAATTTTGGATCCGGATGTCGGATGGTTTTGTCATCAAGGCACTGGAAAGCGGCCCGGGAATCCCCGGCGGACCGGCCCTGCCGGCGGCGGCCGCACCGGCGGTCGAAATCCCGTTCCACGTAAATCCGGATGATGTGATCGTGCTGGCAGCGGAGTAAAGATAGACGACGGACGACAGACACCTGACGACGGCCCGGATCATGAGGACATATTCTATGAAAATTAATTTTTGGTCTTCGACATTGGACATTCGGAGTTGAGCGTTGGCCGTTCGACGTTTGCTTATGTTTTTTCCCATGAACCGCCCCAACATCTCCGCCCTTTTACTATTCCTGGCGCTGGCCCTCGTGCTCCTGGTGCCGTTCCTGCTCCAGCCAAAGCGCGAAGCGGCACCCAACGGCGCCCGCACGCTCGTAATCATGAGCCCGCATAATGAAGCCGTGCGCTATGAATTCGAACGGGCCTTTCGCCGCTGGCACCGCGCACGTTTCGGCGAAGCCGTGGCGATCGATTGGCGGAACATCGGCGGCACCAGTGAAATTGTCCGGTATCTCGACAGCGAATTTGCCGCCGCCGAGCGAGTGGACCGCAACGGCATCGGCATTGATTTATTCTTCGGCGGCGGAGCGTACGACCATGCCCAGCAAGCCCGCAAAGGGCATACATCCCCCTGTGGCCTGCGCCAGCGTCATCCGGAATGGTTGACCGACGCCATCATCCCATCCACATTTTCCGGCGAGGCGTTTTACGATCCGGATGACCGCTGGTACGGATGCTGTCTCAGCAGTTTCGGCATCTGCTGGAATCAGGATGTGCTCACGGACCACGGCATCCTCCGGGCGCCGCAAAGCTGGACCGACCTGGCCGATTTCAGCTATTACCGCCTGGTGGCGCTGGCCGATCCCACCAAAAGCGGGTCCATCAACAAAGCGTTTGAAATGCTGATCCAGGAGCAAATGCGGGCTGAACTAACCAAACGCGGTATTCCGGCCGACCGGGCCGCACCGGAGGCGTCGGCCGCACTGGCGGCTCTGGCCGCACCAGCGGCGTTTGCCGCCGGGTGGCGACGCGCATTCGGGGTCATCCGCCAGATCGGCGCCAATGCCCGTTACTTTACCGACGCCGCCAGCAAAGTGCCGCTCGATGTCGCCCAGGGCGCCGCGGCCGCCGGCATGTGCATTGATTTTTACGGACGTTTTGAAAGTGAAATGATTGCCCGCAACGAACGGTCCCATCGTATGATTTATATCACGCCCAGCGGTGGCTCCTCCGTATCGGTGGATCCGATCAGTCTCGTGCGGGGCGCCCCGCATCGCGAACTGGCGGAGCGGTTCATTGATTTCTGCCTAAGCCCGGAAGGACAACAGCTCTGGAACACGCGCGTGGGCGAGAGCGGCGGTCCAGAACGCTATGCCCTGCGCCGGCTCCCGATCCGCAAAGATATGTATGCGCCGCCCTTTCTGCAGACGATGTCCGATCCAACCGCCCTGCCCTATACGCAGGGTCGCGATTTCACGTATCAGGCCGCCTGGACCGGACCGCTGTTTGCGCTCATCCGAACATTGATTCGAACAGTGTGCATTGACACGCATGCGGAACTGGCCAGCGCCTGGGAGGCCATCAACCGTAACGGCGGGCCGGCCGCCTGTCCGGACGCTTTTGCCGCCTTCATGGCCCTGCCGCCCAACGCGGAATACCCCCAAGCCCTGGCAATCACAGCCCGGCAACTGGATGATAAATTAACCGAAGCGCGGCTGGTGCGGGAATGGGTCCTTTTTTTCAGGAACCAGTACCGGCAAGCCCGGGCCCTGGCGGAGATGCCATGAAAAACACCGGCGCCATACTGATCGCGGCGGCCATTCTGAGCCTGCTGGGCCTGTTTTTTTTCTGGCCGCTGGCGCTGACGGTGAAAAGCGCCTTCGTGTTCAACCGCCAGTGGACCCTGGCCATTTTCAGGGAACTCGTTCAAAACCCGCTTTACATTGAAGGCCTGCTCAACAGCCTGGCCCTGGCCATCGTCACAACGGGACTGGTGGTGTGCATGGCCCTGCCGCTGGCGATACTGGCGGCGCGGTTCGATTTTTGGGGCAAAACCTGGCTGACCGGCCTGATTCTTCTGCCCATGATCCTGCCGCCGTTTGTGGGCGTCATCGGCATCCGCCAGATCCTGGGACATTACGGCGTAATTAACGCCGTGCTGGTCAATCTGCATTTGATGGACTGGTCCCAAACCGTTGACTGGCTGGGCCGCGGCCGGTTCTGGGCAGTGGCTATCACAGAGGCCCTGCACCTGTATCCCATTTTTTATCTCAACGCCGTGGCGGCCATCGCCAATGTGGACCCAACGCTGGAAGAAGCGGCTGAAAACATGGGGTGCGCCGGCTGGCAACGTTTCCGGCGCATCACCCTGCCGTTGATCATGCCCGGCCTGTTTGCCGGGGGCACCCTGGTCTTTATCTGGTCGTTTACCGAGTTGGGCACGCCGCTCATGTTCGACTATCTGCGGGTGACCGCCGTGCAGATTTATAACGGCATCCAGGATATCGGCGACAGCCCATTGCCGTATGCGCTGGTCGTGGTCATGCTGGTGGCTTCGGCCGGGTTCTATGCTCTCGGCAAAGGCGTGTTCGGCCGCTCCGGCTACGCGATGATGGCCAAGGGAAGCACCGCGGGAAGTATGCAACAGCTGCGCGGCGCGCGTGCCGGCGCGGCGTTCGGTCTTTTTGCGATCGTGTTCCTGCTGGCGATCCTGCCGCATATCGGCGTGATCCTCACAAGTTTCAGCCAGGCCTGGTACCGTTCCGTGGCGCCCTCGCAATGGACCCTCGAATGGTATCGCCAGGCGCTCGGACATGGCCTCACCCTGCCCAGCATCCGTAATAGTTGTTTTTATGCCCTGCTGGCCATGGGCGCCGACCTGATCCTGGGAGTCGCCGCGGCGGTGGTCATTGTGCGTAGTTCCTTGCACTGGCGTGGCGCACTGGATACGCTGATTATGCTCCCGCTGGCGGTCCCCGGCATTGTGCTGGCATTCGGCTATATCACCATGAGCCAGCCCGGACGGCTGTTTGAGGGCCTCAATCCGACCGATAATCCGACCTTCCTGCTGATCATCGCCTATGCGGTGCGCCGCCTGCCTTATGTGGTGCGTGCAGCGGTGGCCGGTCTGCAACAGATTTCGGTATCGTTGGAAGAAGCGGCCGAAAATCTCGGCTGTCCGCCGGTGCGAACCATCACCCGCATCACCTTGCCCTTGATCAGCGCCAACCTGATGGCCGGTGGCCTATTGGCCTTCAGCTTTGCCATGCTGGAGGTTTCGGATTCGCTGATGCTGGCCCAGAAGCAGGCCTATTATCCCATAACCAAGGCGCTCTTTGAATTGTTCCAAGTGCTTGGTAACGGTCCTTACCTGGCGGCCGCGCTCGGCGTCTGGTCCATGTTATTCCTCGGCATCACCCTGCTGCTGGCCAATCGCCTGCTGGGCCAACGGCTGGGAGCAGTTTTCCGGCTGTAGCTACTCAGCAATATAGACTGCAGGCTGAAGACTATAGGAAGATGCCACTTGCATTCCATCAACTTCTCGCAATAATTCAGAGGTCAGTAATCAGCAATCATAAATCCGCAATCATAAATTAATAAGAAGGAGGCTGCCATGTCACGTGTCTATAATTTCAATGCCGGCCCCGCCGTGCTACCGTCAGAAGTCCTGCAGGAAGCCCAGCGCGAATTGCTGGATTTCAAAGGCTCCGGTATGTCCATCCTGGAGAGCAGTCACCGTGCCAAGGAATACGACGCGGTGCATTCCGAGGCCGTGGCTAACTACAAGCAATTGCTGGGCTGTTCCGATGACTATGCCGTGCTGTTCGTGGCCGGCGGCGCCAGCATGCAGTTCGCCATGGTACCCCTGAATTTGCTGGGCGTGGGCCAGACAGCCGATTACCTTAATTCCGGGGCTTGGGCCGGCAAGGCGATCAAGGAAGCCGCTCATATCGGCCAGGTACACGTCGCCGCCGATTGCGGCAAGGAAATCCCCACGCGCGTTCCCGCCCCGGCCGAATTCAAGCTGACCCCCGGCGCCGCCTATGTTCACCTGACATCGAATGAAACGATTTCCGGCGCCCAATGGAAAATATTCCCAAAAACCGCATCCCCGCTCGTGGCGGATATGTCGTCGGACATCCTCTCGCGCCCCTTTGACATCAACCAATTCGGACTGGTCTATGCCGGCGCCCAGAAGAACCTGGGGCCTTCCGGCATAGCCCTGGTGGTGATCCGCAAGGATTTGGCCGAACGAGCCGCGCCCGCAGTGCCGACTATTTTGCGCTATAAAACGTTTATTGAGGAAAATTCGCTTTACAATACCCCGCCCTGTTTCAGCATTTATATCATGATGCTGGTTTCGCGCTGGATCCTTAAAAAGGGCTTGGGCTCATTACATCGTCAAAACGTGGATAAGGCCGGCCTGATCTATGCCCTGCTGGATGCCGGCGGATTTTATAAGGGGACGGCCCGGCGCGAGTGCCGCTCTGATATGAACATCACCTTCCGGTTGCCCAATGAAGCGCTGGAAGAAACGTTCGTCAAGGAAGCATCCAAGCAGGGACTGAAAGGCCTGAAAGGACATCGTTCCGTGGGCGGTATTCGGGCCTCGCTTTACAACGCCTGCCCCGTGGAAGGCGTCGAAGCCCTGGTGGCGTTCATGAAGGAATTCGAACGGAAAAACGGATGATGGAAGCTGTGGAATAGAGCGGAAACGGATATGTACAACAGATTATTTAATGGTTTCCGCTGTACGTTCTGCGCTCCCCGCTCCACGCTTAACACTCCACGTTATTTCCTTCTGCTGGGCCTGGCCATCGCCGGTTGCGCGACGCCCCGGGCAAATCCGGACCGACCGGAAGAGCATCTGGTCACCGTGCAGGCCAACCAGCTATGGCAACCCAGCGGGATATCCGCCAACAAAGACAACATTATTCATTGTGTCGCCATCGGCCAATGGAGCGATTCCTTCGCCAAATATGGGGCAGCAGGCAACCCGGATACCATGAAGAACCATCTGGGTGTCAATGCGCCGGCCTGCGCACTCCTGATGCGGATCGGCAATCAGACGAACATGGCCTACTTCATCGGCCAGGAGACCAATGTGGTGGCGGGTAGTTCCGGCGAGCTGAAGTTCCGCAACAATTTCTCCCTGCCTTCAGGCATGAGCGGAGAACTTAAGGTGCGGGTGACGGTGGCAATCGACACGGATGGCGACGGTATTCCCGATTACGATGAGATCCATACCTGGCAGACCAATCCGCTCCGTGTGGATTCCGATGGAGACGGTTTCAGCGACCTTGATGAAATCAACGACCGGCGTTATCGTCCAACCGTTGCCGCAGATTCCGGGCGGTAATGCCGGCCGGGGCGCAGATGGCAGCTGATGGCGCTCGCGGTGTCACGCCAACCCATGGACGCGGCGGAGCAGGGCCAGGCTTTGTTCCTCGATGATTTCGGCCGCGCTGTCATCCACGCGACGCACCAGCGGCTCATAGCCGCCCTGTCGAATGGCCTCGCGGGTCGGCACATAACCAATGCTGCCGTTGGCCAATCCGAGAATATAGGTGTGGCGGAATGGGCTGGCCGCCTTGATCCGCTGACCGATTTCAGTGAACAACTCGCCCGGGAAACTGATGAACGCGCAATCATCCACGGCCAGGCAGGTTTGCTCCAGGTCAATCGCCTGATCCTGCGCTTTCCATAAGCGCAGGAACAGATTGGCCTTGTAATCGTCCCCCACCCCGTCGGCCACCGGTTTCACTACTCCGCCCGTTTGTTTGACGATCGTTTCCGCCCAGGTTTTTTCCTCGTCTGAAATCTTGCGCGCCGGCACGGTATAATGGCACGCTCCGCGCCGCAGGCGGCTCGTCGCCCGCGGCGCAACCGCTGTCAGGGTTCCCGCCACAGCCTCTGCCAGTGCGCCGCCGACCCGCTCTATCCCCGCCCAATCGCGGTCGCGCAACCCGTCAATATCCATTGTCCCCTGCGCACCGTTGACAAAAATCGCCAGCCCGCCACACTTTTCTTCCAACAAAACCTCGGCGCGCCCGGGATAATCCGGCGTGATCAGGTAATTGTCACCCGACATCACGTTCGGATGCCCCGCATGATTGAACAGCACCCCCAGCAGACGATTCTGCCCGTCCGCCGACACAATTTTCAAGACGCCCACTTCCGGATCAATCACCCCCAGCGGGCGGACAATGCGCTCCGCCGGCCACGGTTCCCAATTCATGACCACATGCCCATCATCCGCCAGCAGTCTGCGGTAATGACTGATGGTCTCCTCGCGTCCCGAGGCGCAGCCGATGGCCACCGGTTCCAGGCGGCCGGCCGCCTCTTCGATCACCGCCACCACCTTCTTAACCAAACTCTGGACATAGTCTTTTTCGCGCTCGTTTTGGCTATCCCGGTCGGCCGGTGTGGAGTGATTGTATTGGGACGTGCTTGTCGTGGCATTCTCGGGATCCCGGGTGGCCGGTCCGGAGTGATTGTGTTTGGCCGCCACAATAATCCGGTCAAAGGGAATGCCGGTCCTTTTTTCCGCCAGGGCCCGGATCGTACGGCAACTCTCCGCCGACATCGCGCAGACATCCAAAGCAACAATGGCAAAAGCATCGGCCGGTTGCGGCCCGTTGGACAGCACCAGGGCTTTCGCAAAAATCGGGTCGTGCACGCCGGTCGAGTCGTGTGCGCGCAGCATGCCTTCCATTCGAATCGGTCCTGACGGCGTAATTTCAATTCGGGCCAACCCTGCTTGCATGACAACCTCCCTTAAAGTGGACACTCAGCCAAGTATATTTTCCAGATTATCGTTACACGACACAAATTTGCCGTGCTTGTCGGCCTTCTTGTATTTACCGTGGATCCAGGATCGAAACCGGTACAGCGTGGCAAAGGCAAAAGTGGGCGCATCCCCCCCCTGCCCACCCACCAATTCCCCGCCCCGGCGGACATTATCCTGCATCCAGGCCGGCAGGCGCACATGGTACGGATTGCGGCTGACTTCGCCCACATGGAACGACAAAGCCGTGACCAGGTCGGTCACATCCGCCACGCTGGACTCGATCATCAGATCGGGATTGCCCATGGGCGCCCAGAATTCCGTCTCGCACACGCCACAGCAGAAACTTTCTCCCATGGTTTTGAGCGCATCGTTGACCAGATAATGCGTGCCCACATGGGTGCTGTTCCAGTCCTTTTCGTGCGGCACAAAAATCAGGCGCGGCTGTTTTTTCCTCAAAATTTCGGCGACCACACCGACCATCTCCGCCCAGGCGGCCGGATTCTGTTCCCGGTTTGCCAGGTTGATTTTTTCCAGGCCCCGTTCCGCCGTCTGGAGCACGCCCCAGCCCAGGTAATCGCAAGCCTGGCGCAGTTCCGCCAGGCGTTCATCCTGCCGGTCCTTGCGACTGCCCTGGGTCACGGCCACATTGATCACGTTCAGCTTGCGTTCGCGCATGAGCCGCAAGGGCAAGGCGCCGGTAATGCACTCGTCATCCGGATGCGGCGAAAACAGCAGCACGCACGGGGCTTCCCGCGGGATGATGACACGGGGGCAGGGACTGGCGGTTCCCAGCGGGTATTGTTCACCGACTAACCGCGCATAGGTCGCCACAAATTGTTGATAGGGGTTATTCATAAATCCTTGGTTATTGAGGTTTAAAGTTCGCAACTACTCAGCCACCTGAGCCGGCCACTGAAGCTGTGCAGATTACACTGATTCAGCTGATGAGATCAAGGAAACATTCCCCAAGTCAAAGGGCAACCGCCGGCGACAGGGCTCCGTCATGTGGTTCAGCCGAGATTTTTGAGGCAGCGGTTCAAATAAGACGTTTTTTCTTCTTGTTGTATTCGTGAAGGGCAAGCTATTGTGTATTCATTGGTGGCATTAGGCACTGCCTGCCTGAAAACAATCGCTGAAACGTGGATGTTCGCGCAAAATCAAGGTGCTATATATGGCATTCGATTGGCATGGATTAATCACCGGGCGGTGGCACAAAAAGAAATTTGCCGCACTTTACCTTCCCGTCATATTTCTTCTACTCTGCTGTTGGGCCATTGCCCGGGCGTTCTATCCCATGGACAACGGATATTGCATTGATGTCTATCGCATCAGCCGGCAGGGAAACATCAGCCTGAATCCGGTCGGTGGCTGGTTTTTTATTATCAGCACGGGGATCGCCGGCCTTTTCTTTATCTTATATTTCATTTTTGCGTACCGCCGCTTGCTGGGGCGTCATGCCTTCTTGGCGCGTCTCTTTTTATTCAGCGGCTGTGTCGGCGGAATCGGGTTCAGCCTGGTCGGGATTTGCCCGGAAGGAAGCGGACATGCGATGCAAATGATACACGACTTTGGGGCTAAGATGGCCTACGGTGGTTTGGGCAGTGCCATGGGGCTATCCTTCCTTATTTTATCCCTGAAATTACGCAACAAAGAATCGTGGCCTTCTTTGGGGCAATTTTTCATCCTTTTTTTGATTGTATTCTATTTTGCGCTCATTATACCTTTCATGTCGAATTTTCCGGTTTTGCAGTGGGCCATTTTTTCGGCGGTGCTGCTTTGGCAACTTGGGCTTTTCCTGATCTTGCCGGAATCCGTTGAAAATCTGGACAAAACTTAAACGGCGGGTACGAATGAGCGACGGTAAAATACTTGGCAAAAGAAATGTGCGCAAAAGCTGAATATTACCGGACCGGTCACATAGCCATTCTGGTCACACTATTCGCGAGCCTCGCGCTCAGTCTGGTGAGTTACGCTGAGGAGTCCCTGGTGTTGGATCGCTTTAGCGGCCTGAAGAAATTGTCGTTCGGACCGGGAGCGGCGTTCCGCACGCACTATGACGGCCGGCACTGGTGGTTCGTCACGCCTGATGGCGGTGCTTTCCTGTCGCTCGGCGTTTGCGTGGTCAATCCGACCGGCGATACGGAACGAGACACGAACCGCCAGCCCTATCGTGAGAACGTGCTGGCCAAGCATGGGTCGGTCGAAGCTTGGGCAAGGATCACGGCCAACCGGCTTCACGCCTGGGGTCTCAACACGCTGGGTAACTGGTCGGGCAGCGAATTGCGCGGTGCCTTTCCTTACACAAAAGAACTGTCGGTGTCCAGCGGACTATGGGGCAAGTTGGGAGCCGGCGGGCTAAGGGGCAATAAGACAGTTCCGGACTTCTTCAGCCCGGAGGTTCAGGCACATATCCGGAAGCGCGCCGCCGCCGCCGAGGCCACCGCCAACGACCCCTACCTCATCGGATACTATCTGGACAACGAACTGCCTTGGGCCAAAGACTGGCGGCTCGGCCCCGACCTATTCCCCGGATACATGGCGCTCCCGCCCGAAGCGCCCGGCAAACAACGGCTCGTCGAGTTCTTCCGGGAGCGCTATCAGACCGTTGATCGGTTCAATGCCGTATGGTCCACGAACCTGAAAGATTGGAATGAACTGGCTTCACGGCAAAAACTGATTTCCTGGGGCCCGGCCCAAGCGCAACGGGACCGCGAGGCTTTCGTCCTCCTCGTCGCGCGTGAGTATTTCAAGACGGCCGTTGAGGCAATTCGCGCCAAAGATCCCCACCATCTGATTCTGGGATGCCGGTTCCTCTGGGCCATCGTCCCCTGGCCGGTCGTGCAGGCCTGCGGCGAGTATTGCGACGTGGTCTCCATCAACTACTACGAGGCGGGCGTGCTCGGCAAACTGGCGCTGTGGCTGACGACCTCCATGCGCGTGCGCACCGATCTGACGTTCCGCCCGTTCTATGACCTTGCCCGGAAACCGTTGCTCATCACGGAGTTCAGCTTTCGCGCCAAGGATAGCGGTTTGCCTAATACCTATCCGCCACCCTCCGTCATCCAGCCCAGGGTTTCAAACCAAATGGCCCGCGCCGCCAAATTCGAGCATTGTGCCACCATCTGGATGTCCCAGCCCTACTTCCTCGGCTACCATTGGTTCCAGTATATGGATCAGCCTAAAGGCGGGCGCTCTGGCGACGGCGAGAACGACAACTTTGGCCTTGTCAACATTCAGAATGATCCTTACCGCGCCCTGGTCGAACGCCTCGCCACCGTCAATCGCCGCGTTTGGACACTCCACACCACCCCGGCCCCGTCTCCGTGATTGACGCTCGATCTCCCGGTCGTAATGTCTTCCTGGTGTCTTGGCTCCGGGTGACAATGCATTCAAATCATGCCTGGTCAATGATCTTCTGATACGGCTTCAGCATTTTTGACGTTGCCATCCGGTAGAAGGCGGGCCGGGATGCCGGGATCGCCATCAGCAGGGAGAGGAACCCGCTTTGCAGGCGCTTCCGGATATTTTTCTGCGGGTAATCGAACATGCCGTGCTTTGCGAAAAAACGATAATCCGCCTTGAAAACAAACCGGAGCTCGTAAATCAGGTCCCGGAAAATCTTGTGACCGCCGACGCTTAGGAAGGTCGGCTGGACCGGCGTGTGTTCCTCCACATGCCGCAGGAGGCGCATTGCCAGGTCACTCAACAGTGCCGCTGTCCGGGTGGCGTCGGCGTCTTCATCGGTGACGATACCGGCCAGATGCATCCGGCCCATTTCGGCGCCGGCTTCCAGCCATTGCCTGAGATTCGGCAATTGCCGAAGCGCCCCGGATACGATCCACGCCGTCTGCTTGCCCATCATCAACGGAGCATGGCCGTTGCAAAACGTCCGGTCGAAAAACATTTTCCACCGGGAGGAGAGATACCGGTCGCGGATCCCCCCGGCAAAGACGATGGCGTCGGCCGGCATGAGTTTGTCCCGGAACAACGGCATCAGATCGTCACGGTACACGCAGACGTTGTCGTCGCCGCACCGACAACATCCCAGACATCCGCCCTTGAGGTCCAGGCTATTGATATTGACTACGTCCACGGCATTCGGCAGGGAACGCACCAAGGTATCCGTCATCCGGCGCAGGTTGACGTCGGCCTCGCTGGCATCGGTCAACAATACGATCCGGCGACAACCCGTCTTGGGGACGTCCGGAATCGCCGGCGGCAGGTATTCCGGAACGGGAACATTCGCAGGTGCGAACGCTTTTTCGACCGGCGCCTGCGCGGCAATGGTCCGGGTGAAATCCTGTGCAAAAGCAATCGAGCCGGCCCGGCCTGACGGTTTCAGCAGGTCTTCCATGTCGGCCGAAAAACCGGGGACCGCCTGCATGCCCAGGTCTTCGCTGATCGCCCGGATATAATTATGCGCGGTATGATCGTAGAAATGAACTGAGGTGGTCAAGGCCGTCGCATATTTTCCGGCGAACGCCGCCTCAGCATGCCGTTCGAGCACCAGTTCGATGAATCGCTTCAACTGGGAGGGAACCAGTAAAAAATAAACGGGAAAACACCAGAGAACGGCATCGGCCTTCCGGATTTCATCGAGGACGGCCTGAAACGCGACAACATCCTTTTCCAGTTTCCGGATCTGGTTCCCGATCTGAATAATGCCGAATGAATGGGCCGGAATTTTTTTCTGGATGTACCGGACATATTGCAGGGTAATGCTCATCTCACCCTTGGGACTTCCCGCCAGGACAGCGATTTTCATAAGCACCTCCATAGCCCGTATGACCCTGACCGGCAACGGACAGCAGGGTTTGGTTCAGGCCATACGAAAGCTGAGTGCCGGAGGAGGGAGTTGAACCCTCATGGTGTTGCCACCGCTGGATTTTGAGTCCAGTATATGCTCTTATTTCTCCGTATCCATACTCGCCTTGCTACCTTTTTGTAGTTGACACCTCGCCTCGGTTTTGCTTAAATTGCGCTATCAAAAGAAACCAACAGAGGGAAGGCGCAACCCATGAAAACACGTAAAGGCTACCTCATTCTCCGAAACAAAACCTATTATGCCTGTTGGACGGTGGCAGGCAAGAAATTTATGAAGACTACCAGCCGGACCGTCCGCCGGGAAGCGGAAAAACGCTTGGCTGAAATCATGGAGCCGTTTCTGGTCGAAGATGAAATCAAAACCCTTCAGAACGTGAAAGCCCGGATTGAAGGGGCAAAAGATGAATTGGCCATCCTTAATGGAAAGAGAAACCCGCCATTAAGCATCGTTGCCACCTGGGATAATTACGAAAAGGCTTCTAACCGGCCTGACAGCGGCAAGGCTACGCTGGCAACCTACGCCCTGCAATGGGGCTGTTTTGAACGCTGGCTTGTTGAAAAACATCCTGACATTAAAAGCCTGCGGGGTGTGAATATGGAAATTGCCGGGGAATATGCCGCACACCTGGCGGGCCGGGGCGTCACGGCCAACACGTTCAATAAGCATGTCCGCGTCTGTGAACTGGTTTTCCGTGTCCTGAAGGATAAAGCCAGAATAGAGAATAATCCGTGGGAGGAGATCCAACGGAAAAAAGGACTGGCGCCGCAAAGCCGCCGGGAATTAACCGTCGAGGAATTAAAGCGAATATGTCAAAGCGCGGAAGGTGAACTCCGCCTCATGCTGGCCCTGGGGCTCTACCTGGGGGCACGCCTGGCGGACGCCGCGACAATGGAATGGGGCAACATAGACCTGAAGCGGGGCTTGATCCGGTATATGCCGCGCAAAACGGCCAGGAGAAACGGCAAGGAATTGACTGTTCCTTTGCACCCTACCCTTGCGAATATCCTTGCTGAAATACCGCCGGAAAATCGGCAAGGCTATATTCTCCCGAAAATGGCAAAACTTTATACGGAAACAGGGCCGTATGCGGTATCCAAGATTGTTCAACAGCATTTCGAGAAAAATGGGATTGTGACAAAACGAGACGGCCACGGTGTTCGCAAGGTTATCTCCGCCGGATTTCATTCATTACGACATTCCGCCGTTTCCCTGCTCCGGGAAGCAGGCGCACCGCTTTCGGTGACAATGGCGATTGTGGGCCATTCAACGCTGGCCATGCACGACACTTATACGCATGTCGGGGAAAAGGCAATGAAGGAAGCCGTAGGCTCCATGCCCGTCTTAATCGGCAATGCACCGGCGCTACCTCCACTCACCGACAATCCCGGCAAGATCGACAAGGCTGCAATTTGTGCCATCCTGAAATCCATGACCGCCAAAAATTGGCGTGCCCAGCGTGACAAACTGCTTGCTTCATTACTTCATGACATGATATAGTTCAATTTACACAAGGAAAATGTTGTGAGACTATCAGCAGTCATTCATAAGGAAAAAGACTGGTTCATCGCCACAAACCCGGAGACAGGCACGACGACGCAAGGCGAGACTTTTGACGAAGCCCTGGCCAACCTGCGGGAAGCCACGGAGCTTTATCTTGAAGAATTTCCTTTGCCCGAACCGGAAACCCCCATCCTGACAACCTTTGAAGTCCCTGCCCATGCCTAAGCCTAACAAGACCGACCTGATACCTGCGGCAAGTATTGAAAAGAAAATCATGCTTCTCCGCGGCCAGAAGATTATGTTGGATAGCGACCTGGCCGCGCTGTATGGCGTGGAAACCAAGGCACTCAATCGGGCCGTGAAACGCAACCGCGAACGCTTCCCTGATGACTTCATGCTTCAACTTGAACCGCAGGAACTTACAAACTTGATGTTCCAATTTGGCACTTCAAGTTATGGACACGGCGGCAGACGGAAACCGGCCTATGCCTTCACCGAGCAGGGCGTTGCCATGCTGTCAAGCGTGTTGCACAGCCCGCGCGCGGTAAGTGTGAACATTGAAATCATGCGCGCCTTTGTTCGTATCCGCCAATGGTTGACCTCAAACGTCGAACTGGCGCACAAGCTGGCCGAACTTGAGAAGAAATACGACGTGCAATTCAAAGCCGTTTTCGACGCAATCAGAGAACTCATGCGCCCGCCGGAACCGACAAGAAAACGGATTGGTTTTAAGGCGGATTGATTCTTATAATCGCCCCGGCCTGATCCGCTTGGGAAGTCCTGGGGGCGTCCGGCCCTATTCCAGCGCCATCAATGCAGGTCGGCAATCTGGCTAAGGGTGGATGCTCCCCGCTGTCCATTATGCCGCTTGATTTGCGCTTGTCCCACCTCGTTCGCCGTTGTATGCTCGCGGCACACTGGATAAAACGCTATTCGTTCGGCGTCTGAAAGTTGCCGGTAACCGGGGATAAGGATTAAACACTTATGAGTAAAACATTCGACCAAGGCAAAGATGAAGTTGCAAAGCTATGTCAGTACTTCACCTCTAACCGGCAGTCCTTCCTCGCCCCTGGAGTCAAGGAAGCTCACGTCCGCCAATCGCTCATAGACCCTTTTTTCGAGGCCCTTGGTTGGGACGTGCGCAACCACTCCATGACCGCACCCCAATATCGCGAAGTCATTACCGAAGACAGTTTGGATGTGGAAGGCCAACTGAAGGCACCCGACTACACCTTCCGCATCGGCACATTGCCGAAGTTCTACGTCGAAGCCAAAAAGTGCGGCGTCAATATCAGCGCCGATCCCGCGCCAGCCTTTCAACTTCGCCGCTACGGTTTCAGCGCCAAGTTAGCTCTGTCCATCCTGACCGACTTCGATGAACTGGGCGTTTACGATTGCGCCGCTCGCCCGCGACCCGGCGATAAGGCCAGCCATGCCCGTATCCAGTATTTCGGGTTCACCGAGTATCCTGACCGTTGGCGGGAGATTTGGGACGTTTTCTCGCGCGAGGCCATCTGGTCTGGGACGTTCGACAAGTATGCTGCCTCCAAGCGTAAGCGAGGCACCTCCGAGGTTGATAGCGAGTTTTTGAAGGATATTGAAGGCTGGCGCGATGTGCTGGCACGAAACCTCGCCCTGCGAAACAGCGATTTGTCGTCGGAAGAAGACCTCACAGCCGCCGTTCAACGGATCATTGACCGGCTCATTTTCCTGCGCATGGCCGAGGATCGCGGACTGGAATCTTACGGGCAACTGCTCAAGCTCTGTGAACAGCCGGACATCTACAACCGTTTTATGAGCGGCGTGTGCCGCAAGGCCGATCAGAAATACAACTCCGGCCTGTTCCACTTCCAGAAAGAAATCGGCGTCTCCGATGCGCCGGACACCCTCACGCCGAGTCTGGCCGTGGACGACAATGCCCTCAAGCCCATTCTCCAAAGCCTCTACTTCGAACACGGTTGCCCATACCACTTCGGCGTCATGCCCGTGGAAATCCTCGGTACGGTGTACGAACGCTTCCTCGGCAAAGTCATTCGCCTGACCGCCGGACACCAGGCCAAAGTCGAGGAAAAGCCCGAAGTGCGCAAGGCCGGCGGCGTATACTACACCCCCGCCTATATCGTGAACTACATCGTCCACAGCACCATCGGCAAACAGATTGAAGGCAAAAGCCCTGCCGATCTCGCTGGCGGCAAAACCACGCCCCCCTTTCGCATCCTCGACCCGGCCTGCGGCAGCGGATCCTTCCTCCTCAGCGCCTATCAGTTTCTGCTGGACCATTGCCTGAAATGGCATCAGGCAAACCTCTCTAAAAAACACGCCAAAGCCGTCTATCAGAACGCCAAAGGGGAAACATGTCTCTCCATCGGCGAACGCAAACGCATCCTCACCACCCACATCTACGGCGTCGACATCGACCCGCAGGCCGTCGAAACCACCAAGCTCTCGTTGCTACTGAAAGCCCTCGAAGGCGAAAATGACACCACCCTTTCCCAGCAGATGACCCTCTTCCACGAACACGAACGCGCATTGCCAAATCTATACCACAACATCAAATGCGGAAACTCACTTATCGCCTCCGACTTCTCAAAGGTTTCCGCAGACCTTGAGCGTGTCCACGCCTTCGACTGGCCCGTGCAGTTCCCCGACGCCATGAAAGTTGGGGGATTCGATATCGTGATCGGGAATCCGCCATACGTTCAAATCGAGAATATTCCCGCCGAGCATCGCGATTATTACACCTCCGCATATGGGGAAGCTGGCAGGCTTGGGAAACGATACGACCTGTACCAGATTTTCGTTCTGCGCGGCACCTCGCTGCTTAGAACCAGCGGGCGGTTTGGCAACATTCTGCCCAACACCTTTCTCATGGGACATTCATATGAGCTTTTGCGCCGGCGCCTCGTCACCCAAGGGAAGATCACAGAGTTGGTTGACCTCCCGCAAGGCGTTTTCGCCGGGGTGGTTGTTGACAATGTTCTGCTCTTTTACATTCGGGACACCAATGGCACTGCAACTCACAAGCTTTTAATTCACAAGCTGGATCCCAAGAGTGACAAGACGCGCGTGGCGAGGATGGATTGGGACGAGTCTTTCCAGATTGCACAAAGCGTAGTTCAGCAAGATGAATCGTGCAGGATCAACGTCCACACGAACCCAAGACAGGCCAAGTTGTTTAAGACAGTGGAATCCGGGGAAATTCGGCTTGGCGACGTTACGGACTCATCTCAAGGAATTATTCTTTACAAGACAGGATCCGATGCAGAGAAGGCCAAATATACGGGATTTCAACCCCGGAAAAGCTGGAAGAGGCTTCTGCGCGGAAAGAATATCGCACGCTACGAAGTGCTTTGGGGCGGCGAGTTTGTGTCATATGGCGAGTGGCTCTGGTGCCCGCGCGATGAGCGATACTTCAACGGAGAAAAGATTCTTTTACACGCGATGCGGAATAAATCGTTGTCTCGCAGGTTGGTCGCGACTTTAGATACGGAATTGCATTACAACGCGCATAACTTGGCAAACATCATTCATAAAGCAGGTAGCGACTATTCACTCAGATTTGTTTTAGGCGTGTTCAATTCAAAACTCATCAACTACTGGTATCGCGCGCACTTCCCAAATGTAAACATCAATCCGTCGGATTTCCGCCAGATCCCTCTCCCAAGACTAGATTTCAAGAACCCCGCAGACCGTGCCCGCCACGACCGGCTTGTTGAGCTTGTGGACAAAATGCTGACGCTGGTGCCGAAGTTGCGGGCGGCGAAGGGTGAGCGGGAGCGCGAGACGTTGCAGAACGCCGTGCAGGCGACCGACCAGCAGATTGACCGTCTGGTGTACGAACTGTACGGCCTGACGGAAGAGGAAATCAAAATCGTGGAAGGTTAGGAGAATATATGCGATTCATCTTGGCCAACACGACTTGGAACAGCAAAGGATGGACTGATGTGAGCCCAGACCGCTCAGGGTTCAAGTGGGTCGCGACCGACCCGAGTAAACACCACGGCGGCGAATCATGGAACTTCAGGCCGCCGCGCGACAAATGGAAGTACGGATTCTTCGAGAACCGGGGCAACGATGTGCGCTTCTTCGCGGACGGTGGAATCGTCTTCTTCGTATCCAAGAATCATGCCGACGGCATGCGATACATCACCGGCTTCTATGCCAGAGCGACAGTTTTCACGCCCCAGATGCGGAGCGGACATTGGACCAATCTGAAGGCTTGGTGGAAAGACTGCATAAAACTTCCGAACTATCTTCCCTTTCTTCCCAGCCGTCACCTCCCCCCAGGAACAAAGACCGTCAGATACATAGCCTATCTGAAGGATGTCCAGGCCAGAAACATCCTCTCTGATATGCTTGCCATTCGTCGGCGCGGAGGCAGCTTTACGGGGGACACCACGCCAAGGCTTTATCATATTGCAGATACCTACTTCCCAGGCATCCGCCCCTCCCGACTCACAACAGGGACGGAAAGTCCCTCATCCGTCAGCGGCTCGATTCTGCGACGGTTTGTTGCCAAGGAGTTACCAGAATACACGGGTCCGTTTACCATCAGGCTATCGAAGGACAATGCGAAGCTTCAAACGTCCTATCGGGATCACGAGGCTCTCAAGCGCAAGGTCGCAGCATATCTGAAAGGTCAGGGTTATATCATAAAATGGGACAAGCATCTGGATCTGAGCGCACGAAAAAAACGCAAGCGCATCATAGTCGAGGTGAAGTCCTGCCGGCCCGACAACATCGAATGTCAAGTCCGCCTCGGCGCCGCCCAACTCAACTACTACGCGTTCCTTTACAGACAGCGCCTCCAAAATGCTCACGGCATGTTGGCCATCCAATCGCGCCCATCCGATGCGCTCGTCAAATTCATCGTCGACCATTGCGGCTATGACCTTGTATTCCTATCTGGAGATACGCTCGACAAAGCATAACCTTTGGTTTGACAAGCGATAGAACGACGAGAGAACAAGGTTTAACCATATCCAAGCGCCATTAGCCATTGGCCTGACGTTGGAGTTTGTGGATGCTGATTACCAAGACAAACTACATGGCGGGGCTCCAGTGCTCAAAGTTGTTGTGGACTCGGGTTCACAGACCTAAGGACTTGGTCACAGAAGGTGATGATGTTCCATCCGCCATCGAACGCGGGCAAGAGGTTGGCATCCAGGCTCAGTCCCTCTTTCCGGGTGGTATCGCCATAGATACAGCTCTCCGTCTTTCAGACCGAATCACAGCCACCAGGAAGGCGCTCTTGAGCCGCAAGCCGATCTACGAAGCAGCCATTGCCTTTACTGACTTCTACGCCCAGATTGACATCCTTGTTCCGGTCAGAGGCGGATGGGATATTGTCGAGGTTAAATCCACAACGGATATCGAAGATCACTTTATCCAGGATGTGGCTTTCCAGAAGTATGTCTGCGATAAGTCGGGACTACCGATACACCATACCCACATCGCGACTCTTAACCAGGAATACGTAAAACGAGGTCCGATCAGAATCAAGAAGCTGTTCTGCATTCACCATGTCAGCAATGAGGTTAAAGCGAACCTCCGAACGATTCCCACAGATGTTGTTCGCATCCGGAAAATAATTGCGGCGGCCAAGTGTCCAAAGATTCCTATTGGCCCGCAGTGCAGCACACCGGTTGGATGCCCTCTTATGGATGCCTGTTGGTCTTTTCTGCCCAAAGACAATATTTTTGAATTATACCAGATCGGGAACAAGAAGTTTGACCTATTTGAGAACGGTATCATCAAAATCAAAGACATTCCGCAGGACTTTAAATTCACTAAGTACCAGGCTGTCCAAGTCAAAAGTCTCAGGACACACAGACCTCATATCGATGCTCCCGCTATCGCAGGCTTCCTATCGGAGATCGAATATCCCGTAAGGCTCCTTGATTTCGAGACATTCAGCACACCCATTCCGATCTTTGACGGAACCAAGCCCTACCAGCAGATACCTTTTCAATATTCACTGCACGTACTCGATGCGCCAAGGGCGAAGCCAGTTCATCACTCATTTCTGGCCGAAGGCCGGAATGATCCTCGCCCGAAACTTCTCCAAAGTCTGAAGCATACCATTGGTCGTTCCGGGACGATCCTGGTATTCTACATGGCTTTTGAGAAAAACATGCTCAAACAGATGGCTCAAGCATTTCCGGCGCACAGACTGTGGGTTTGTGAAGTCCTGAAGCGAATCAACGACCTCATTATCCCGTTCAGGAAGGTCGCCTATTATCATCCTCGCCAGCATGGCAGCAATTCATTGAAGCGGGTGATGCCGGCCTTGACAAAGCGGAGTTATGACAACTTGCCCATTGCAGACGGATCAACAGCCAGCCAGGAATTCCTGCGGGTTACATTTGGCGATGTCAGCACAGCCGAGCGGCGCAAGATACGGAATCAACTCTTGCGATATTGTGGTCAGGATACGGGCGGGATGATTGGAATTCTGCGCAATCTTCAAGGCACCGTTAAGCATTGAAATGCAGTCGGCCACGACATCCGCTGGTGGTTGGACGTGGCAATACAGAGAATCACTGCTCTATAATCTGTCGCCGCTTGACTATGCGACCAAATGTGCCAAACTCGCGGCATAAAACTCTTTCGCTCCGACCGGGCCGAAAACGGGATGAGTTCAGCCTAAGGTTGGATCCATCGGAAAAATCCCGGAGCATTAAACCAAGACAGGAGGATGAATATGGGAGCGAGAAATTTACATGTTGAACTTAGTCGTTTCCGCCGCGACTGGAAACGGAAACACAATGATGAATGGAACTACCACCGTGCTCAACGTGTCTTCTGCATATTTTTTAGCTATCTAACCAGTAGAAAGAGACTGCCAACTTCGCAACAGTTCGATGCCTTGTATCGCGCTCTTCGTTATGAAGGTAAATGCGGCCCGGAAGCCAAGCTTGCCGTGTATGAAAGAGGTTTTCCGCCGAAAATCTTGAGAAGTATTGACAGAGCAAGAAAGAAGTGGTCGGGCATAGTGGGCGGCACTCTTGGATCTATCGAGCACTGTTTGAGAAAAAAAGGGGACAGGGAACGTCTTTGGCAGATGCTGCGGACTGTAGCAAAAGCAAAGGATCGAAACTATGCCGATAGGGCGTTGGAGAATTACGCTAAGCACCCAGTCAGCGGTCTGGGGATTGGTGTTATAAGCACGTTTGTCTGGGTTCTTCAGCCCATGTGGTATCCAATAGTGAATGACGGATCAATTCGCGGTTTTGAGGCAGTGATCTATGGATTCGTCAAGACCAAGCGTGTAGACGTATACATTCATAGACATGTTCCTCGACTCAGAAGTATTGCCGTAGATAATGGTTTTCGGAGTTTCGATGAGTTCGATGCATTTTTTCATCGTATGACTCGGCAAGGGGCGTGCATCCGAAAAAAGGATCGGGTGCCTTTTCAAACACCAATAGAAATAAAAGATGATGAAAAGCAAAAGGGGTTTATCGAGGGACGTAGGCATGAGGTCATAAAGCGTGTAGTAGAGAGAGATGCTCGAAATCGTCGGGCGGCGTTGGAGGATGGATATGTATGCCGAGTCTGTGATTTTACCTTTGAAAAAACCTACGGCGTGAAGTTCGCGGAGGTGCATCACATTAGACCGTTGGCGCGCAGTGGACGCCGGCAGATAGACCCGAGAAACGATCTCCTCGTAGTCTGTTCGAACTGCCACACCATGCTCCATCCCGGACCGAGAAAGACCGTTCCTTGGCGGAAGCTTCGGGGAAAAGTGCGTGCGTTGAGGAAGAAGAAGTAGGCGTTACCGTCACACCAGCAATTGGTCACCGTGCGGGTCAGATATTGGCACCCTGTATAGTTTTTAGCCTTTCAATTGTTTGGCCGCGCGAATTACCGCTTCAAGTTCATCCTCAAGACCGGATCGCGAACGGCCAAGAAACGGAATCTGGTGCATCAGGAATGACCAGAACCCAGCTTCGGAACACCGCCGCGCCCTATCCGTGGTTGCATCATAGAGAGAGACCACATCGCCCTTATCTAAAAAGTATGCATGTGTTCCAATCGAGTCACACCGCCTACCTTTTGTCTCAAAGAAATCATCTTCTACCGCTTTGGAAACCCAAATGCATGGCCTGCCATCTCTCAAGTAGGCACCGAATGGGTCTATCTCCACGTCAACCGCCCCGTGATCAAAGTAAACCCGGAACACACGGGCATCACATCCTTCGCTGCCTGCAATCGGATAGACATCCCAGTTCTTGCCTTTTTTCTTGGCTTGCTTGAATACTTTTCGTAAAGCAGTTCTCACGGCTTCGGTAATAGTTTCGTCTACCAAGCACAGCAGTTTATTGGCAACTGTTGCATCCGATGTAGATAAGCAACCGATATCCGGAATTCGATCATCAGCCTGAAGGCCAAGCTGTTTTTTGACAGCATCTCGTTTCGACTCCTCGACATCAGGATTCGGCGGAACATTCAAGATATCAAAACACCTGCTTTTCTGATCGACCAAGATTAGCCCAATCCCTTTATTCTTTAGACGTTTCCTGTTCGTCTTCACATCATCCGCGGACAATTCATTCCATTCTTCTTTTGGGAAGAAGGCATAGAGATGATCAGCAAAAGACTTGAGGCTGAGTAACTGCTCGATACATACCTCAAATGGCTGGCCGCTCTGGGACAATAATTTGCCTTCTGCCGCGACAACCTCACCATCAGTAGTGATACCAAGGACATCGGGGTCTCTTTTGCTGAGATTTCTAGGCAGGTGTACTTTCTTTTGACCGGGCAAGTCCACCGAAATATGTTCGCAATCCAATTTCTTTATGAAGTATCGTTTTATTGCCGGATACATGTCTTCTTCACGCCTTCTTTTTTTCATGTTGCTCCTTTGTGGGTAAAGACGGTTTGGGATATAATCACTTTCCTCCGTCCAGGCGCTTGCGCTTACGTACCGCAGTCTTTTTGGCCGTCAACCGTTCGCGCGCGAGAAGCACGGCTTCATGGAGTTTCCGTTCCAATTGTGCCTTGGGCAGGATTTCGGTCCAGTAGGCAGCAACCCGGATGCCGCTTTTCTCCATGTCGAGCAGGCGCACGGTCTCTTCCTTCTTCCCGGCGCACAGGATTAACCCGAGCGGACTGTCTTCACCTTCCCGGCGCTCATATTTGTCGAGCCAACGCAGATAAAGTTCCATCTGGCCCTTGTCGGCCGGTTTGAAATCGCCCAGCTTCAGTTCGATGGCCACCAGCCGTTTCAGTCGCCGGTGAAAGAAAAGCAAGTCCAGGTAGTAATCGTCGCCGTCCACCGTGATCCGTTTCTGCCGCTCCATGAAGGCAAAGCCTACGCCGAGTTCAAGGATGAACGACTCCATTTCCCGGAGAATGGCGGCCTCGACATCTTTCTCTGCGTAAGTATTCTTCAGCCCCAGGAAGTCCAGGAGGTACGGGTCACGAAAGACCAGGTCAGGGGTCAACTTGTCTTCTTCCCGCAGTTGCTTCAATTCCATCTCGGCCAGCTTGGCGGGCTTACGGGACAGCGCGGTACGCTCGAAAAGCATGGACTGGATCTTTTTCGCCAACGTCCGCGTGTTCCAGCGTTCGATCCGGCACATCTCGGCGTAAAAGTCGCGCTTGAGCGGATCATCGAGGTAGATCAGAGCAAGGAAATGGCTCCAAGACAATTGTCTCAGCAGTGATGAGACAATCTTGAAATCTGAGAACGCCTCCGCAAACCGTATCATGTGTCGCAGAGATTTCTCCGAGAACCCTCGACCAAACTCCGCGGCCAATTGTCTCCCCAGTGCGGAGACAATCCCTTCCCCGTACCCGGCGCGCTGTTCTTTCAGGATATCGTGTCGTATGCGCCGGCCAACATGCCAGTAGAGCGTCGTCAGGCCGGCGTCCACCGCACGAGCAACGCCTTCCCGCGCGGTGAGAATCATCGTCCGCACATCAGCCAGCAGTGTGCCGCCTGTCGGCGGCGGCGTCTTTCCCTGTTTCATCAGCGTTTTGGTTATGATCATGGCGTTATTTTCCCCCATCGCGATACATCATAAGCGTTTCCTGCAGTCTTGCCAAGATCGCCGCGCGTAGTGTCCGCGGCTGAAGCACCTTGACCTCGGCGCCGAAACTCAGCACCCACGGCACAACGTCAGCTAAATCCGCCACGGGAAACTGTAGTTCGGCCTCCCCGGTTCTCAGGATGCGTAGTTTCTGCTGGGGGTGCCAGGATCGTTCCGAGATGTAGTTGGCGGTTTCAGGACTGAATCGCAGGCGAACCGTGATTCTCTTGCCGCCATCCACATGAATGAACTTGCCAAACCGGTCTTTCAGAATCCGCTTGGCGTCAAAACCTCTCGGCGGTACAAACGTAGTGTCCTGTAATTCGGCTTTCCTGATTCTCGATACGGCATATTGCGCGATGTCTTTCCACCGCGTTTCGTGTGCCAGGACATACCAATCGCCTTCGATGTTCGCAATGTGCAGTGGATGAATCGTGTGCTCCTTTGGCTTATTGGAACGTGGAGACGCGTACTCGATCCACATTGCCCGCTGATGAAGTATCCCGCGGACCAGCGACTTCCAGATGTCCGCGTTAATTGGACGGCAAGGAGCGCCCAGAAAACTCAGCCGGTTGAAGATCAATTCGGGCGGAACGGAGATTTGTTCAGGCAACAATTGCGCCAGCTTGGCGTAAATCGCCTTTAATTCCCTGGCCATCGGGGTTCCCTGATACATCTGCAACGCCTGCGAGCCGATCAGCAGGGCAAAGATGTCCCCTTCGCTGAGCATGACGGCGGGAAGGAACCATGTCGGGGCCTTATAATAAAAGCCACAATGAGCCTTATCGTATTCTATGGGCGCATCGTGCGCATCTTTCAGGTAATCAATATCCCGCTGAATGGTCTTGTAACTGACCTCCCATTCCCGCGAAAGCGTGGTGCAGTTCGGGTATCGGCCGGCCCGGATTTTCTGATCGATAAACACCAAGCGCTGAAATTGAGGCTTGAATTTTGCCTTGGCCATAGGAGCCTTTTGCTCGGCATCGAAACGTTTCATAAGGTCTTATTATCCCTTCCATGACAAGGGATCAACACAATTCGTGATAAAATTATTTATTGGATAGGACATTGTTTGTCCTATGGTCCATGCTACATTAGCTCCAGAAAAAAGGAACAGTGTGTTTTCAGGGATTTGGGCGCTAAACACCGATAGGTAAAACCATGGACAGGAGGGGCAACAATGACATCGAAAATGGACGCCAAGAAGCTCAAGAAAGGCATCGCAAGTGAAAAGCAGGGAGATTGGGAGTCAGCTATGGCGGTCTATCGCAAATTGGCTGAAACAGGCAACGCCGAAGCTCAGTGGCGGCTGGGCGTGATGCTGCTAGATCAGCAAAACGATCATCCCGACAATAAGGAAGCATTAGCATGGTTGAAAAAGGCATCCGCCCAAGGGCATGTCATAGCCATAAATGACGTGGGCGGTATGTATTATCGCGGCCACGGGGTGCGACGCGATTATACGAAAGCACTTGGATATTTCAGAAGGGCCGCGGATCTTGGGCTCAGTACGGCGCAGCACAATGTTGGGATTATTTACAATGATGGACTTGGCATCAAAAAAGATCGTGCCCAGGCCATTCGGTGGTATGGACTGGCAGCCAAACAAGGACATCCTGCGGCCCTATGCGAATTGGGCTTAGGCTATGCCAATAGACCTAAAATAAAAAGGAATCAGCTGAAGGCGCGGCGGCTGCTCTCACGTGCTGCGGATAAAGGGCATGGGTATGCCCAATATGCATTGGCCTGTTTTTATGAGAAGGGGATTGGTGGCGCAAGGAATCACAAGATGGCGCTGAGATGGCTCCGAAAGGCGGCCAAAAATGGGGTCGAAAAGGCTGCCAATTATCTGGGTACTCTGGCGTTTCAGGGGAAAGCCGAACCGCAGGACGACCAGTGGAAATATGCTGAGGGGGACTGACAATGCTCCGTTGACTTAATAATGAGGAATATCATGAAACAATTCACTTTCCCGGGCAATTATGCCGTTGTGGCTCTCGGGTGCAAGCAATGCCCGGAAAATTATGAACACGAGGTTAAAGACGGCCGAGAACTTGTCAAACAGATAAAACGGATCGGGAAAGTCACTCAATGCCCGGAATGTCAAACGCCATGGGTGCTCAAGAAGTTGAACATCCTGGGTGTGGTTCGGGATGGCCGGAGCGCCTGCTGGAAAGTGACTCCCGAATATGAACCGCTAAATCTCGGCGACGGACTAATTCAGATCAAATTACATGAGATGCTGATCCCCGATATGGAACCGGCGAATGACTCACCATGCGAAGTGTCGAAAGAAGAACATTTCAATGAGTTGGAGACGACGGCAGATGTGCTCGACCACCTCGGCATGAATCACCTGGACAAAGATGAATACAGTCAGGCCATAAGCTGTCTGGAGACCGCGACTACCGCGCCGGTCTGCGAACAATCCGACGCGGAAACCCGCGTCATGCACATCTTGCATCTCGGCTGTGCCTACGAGGAGCATGGCAAATATCAGGATGCGGCCAGCCTCAAGAAGGCCCGCAGAACCTATCAATCGGCACTGGCTTTAGGTGAAAAGACTTTCGGTTGCCGGGACAGTCGGATTGCTGATATGCTTGACTCTCTGGCCAAAGTCAATACCGGTCTAAAGGAAAATAAAAAGGCGGTGACGCTCTATAAACGCTCTCTGGCCATTCGCCGGGTAAAAGCGGGCGCACAAGACCCGTCGGTTGTAGATACAATGAACAATTTGGCTCTGGTCTATGTGACATTAGAGCAGTATCAAAAGGCAAAACGGTTATTCCGCCAGGCTCTGTCCATCCTCGAAAAAGAGCATGGAACGGGAAGCAGCAATCTCCCCAGTGTCTTGAATAATTTTGCCCTAACATTGACCAGAACCGGTGATAAGGACGAAGGCTTACATGCTCTTGAACAGGCGGTTCAAATCGAGGAGGACACTAACGGCGCTCATAGTCGCGCTCTCATCTCCTTTCTGCAGAATCTTGGCCTGCTCTGGGCTCTCGCAGGCAAGAACACCAAAGCCGAACAAGTTTACGACCGTGCTATCCGGATAGCCGAGCGTCAACCTAAACAGGACAAGGCAGAACTGAAAACGCTGAATCAGGAACTAGAGTCAATAAAGTCTGGTCGGTTTACCAAGCGACTTTATGAATTCTGGCAAATGGAAGCATGATCTAGAAACAAGTAGCCCTGGTCATCATGCGCAAGGAAGGAAAGAAGTCCGCGAAAACTACCGCCCAACAAGGGCAAAACAAAAGGAACGCGCCATGACAACAGAAGAACGCTTGGAAAAGCTGGAACGCGAGATCGAAAAAATGAAGACCTTAATTTGCACAAAGGCATTGTGCATTCTTGATGACCAGGGGCAAGAGTGTATTAAGTTGAACGTAGACGAGGATGGGCCGATGCTGGCTATGATAGACAAGAACGGCACTGTCCGCGCCGGGATGAACGTGAACAAGGATAGGCCAATGCTGACCTTGACGGACAAAAACGGCACTCCCCGCGTTGGGATGAACGTGATCGAGGATGGGCCGTTGCTGACCATGTTTGACGAGAACGGTCAACCCAGCGCCATAATAGCCGTGACCGAGGATGGGCCAGGGCTACTCATGTTGGACGAAAACGGCAAGCCCCGCGCCAAGATAACCGTGGCCAAGAATGGGCCAGGGCTATTCATGATGGACGAGAACGAAAATCTCCGCGCCGGGATGAACGTAGACGAAACTGGGCCAATGCTGTCTATGATGGACGAAAACGAAAATCTCCGCGCCGGGATGAAAGTGAACGAGGATGGACCGGTGCTGCTCATGGCGGATAAGAACAGCGAACCCAGCGCCCAGATGTCCGTGTACAAGGATGGGCCGAGACTGGCCATGTTCGACGAGAACGCAAAACTCCGCGCCCAGATGTCCGTGGCCAAGGATGGACCTGGGCTATTCATGGGGGACGCGAACGGCAACCCCCGCGCCTGGATGGGCGTGGTCGAGGACGGGCCGAGAATACTCATGAAGGACGAGAAAGAAAAGCATGTCTGGTCCGCACCATGAAGACGCTTGCTCTGGTCAATAACAAAGGCGGGGTCGGCTGGGCGGGGTCGGACACCCGGCCATAATACACAAACAAGGGGAGTCATAGCCGCCCGGCCCACATCGTCAATCGTCGGTGATCCTGGCATAACGCTGGCGGTACAGCGTAGAGCAAAACCGTTGCTTGACCGTGGCCCTCTTAAACCCACCGGCGCACCCTTGCCTATTTACCCGGCTCCGCCTGGCGCGCCTGCTCCCGAACCTTCGCCCAACGTTTCTTTATGTTTTCGGCGCAAGCTTTGCGTTTCTTCTCGGAACGTGCCTTCCCGCCATCATGACCAATCAGGCCCATCCATATCCTTACCGTCGAATAGTCCTTTTCTTCTGGAAAAATGTCTTTTAGCTTCATAATCAACAGCTTATACCAAGCGGCTTTCTAAATGTCAACGCCGAAAACATCAATATCACTCAATGTTTACGGCCCTTTCCTAAAATCTCAATAATTGTTTCTATATAGACAAGGTTAGTGTTTCCACGGCACGGCCGCGCCCGGCTAAAGCCGTGCGCGGCCGTGCCGTCAAAACCCTTTCCTAATCCATGAATGATATTCTTCGTAAGCTTCCCGAATATACCTTGCATATGCCACACCACGCAAACGACCACCAAGCTTACGCTGCTTGATAAGCCAGGGCTTCTTTTCAATAGCTTGAAAACAACGACCCTTGCCCGAAGTCCCGACAACATCCTTGCACTTTGTCAGAGTTTTACCCAACGGCCCGAACGCCGCCCATATACGCCGATGAACGAACGCCCCTTCACGTCTCCCCTTGCCAACGTATTTGGCAACGTAGTAGGGATCCTTAAAGCATCGTTTCACGTGGATTCTACCCCAGCCACATTCCAAGACTATTGCCCGGACGCGGCGAACAGGATAGAACATATTCACCATACAATGCACATGGAGGCCGTGAAACTCATGCAACTCGAACACCCGCACACCAGAGAAACCCAATTGCTTTACTAATTCGCTCAAAAGGATAGACCACCGCGCGCACGCATCCGGGACGGAAAGACAAACCGGCAATGTAAAAGTCCACATCCTAAGATAACCCCCGCGAGCGAGTTGATCTATAGACCATTGTAAAGCCAGTTTTGACTTTACGCTTGCCGTTGACATAAGGCCCTCGATCCATCAGAACGGTAACACCGCAACGGACTTACCGCCCGGAATAAAGAGCGCCTACACCCCAATCCAAGCATTGAGGTATTGGCGCGATCCAATCCCGAAACAGAGACAGCATCCACGCTCCACACCGATTTGCAAAACCGCATCCGTGCGGAGCGTGGAGGAAGGAAACTTTTACTTCTGAAAATAAATAGCTCATGACTAATTGAGAGGCCGGAGATCGCCCCGGCCCATCATCCCCAGGGACGGCCCAGGCGACGGCATAGGACACGCTCCCGCCGTCTATCGCACACCGACCCATACCAAGACACCACTGGCCGCGATCATTCGTTTTACGCCGTCACAATCCACGGGCTATGACTTCCGCCGGGGTGATTATCGTTTTTGGCCGGTTCACACGTTTTTCCACAGGAACCGGCTTGCTACCTTTTTGTATACTACACCCCACCTCGGTTTGGACAAGAAGGCAAAAGAAGGAAAACGAAGAAAAGAGCAATAACCGAAATGGCGTTAATGCACGGGAGCATTGATTTTATTGATTGAAACGCGGTTTTACGCAACGATTAAAGATGGTGCCGGGGGAGGGAGTTGAACCCTCATGGTGTTGCCACCGCTGGATTTTGAGTCCAGTGCGTCTGCCATTTCGCCACCCCGGCAATTAAAGAAACATACTTTACAACCTGGATTTTTCCGCCAGAGGCGGACCAGCCAAGGGCTGGGAGTCCAGTGCGTCTGCCATTTCGCCACCCCGGCTTCAGGCCTCGACGGGTAAGATAATCGCGCGCAACCATTTGATAAAGAAAAATCGGCAAAGAAAATATTTTGCCCGCTAATCACGCGAAAGGCGACGCGAAAAAGATCACATATTTTTCATAAGACAACAGAACTGATTGTCCACAAGTCACGACCGCTTAGGGAATCGGAACGGAAAAGTTCTCCTTTTACGCCTCATCTCGGCAAACAAGATTTGTCTATTCGCGTTCCTTTCGCGTGTTTCGCGGGCAAAAAGTCCTTAGTCAAAGAGACTTTCCGTTTTTCCACGCAATTCCAGCACTTCACCAGCCAGATAAAGCGATCCCGCAATGCACACTACGCCGCGATTGGCCGCGGCCCAGGCGGAGGCTTCGCGCAGGGCATCCGGCACGGAAGCGATCGCAACCGGGCATCCCATGACTTGCGCCTGGGCGGCTATTGTCCCGGGCGGCAGACTGCGCTCGGTCCTGAGCGGCACAGCCCAAACCCGTTGGATCCTGCCCGCCAACGCCCGTAAAAACCCGCCGAGATCCTTGTCCGCGCACATACCCGCCACCAGGCCTACCGGCTGGCCTTTGACCAATTCATGCAGCACCTGACTCAAGATATGCGCCCCCTCGGGATTATGGGCGCCATCCAGGATCGTCACCGGCTCTTTCGACAGCACCTGGCAGCGGCCCGGCCACCGGACCATTTCCAGACCCTCTTTCACAGCCCGGGGCGTCACCGACAGGCCGCATTCATCCCGCAGGACTTCCAGGGCAGCCACGGCAATCCCCATATTTTCAAGCTGATGCCGGCCAATCAGCGGACAACGCAGACCGCCATACGATGTATTATCCGATTCGATGCCGGCCTGCTGTCCATCCAGATTTTGCGACTTGCGCTTAACTGCAACGATATCCTGGGCCTGGATCAGGCGCGCCTGCCGTTCCTGCGCCAACCTTTGGATTACCGGCAGGGCTTCCTCCGCCATTGGACCGATGACCACTGGCCGGCCTGGTTTGATAATGCCCCCTTTTTCCGCCGCAATGCTGGAAAGGTCCTTGCCCAGATAGTCGGTATGTTCCAGACTGACGCCGGTAATCACGGAAACCAGCGGGGTGATGACATTCGTGGCATCGAGCCGCCCGCCCATGCCTGTTTCCAGCACGACGATATCCACGTGTTCCCGTTTGAAACACTCAAAGGCCAGGGCGGTGGTGAACTCAAAAAAGGTTACTTCCTGCCCTCCCGGCCGGGCAGCCGTATCCCGCGCCTGTTCATCCACCCGGGGAATGAGCGCGGCCAGTGTTTCGTCCGATATGCATCGTCCGTTGATCCGAATCCGCTCGTTAAACCGGATCAGATGCGGGGAGGTATAGAGCCCCGTTTTCAGGCCGGAACGGCGCAGGACCGCTTCCAGCATACTGCAGACCGAGCCCTTGCCGTTAGTGCCCGCCACATGGATGATCCCAAGACCCTGTTCCGGATGCCCCAGCCGTTCCAACAGCACACGTTCGGTTTCCAGGCCGAATTTGATGCCGGCGGCATGCAGACGATACAGGCGGGAGAGGGATTCGGTAACAGTGGGGGTCATATTGGAAAAATAATTTAAGCAAACGTCCAACGCCGAACGCCCAATGTTGAATGCCAGAATTAGAAATAATTATTTGATTTTCGACAATCTTTGGAAAGGTGGAATCGGACGTGCCTGAGTCGCCAATGCTTACGCCTGGCAAACAATCCATCGGACAACCCAATGCTTGCTTTTCTTATCTTCACATTGGACGTTCGGCGTTCGGCGTTGGGCGTTGGGCGTTTGCTTCCGCCGAAGGCGTCATATACCCCAGAAGGCAGATCAGGGTGCTGGTCATATCCTTGCGCTGCACGATCATATCAATCAGCCCATGCTTGAGCACGAACTCAGACCGCTGAAATCCCTTGGGAATATCTTCCCGCGTCGTTTCCTTAATGACCCGCGGACCCGCGAACCCGATCAGGGCCTTCGGCTCGGCCATGATGATGTCGCCCAGCGTGGCAAAACTCGCCATGACCCCGGCCGTGGAAGGATGGGTCAACACCGAAATAAAGGGCAAGCCAGCCTGCCCATGGCGCGCCACGGCGGCGCTGGTTTTGGCCATCTGCATGAGACTGAAAAGCCCCTCGTACATCCGGGCGCCGCCCGTGGCACAGACGATGATGACCGGCAAGCGGTCGGCCAGCGCCCGTTCAAACAGCCGGGTTATTTTTTCGCCCACCACGGAACCCATACTGCCGCCTAAAAAATTAAAATTCATGATGCCTAGCGCCACGGTGAACGGCCCCATCTGGCCCTGGCCACACAGCACCGCATCTTTGAGTGCGCTTTTCTTTCGATTTTCAACCAGTTTGGCCGCATAGGAAACCTGGCCGGTAAATTGGAGAGGGTCCGCACTGGCCAGATCGGCATCCCATTCCTGGAACGTGTCCGCGTTAATCAACAGCGCCAGCCGTTCCTGCGAGGAAATCTGAAAATGAAACGCGCACTTCGGGCAAACCCCCTTGCCCTCATCGATCTCGTGCTTATAGACAATCTCATTGCAATCCGGACATTTTACCCATAAGCCGCTGGGTAAATCCTTTTTCCGGACTTTGATCGAGGTATATTTCTTGCGGTCGAATAAGCGCATGGTGGTTTTGATTTCTGATTGTTGATTTTCGGTCAACTTAGATTGGCGTCTGGCGTCCGCCCCTACCCGCGCCCTACGGTTAACACGCCAACCAGGGCCGCCCCAGCCTGTTTGAGCATGCGGGCGCATTCATTGACCGTCGCCCCGGTGGTCATGACGTCATCAACCAGAAGGATACGCCGCCCCACCGTGTCTTTGGGCGCCTGGATTGAAAACATGGCTTGAACGTTAGCAAGTCGCGCATCGGCTGTCAAATGAGTTTGCGACGGCGTAGGCCGGACGCGGCGCAAACACGCGCGCAGGACCAGGGACGGACAGACGGCGGCCAGTCCCTGTGCCAGTAGAAGCGCCTGGTTATAGGAACGTTCCCGCTCGCGCGCAGGATACAGGGGCACATAAGTTACGGTATCCAAGCCGGCCCGAGCAAAGTAGAGGTCATAGCAGGCCCGCAGCAGAGCCGCCAAGTCGCGGCTCAGCCAGGTGGCCCCCCGATACTTGAAATCATGCAAGATCGTCCGCAAAACGCCCCGGAACCGCGCGACCGACCGGGCCCGCTCAAAGGCTGGTAGTTTGACCTTACACCCTGCGCAGACAACCGGAAGCGACACCTCGCCCTCCAACGGATCCCCACAAATCTGACAAAAGGGCGGATGAATCCACTCCAGCCGTGTCAGGCAGTCCCAGCACAGATACCCGCCAGACCCACCGACCTCGCCCCCGCACCCGGCACAGGTCCGCGGAAAGATGACATCCATAAAGGCATTCAGCATGGGTTTCATTCCAGAACTCCTATGCCTTGAGTTTAGCCGCAATTTGCCGTCCGATCAATGACTGTTGTCAACTTTGCCGGGAAATGCACTTGCCAATCATAGGGTAATGGACTATGGTAATTGTACTTTTACGCGGCCAAGACGGATGTTAGCCTTTTCATCATAGGATTTCACATGGCTGATGACTTTAAAAACATATTAAATCAGGAGCCGGCCGAACAAACGCGGCTGACTGTCTTTTTATTGATCATCCTGCTGGTCGTTGCCGTGGTTGCCGCCGTCATTCTCAGCCGTCCCTGGTGGGAAAAACATGGAAACCGCGCCGCGCAACCGCCCCCCCTGCCAGCCCCCAGGCAGACGATGCAAAATCCACAGCAACAGAACTTCCGGGCGATTTGCGTGTTGGCAAGCAATAAATCCCTTGAGGAAGCCCGGCAGAAGGGATATGTCCTGCTGGCGCACACCAAAGACCCGGCCCTGACGGCGTCCTTGGAGACCTTGCTGGGGCAACTTAATATAGAGCTTATCCTGTCGCAGGCCCCCATGCCGGAAAAAGTGGAATATGTGGTCCAACCGGGTGACAGCTTGGAGCGCATTGCCAGAAAATTCAAGACCACCGTGGACCTCATTAAAAAAAGCAACGCGCTTCAACGTCCCGTGCTGCACTCAGGCGACCGTCTGCTGGTTTTTAAAGGGACCTTCAATCTGGCCATCAGCAAGAGCCGGAACGATCTGGTGGTTAAAGTCAACGACCGGTTTTTCAAACGCTACCGCGTCGGCACGGGCAAATTCGGCAGGACGCCGATCGGCACATTTGTAATCGCCGAAAAGATCGAACAACCGCCCTGGTGGCGGCCGGACGGCAAGATGATCCCTTTCGGCGACAAGGAAAACGTGCTGGGAACGCGCTGGATGTCACTCCAGGCCACGAATACCACGAATGCCGTGCGCGGATATGGCCTGCACGGCACGTGGGAACCGGAAACGATCGGTCAGCAGGCCAGCGCCGGATGCGTACGTATGGTGAACAGCGAGGTGGAAGAACTGTTCCTGCTGGTCCCTATCGGAACGCATGTGGCGATCACCGAATAGAAGCGGCGATTGTTTCCCGCAAAGGACTGCAACTGGTTCATGTAGCCGCGGCGGTAACGCCGTGGCCGCTCGCCGTCGCCCCAGGGGGCTATGGTGGGCAGGCCGGAAGAATCCACGCCCTCACGGGCGCGGCTACCTGGATTGATATTTCTTAACTTGGATTTCTTGCGCTATTGGGGACTTCAGCATATGGCCAATCATTCGTTAGCCTTCGAAAAGCCCATCGTGGAGCTGGAAAACAAACTGCAGGAACTCCGCGCGTTCAGCGAGGCGCAAAATATTGACGTCTCGGCGGAACTGGTGGAGTTGGAAAAAAAAATCTCCGAGACCAAGCGCAATATTTTCCAGAACTTGACCCCCTGGGATGAAGTCCAACTGGCCCGCCACCCCCAGCGCCCTTATACTCTGGATTATGTGGAAGCCATGTGTACGGATTTCATCGAACTGCACGGGGACCGGCATTATGCCGACGACCAGGCCATGGTCGGAGGATTCGCACGGCTTGATAATGAGCCGGTCATGATCCTGGGCACGCAGAAAGGGCGGGACGTCAAAAGCAACGTGGCCCGGAATTTCGGCATGGCCTATCCGGAAGGCTATCGCAAGGCCCTGCGCCTGATGAAACTGGCGGCCAAACATGCATGTCCCATCCTGACGCTGATTGATACGGCGGGCGCCTTTCCGGGCATCGGCGGTGAAGAACGCCACGTAGCGGAAGCCATTGCCGTCAATCTCCGGGAATTGTTTCTCCTGCCAGTCCCGATCATCGTCACCATTATTGGCGAGGGCGGCAGTGGCGGCGCGCTGGGCATCGGCGTGGGCGATCGCATCTTGATCCTGGAACACTCCTATTACTCGGTGATTTCGCCCGAGGGCTGCGCCGCGATCCTGTGGAAAGACCGGGCATTCGCCAGCCAGGCAGCCACGGCGCTCAAACTGACCTCCAAGGACCTGTTTAAAGCCGGCTTGGTGGACGAGATCGTTCCCGAACCGCTGGGCGGCGCCCATACGGATCCCAAGGCCATGGCCGCAACGCTGAAACAGCGCCTGTTGACCAATCTGCGCGAACTGAAAGCCGTCCCTGCGGACGTCCTGTTACGCCAACGCTATGACAAATTCCGCGCCATGGGTGTTTTTGAGACTGAGGCTGTAGGCGGGTAGACTGTAGGCTATTGGCTAAAGAAGGACCCACTCCGGCACAAAACGCGGTGGCAAACAAGTAAGTAGTTACGTTTCATCAATCCGCAATCAAAAATCAGAAATCTAAAATTCTTATGCATCCTTATCGCACTAATACTTGCGGCGAATTACGCCACACCGATATATCCAAAACCGTCCGCCTATCCGGCTGGGTCTTTCGCAAACGCGACCATGGCCAACTGCTGTTTATTGACCTGCGGGATCATTACGGCCTGACTCAGGTGGTCATTCAACCCGACCGCAAATTTTTAGAACTGTGCAAGCGCTTGCATATGGAAAGCGTGATCACGGTCACCGGCGCCGTGGTGGCGCGCTCACCCGATACGGTCAATCCCAATCTGGCCACGGGCGAAATCGAGTTGGTGGCCGAAGCCGTGGTCTTGGAAGCGCCCTGCGGCAAGCTCCCGCTCCAGATTGACACCGATGAGGACGGCCCGGAAGATACGCGGCTGCGCTACCGATACCTGGATCTGCGCCGCGACCGGCTCCACCGTAATATTCTGCAACGTGCCCAGGTTATCGCCTTTATCCGCCAGCGCATGCAGGCACTGGGTTTCCAGGAGTTCCAAACGCCGATCCTGACTAGCAGTTCGCCCGAAGGCGCGCGCGACTATTTGGTGCCCAGCCGGGTGCATCCCGGCAAGTTCTATGCCCTGCCCCAGGCCCCCCAGCAATTCAAGCAGTTGTTGATGGTCGCCGGGTTCGACCGCTACTTTCAGATTGCCCCCTGTTTCCGGGATGAAGATGCGCGTGCCGACCGGTCGCCCGGCGAATTTTACCAATTAGACATCGAAATGTCGTTCGTGACCCAGGATGACGTCTTTGCCGTCGTGGAGGACGTGCTGACCAACGTGTTTAAGACTTTTTCCAGGAAACCGTTTAACGCGCCGCCTTTCCCGCGTATTCCCTATGCGGAAGCCATGCTGAAATACGGGACCGACAAGCCCGATTTGCGCATCCCGATTGAAATGCGGGATCTGACCGGTGTTTTTAAAGAATCCGGCTTTAACGCCTTCCGGTCGGTCGTCGAACAGGGCGGGATTGTACGGGCCATACCCGTCAAGGCCATCGCCTCCCAGCCGCGAAGCTTCTTCGACAAGCTGACCGACTATGCCAAGACTTTGGGCGCCAAAGGCCTAGCTTACCTGGTTTGGACCGATGCGGTCGTCAAGGGGCCCATCGCCAAATTCCTGACCCCCGAGCAGTTGGGAACGATTGCAAAAGAGTGCGGCGTTGGAACCGGCGACGTGGTGTTTTTCGTGTGCGACCGGCCGCGCGACGTCAACCGCATTACGGCCGACTTGCGCGGGAAACTGGGGCAGGACCTGAAGTTGATTGACGACCGGATTTTCCGGTTCTGCTGGATCACCGATTTCCCAATGTATGAACGGGATGAGGAAACCGGGCAGATCATTTTCTCGCACAATCCCTTTTCAATGCCGCAAGGCGGCATGCAGGCCCTGCAGGAACAGGACCCGCTCAAGATCCTTGCCTTTCAGTATGACATCGTCTGCAACGGCGTGGAGCTCTCCAGCGGCGCCATCCGGAATCACAATCCCGAAATCATGTACCAGGCCTTCGCGCTGGCCGGGTATGACAAACAGGCCGTGGACGAGCGGTTTTCGGGGATGATCAACGCCTTCCAATTGGGCGCGCCCCCGCACGGCGGCATTGCCCCGGGCATTGACCGCATCGTCATGCTGTTGGCCAACGAACAAAACATCCGCGAAGTCATCGCCTTCCCAATGAATCAGAAGGCCCAGGACCTGATGATGGGCGCGCCGGCCGAAGTGACCTTAAAACAACTCCGCGAATTACACCTGAAGATTGCCCTGCCGCCCAAACCGGAAGACCGACGACAGACGACGGACACCAGACAACAGCCCAGAGAATAAGGAAGACGGACGACAGCCAAGAGATTTTTCCCACCTCAACGATAGACGCCTGCTTCCCTAATCGTGTCGAACATGGCAACCACATTTTCGACCGGGGTCTCTTCCAGGATGGAGTCATGGCTGGCCCCGGCAATGAAGCCGCCGCCGGGCATCATTAACTTGACCACACGCGCTGTCTCACGGCGCACCGTTTCCAGATCGCCTTTGATCAGGACATGATGGGAATCAATACAGCCGTTAAAAAGAATTTTACGCCCGAATTCAGCCTTCAAATTGGCCAAATCCATGCCTCGGCAGGACGGTTGGACAGCATGCAGGCCGTCCACTCCGATTTCAATCAGGGCCGGAATCAGGGGGGCAAAGCCGCCACAGCAATGAAGCATCACTTTCAACCGATAGGCATGCCCCAATTCAACCAGCCGGCGCAACTGGGGCAATAGAAAGCGCCGGAAGAGCTTTTCACTCAGCAACGGGCCCGTTTGACCGCCGAAATCATTGCCTACGAAAAAAATATCGGTGGAACGGCCGGCGGCATCAAAAATCGTCCGACTGACGGCCAGGTAATAGTCCACAATCCGCGTCAACACGGCATCTACCAGGGCCGGTTCGTCATACATATTCAGGTATAACTGCTCCATACCGAAAAGATCAATCGCGTCATGCCAGAATGGCGACCATGCGCCGCCCAGGATGGCATATTGGCCTCCATAGGCTTCTGCTTCGGCACGCATATGGGAAACATCCATTATCGCCGGATCGGGCCAGGGATAGGCCGCAACATCCTTGAGTGTGGCTTCCGCCAGCGGATGATCCAGTGGCTGGCCATAACCATAGCCGGCGCGCCGGATGCCAAAAGGCGTTCGGCCGGGGTTCTCTCCGACAGGGCGCGGCCAGATGCGCCTGAAATCGTCCCCCAAGCGATGGCGCAAGCCTTCGTCATCCAGATTCAAGGCCCGCTTGGCCTTATCCCAGAATTCCACCGAAGCTCCGCACCAGGCTGGGACGCGATCAGGTTCCTCGTGGGCAAACGCCATTAATACGCGCTCTTTGGAAGTCATGGCTGAACCGTTGCCAGCAGGTCTGTCAGAGGCTTCTCCTCCTCCGTGCGGTCATCCAGATTCTTGATGCGCACGGTACCCCGAGCCACGTCATCGGGCCCCACATAAACCGCTTTCTGAAATTCACCCTTGCCGACCCGTCCGAAAAACTGCTTGGGTTTCTCAACATGCAGCGCCATATCCACACTATGCCCGCCGCGGCGCAAGGCGCGCACGATTTGCCTCGCCACCGGCTGTTGAAGATCATCCATGTAGCCCACGGCGCAATTCAGCTTGGCCTGCAGGCCGGCCAGACGCCCCTTGTCGGCCAACAGTTCGGCAATTACCACGTCGCCGAATCCCAGGCCCACGGCGGTCATGGGCGTCCCACCGACGTCGCCCAGCAGATTGTCGTACCGGCCGCCACCGAAAAGCGCCCGGAATTTCCGTTCGGCATCGAACGCTTCAAACACCATGCCGGTGTAATAGCCCAATCCCCGCACCACGCCGATGTCAAACACAAGCATCGCACCAAAGTCATATTCGTTCGCCATCCGAAACAGTGTTTGCACCGCCGTCAGGGAAGGGGTCTGTTCGCCGAGCATGGCGGCGGCCTGGTCCAGCGATTGAAGGCCGACGATCCGGAACACCGCCTCAATCGCCGCGGCATCCAATCCGGATTCCTGGAGCAGGCGCCGGATATCGGCATCCTCCAGCTTGCCGCGCTTGTCGAGTGCCAGAAAGGTGGCCGCATGAAAGGCAGGCGGGATACCGGCCTTCGCCAGCAAATCGGCCAGCAGGGCGCGACTGCTGAGATGGATCTTGATCTCCCCCGCGTTCAAGCCGAGCAGGCTCAGGGCATGAGCAGCGCAGGCCAGCACTTCGATTTCCGCGGAAATGCAAGCCTCGCCGACCACATCCAGGTTCCACTGATAATGTTCCCGCTTGCGCCCACGGCTCATGCGCTCATACCGGAAACACTGGGCAACGGCGAACCATTTCAAGGGAAAGGCAAGTTGACCCTGCCGGGCTACAATCATGCGGGCCAGGGTTGGCGTCATTTCGGGACGCAGGGCCAGGTCCCGGTTGCTCTTGTCTTTAAAGGCGTAGATTTGCTCGACGATTTCCTCGCCACTCTTGCGTTTAAGCAGGTCGAGCGATTCCACAACGCAGGCATCGTATTGGGCAAAACCGAAGGCACGGGCGGAGCGAACCCAGGCGTCAAAAATCGCGTTGCGGACCGCCATTTCTGCGGGATAGAAATCCCGCATACCGCGCGGCGCCTCAAAATGAGCGGCTTCCGTCGTCATGATTTGACGGGTTTCATCACCAAGGCCTTCATGATCCGGCCCATCTTGAACTTGACTACCTTGCGGGTGGGAATCGTTACCACGTGGGTGGGCTTATTGGGATTCCGGCCGATGCGGGATTTGCGAATGCGCACTTCGAAAACGCCGAAATTACGAAACTCCACGCTTTCGCCCTTGGCCAGGCTTTCCACAATATAATCGAGCGTTTTCTGAAGGACGGCGAACACATCCTGCTGAATCAGCCCGGTTTCCTTGGCAATCCGCATAACCAAATCCCGTTTTGTCATGATACCATGTCCTCCTGAATGTCATTATACCCGCTTTTTTGGCTTAATCCTTAAAGGGACAATAGGTTACGCCATGCCCACAAGTCAAGCAAAAAAAACTCGGGCTTCAGCCAATCGGCTGTTCAGCCAATCGGCTGATCGCCGATCAGCGTATCGTCTTCCACTGAGCGCGGCACAAACCGGATAATCCGGTTACGCGTCGGCACGGTACGGGCGGGCAGGCCGCCACCGGCCTTTACCGAAGGCGGCAGGATCCGCGCAGGTAGATATTCGCCCGTCCAGCCGGTGGCCACCCCTGCGGCATTGACTGCCTCGACCAGGACCGCCACTTCGCGACCGACCCAGCGGCGGGCAAACGCCATTCGTTTTTCGCGCGCCAGCGCCAGGAGTTTGGCAACCCGCCGTCTCTTTTCGCTGTCCGGCACTTGGCCATTCATCAAGGCCGCGGGAGTCCCGGGTCTAAGGCTGTAGGCAAACACATGCACATTGCTGAAGGGCCCTTGCGCAATCATGGCTTCCGTGGCGTCAAAATCCGCCGCGCACTCGCCCGGAAAGCCGACCAGCACGTCGGTTCCTATGCCGATTCCCTCGACCCGGCTAACGGCATAGGCCACGACGGCGCCATATTCCCGGATGGCATACTTCCGCCGCATGGCACGCAGCACCGGGTCACTCCCGCTTTGCATCGGCAGATGCAGGCACCGGCATAGTTTTCGGGACGCAGCCATGCAATCAATGACCTCACGCTCTACAGTGCTGACCTCGATGGAACTCAAACGAATGCGTTCCAACGCCGGCACTGTTTCAATCCGGCTGAGCAAACAAGCGAGTTTCCGGCCATGATCTTCATAACAGCCGATATTGGCGCCGGTCAGCACGATCTCCCGGTAACCGGCATGGACAAGGCCGTTTATTTCCTCGACAATCTCCTCAAAAGGTCGGCTCCAGGCCGGCCCGCGCGCACGCGGCACAACACAATAGGCACAGTGGAAATCGCAGCCATCCTGGATTTTCACAATGGCCCGCGTCGTATCAAACAAAGGCAAAGCCGGCGTCGTTCCGCTCGCGGCGCGCGGCAAGCCGGACACAACGGATGGAAATCCATGCTCCGCCAGCAAGGCCGGCAATCGGAATTTGTCGGCTTGGCCGACCAGGAGGTCCGCGGCATCAGGCACCCGAAACGTGCGTCCGCCCCCTGAGACCGGACATCCGGCCAGCACCACGAACGCGCCGGTCTGGCGCCTGGCGCTGCGCGCCAAGCGGGCGCTGTTCTGTTCCGCCTTGGCCGTGACGGCGCATCCGTGAATGACGCAGACCTTGCACGCCGCGCCAAAGGGCACAACCCGGTAACCGGCCGCCTGAAACGCGGCGCGCAGGCGCGCCGTCTCGGCCTGATTCAGACGGCATCCAACCGTTTTAACAGATACAGTTGTTTCCTGCATGAAGG
>JAPLSY010000066.1 GCA_026398415.1 Kiritimatiellota bacterium | reverse complement strand
TATGATATCCCGCTCGATGAAGGCAGCAAGCCGCTTGAGAGCATGGACGGGCAGAAGGTCCGCGTGACCGGCACGTTCAGTAACGAAGGTGGCAAGCGGATGTTCTATGTGAAGAGCGTGGAACCGGTAACCGCCGAAGGCACCGCTGCCGCAGCCGCGCCCGCGAAACCCGCGGAAGCAGCGCCGGCAAAGTAAGTATATTTCCTCAGACGTAAAAATGGCCGCGGAGGCAGTGCCCCCGCGGCCATTTTTTATTCCCTCCGTCCGTCGTCCGGTGTCCCACCTTCGCCCCTGAGGCTTCCATCGTCGCTGAAGCTATGGTGGACAGGTCGGTGGGCAGGCCGTCGTCCTTCTGATCAGGGCTGTCGTCCGTCGTCTGTCGTCCGCAGGTCTCCCGCCGTTCGTTTCCGTTCCGCCAGCCATATGATCCAGATACAGGCTTCATACAACAGTATCATTGGAACGGCCATGATGATCTGGGAAAACACGTCCGGCCCCGGCGTTAATACCATTGCCAGGATCAGAATGATCACGACGGCATGCCGTCGTTTGGAGCGCAGGAATGCCGCGGACACGATGCCCAAATACCCCAACACTACCACGACCACCGGCAATTCGAACGCCAGCCCGAACGCCAGCAATAATTTCACCGCAAACGAGACATAGCTGACCGCGGTCCATTCCGCGCGGATGCCGAGCCAGGCGTGCAGGCCAAACATAATTTTGAGCGCCACGGGCAGGGTGATGAAATAAGCGATTCCCACACCCAGGAGAAACAGCGCAACCACAAAGCCCAGCGACCCCAGGATCACCTTCCGTTCCAGGCAGGTCAGACCGGGCAGGACGAACCGGGCGAGCAGAAATGTAATGAACGGGGCGCTAACCAGCAGGCCGCCCCATAGCACGATCTGCAGGGCAATGGAAAAACCGCCCGTGATTTCCAGGGAGCGCAGGAACTGCTCCGGGTGCTCCGTGATCTTGGCCAACGGTGCGCGCAGAAGGATAAACAAGCGGGGCGCAAACGGCATGACAATTGCCATGCCAATTGCCCATGCCGCCAGGCACCCCAGCAGAGTCGTTCGCAAATC
>JAPLSY010000041.1 GCA_026398415.1 Kiritimatiellota bacterium | reverse complement strand
GCCGGCCGCAACCGTGGTTGCATTCACCATGATGTTTAAATTGCCGAATTTTTCCACGGTTTTTCCGACTACTTCCTTGATGGATTGCTCGTTGGCAATATCCATGCGCAAAGCGGCAACCCGGCTGCCGGGAACGGTTTTTGAAACCTCGTCGGCAGCCTCCGCGGCCCTTTCCGCATTGATGTCTGCAATGACAACGTTTGCGCCTTGTTCGGCCAGTTTGGTACATACCGGCAGGCCAAGATATCCGGCGCCGCCCGCCACCAACGCCGTTTTTCCGGTCAGATCAAACATGATTATTTTTCTCCCTTTTCGATTGTTTAAATTTTATGCAATATTCAGGTGTCGAATTCAAATTCCATAACGGTGTGAACAGTGTATTCTTTTGGTATCTATCGTCAACGGGTTTTCGCGCAAACGGGTAGCATCAAACAGGGCTGCGTCATTCTCGCGGCTCACCAGGGATGGTTCGCCCCACCTGATACGATTTCTTTTGGAATGGTAGGACGAGACGTCTCGCCAAGCCGTCTGAAAGCAGCCTTTTTACGAGAATGACACAGCCCTGCAGCATCGAACCAAAGTGGCGCGAGGCAAGGCAAGCACAGTTATTTGCCTTTACCTGCATATTGCTTGTTGGGGGATTCGGCTTTCAGTCGGATGCCGATGTCCGTATCTTCAATTTCAATGAATACAGGCCTTTCCTTGGGCGTCTTGTTGGGCATGTGGAACGTAACGAACAGCCGTCCGTCAAACCCGCGAAAAATCATGCCGTGACCGCCATCTTTAGCCCAGAGCGGCACGGCATCTTGTCGCCAGGGGCCTGTGACGACGCCTGACTCTGACCGGGCAATGCCCATCGCGTACCCCTTGCTCCCCGAACTGGACCAGAGCATGAGCAGGATGCCGTTGCGGTTACGAAAGAGAAACGGCCCGTCGGTGACATACGTGGGAAAACGAAACTCCCCCTGTTTTTCCGGCCATTTTGGACGGAATACCCAAGGCGCTTCCGATGCGTTGAACAGAAACACAGGTCGCCCCGCAGGTTTCTTGAGATCCGGCGACAACCGCATCGCATACATGGCTCCATTGTGTACTTGGACCCATTCGTGACAGAAGATGATCCACGGGCTGCCGTCGGAATCCACATGGAGCGTTCCGTCCAGGCACTCCCAGTCGGCGGGTGTAATCGGGCCGTCGGTCAACGGAACATAGGGCCCGGTGGCACGTGTTGAGGAGAGAATCTGTGTGCCGCGATAGCAACGCTTAGCCTTGAAGGAGGCGAACATGTAGTACCGGTCATGGAAACGATAAACCTCGGGAGCCCAGAAGTTCTCTGTGCCCCAGAAGGACGGAGGCGGCCGAAAGGCAGGCATCGGTCCTTCCCATGCGCACAGGTCTTTACTCCGGAAACAGTCAAACCCTTCCCCGGCGCCCTTCCAGCAGTTCTTGTCTGTCGTACCGAACAGATAATAAAAGCGCTCCTGCGGTTCGGGGAGAATAAATGGGTCACGTATCTGAATATCGGCAGTTTTCATCATATTCAATTGACCGAACGTCAGCCTTGAACCTCCGCATGCCCGCCGCGGGCACGAGATGGTGTTCCAAAGCTTGGTTAAGTATTCCCTGATTTCTTAGTCTTCGACTGCCGTCGCACGAGAGAAATCGATCGGTTCATTCTCCGGTATTTTGCCACGCCGATAATGCCGGTGATAATGCCAATTGGAATGCATGCAATTCCAACTGCCCAAAACCAACCTTCCTGCGAGAAATGAACGAT
>JAPLSY010000046.1 GCA_026398415.1 Kiritimatiellota bacterium | reverse complement strand
TTGAACGGCCACGTCGCCGGCCGTCTTGACCTCGAGCCGGAACTGCTCGATCCCGCTGACATTCAGATCGTACTCGACGACGCTCTGCACGATGATGAAATTTCCGTCAGCATCCTTGCCATCCTGGACTTCGCCGCGCGTGAATTGCCCGGCCTCAATGTCGATCACGGCCGCGGGCGCCTGGCCCTCCGCAGACACGGCAGTCTGGCCAGCCATAGACGCGAGAAGCAATAGACCCATATTTATCATTGCAACACTTCCCCGCCAATAAAATATAAATCGAATGCGCGGAATTTCGGTTTCACCTCATCGTTGCCGTTCTCCTCTGCGGCAAGCCACGGCAACGACACATGCATCGTTCTTTTGCAGATCCACGACAATGGTCTCGCCATCCATCGCGGCTTGACCGTAAAGCACGCGCTTCAGCCGCCAGCCGGGTTTAACGGCCAGCGTTTCCCGCACCGGATATGGCGACTGGTTGATAATCACCTCGATCCGGCTTGATGCGTCGACGCAGTGTTCCGTCAGGGCAACCAACGGATGTAATTTGCGCACGGCCCGGCGTTTTAGAAAACACTCGGCCACGTGCTGATACAGCCGCCAGCAGGGTGGGGCCGATTCGGCGTGGAATGCGCCGGGCGTTTGCGTGAGCGTCAGTTCCATCGGGACGGCAAGGAAATAAACCCGGCCCTTTCCGTACGGCGCCACCGTGAATGCCGGGTTACCATCCGCCTCGCGCCCAAGCACCGTTGCTCGTGTAGCGCAAAAGTTTCCCTTAAACGCTCCCCGATTGGGAATGGTGGCGAGTCCCTCTACGCCCTCAAATGTGATGTCCCCCGGCGCACGCCCCCGTTCCCGCGTTTGAGGCTCAAGCCCGGTCAGTGCTTCAAAGCCGTCCGGCAACCCGCTGTTCAGCGAGACATACAGTGTGGCCCCAGCCTTGACCTTGGCCAGCAGTTCGCGCATGCGGCGGCGCGAGATCATCAGATATCCCTCGAGGCACGGAAGCAGGTAGAGCGGCACGTCTTTGACCGGCTGCGATGCATACTGGAATTCCAGATCGAAACCAGCCTGCTTGGCGAGAATGAAAGTGCTGTAAGCCACGCCCCAGTGGTCCTGTCCTTCCGTGAGAATGCAAACTGCTTCGCGGGTTCTTGGCGGTAAGGACCGGAAAGGCAAACCATCGAGCATCTGCCGGAACGCGCCGATCTCCTTGAGCACCGGTTTGGCGCGCCCATCAACGCGCAGGAGGCCGAGTTCCCGCTCCACGGTGCACCAGTCATAGGGTGCATGCTCCAAGTGCATTTGATCCGACGCACACCACCAGAGCAATCCATGGCAATCGTTGGCCCAGAGAGAAAACAGAGCAGTGCGCACGAAGTCCGCCGCGATCTTCTCGCTGGCA
>JAPLSY010000009.1 GCA_026398415.1 Kiritimatiellota bacterium | reverse complement strand
GGAGGCATTCGCTTTGTCGACGACTGAGATTTCGGGCGTGAATTGGGAAGAGGTAAAGAACCGGGCAACGCGCATGGTGGAGGAATACAACAGGAAGAAAATACCCTTCAGCGACCGGTTTTATGAGAGCGGTATCGGTATGATTGGCGGGGGGTGGGTGTAATGCGAAAGACGAAAGCCTAACACGCCGTTCCTCGGTACGGCTTTGCCGCCCGAGAACGGCAACGTTGGGCAACAGAATGTATATGACAGAAAGACGAAAAGAGGTCGGGGCATGTGGGAATAACTGCGCCGCCTGCTTGGACTATCGCGTACTCACAGAAGACCGTGATGATCTCCGGCGGCAGGTTGCCTCAGCGATCAAACGAGAGATGAATCTGGATATTCCTCTCGATCAGGTCGGTTGCGATGGGTGTTGGGGCGGCATTCATACCGCATGGGCCGCTTCCCTTGACTGCAAGATTCGCCAGTGTGTCGAAGCCAGGAATTACACCACCTGTGCTGATTGCCCGGATTTTACTTGTGCCACGTACCTGAAGCAATTTTTAGAGAACAGCGACCAAGCCAAGAACATCAATGCGATCAAACAGGTGGGGATGGACAAGTGGATTGCCCAACAAGCGGCTTCAGGCTATCGCCCGCCTGCGGCGGGCTCAGCCTGATCCGCCCCGTTGGAGCCATATAATTATACATACTTTCGTATTGCCATGTGCCTGCCTGCCTGATATGGTTCTTTTATGTCAAAGACAATGTTTGAGTGGGATGACGGCAAGGATAAGGAGAACCAGCAAAAGCACGGTGTCCCATTCTCTGATGCGCAGCATGTTTTTTCGGACTCAAAACGAGTCGTAGCGCAGGACTTGTCCCACAGCAAGACAGAAGTCAGGTTTTATTGCTTTGGTAAAGTCGGAGACGGCATTATGACGGTCCGCTTTACATACCGAAATGATGTGATCCGTATCATCGGAGCCGGATACTGGCGGAAAGGAAAGAAAATATATGAAAAACATCAAATACACAAATGAGTTCATCGGCCCACTGAAGATCATACCAGATTTTCTTCCGGGTCCGGAACAATTGGCGTTCCGCGAAGACAGCACAAAGGTGACAATCGGATTGAGCCGTAAAAGCATCGTATTCTTCAAGGCCGCCGCCAGACGATACGGCACGCCATATCAAACAATGATCAGGCGGCTTCTTGATGCATACGCGGAGCAGCACGAGGAAGCGGCTCCAACAAACGCATCCATGATACGTCGCGTTCCGCGCCGATCATGATGCGTGACGTTAGGCCGTGACCGAATCTATTCACACCCGTAAAGAAATTTTTCACAATGGACATCCCACGGATCTTCAACATCACCGAAAGTGCTCACCGCATCCACAACCCGATCACACCCGAAAAGCTCGCCACTCTCGGCGCGGCGCTGCGTCTGAAATCGGGGGCCCGAGTGCTTGACCTCGGCAGCGGTTCGGGGGAGATGCTGTGCACCTGGGCACGCGATCACGGCGTCATCGGCACCGGCATCGACATGAGCCAGTTGTTCACCGAGCAAGCGAAACTCCGTGCTATAGAACTCGGCGTCGCCGATCAAGTCAAGTTCATCCATGGCGATGCTTCCGGCTATGTCTCTGACGAGAAGGCCAGTGTGGCAGCCTGTGTCGGTGCCACTTGGATCGCCGAGGGAGTCGTCGGCACTATCGAGCTTCTGGCGCGGAGCCTGCGCACCGGAGGGATCATCCTCATCGGCGAGCCCTACTGGCGGCAGTTACCGCCGACGGAAGATGTTGCCAAGGGGTGTCTTGCCAACTCAATCTCCGACTT
>JAPLSY010000042.1 GCA_026398415.1 Kiritimatiellota bacterium | reverse complement strand
TTCGCTGGAGGATGTTATGGCCAGCTTGACCAGGTCCTGCTTTTCAATATCGGTGACGGTAAGGGAAGGACCTTCGGCGGTCAGGCGCTTGCCATTGACGGTTACAACGACCGGCCCGGCTTGGAATGCTCCGGCGGTCAGTGGGGTAATTTCATACGTGATGACCAGGCCCGAAAAACCCTGCCGGGTCATCTGGCCGTTCACAAAACTGATGCTGAAGTTACTGATGTTTTGCTTGCCCAGGCTACGGACCTTGCTGTTTTTGATCTGGGAGAGATCAGGCTCGGCTTCGGCGGTCCCGGAGACGTTGACTTGCAGAATGAACGACTCGCCCAGGTAAAGCTGGTTGCGGTTGGCCTCAACGTTCAGCGTCACGTCATCGGCCACGAGCGGCAGGGCCGTCGCCAGCCAGAGTGCTATCCAAAGCAATATCCTTGGGTTCTTTCTCATTATAAATTGCTTGTGCGGCTTGTGCCGCAACCGATTTTTATCGTTGACTGTCAGCGTGAATAGCAGCGCTAATTTCGTTTGAAAAAGGCGGCGGCGATTTCGGCTTATCTGTGCCGTTGCCGCGCTTGCGCATACACGAGTATAGCGCTGCGCACGCCGCCGGCACATCTGAGCCAAACTTGCCTTGCTTTTTCAAACCCCTCGACAAGCTCGGGGAACGAAATTCGCCCTGCGTCGTCATGCCACCCAATCTCCTCCGTTAGACGGGGGAAGCCAAGGCAACGTTTAACTCGCTCATCTAAAGCATACAAGACAGGGGATAATGATTACCACATCTCATATCAATGCCATCCGTGTCCGTGGTCAATTCTTTTCCGGCGTCTGTCGTCCGGCGTCTGGCGTCAAGTTTCTGGCGTCCGTCCTCAGGAAAACTACCAGTCCTTTTCCACCGGTGAGGGTGGAATATAGGTGTCCCGTTCACGTTCCTCGCGGTGGTCCTTTTCGCGCTGCAGGGCTTTTTCCAACAGGGCTTTGGCCTGTGCGGGGGTCATTTCCTTGTCTTTATCCTGTTGCGCCGGTTTCTGGTCGGCCTCTGGTTGCTGTTGCGGTTGTTGCTCTGGCGGTTTGTTTTGCGGCGGCTGTTCCTGTTTTGGTTGATCTTGTTGCGGCTGATCCTGCTTCGGCTGATCTTGTTTTTGCTGATCCTGTTGCTGGTTTTGCGGTTGGTTCGGTTGTTGCTGTTTCTGGTCCTTGTTCTTAGGCAGGAGCTTTTCAATTTCCTTCAGGAGATCGAAGGCTTGACGCTGATTGGGCAAAGAAGCGGTGAGATTGGTGGATTCGATCTGCCTAAGCGCCAGGTCTTGCAGGGTCAGTGCCTGCTGAGCCAGGGCGAGAATATTCGTGCGCGTTTCCGCGGTAATCTCCTGCTTTGCTTCCGGCGTGGCGGTGGCCGCACCAGCATTGGTTGCCGCAACTCCCGTGATTCGGTTGGTCGGCGTCCCACCCGGAGGCGGCGTACCGCCTGGAGGCGGAGTGCCGCCCTCAGGCGGAGTGCCGCCCTCAGGCGGAGTGCCGCCCTCAGGCGGAGTGCCGCCCTCAGGCGGAGTACCGCCCTCAGGCACAGCCTGCGAAAAACGTTTCACGAATAAGCGAGTCAACTCCTGGGCTTCGTTCTGCTGATAGCGGATGACCGGTAGTTCCAGGCGGAATGCCGCCTCCACCGCGGCGGTACGGGCCAGGACGGAGGTCGTCAGGTCGATCGTATTGGTCTGGCGGAATATATCCTCGCGGAGCAGCTGGGGGAATTGAGCCATGCCTTTCCACAGATTATAAACGCCGGATTCGGCTTTCATAACCGAGCGATAAGCTTCATTTTCCAAATTGCGCAGGGATTCCGTTGCCTCTTGCATGGTGTTGCGCACGGCTTCGAGATGCTGTTCCACCTGGGCCGCCTGGGGTGCTCCGGAGGTGGCGGAAGCGGCCATCTGGGCCAGTGCCGAAGCCATGGATATTTTCAGTGGAATCAACACATCCGCATTATCGCGCTGCTGCGCACTTAGGGCTTCCATCTGCTCGATCCGGGAGGGTGTGGCATTGGTCAGAGCGGTGGGCAGAGCCGCGATGATCTTGCGTTGGTTTTCGAGTAACGTATCGACCATTTGCGGCGGCGGAACGCCCTGGTAGCGCGCCATTAGTGCTTTGAGCTTGGCTTGTTCACGGGCTTCCGGCAGTAAATTGGTAACCACCCCAATGTTTGCTCGCGCCGCCTCATCATCGCTCCGACAGCGCAATGCGCGCTGAAATGCCAGTCCGGAACGCTCCAGCAAGGCCGGTCTAACATCGGGCGGCAAGTTGGTTCCGGCGGATTTGGCCTGTTCGGCCAGTTGGAAGTTGGCGCAACCCGAATTATACAACGCGGCCGCAGGATCAGTCAGCTGGCGCGTCGTTAGTTCGGTAAATTTTTCAGCGGCGGCTTGGTACTGCCCGGCCCGGTACAGCGCATCACCCGCGTTATAAAGACAATCATTTTGAAGTTCCGTTGTTTGACCTGGCATGGCCGCCAGGTATGCTTTTGCGGCTTCGTGGTAGGAGCCCATCCGGTACAGGCGCTGAGCGCGTCGCGCGCCGTCGCGGCCGATGCCGCCGT
>JAPLSY010000004.1 GCA_026398415.1 Kiritimatiellota bacterium | reverse complement strand
GGCTTGAAGCGCAGACGATTGGCATAACCGGCTTTGCCCTTGGCCAGGTATTTATCGAACGCCTCCTGGGTGGTGCGGACATAGCCGCGCGTCATGAGGGCCTGGGCAAAGTGCAAGCGTCCCACGTTATTTTCTCCGGCAAACGCGGAGATTTCATTCATGTTGAGCATCAGGCCCATCGCATTCAGCCGCTTGAGGATTTCTTCGTTGCGATGCTGGCGTCCGTCACGGAGCCGGTTGATATGTTCGTTGAGTTCCGCATTGGCCGGATCAATGAAATAGCCCAGGATATGCATGGTCGCATCGCCGGGATTGCAATCGACGCTGATTTCCACGCCGGGCACACCGCGCACGATGCTTTTGGAGCAGGCCGCCATAAATTGCTCCAGGCCGCCGATGCTGTCATGGTCCGTGAGCGCCAGGGCCGCAAGCCGGGCGCGCTCCGCTTCGCGCACGAGCTGTTCAGGCGTGAGACTGCCGTCGGAAAACGTCGAATGCGTATGCAGGTCAATCATGTCGGTTCTTTCGCTTAATGGGTTGACATCAACCTAACGAACATGGGGCTGCCATGCAATCACTTTCGGACAGCAATTGCTGGAGAAATCGGGTTGAATTGGGCCACACAAGGGCGTATGCTGAAAAACTAATGGAATCAATCAGTTATGAAATCATCGATCGGGCCGATACCCTGCACTCCGCGCTGGCCGGTTTGAAAGGGCAGCGTTGCCTGGCGCTGGACCTGGAGATGGAAAACCAGCGCCATCACTACGGTCTGCATGTAGCCCTGATCCAGATATCCACGGCGGAACACCGTAATTTCATCTTCGATCCGTTAGCCGGTCTCGACTTGGCGCCCCTGAACGCCATTTTCAGCAATCCACAAGTTGAATTGATCGTGCACGATGCCGATTTCGACCGGCGTACGTGCCGCCAGGTGTACGGTTTGAATCTAGTCCATGTTTTCGACACAAAAATCGCGGCGCAATTGTGCGGGTTCCGGAAGTTCGGCTTGGCCAGTCTCCTGCAGGATTTACTGAACATCCAGACCGACAAGAAATTCCAGAAGATCGACTGGCTGAAGCGGCCGCTCCCCAAGGAAGCGCTGGACTACGCCGCCCGCGATACTGCTTCCCTGCATACACTCAAGGACATTTTGACCGGCAAGTTGGTGGAACTCGGCCGGCTCGACTGGGCGCGGGAGGAGTTCCAGCGCGCCGAACAGATTGAACCCGTTCCCGACCTCACGCCGCCCCATCACCGCATCAAGCAAAGCGCCCTGCTGACGCCGCGCCAGCTGGCGATCCTGGGATCACTCACCCGGTTGCGCGATGAAGTGGCCCGCTCCGTGAACCGGCCAGTGCATTTTATCATTCGC
>JAPLSY010000007.1 GCA_026398415.1 Kiritimatiellota bacterium | reverse complement strand
GGCGCGATCCACCCGGAGAATCTCGGTTTCCGGCTGCCACGCGCCGTTACCGATGCGATACCGGGGCCGGTCAAGCACCAGCACGTTGGGTTCGCTGAGCTGGATATTCCAAGCCTTGATCTTCAGCGGGCGCACCGCCCGTTCGCAAAGCGCCGGAACTGATGGCGGAACCCTAGTCACTGATTTTTTCGGAATAACAAAGAGACGACTGGCCAACCGTTCGAGGGAAGTTTTAATAACCCACTGGCCTGCCGGGTTGCGCTGGGCCCAGGCGGCTGTGATTCTTCCATCTTCCGGGCGCCATTCCTGGGGAGCGCCGGCGCAATCCGCAAATCCGGTGATCTGTACCTCCGGGTACGCCTGGATACGATCGCGCACCATGGCATTTTTAAATTGAGCTTGTTGCAACTGTGCGGTGGAATGACTCGTGTTGCAGAGGAACAAATAAAACGCGGTTGGATCCTCCCTCAAGAGATACAGGGCCGCAGGGATTTCCTGGCCCTCCGGCGTGCAGATGGATACCCGCCGGCAGGTCGGTGCCAACGCCCGGGCGAGCGCCGTTTCAGCGAGAGCAATCCGGATGCACTTGCCTGCCAGGTCGGCCGGTTCACCCGAGGGCCGGGCTTCGACATACGGCGCGGGGTTGCCTGCGAAGACGATCGTGCCGCCGGCCTCGTGGAACCGGCGCAGTAAATCCAATGTGGATCGCCGGATGGTCGTAAGCGGTGGAACCAGCACGGAACGGTAAGCAGCCCGGCCGATCCGTAGTTCGGGACCTTGTACCCCGCGCGTAATGCTTGCATGCCTCTCCATGATATCTTCACAGCCGTAATCAAAATCCAGGTGCTGCTGCAGGAGCATATCGCGCACATGTGGCAGGAGCGCATCGAGCGTTTTCACGTTGGGATCTTTTGCCCATCCCTTGCGATGGAGCAGCCACATGCTTTCCATGGGATGGATCACCAGCAGGTCGCGTACTTCCGTGCCCCGGGTCATGACCGCGTTGACTCGCGCAAAGTAATTTTCAACCTTGGCGTATGCGTCCCACCAGGGCGACTGATCGCTGATGGAGGCCGGATAATCGCGCTTGGCTTCGCCGGCCATGGTGTACCAGACCAGATGCTGGCACCGCAGGTTGATGCCCAGGGCCATCTGCCAGTCGCCGAGGGCCTTGTGACCTTCCAACGGGAAATCCCAGCCGGTGCACCCGTATGTTTCGGTCAACCGCCAGGTCCTCCCAAACTGATGGGCGGCGGAACTGACCTGCTTGGCTGTGTCATATATGCGCCAATGTTCGGTGAGCAAATCCATGCCAGGAGCCTGCATAAACTCGTAGGACCGCATGCTGTCGCCGACATACGTGGTTTGGGAAGTCAGGGTATCCTCCGCGAGAACATGCCCTGTAAACATAAGCTTGTGGCGAGCGCACCATTCGCCGATCTGGCGGGAGAAAGCCTCCACGAACAGGTGCGTAAGGCAATCGTGGAAATGATACCGTGCGGGCGTCACAGCCTGGTCTTCCACATCGAAGACCGTTTCCATAAGATGCGGGATCAGATCATAACCATAGCGTTGCTTGAAGACGGTGCCCAGCCGCCCTGTCCAGGGAATGCTATGCTCGAAAGAAACATCCGTTGGGTCGCCGCTCCCGGCATGCGAATAGTTAGGTTCATCCGTGAAAATGCCGGGCACCAAGCGGCCGAAATGCCGTCCGCACCGCCGGCGATAGGCTTCATGTGTTGTTCGGATGAAGGCCCGCACCGCCGCGGGGTTGAGCGTGTCGAGATAGGTGTATCCGTTATACCAGTCGGACGAGCGATCCAGGACTTCATGAAATACGTACAGCAACTGCCCCCTGCCGGGCGCACTTGAACGCGATGCCTCTAACCTTTGCACGTTGCGCACCACGGCGCCCTTGCCTGGGGTGGCCGCAAATATTGCCACGACGCGCCAGTCCTTGGAAACGGCCTTCAGCGCGGGGACCTTATGAATAACCAGACTGCGCATACGGTATTGCGGATTTTTCGTGACCAATCCACCGGCCGCGCCGGAGGGCCAGCGGTCCTCGTCATAAAGCCACGCTTCCATCTTCAGTTTGCGGGCCTCGTCAATACACGCGCCCACAAGATCGAACCATTCACGGGAGAGATAGGGCGTGGCCAGGCCCACCCGGGAGTGCATGAAGAATCCACCCAAACCCATCTGGTGCATGGTCCGGATCTGGCGGCGTAATTCCCCTGCTTCCAGCTTTCCGTTCCAGGCCCAGAATGGTTTGGCGCGATATTCACTTGGTGGATTTGCAAACGTTTTCTTCAGCGTTGTTTTCATGGCCGTGCTTTATTATGGGTTTATTTTTCCGATTGGTTTTGAATTTTAATTCGGGCAGCCGCGTCCATGCGGGTGTGGATTCTTCCGGCCTGCCCACCATAGCCCCCTGGGGCGACGGCGGGCGGCCACGGGCTCACGCCCGCGGCTACAAGCTACCGCGCATATTCCACGCAGCGTTTTTCGCGAATAACCGTCACCTTGATCTGGCCGGGATACTGCAAATCCTGTTCGATTTTTTTGCTGATGTCCCGCGCCAGGTGCATGGCCGCGGCGTCGTCCACCTTGTCCGGCACGACGATGACGCGCACCTCGCGGCCGGCCTGGATGGCGTAGCATTTTTCAATGCCGGCAAAGCTGCCGGCGATGGCCTCCAACTGTTCCAGGCGCTTGACATACACGGCGGTCGTTTCAGCGCGCGCGCCCGGGCGGGACGCCGAAATGGCGTCCGCTGCGGCCGAGAGCACCGCGTACAAGCTTTCCGGCTCCACATCCGCATGGTGGGCCGCCACGGCGTTGACCAGCACTTGCGGCTCATTGTGGCGCTTGAGAAAATCGGCGCCGATGACGGCATGACTGCCTTCCACTTCGCTGTCTAACGCCTTGCCGATATCATGAAACAACCCGATGCGCTTGGCCAGCATGATGTCCAGATCCAGTTCGCCGGCCATGATGCCCATGAGATGGGCGACCTCAATGGAATGCATGAGCACATTCTGGGCGTAACTGCTTCGGTATTTCAAACGCCCCAGGGTCCGCACCAGGTCGGGGTCCACGCCCTGGAGACCAAGCGCGTAAATCGCCTCTTCCCCGGCGACGCGGACGAGGTCCGCCATTTCCTCCGTCACCTTGGCCACCACTTCCTCGATCCGGGCCGGATGAATGCGTCCATCCATGATCAGGCGCTCCAGGGACTGCTTGGCGATTTCGCGCCGCAGGGGATCGAAAGAGGAAATAACCACGGCCTCCGGCGTATCGTCCACGAGCAGATCCACGCCGGTGGCCGCTTCCAGCGCCCGGATGTTGCGGCCTTCGCGCCCGATGATGCGGCCTTTCAAATCATCGCTGGGCAGGGCCACCGTGCTGGTCATGAGCTCGCTGAAATGTCCGCTGGAAAAACGCTGGATTGCCAGGGCCAGGATTTTCTTGGCTTCGCGCTCGGCCGTTTCCTTGGCCTCTTCCTGTAGGCGGCGGACGAGCATGCCGGTTTCTCCGCGCACCTCCTCCTCGATCCTGGTGATCAACGCACGGCGCGCCTCTTCCAGGGTCATGCCGGCGATGCGCTGAAGTTTCTCGCGTTCGGTCTTAACCAGGTTCTGGTACTCCTCGCGCTGTTGATTAACTTCCGTTTCTTTCTTTTCGATTTCGGCCACTTTCTGTTCGACCTGCTGGTACTTTTTGTCGATCATGGCCACCTTGCGGTCCAAGTTGAGCTCGCGCTGGGCGGCGCGTTCTTCCAAGGTGGCAATTTCCTGGCGGCGCGTCTTGATATTGGTTTCAAACTCCTCGCGCGCCTTGAGCACCGCTTCCTTGGCCTGGAGGCCGGCGCCCTGGCGAATGGATTCCGCCTCCCGCTTGGCGTCGCTCAGCATCCGGCTCGAATCCTGTTCGCTGGATTTTACAGCATACCGCCCGATGATCAGGCGGATGTAATAGCCCAATGCCGCCGCCAGCATAACCACGAATGCGCCTATCCACCACTGTGTCATAATTTCCTCCTGCCCCGCCTGCCGGGGCGATTATTGCGTTTAGTTCCTAATGCGGCTTGTGCCGCAACCCAAATTTTTATCTTTGCCTGGCATCATGAATAGCAATGCGAATTTCGTTTGAAAAAGACAGCGGCGATTCTGGCTCATCTACGCCGTTGCCGCGGTCGCGCATACACAGGTATAGCGCTTCGCGCGGCGCCGGTGTATCTGAACCAGACTTGCCTTGTTTTTTCAAATCCCGCTACGCGGGAAACAAAATTCGCCCTGCGTTTACATGCCACCCAATTGCCACAGTTGGACAGGGCCTCTAATGCGGTGTTTAACCTTCGTACATCTTCTCCGCAAAAACGAGTCATGTTTT
>JAPLSY010000076.1 GCA_026398415.1 Kiritimatiellota bacterium | reverse complement strand
TAAAGCCGAAAAATCGCTTGGACATCGCGTTGCTCTTTCCGTGAAAATTGGCGGCGGTGGCGGATATACAGGCAAGGGGAAGCATCTCCAATACGGACTTGATGTCGAAACATGGATAAAGGAAGGGCTGGTTGATATTCTCGTCTTGGTTCAGGATAGCAATCAGATTGACGTTGATTTGTCCTCCTGGCAACGGGTCACCGCGGGAACCTCGTGTAAAATTGTTTGCGGCACGGACAACATTACTAAAGGACATGATCTGACTCCTCAGGAGGACGCGGCGTTGGCGCGTGGCGAAAAGCTGAATTTGGAATCGGGATCCCAATCGACCGTTGACTACTGCAAGCGGGCGGTGTCCTGGTATACCGCCGGAGCAGACGGGTTTCATTTTTTTAACGGCTGGGGAGGACCCGACACGCTTCATGTTATTGGCAGCCTCGCCAAGGCGAAGGCGTATTTGGCGCAGCATGGGCAATAGTAGCAGTCAAGGCGGTAAACATAATCCTGGAGAACACATGATGAAAACACGCTGCTTGCAACGGATGTTAATCGGGGTGGGTTTGGCAATGACCTTGGCAGTGCCCTGGGCATCGGCAACGGATTATTACGTGGTGATGTCGAGCCAGCAGCCGTCGCCGCCGCCCTCGCTGTGGACCAACTGGGGATTGGCGCACACCAACTTGCTCGAAGTCGTTGCCGCCGCCGGCAACAATGATACGGTGTATGTGACCAACAATGCCACCTATTGGCTCACGAATCAAATAACCGTCAGCTACGCCATCACGGTGCGGAGTTGGGGGCCGGGCGGAATCCTGGACCCGACCAACACGATCCTGTACGGCAGATATCCCAACGCAACCAACCGGCATTTTCAGATTGCCAATTCCGGGGCCACGCTGGCTGGTTTTACGCTCACACAAGGGTGCGAGTCCAACGGAGGGTCCATCTCGTTGCAGAGTGGCATGGTGACGAACTGCACGATTGTGAGTAACTACGCACAGAACAGCGATGGTGGGGGCGGCTTGTATCTTGCAGGCAATGGGAATGGAAGCGTGTATAATTGCGCGTTAAGCGGCAATACGGCCAAAATGGGGGCAGGGATTTCTATCAAAGATGTGGGACCTTGGCAGATTGTAAATTGCAGAATTTCAGGAAACAGCGCATTAGAAACAGGTTATGGTGGTGGGATCCTTGTCAATTTGAATAATGCCAGTGCCAGTGCGATAATCAGCAACTGCTGGGTTGTATCCAATCGCGCGAATAATTACGGCGGTGGCATAGCGTTGTATAGTCGCGCGCAATGCCATAATTCCTTTATCATTGGAAATACAGTTCTTACTAATCAAGGTGGTGGCATTCGTATGCTTGGCACTAGCTTGATCAGAAATTGTTTGATTGCTAATAATATTGCTAAAGAGGGCAACACTACCGCAAGTGGTGGCGGTATTCTTGCTGGCTGGGGTGCTTCAATTCAAAATTGCACGATTGTCAGTAATGCGGCGCCTGCTGGAAATGGTGGAATCCAACTGACTTACGCAACCGGCCCGGAGAACAAGTTCGAAAACACCATAATATGGGGCAACAGCGGAGTTAACTCAAACTGGTACATATCAGCTGGCACAAACATATTTACCAACTGCTGCACCTCGCCGAACATTGTCAGCGCTTTTGCCACTGCGGTCAATACCATCACCAACGACCCGCGGTTTGTGAATAACGCCACTGATTTCCAGTTGCAATCGGATTCGCCCTGTATCAATGCCGGGACCAATGAGACGTGGATGATTGGCGTAAAGGACTTGGGCGGACTCCAACGCATAGATCGGTTTAGCGGGCAGGTTGATATCGGCGCCTATGAGTATCTGCCGTCCGGAACGATGTTCGTTATACACTGATAATTTCTGCAAAACCGCTGATATCGGCGCCTACGAATACCTTGGTAAATGCACATTGTTCATCGGCCATTAATGACCAATAAGCTGGCCCGCCGCGAACTGTGGAGTGAATTACCCTGCGGCAAGCCGCGGGGAATTCTGCGACTGTTTCGTTAAACTGAATGCTGATGTTCGTGCACACATTGCGCCAGAACGCAAGGCCCGCAATGAACAGGTTTGGAAAGAGCGCTGTTGTTACCCGACAAGTTGAGAATATTGCAGAAGGTTTATAATTGAAGAAAATCGAACAAAGCCAAAAGAACGGTGAACGGCAATGAAAAAAGTCGTTTTCGCGATCTTTGGAATTTTTGTTCTTGCAGCATTCCGGAGTTTAGGCGCCCCAAGGGAAACGAAGATCAAAATTCCGCCGACGCCGGATCTGGACATCAGTATAGGCAAGACGGTAACCATCGTTCCCGCTGATGCGCCGGATTTCATTTCTTTCTTCCGCTATAAGGACGGCCAGATGGTGGTCAATAACAATTACTGGTCGGAAGATGGCGGCAACACCTGGACTAAAATGAGCAAGTCCAGCAGTCAGTTCAGCCCGGGAATTAGCAGCGTAGAGCTTCCTGACGGAACGATTATCCGACTTGGTTGGGGAGCCAATTATGTATCCCCGGGGGTATACGAAGTTGACCTTGCCACATGGGCGCCGGACGGGCAATGTTCTTATGAAGAAGCCAAAGCCTTTATTCCGGATGGAGTTGAAACAAGTGTCGATGATCAGAATGTTGAGCACAAATGGACCGGTGTTTTTGACCATGGCACCATCCAGCTTTCGGATGGCAGCCTGTTATCCGTCATGTACGGTAATTTCAAGGATGACAAGATCCAGATTCCCGCGTTTAATTTTAAAATATACAAAACCCGTGTATGGGTAATGCATTCAACGGACAAAGGCAAGACGTGGAATTATCTTACCACGGTCGTTTATGATCCGAAAATCGGCCAGGAAAGCTTCTGTGAACCAGCCTTGCTCCAACTCCCGAACAAAGACATCTTGTGTTTCATGCGCACCGGCGGCGGGAATAAGTACACGCCCCTATATCTTTCCCGTTCAACGGATGAAGGCAAAACCTGGTCGAAGCCGGCGCCCATTGCTGACCGAGGCGTTTATCCCAATGCCGCCCGTGCCGAAAACGGGATTTTGGCCGTGACTTGTGGCCGCCCCGGGCATTGGGTCACTTTCAGCGCCGATGACGGCAATACCTGGCAAGGGCATTTATGCTTTAGCACGGAACCGGGCAGCTTCTATGATTTTGTCGCCGCTGTGGACAAAGACACATTTCTTCTGATTTATTCCAGGGAAGGAAGTGTGGTTGGCACTTTTATCACGGTAAAGCCGAAAGTAAAAAATAATGGCCCAAAGAAGCACAAAAATAATAAATAAAAATTCGCAATAAGGAAACAAGCCGATTCTCGACGAGGCCAACATTGCGCCAGAACGCAAGGCCCGAAATAAGCAGGTCTGGACAGAGCGATTGAGGTTGACCTTGGACTGAATCGTCCGGATAGTCGCGGGGCATAGGTCATATGGGAAATGTCGTTTAACAACAAATGGGCATTACCCCGACCGGTGGGAAAAATAATTATGCAAAGCAAATCTAAAGAAGGAAATAAGAATTTTCGTTCGTCCCATAATGCTGTTGAAATTATTGCACATCGCGGCGCTTCGGCATGGGCGCCTGAAAATACCCTGGCGGCCTTTGATCTGGCCTGGCAACAGAACGCCGATGCGATTGAATGCGATATTCACCTGAGTCGGGATGGGCATTGCGTCATCAGCCATGACGCTTCCACAGTTCGTGCCGTCGGTTCAGGCCTGATAATTTCGCAACATACTCTGGCCGATCTGAAAAAGCTTGATATGGGGCGATGGAAAGGCGCTTTCTGGGCGGGGCAAACAATTCCAACTCTTAAAGAAACGCTTGCGCGGCTTCCGCCCGGCAAGCGGATTTTTATTGAAGTCAAAAGCGGGTTGGCGACCGTGCCGGCGTTGAAAAAGGATATATTAAGCAGTTCTTTGTCCCTGGAACAAGTGGTCGTGATTTCTTTTGATGCGGATGTCATAGCCGCCGTCAAACGGGAACTGTCTCAGGTGGAAATATGTTTGTTGTCAGGATTGGAACTGGACTCATCCGCAAACAAATGGAAGCCTGCGGCCAGTGATCTGCTGGCCAAGTCCCGGGCGTGCAATGCCGATGGGCTCGATCTGCTGGCCTGTGCCGGCGTGGATGAAGAATTCATAACCATGGCGCGCGCCGCCGGATTGAAAGTTTTTGTTTGGACGGTTAACAATCCGGACGACATGCGAAATTTTCTTGAATTGGGTGTTGATGGTATTGCCACGGATTATCCAGCTTGGGCGCGCCGACACAGGCAATGGCATATATCAGGACGGCCTTTTCTCAATAATGGAGTTACGGCCCACCGGGGAAATTCGGCGGAATGGCCGGAAAATACGCTGCCCGCATTCCAAAACGCCATGCAGATTGGGGCCGACTGGCTTGAATTGGACGTAAAATGCACCGTCGACGGCCAATTGGTGGTAATGCATGATGAAAATACCGGTCGGGTTGGCGATGCCAATCTTAATGTTTTATCAACGTATGCTGAACTGAAAAAAGTAGACGTGGCTTGCCAATTCCGGCAATCCCATGGCCTGTCGTATGAAACTTGCCCGCGGACTTCCATACCTCTGCTTGCTGAAGTGTTGGCACTGGCCAAAAGGCAGGACAAAACAAGAATTTCGATCCATCCTGGGTGCAATTCCGTATCTGAAATTTGCGACTTGGTCAAGAATTTTAAGGCCGAAGCGCATGTCGGTTTCAACAACATCTCGTTGAAAATCCTGCGACAGGCAAGATATCTGCTTGGTTGCAAGACGCCACTTTTCTGGGACCGGGAGGAGGGAATTGATCTGGATGCCGATATTCGTCTTGCCTTGGAGGAAGGCATTGAAACAATTGTGCTTTACCATCCGACCGTTACGTCTCAGGCGTTGGATCGGATTCATAAGGCCGGGCTGCTGGCCGGGGTTTGGACGATAGACGATTTTGACGTAATGAAAAGACTCCTTGCTTGGGGAATAGACCGAATCTACACAAATAATCCCGCCCTTCTTTTAAAAACCCGCCGGTCTTTTCCGATTAAACTGTTACCCAGTAATGGCGTCTTTTGAACCATGCCCTTTTTTAGTTGCGTTCTGAGGAGCGGATAAGTTATACATTTTTATCGGGTATCATGGTCATGCCTATAACAAACCTATAACAAAGAGAGGCACACGCTGAAAACTCAATACTTGCAACGGATGTTGATCGGGTTGGGGCTGACGATGGTCTTGACAGTGCCCTGGGCATCGGCGGTGGATCGTTACGTGGCCCCCAACGGCACGGGCGGTGGCACGTCGTGGACGGATACACACTCAAATCTGATCGAAATGGTGGCCCTCGCTGGCAATAACGATACGGTGTATGTGACCAACAATGCCACCTATTGGCTCACGAATCAAATAACCATTGCCAATTCCATCACGGTGCGGAGTTGGGGGCCGGGCGGAATCTACGACCCGACCAACACGATCTTGAGCGGCAGATATCCCAACGCAATCAACCGGCATTTTACGCTTAACAATGCCGGGGCCACCGTGGCGGGCTTGACGCTCACAAAGGGGTACGAGAGTGCCGGCGGGTCAATCTATTTGCAGAATGGAATGGTGACGAACTGCATAATCGTGAGCAACGTTGCCTATTCCTCCTCCGGAGGTGGTGTGTATATGCTAACCGGTGCGGGAGGCGTGTGGAATTGTACCATTAGCGGCAACATAGTATCAAACGTGGGTATGTCGGCAGGAGGGATTTATGTTGCGTCTGGGGGGCCTTGGCGGATTGCAAATTGCACAATCTCCGGTAATTCTTGTACAAATGGTAGCGGTAGTGGAGGGGGCATCCGCGCCGATGTTACTACGATTATCAGCAATTGTTGGATTGTATCCAACCAGGCAGGGTACGCCGGCGGAGGAATATATTTGGGGGGAGGGGGATGCTATAATTCATTTATCATAGGCAATAAGGTTGTATCGTCGCCCAGTAGTTTCGGGGGTGGCGTCCGTTTGACTTGGACTTCCTTGCTCAGAAATTGCTTGATTGTTAATAATTCTGCTATGGCATCTTCAGCAAGTGCTGGCGGAGTCTATATTAATGAAAATATTTCAATTCAAAACTGTACGATCGCCAGTAACGTTTCATCTGGTAGTGGCGGAGTATATTTTATGGGTACCGGTGGAAATGCTGGTTTTCCGAAGGTCGAAAATACCATAATATGGGGTAACGCGAGTGGAGGCTCGTATTCTAATTGGAGTTCCGGGGCCAGTGATTCATCAATATCATGGGTCACATTTACTAACTGTTGCATCGCGCCGAACATTTATAGCAACGCTAATAGTTTTGCCTCCGGGATCAATACCATCACCAACGATCCGCGGTTTGTGAATAACGCCACTGATTTCCGGTTGCAACCGTCTTCGCCCTGCATCAACGCCGGGGTAAATCGAGGCTGGATGGAGGGCGCGCTGGATCTTTACGGCTATCGGCGCATCGATAATTTCCGTAAAACCGTTGATATCGGCGCCTACGAGTATCTCAGTGCAGGCACAATGTTCAGCGGCCATTAATGAGATTGTCCATGTCTACGCGACAGAATTCACCGGCCAAGATCGGGTTCATGCGTTTCATATTCTGCCTTGCGACCCTCTTGTGCATCCAACTATTGCCCTCTTGTACCGTTGACAGACATACCCCACCCGTCCCTGGTTTTCCTCAGCCGGGCCCGGCAATTTTGTCAATTTCTTTCGATCCCGGGAGCCGGCCGCCGGATCCGGCGCCGCTCGACGTTGCGGTTCAGACCGCTCCCGGTAAAACCGGCCTGGCCGCGGTAATTACGGATAAACCACTGCGCTTTGCCTTGCCCGCGGAGTTCAACCCGGAAGCCGGTACCATCGAGATGTGGATCCGGCCGGATTTTGCCAGTGCGGACAACGCATACCACAATTTTTTTCACATTCTCGGTGACACGTCCGGGAAGGCAAGCATCTACATCTACAAGGGCGGCGCGGGCGGCCGCAATGGGCTGTTCATGGTCCTCTATGACCGGAACGGCACTCGGTTTGAGGCCGGGGCGACCGAAGGCCGGGACTATTCCTGGAACCCGGGCGAGTGGCACCACCTGGCCGGAAGCTGGGATAGCGCCAGCGGTTTCGTGTCCTTGTTCTTTGACGGACGCGAAGTGACCCCGCAGCGGGGACCGCCATTCAGCTTGGGCGCCGTGCAGCCCGTCGTGTCCATTGGAGCAAACCTGTGGAGCGGCGATGTCTGCCCGGGGCTCATCGACGAGATCCGGCTTTACCGCGAACCGGCTTCTTTGGGAACGTTGGTGCGCACCGGCGCGGCGGCTGCCGACCAAAGTCCCTGGAACCTGATTGACGGCGACACGAGCCCATACGGCGCGTGGTCCGGAACCGGTTGCTCTAATTTTGTCGAGGTCGTCTTGCCAAGTCCTGTGCAACTGACGATGGTGCGGGTTCACCCGGGCGCTCTTGTCTACTGGGATATGCCCAGTACGGAGTGCTCACCGCGCCAGATCGAGGTTCAGGGATGGATCAGCAACCAGTGGCAGGCCCTCTGCATGGCCGTGCCCGTGCCGCGGTACAACGGCAAGCCGGGCCCCTTCTACGTCGTGGCACAGTTTGCCCCCCGGAAGGTCAGCCGGTTCCGGGTCATAATGCCTTCGACCTATGACGAGGGGCGGCGTATTGGACGTGCGGACAACGCACCACTGCCGCCGGCAGAGCGTAAAGTGAGCATCCGCGAAATTGAGTGGCTGACCGCGGAGCAACTGGCGGACAATAATAAGCAGCTTCTCCAATTGCGATCACGGTTGCAGGACGAACTGGCGATGTGGACCAGGAGGTTTGCAGCGCAGACCCCGTCGCCGCTTGACCGGGCTGTCCGGGATCTGTATGGCGCCCAACTCGCGCAGTTTGCCGAACGGCTGGCAAAACTGCCGGCGGGCAGTGCGCAGGAACTCCGCGAGTTCGAGACGGAATGGAACCAGGTCGGGCAGTGGCTGCCCCCCTGGCGCGTGTGCGCAGTCCGCAATGGTAGCCAGACGGTCATTCCGGGGGCGGATGAGAAACCGGTCGGGGAGCTATTGCTTTCCGTGGATGCCGGCGACACGCCGCACCAGTCGTATCCGGCCAAGGTATATCTCGACCTGCGTCTGGTCGAAGCCGCGATCGGGCACTTGGTCAACCCTTACGAAATGCAGGTGGTGGAGGTGGATGCAAAGGGAAATTTTCGGCCTCAGCAGCCCAGTGTGGATGGGACGCGCCGGTTCATCTGCAATTCCCGGTTCGACCGCCTTGACCCGAAACGTGGTATTCTGACCTGGACAATGCGGGACCGCAGTGCCCGGCAGTTTGCTGTGCGTTTCCTGCCACCGCCGGAACGCCCGCCCGAGAAAGGCATGTGCACGCTCGGCGACGGCGACCACTTCTACTTCGATAATGTTGCCAAAGATTTCCTGCCGTGGGATCTCTGGACCTGTACGTTCCTTGACTGGAATGGCGACGGCCGGCAGGATGCGGTTGCCGGCCGCTGGACCGACTATTGCCACGTGTGGTTAAACATAGGGACAACCAACAAACCGCAATTCTCGGAACGCGAGCATTGGCTCGCGCGCGATACCACCGGTCTGCCGATCACCGTCGCAATAAACAATAATCACGGCATGAATTTTTCCATGTCCAGCCCGGTTGATTTCGATGGTGACGGTCACGTGGACATTTTCCTGCGCGGGTACGAACGCGCGGGGTACACGTTCCACCGCAATCTCGGCCCGGCAACGTTTCCGGTCATGGCGCCGGGTCGTGCCCCGCGCGGCCTACCCAAGGGTGTGGCCGCCTTCGGCGACGTGACCGGCGATGGGATTGCCGACGCCATCGTGGTGGTGTCCGGCAAGGATTCCGAGCGGCTGAGCCTGCACGAAGGCACGGGGCTGGACCCGGATGGAACTCCGGCCTTCAAACCGGGCCAGGTGCTCGATACCGCCATCCTCCGGGGTCCTGCCACCGAAGGCTCCAGAAAAACATCTCCGGCCCTTGCCGACCTTGACGCGGATGGCGACCTGGACCTGACCGTCTGCGTGCCGCCACACGTCTGGCTGTACGAGAACACCGGCGACAAGACGCATTTCGTCCTGGCGCCGGGCCGTCAGCTCAAGATCGGCGACAAGACGCTGGATATCGGTTTTTACTATCCATCCATATCCTGGTCAGACTATGACGGCGATGGCGACTTGGACATGACACACTCGCCCGGATGTAGAGTCTACCTAAACGAAGGCGACCGGCATAATCTCAAACTCGGTCGCTCCTTGCGTCCG
>JAPLSY010000032.1 GCA_026398415.1 Kiritimatiellota bacterium | reverse complement strand
TGCCGGAGAAAATAACGTGGGACGCTTGCACTTTGCCCAGGCCCTCATGACGCGCGGCTATGTCCGCACCACCCAGGAGGCGTTCGATAAATACCTGGCCAAGGGCAAAGCCGGTTATGCCAATCGTCTGCGCTTCAAGCCTATCGGCGGCGTGGAAATGATTCGCAAGGCCGGCGGCATCGCCGTGCTGGCCCATCCCTTTACCTTGAAACTGGGTAAACAGGCGCTGGCCGATTGCGTGGGCGAGCTGGTGCAAGGGGGGCTCCAGGGCATCGAAATATATTATCCCCAGCATTCGCCCAAACTGGTCCGGCAATATCTTGATTTGGCCGAGCAGTTCCACCTGGTCGCCACGGGTGGCACCGATTTCCACGGGACGCCCATGCCGGATGTCAAGCTCGGCCGCGGGTTCGGCGTGCTCGACGTTCCCAATACAGTGCTGGAGCAATTGGATGCGCTCCGCGTGTAATACCACCGGCCTTTACGTGCACGTCCCTTTCTGCGACGGCAAATGCGCTTACTGCGCGTTTTATTCCGTTCGTTACCGCCCGGCCCTGGCCGACCGTTACCTGGATGGTCTGGAGCGCGAACTCGAAAAATCATTGCCCCTGGCGCCGGAAACGATTTACATTGGCGGCGGCACGCCTTCCGTGCTCTCTGTGCGCCAGATTGACCGGTTGTGCCGGTTGCTGCAGACCCAAGTTGCCACCCGCCGCTTGGTCGAGTGGACGATGGAAATCAATCCCGGCTCGGGCGATGCCGAAAAAGCGGCGGTCCTGGCGGCGGTGGGCGTCAACCGGGTCAGCCTGGGCGCGCAGTCGTTCGATGATCGCATTCTGAAAACACTGGGTCGCCGCCATGCGGCGGCGGATACGGTTAAGGTCGTTGCCATCCTGCGCGCCGCGGGCATTGTCAACATCGGCCTGGACCTGATTGCCTGTGTGCCGGGCTGTACGCGCGCCCTGTGGCGCAAAACGCTCCGGCAGGCCGTGGCGCTGGCGCCGCAACATGTGTCCGTGTATGCCTTGACCAACGAGGAAGGTACGCGCCTTAACCGTCTCCTCGGACAGGGTTTGGCGGCGTTACTCTCGGAGGAGGCGCAACTGGCCATGCTGGACTTGGCGGAAACCGAATTGACCCAAGCCGGGTTCGGCCGGGCCGGATTCGGCCGTTATGAAATATCCAATTATGCCCAGAGCGGTTTTGAATGCTGCCACAACGTGGCCTGCTGGCGGGGCGAAGAATATATCGGGCTCGGGCCGGCGGCCGCGTCGCACGTCGGGCTCAAGCGCTGGACTAACCGTCCCAATGTGAGTGCGTACCTGGCGGCGCTCGAAGCAGGCCGCAATCCGCCGCGCGATGTTGAAGAATTAACCCCGGCGCTCAAGCGGCAGGAGCAGGTAATCTTCGGCCTGCGCATGGCCGAGGGTATTGCGACGGACATTGCTTCAGAATATAAGCAGGCCTTTGACTCTCTCCGGGCCGACGGTCTGGTGGATTTACGCGCCGGCCGTTGGGTGCTGACCGCGCGCGGCCGCAACCTGGCCGATTACGTGGCCGTGGAATTGATGCGGTAAGTACCGTGATTTACTAGAAATGCGAAGATTTGAACCACGAATTAACGCTAATTGACACGGATATCGGCAGGGATTGAGAAGACTTTAATCATGTTTATTTATCCGTGTACATTTGTGTCCATTAGCGGTCTGATTGTTTCGGTTGAGTGCATGACCTGTATTACAATGCGGCGCCATACAGAAAAACTCCTTTTTTCTTCGCAGACGACAGATTATGATATGTACGAATTTAATGGGAGAGATTATGCCGTCAACCTGGACCAAATCGTTGCTCGAACTGATCCGGCGGACCTCGGCGGACTTGCCGCGCGACGTGGAGGCGGCCCTGCGCCAAGCCCGGCGGCAGGAAAAACCGCAATCATCCGCACGCTGGGCGCTCGACACCATCCTGGCTAATATCCGGCTGGCGCGCGCACGCAATGCGCCGCTCTGCCAGGATACGGGCACGTTGTTATTTTACTGCGCGGTTCCCTTCCGCTTCGATACCCGCAGGCTGACCGCTGCCATCCACGCGGCTGTCCGGCAAGCCACCCATGAGGGAAGTCTGCGGCCGAACACGATTGACCCGCTGACCGGGTGTTCCTGCGCGCATAATCTCGGCGCCGGCGCGCCGGTGATCCATATTGAGTTCGCTCCGCGCCGGACAGTGGCCATCCGGCTCATCATGAAGGGCGGCGGAAGCGAAAACGTGAGCACCCAGTTCAGTCTGCCGGATGCGCGCCTCAAGGCCGGGCGCGACCTGGAAGGCGTGCGCCGCTGTATGCTCGCGGCCGTGGCGCAAGCCCAGGGCAACGGTTGCGCGCCCGGCGTACTGGGGGTTTGCATCGGCGGCGACCATGCCACCGGCACCGAGTGCGCCAAGCGCCAGTTCCTGCGGCCGTTAAACGATCACGCTTCGGAAGCGCGCCTGGTCGCGCTGGAACGGCAAGTGCTCGCCGACGCGCAAAAGCTGGGCATCGGGCCCATGGGATTTGGCGGGGCGACCACGCTGCTGGGCGTCAAGATCGGCGCCCTGGCCCGCTTGCCGGCATGTTATTTTGTGAGCGTGGCTTACATGTGCTGGGCGTTCCGACGGCGGGGTGTTGTGTTGGACTCCGCCGGCCGTGTTGTGCGGCAATTATACGACTGAAGCACGTGGCGGAGGCCGGACGACAGACGACGGATGACAGACGACAGATGCCGAACAATCAACAATCATAAATCAAAAATGCCTGTGACGTTGACATATCCATTTACCAGTGCGTCTATCCGCCGGCTGAAAGTTGGCGAACGGGTGCTCCTGTCCGGACGGATTTTCACCGGCCGTGACCGGCTGCACAAATTTCTGGCGGAAGGCGGGCATACGCCGGTCTCCTTGAAGAACGGAGCCATTTATCATTGTGGCCCGGTGGTGATCCGGGCAAAAGGGCGGTGGCGCGTGCGCGCCGCCGGGCCGACCACCTCCATCCGTGAAGAGCCTTACATGGCCGCAATCATCAAACAACATGGCCTGACGGTAATTATCGGCAAGGGCGGAATGGGCGCGGAGACGCGCCAAGCTTGCCGCCGCTACGGGTGCGTTTACCTCCACGCCGTGGGCGGGGCCGCCCAGGTGCTGGCCGACACGGTAAAAAATGTTAGCGGCGTCCATTTCCATAAAAACTTTGGGCCGACGGAAGCCCTGTGGGAATTGGAGGTCATTGATTTTCCCTGCCTGGTGACGATGGACGCCCACGGCCACAGTTTGCATGAGCTGATCGCCAAACTATCGGAAGCGAAAATATAAACATTCCACAAGGATGAAATTCAATGAATGCCCGTGAACGATTTTTGAAAACGTTACTGTTCGATCATCCGGACAAAGTGCCGCTCGAGCCCGGGGGAGGGCGCGAGTCCACGCTTGTGCGCTGGCATCGGGAAGGACTGCCGGCAACAGTGACCGATATTACCGAATATGCCTATCGCTGTGCGGGCGGCAAGCAGGAATGGCCGAGGGGAGGCGCTGGCTTTCACGTGCAGGAGCGCATGATCCCGCAATTCGAGGAAAAAGTTATTGAGCGCCGTGCCAATTCCCAGGTCGTGCAGGATTGGAAGGGGAATATCTGCGAGATCGGCTTGGAATTTACCGTGGACTACCTGCGGACGACGGCGGATTTCGTCACCCGCCGCTGGATCAAGTGTCCGGTCGAAACACGGGCGGACTGGGAAGACATGAAGGGCCGTTATAATCCCGATGATCCGGCGCGGTATCCGGCGGATGCGGCGGCCCTGGGTCAGAAACTGGCCAAGCGCGAGCACGTGGTGGGCTTTTCGTTTTCCGGCCCGTTTTGGCAGTTGCGCGAGTGGCTGGGGTTTGAACAACTATGCGTTCTATTCCATGACGACCCCAGCTGGGTCCGTGAGATGGTGGCCTTCTGGGAAGCGCATGTGGCCCGGCTCATGGAAAACGCCTGTCGGTTCATTCAGCCGGATTTTGTACACCTGTCGGAAGACATGGCGTACAAGGAACACGCCATGATTTCGCCGGCCATGACCCGCGAGTTTCTGTTGCCGACTTATCAGCGCTGGGGCAAAATCATACGGCGCAACCAGTGCCCGATTTACGCCATGGATTCCGACGGCCATGTGGGCGAGTTGATCCCCATCTGGATCGAAGCCGGAATGAATGCCTGCGATCCCATGGAAGTGGCCGCCGGCAACGATATTTTGGAATACCGGCAACGGTTTGGAAAGCAAATGGCCTTCCGCGGCGGCGTGGATAAACGGCTCATTGCCAAGGGCGGCGCCGCCATCGAGGGCGAGATCAAGCGCCTGATGCCGCTCATCCGCGCGGGCGGCTATATTCCCGGTTGCGATCACGGGGTACCCGCGGACGTGTCCTGGCCTGATTTTGTGCGTTACACCAAACTCCTGGCCCAGACCACGGGCTGGATGTAAAAGGCGGAGTTTTTTAACCTGAATGATTCATGACCGATTATGAATAATTAATCCTTCGGGCTTCGACTACGGCCTGAAGGCAGGCCTTCGCTCAGGGTTAACCTTGAGCAAGGTGCAGAGCGCCGCGTCGAAAGGTTAAGAAATAACCATGCGCATTATTTTCATGGGCTCCGCGGAGCTGGCATGTCCGTGCCTGGATCGCCTGCTGGCTAATCCGGCTGACCAGGTTGTCGGCGTGGTAACCCAGCCGGATCGTCCCAAGGGGCGCTCGCTCCAGGTGGCGCCCTGCGCCGTGCGTGCCCACGTGGCGGCGCGGGATATTCCCGTGTTGACACCCGAGGACGTCAATACACCCGACAGTGTGGCAATGCTTCGGGCATTGGCGCCGGACCTGATTGTTGTGGTGGCCTACGGTCAATTCCTGAAGGCGGCTATTCTTAACCTGTCGCTACGGGGATGCATCAACGTGCACGCCTCGCTTCTGCCGAAATATCGCGGGGCGGCGCCCATCCAGTGGGCCGTGGCCAATGGCGAAACCGAAACCGGCGTAACTACGATGTTTGTCAACGCCCGCATGGATGCCGGCGACATCATTGACAGAATTGTGGAACCCATCCGGCCGAAGGATACGGCCGGCAGTCTGCATGATCGCCTGGCCCGCTGCGGGGCGGACCTGCTGGCGCGCACGGTCGAGGCGCTTCGGCAAGGTTCGGTCCGGCGCCAACCGCAAAACGAGGCCGAGGCAACTTTTGCGCCACGCATCAAAAAAGCCGATGGCCGCATGGACTGGCGTCTATCGGCCACCCTGATCCATAACCGTGTGCGGGGTTTTAATCCCTGGCCGGGCTGTTTTTGTGAGCTTGCGCCGGTGGGCATCGTGCGGGTTTTGAAATCGCGGGTGGAAGCTGGCCGGAGCGAAGCGATCGGCGCTGTCCTGGAAGCCGCCGGCGAGGGGCCCTTGATTCAAACCGGCCAGGATGCCCTGCGGCTTTTGGAAGTCCAGCCGGAAGGCCGCAGAATCATGTCCGGCGCCGATTTCCTCCGCGGCCATGCGCTCAAAGTCGCTTCCCGCGGTAACACACCGGCGGGCTGATTCACTTCCCGAGCCGGGCGAATTTTTTCATCAGCTCGCGCCGGCCTTTCGCGTAACTGGCGCGCCCCAACTGCATGTTGCTCTCCCCGCAGCCGTCCCACCACACTGAAGGAGTGGCATTGTCGCGCTTGCAGATATCCTGGGTGCTGGGGATCTTCTCAAAGATCAGGCGATAGAGCGCGCGGGCTTTCATCGTGCTCCCGAACGTCAGGCCCAGCAAGCGCAACATGTCCAGGTCCCGTTTCTCGTTCGACAGGCCGCCTGAGCCTAACACGTTCACGCATGCATTCAGCTTCGGGGCCCGGTTAGGGCACGGAGCACACATCATCCAGTCCGCACTCCGGGTCATGGTGATCAATACGTCCGGGTTCTTGTGCAGGATCAGGTCCAGGAGTTCGGGCAGGTTGTCCTCCTTGTAAGGAGGACGCGTTCCGCCCCCAAATTGGCATACGGCGCAGAGGAGGATGTGCGGGCGGATGGTCACTTGCTTGGCCGCGCGGACCGCCTTCAATGACTGCCGTTTCTCCCTGGCCATCTCCTTTTCCGTCCGCGCCGGAATCAGCGCGGTAATCCCCTGCTTGCGCCCCTGCTCATAATAACCGCGCCTGGCCTTTACGCAGCCGCGCCAGGCGGCGGAACCGGCCTTGTCGTATCCGCAGATCCCCGCGACGCTCGCGATCTGTTTCAACACGCATGCAAAAATCGTGCGGGCCGGGAGCGTCGTTCCCGGGGCCCAGTTCATCCGCTGGAGGATATCCAAATCGCGCTTCCGATTGAAGTCGCGGCCTTCGGGCGTGTCCTCCGCCGTTCCCGGGTCCTGATACACGTACACGTCGCCGGCGTTGCAGCGCAGGCTGAGCGGGGTATCCGGATCCTGGCGCACGGTATCCGCCACCTGTTTCAGCTTCCCCTTTTTTGGTCCGGAGCCGTTCTCGCCCACCGCGCAGATGGTACAGAGAACTTGGTACGGCCTCAGGGTCATCCCTCGCTTGTTCATTTACAATTCCTTTCCTTCAGGCGCGGCAGAAGCCGCTGCAAAAGTCCCGGTCTTGCGTGATCGCAGACCGCACCATGTCTGGCGCCGCCTTCCTCCGCGACCGGCTGCTTGCCATCTTCAACATTTAATTCTTTACGACAACGCGCCGCCCCGTGCGGTGCGACTTGTAGATTGCCAACACGATCTCCACCGTGTGTCGTGCCGAGGCGGCCGGTATGAACGGCAGCCGGTGCGAGCGAATCGCATCAACAAAATCCGCGATCTGGGCCGGATGGCCTGTGCCATAATAACTCTTGCCGACATTCAGGGCAGGTTTATCGATTATGGCCGTCATTTCGGCCTGCACGCGCTCCATCAATGCTTTGTCGCCGAACACAATCTTGACCGGCTTGTTGTTGCGTACTTCCACCGATCCCGCCACGCCGTGAATTGACAACGTGGTTTCCCAGTCAAAGTGACTCGAGCACGTGGCCTCAATTGTTCCCAGCGCGCCTGACTTGAACCGGAGCGCGGCCGTGGCCGTGTCTTCCGTCTCGATCACACCCTGGTGTGTCAGATTCCCGCATGTGCCGCAAACCGACTCCACGCCGCCCATGATCCAGGCGATGGCGTCAATAAAGTGAATTGCCTGGTTGATGAGGACCGAGCCGCCTTCCCCGGCCCACGTGCCACGCCATGCGTCTCCCTGGTAGTAGGCATTGGTCCGCAGACAGCGCACTTGTATGCCCGCCGTCAGGATGGTCCCGAAGGTCCCTTCATCCACCAGCCGTTTTACATAGCGGGCAACCGGATCGAACCGATGCTGAAACACGCCCGCGAATACCAGCTCCGGATGTTTGGCATGCGCCGCCATCATGGCATTCATCTTCGCCGTTGTTGAGGAGAGCGCCTTCTCGCAAAGCACGTGTTTGCCGGCCTTGAGCGCCGCCACGGTCAGCGGGGCGTGGGACGCATGGTCGGTGCAGATCGAGACACCCGTGACCGACTTGTCTTGCAACACCTTGCGGAAGTCCGTCGTTATCCTGGCGATGTTATACTCGGCGGCCATCTGCCGGGCCTTGGCTTCCACCAGGTCGCAGGCCCACGCCAGTTCCACATCCGCCAGTTTGCGGTAGCTGGCCAAGTGTCCCGGAGCTATCACCCCGCAACCGATGATCCCAATCCGAATCTTATTCATAGTTCCATTCTTTCGTTTACCCGCCGTACCGTGAGGAATACGACATCGAGGAGCCCGGTCATAATTTCACTGTCGAACGGTTAGCGTTTTCGTCAATGTGCCGGGAGCGTAACACGATGGCCAGGGCGAAGTAAAGTATTACGAGCGCACGAATCCCGTTGCCCGCTTGACACCATTTGTAAATGTGCCTACGCTCTTTCTCAGGCACGGGGCTAAATATGAAAATAGAGGAGATAGACAAAAATTTTCAGGCGGCGAAAGTCGGCAATCTGGATGTCCGTTATTATGACGCGCTGAAGGCGCCTTTTGCGCTGGAGGGTTTTCCCTGGCGCGACCCGGCGCTGATTTTCAACCGTCTGCCGGCGGCATTCACGGAAAAAGATGTGAACGCCGGGGCGCTGGAACTCGCGAAACACACCGCCGGGGGCGCCGTGCGATTCCGAACGGACTCCCCGTATCTCACACTGCGGGCGGTTCTCGCCTACTCCGGCGACATGAACCACATGCCGCGCGCCGGCAGCGCCGGGTTTGACTTTTACAGCGGCGCCGGAAAAAATATTCAATACCGGAAAACCGTCCAGCCCGACAGCGGCCAGAAGGATTTGGAGACGCTGCTGGTTAGCGACCAGCCTGAACAAATGACGGACTGGACTCTTTATCTGCCGCTTTACGGGGCAGCCTCGCAAATTGAGATTGGGATTGCCCCCGGGGCAAGACTTGAAAAACCGACCCCGCATGCGGTGCCCAAACCGGTGCTCTTTTACGGGTCGTCCATAACGCAGGGCGGATGCGCGTCGCGTCCCGGCAATGCCTACACAACGATGCTTTGCCGCGCGGTTGACGCGCCGCAGATAAACCTCGGGTTTTCCGGTTCGGGCCGGGGTGAGAGCGCGGTGGCGCAGGCGATCGCCGGCTTGGACCTCGCCGCTTTCGTGATGGACTATGACCATAACGCGCCGTCCCTTGAGCACCTTACAAACACCCATGCTAAATTTTTTAAAATTATCCGCGGAAAAAATCCCGGGCTGCCGGTCATAATCATGTCCAAATGCGATTTCTGGGGCAACGGAGAGGAGCCAGACAGACGCGATGTCATCAGGCAGACTTATGCGCATGCCGTCAGGGCCGGGGATACAAAAGTCTGGTTTATTGACGGGGCGACTTTATTCGGGACGGAAGACCGCGACGCCTGCACCGTTGATAGATGCCATCCCAACGACCTCGGATTTTACCGCATGTTCCGGACAATCCTGCCAACGCTTGAGAAGGCCCTGAAAGCGCAAAAATAGCCGTGGTCATCTTTTCGTGGTCTACAGGTTAAACCATAAGGATTATTAAATGAAATCGCTAGGAACAATTGTGTCGTTTCTTGACCGGGAACTTGACCTCCGGGCGTTTACGGACGAATCCCATAACGGGTTGCAGGTTGAAAATTCCGGCAAGATTTTTAAGGTAGCCGTCGGTGTCGACGCCTCCCTGGCGTTCTTCGAAGAAGCGGCCCGGCGCAAAGCCCAAATGGTCATTTGCCATCACGGCCTGAGTTGGGGCGATTCGCTGAAGCGCATCAGCGGGCTTAATTACCGGCGGTTGAAGTTTCTCCTGGATCATGACATGGCCCTCTATGCCTGTCATCTGCCCCTGGATGCGCATCCGCGCCTCGGCAATAATGCGCAGATAGCCAAGGCGTTGGGCTTGCGGCAGCTGAAACCCTTCGGCCTCTATCACGGGAGACTCATCGGGTTCTGCGGATCGTTGCCGGAAGCAATGCCTTATGCCGCCTTTAAATCGCGTGTGCAACGCGTCATGGGAAACACGGTTGCCACGATGGACTTCGGCAAGCGCAAGGTCCGGACCGTGGCGATCGTTTCGGGTGGCGCTGATGCCGAGCAGATTGATGAAGCCGGACAAAAAGGCATAGATGTTTACGTCAGTGGGGAGCCCAGACTGGTGGCCTACCATCTGGCCCAAGAACACAGAATAAACGCTATTTTTTCCGGACACTATGCCACGGAAGTGTTCGGCGTCAAGGCGCTGGCGCGCCGGTTGTCGTCGCGCTTCGGGTTAAAAACCGAGTTCATAGATATGGGCATCCGGTTCTGATTAGTGCAAGGTTGGCGGCAAGGAAATGGAGCGGGAGATCATGGATAAGGCGATGTTAACGGACCTGTATGAGCTGACCATGATGGCGGCCTACGTCGATGGCCGGAAAGACGACACAGCGACCTTTGAGTTGTCCATCAGGACTTTGCCGGAGGGGTGGGGTTACTACATCGCCAACGGGATCGAAGATGCGATCGATTATCTCACCGGCATCCGATTCGACCGCCGGGATATCGCTTTCCTGAAGAAAAAGGGATTATTCAAGCAATCGTTCCTCGATTTTCTTGAACGCTTCAGGTTTGCCGGCGAAGTGCATGCCGTCCGGGAAGGAACGCCCATCTTTCCCAACGAACCCATCCTCCGGGTGACCGCCAAACTGACACAGGCCCAGCTGGTCGAGTCCGCCTTGTTGAATATGATCAACTTTCAGACGATGATCGCGTCGAAAGCCAGCCGGGTGGTGAATGCAGCGGCCAGGGGCAACGCGGTGGTAGCGGAATTCGGATTGCGCCGCGCCCATGAAGAAGATGCGGGGCTGAAAGGCGCGCGGGCGGCCTATATCGCCGGGGCGGTCGGCACCAGCAACGTCAAGGCCGGCATGGAGTACGGCATTCCCCTGGCGGGCACCATGGCCCATTCGTTTATCATGAGTTTTTCCACGGAACTGGAGGCGTTCCGGGCCTATGCGCGAACTTTCCCGGATCGTTCCACATTGTTGATCGACACCTACGATACGCTCCAGGGGGCGGAGCATGCCGCCATCGTCGGCCGGGAATTGGCGGCGGCAGGCAAACAATTGGGCGGCGTGAGGCTGGACAGCGGCAACCTGGGCGCGCTGGCGAAAAAGGTCCGAACCCTGCTCGATGACCACGGTCTGGCCAAAGTGCGGATCGTGGCCAGCAGCGATCTCAACGAATATAAAATCGAGGCCTTGGTCAAGGCCGATGCGCCGATCGATATCTATGGCGTCGGCACGGACCTGATTGCCGCCAAGCCGGTGGCGGCGATTCCCGGCATCTACAAATTGGTTGCAGACAACGGCGGCGCCCGGATGAAGTTGAGTCCGGAAAAGCGGAGCGCGCCGGGCAAGAAACAGGTTTTCAGGTGCGTCGGCGCCGATGGAAAATATGCACAGGATATCGTTGCCTTGCACGATGAACAGATTGCGGGAGTTCCGCTGATGACCTTGGCGGTAAAGAACGGACGGAGAGTCAGACCGAAACCGGCCTTGGAGCGGATTCGCGACTATGCCCTGGGCGAAGTGGCCAAGCTCCCGAATAAATTTAAAGGCATCGACGTGCCTTCGAGCTATCCCGTGGAAACGGCGCCGGCGCTGAAGGCGCTTATCGCTACGTTGATGAAAAGAAGCGGGTATTAGCCGGTCGGGTCGCAAGCGCCGCAAACGGCGGCAGGGTCCGCCGGTCAATGCTTCAAAGCCGAATTCTTATCGCCGGCTTTCTGTTGCTCAATCAGATCCATGTAGGTCCGGTAACGGGCGACGATCTGGCGCACGTAATTGATCGGCTCCTGGCCGCGCACGAACCCGCATTTCGCCCGCCGGGCGTATTCCGGTTTGGAAAGGAGCCGCATGGCGTCCTCCACGTTGCCGAACCAGAGATTCGGATTTCGACCCGTTTGCCGGGCCAGCGCGCGCGCATCCTGCACGTGCCCCGCGCCGGCGTTGTACGAGGCCAGCGCAAAAAACACGCGATTGCTGACATCCAGTTCCTGCGGCCCGCGGCCCTGCATGACGTCCATATATTTTACCCCGGCATGAATGCTGGTGGGCGGGTCCTTCAAATTCTTGAATCCCATTTCTTTGGCTGTGCGGGGTAAAACCTGCATGAGCCCGCGTGCGCCCGATGACGACACCACGTTCGGGTCGAACCGGCTCTCCTGGTACATCTGGGCCACGATCAAGCGCCAATCAAAATTATACATGTTCGCGAACCGGCGTACGAGGGGATCGTACGGGGAAATACTCCCATCTGGATAAAGCCGGGCGCGTTCTTGCACGGCTTTCCGGATTTTATCCGGGCTTTTGAAGTACAGATTGTAAACAATATTGTAATCGGTGTTGCGGTATTCCTTTTTCCAGAAGGCATTGATGGCCTGGAGCAATTGCTTGTCCTGGGCGCGCGTAACCCAACCTTCCGGCTGGGGTGCACCCAGGGTCAGGACGTCTTTAACGCCGTCGAGCCAGCCTAATGCCATGGCCAATACCTGGTCATCCACCACCGTCAAATCGATTTTGCCTTCGGCCACCCATTCGAGCATGTCGTCAGGCTGGGCACCGGCCGGCGCCGCCCGGCGGTTAACCTTGATACCTTGGGTTTGTAGGTTGCCCAGCAGGGTCCACGGATACGATGAGCGCGCCGCCATGATTTCGCGCCCTGCCAGGTCCTGGACGGTTTTAATGCGGCGCTCGGTAGTGCAGGCCACGACCGTTTCCGCCGCGTAATTATACGGCACGGAAAATTCAACGCCCATGCCCCGTCGTTCGTCGGTGACGGTCAGGAAGGCGGCGATAAAGTCGCCTTGTCCGGCCAATAGCATGGGAATCAGGGCGTCATAATCCGGCGCCACGATGACTTCCAACTGCAGGCCGTTTTGTTTGGCGAACCGGCTGGCCATTTCGTATTCGAAGCCCCGGAGTTCGCCTTTCCAGAGAAAATACGTGGCGGCTGTATTGACCGTGAGCATACGCAGGATTTTACGCTTCTTGATTTGCGGCCAGTCCTCCCGATAGGCGGCGGTATTGCGCGCGGCCAGCGGCGCTTGTTTTAAATAGCCGTCGAGTGTGGCCAGCAACTGCGCGTTTCCGGGGCGCGCGCCCCAGACCAGGCTGCGCTCGATGCCCAAGTCGAGCACCGGCTTGAAGTCGGAGCGGTATTGCCGCACAATGCCCAGCGAATAATTGTCGGTCAGGATCAGATCCAGCTTGCCGGCCGCAAGGCGGTCCAGAATGGCATCGGCGGTAAGCGTCTCCGGCAGAACCTGCAGGCGGATTTCCGGATAGCGCCGGTTCAGCGCCTGGGCGGTTTCCCATTGGGCCGTATCCTTCTGCACGGCGAGCGTACGCCCTTTCAAGTCGGTAATCTGCTTTAACGTGGCGGTGCTGAGGCGGCCGGCAATCAGTTCACGGTAAGAAAAGAGCGGGGCTGAAAAAGCGAGTTTCTTTTTCAAGGGTTCCGTGGGCGTCAGATAGCTGGCGATGATGTCGCCTTTGCCGGCCAGCAGGGCGGTGATCAGGTCGGCGCGGGTTTCAACGAAAACCGCGGCCGGGCGCACGCCGATGGAAGCGCAAAAGCCGGCGGCCAGTTCCACTTCCCGATTGGGCGGGTCCCCCGCGCGGGGGAGATACTGTTCATCCTGTCGCAGAACCAGGAACCGCAGGCAGCCGCGCTTCTTCAGGGCGGCCAGGTCGCCGGTTTCGATATAATCCGTGTCCGGCGCCACACTCTCTTCGGCGGTCGTGGCCTCTGGCGCCGGCAAATCTGGCGTGGGCGTTGCCGTCTTTTTGCCGCAGCCCGTTGCCAGGATCAGGCAGCCAACGGTACAAACCATCCGCATGTGCTTTATCCAGTTCATATCAAAACATTGTAACTACTCGGGTGGCATATCCAAAGACATTTTTCCGCCCTGGCGTAACCACGGATGGCACGGATAACACGGATATAGCGTGAACTAATCCAGATATTTCTTATTCTCATCCGTGCCATCTGTGTAATCCGTGGTAAATAATTACTTAATGGCTGAGCCGGCCCAGTATGAATGGAATGACGGTTTCGACACGCAAAATGCGCGTGCCGATCTGGACCGGGCGGCAGCCGGCCGCAATCAACTTTTCCAATTCGTAAGGGATAAACCCGCCTTCGGGTCCGATAACGAGTGTCACCGGCTGTGTCACGGCATGCGGACAATTATCGTCGACACCCGGGTGTGCGATGAGCGGCAAAGTGCCGCGGATCAGTGTCGGCAGTTCGTCTTCGACAAACGGTTTGAAAAGCGGGCGCAGAACCACCTCCGGCAGAATGGTGTCGCGCGCCTGTTCCATCCCGAGGACCAGGGCTTCGCGGATGCCGGCTGGCTTCAGGACCGGGCTCTGCCAATAGCTCTTTTCGACCCGAAAGCCGTTAATGAAATACAGGTGTTTCACACCCAGGCTGGCAACCGCCAGCAGAACCCGCTTGATGACCTTGGGGCGTGGCAGGGCCAGGACCAGAGTGACCGCCAGCGGCGCGGGCGGCGCTTCGCTCAAGGTAACATCCATTTCCACGGCAACGGAGGTTGCGGCGGCAATGCGCCCTTTGCCGATCAGCCCGCCGAGCCGGCCCACCGTCAGCGTGTCGCCAACTACCGGCTGGTGGACCTCAAGAATATGTTTCCGGCGGCGTCCCGTCAGCCGGACGGAATTACCGAAAACAAAGTCATCGTCATATAAAAGAATCAGGTTCACGGTGCCATCAAGCTTGTGAATATTTCACGCTTCACGTAAAATATTCAGGTCATACATAGAGTGCGCGCAGCATTTCGGCGGTGCCGGGGTCCAGTTGTTCGGCGCCGCGCCCTCTGGCGGTGTTGCCAGTCGGAAACCAGCAACACCGCTGCGGCAAGCCTAATGAGCGTAATCCCGAGCGCCAGACGTTTAAGAACGTATCCCATGTACGGTCCTATTCAGCGTCTACACCCATCCGGCGCGCCGGCGCATCCATGTCGTCCTTTACACCGTTTGCGCCAGCTTGCGCAGACCGAAGGCCAGGATGATCATGGTGATCGCCAGAATAATGGCGATGACGCCGACGATTTGCATCAATACCACAGCCGAAACGATCGGCGATTCGATCAGAATGACGGCAAAGATAATCCCAATAATACCTTCCACGAGGAGCAACCATTTGTGAGCGCTCGTCTTCCACAGGCGCAGGGCCGTCGCGATGCGCATGATGCCTGTGATCAGGACAAAGAAAGCCATCAGGTAAATCACGACAGCCTCAGTTACGAGCGCGCTCAGCAGCGGACTGCTGAAAATGGCGATACCCGCCAGGATATAGAATATGCCGCCCAGGAGCGCCAGCCAGCGGGAACCACCCGTATGCCCCGTGATGGCGCTAATGATCAGCAGTACGCCATCCAAAAGGAAGAACAGGCCCATCACCTGCACGATTCCGATCAGCATGCCTGCGGGTTTGAAAAAGGCAAACAGGCCGAGAACGATGGCCAGAATGCCGCGTAAGAGCATAACCCACCATGCCCCTTGGAGCATCTCCTTAAGAACACCGCCTTCTACTGTTGTCATGATGTATTCCCTTTCTTGTTTTTTGAGCCGGGGCTGACAATCCCCTGCCCGCAGTGCTACCTGCCCACATCGCTGCATGAAGTGCTGCGGGCGGGTGCCCAGCGTTGCAGGCGGACCGGCCCGCCTGCTGTTAAAAAATAATTCGTGACCCACTCCCGCCACGTGTCGAACGGCAAACCGAATCAAGAATCGGCGGGAGCGGTCTTTTTACATGACAAGTCCACAAAACTGCAGACAGCGCTAATAAACGCATTAATGTCCGTCTTCAACATGGTCAGCATGGAGGGGTCTATGCCTTGGTTCATTTCTTTGGCCTGGAACAGGGCGTGGGCTTTATTGGCAAAGCGCGCTTTTTTCTGCGCCAGGGCATCCAGGGCGATGGCAACGATTTTTCGATCGGGCGGCGTCAGGTCCTGGTTGGATCGGAAACGGACAATCTGGCTGTCGAAATCCGTGAGTTTGTTGTCGAACTGAACCACCGCCATTCGATCGCCGGAAAGCAGGAATTTATGGGCGAGCGCCACGGACTCCACACTGTCCCATTGCAGGCGGGCGACGGCCTCGGCGGCCGTTAGGTCGCGGTTGTCGGTCCCGTAGGTAAAGACCAGGCAATTGAAAAGGGCGCGTTCCAGTGCGTCAAAAGTGTAGGTAAAATGATCCACACGGGTTGAAAATATGGCGATCTTCTGCGGCAAATCGTTTGCTTTCGACATATTCAGCGATGCCAGCAGGGATTGTGCCTCGGTTTGCATAAGCGCCTTGGCCGAGATGACTGTTTCCATGGCCTGGTGAAGATCCCGATTGCTGGGCCGTTCCAAAAGAAGATATTTTTTCAGCTCCAGCAGATTCTTGTCCGCTTGGTTCATGCGCGTGGCAAACCCGGTTTCATGTTCCGGGTCCTTCGTCAGCAGGTAAAGGTACACGTTCCCAATGCCGCTCATGGTGTCGCCATAACTGTCGCCGATCAATTGCATGATCCGGACATCATTTTCCGAAAGCGGCGTGTCGCGGCCGGGCGTCTGTCCGGTTGCCGGGTGGGCCATGGCGCTAAGGGTTAGAATGATCACCGCGTACAGGGTAATTTTAGTGGTCATAACCTTGTGACCCGAGTCCTTGATAGGATTTCCGGCCATACTGGTTTTTAGCCAAATCTTTTTGTAATCAGCCGGCGCCTGCCGTTGGATCGAAGCATACGGCAGGATTCAGTGGAAGGCAATCTTGTTTCTAGCGGAGCCGCGGGCAACCCATAACGATAACTTGGCAGTAATTATTGAATTAAAATGATTTATGAAGACGGCAGTGGAAACTTATTTTGGGGATTGCTATCGATTTATTTTTGGAATTTAGTCACATGCTTGCGACAGATTTTTTCCAACAGTCCTGGTGTGATTACTTCGCCCCGATACAACATATTATTAAGGAATTTACGCCGCGAAATCCCCCATTTCTTTCGAAAGTAGGCCTTGGCATCCATCGGTGCTTGATCGTCATATCGGAACACCGTCTTGCGCGCGAAGTGATAAACCAGGCTTGTGCCCACGCCAATGAATAGCGTACAGCCATAATTGTACATTTTCATCGCCAAATCAGGATCGCTGCCATGTCCTGGAAAGTAGTTTTCGTCGAAACCGCCGATAGCATCCCAATTAGATTTTGGGATTATGGACGGCGTCCAGGTACTGAACATATTATAAGGACGCTTGAATTTCCGGTAATCGCGCAGGAGATCATCTTCGCGAAAGTTCTGAGGCGAGGTGCCGTAATCGCAGAACCCTATTGCACATGGATTGGCCTTGTCCGGCTCAACGGGCGTGCTTGAAATCCACAGCTTGTCGCTGAGCTCCAGATATGGTTGGAGCGACATATCCCAGCCGGGCAGTGGATACATATCGTCGTTCATGTAGCAAATGTAGTCTGTTGTCGCTAGTTTTGCCGCGCGGTTAACTGCGGCACAAACGCCGAGATTTACAGGAGAAGAATCGGAAATAACCGCCTTGCCGGTGACCCACTTTTTCTCTTCCTCCCCATACTCATTGAAAAACACGATGATTTCATGCTCAATCGTGCTGTTCAGCTTCAACCCTTTGTAGACTAGATCCAGCAATGCAATATTTTTCCAGGACGGAATGATTACTGAAAATTTCTTCATATCGTTATTAATTCTGACACTACATCCAGGCCGTTGTCAACATTAACATGACAGGTGCATTAGGGCTTTTTATTGCAGGTGGTTCTGCCCAACTTTGCAGTAATCAGAATCAAATATTTTTCTGCAACCAACAGAAAAAAGCTGACCATATCCTTGTGACGGATATGGTCAGCTTTGGTAAACGTCAGATATCAAGCATCATGCTGTTGTTTAGATGAAAAAATAGCGTAAGCCCCAGTTAACTCCCCAGTTGCTGCCCACCATATCGCCACCCTTCTCCATCCATATATTGCCGGGTGACAGGTCATAGTCTATTGACGCTGAAAGCGCGAGGCTGTCGGTAATAAAATACTTTAAGCCCGCTTCACCGCCATAGACAAAGCCGTCGGTATCGGCAACATCTTTATAATCCCAGATACCCCAGCCAAGATTGATACCGATAAAAGGCACCAATTTGCATCCCAGATTGAAGTTATATTGAGCACCAATGGCGGGATGGTAACCTCTTTCATAGTCGTCATATATGAACGCCCCTGCAACTTCGAGTTCCAAGTTGTCCACCACAAAGTAACCGAACCCGAGTGCAGTGAAAATTTGAGTTCCGGCCGATCCCTTTGGATCGAAATTGCCTGAAATATCGAGCTCTTTTGTGCCTTTGCTCAACATTTGGGCATAGCCACCGATGATGGTTGCCAAGGAAAGAACAACTACCATAACAAGTTTTTTCATGGAGTCCTTTTTTCAAAAAACAATTTGATTGTCCGAATTACTGTTTGATCGTGTTTCTTCTCAAAGGAAGGCTAATGCATGACACCTCCTTTCTGTGTCAGAAATGACATCAGGCTTAACAAAGGCTGCCGCAACGACTGGATCTTCCCGCCAAGCGAAAACTCTATAATGGTTATTGCCGATTTTGCAAGTCGTTATTTTCCAAAATTTTTTACCGAAGCAATATTGTGTTCGGGAAAGTTTTTTTGATAGATATGATCTTTTTGACAAAGCAAGACATAGGCGTAATAGATGAGTTTGGCGGATACCGCGTGCATGACGAACCCATGCAAGTGGTTTCCGGCCCGATTTATGAGCCGATCATCCACTTCGAGACACCACCGTCCAGCCGGGTGAAGTTTGAAATGGATAGATTTATCCGCTGGTTCAACGTTTCCGCACCGGATGGAGAGAAGCCCGTGGCTGCTCTCGTGCGGGCCAACCGTGACAACGAGATCACCAATTGGCTGGTGTATTTTGCGGAGACAGTGCTGGAAGCGCAGGCTCGTACGGTAAGCCGGATCGAGTTCTTGATCGCGAAGGCGACCCGCGATCTCGCGGAACTGGCGGCCAAACAAGCCCTGAAGAAGACTGGGCAGTTGAAGGGCGCCCGTTACCACCTGAACCTCGGCCCCTGAACACGACCCATTCAGGCTACAAATTCAGGGATGGTTCATCCGAAAGCGACATCTCTGCCTGAGATTGACTGTCCTCCATTTCATACCCCATAGCGGCATATCCCTTCTTTCGCTTCTCGAACATGTGGCGGGCAATCGGAATGTTGGCATCCACATAATCATAGATGATAACTTCACGCTTGGCATGGTGAAGGCGATGCAGGCGGCCGGCGTATTGCTGAAGCGTGCCTTTCCAGGAGATCGGCATCGTTAGAAACAGGCAGTCCAAGCGTGAGTCATTGAAGCCTTCCCCGATGTATCTGCCGGTAGAAAGCAGGATGCGGGAATCGTTCTTGCGCGTCACGGATTTGTGTTGCGGGCTATACCCGCTTTGGATACGATCTGACTGAAACGAAGTAAGCCATGGATACGCAACCCCAGCCTATTGTCCCCCGTCCGCCAACGGAACAGCGCCCGCCGTTCAATGAAGTCTCGGTGCTGTTTCCGCTCCTGTCCTTGGTCACCGTGGCCTACCTGGCCATGCTGGTCTCCGAATTCTTCCTACATGCCGCCGTACGCGTGCCCGCGACTATGATGCCGATTTATATCACCCTACTCGGCGCATATGCCGCCGACAAGGAGATCCGGCGCTGGGTCGGCGCCACGGAGCCTCAGCGCAAGGGGTCGCTTTTCGTCTATCTTTGGGTCCTGCTGTTCCTCGTTCTGGTCATTATTAATTTTTTTCGCGCCGATTATATAATACCCTCCGACTTGGGCAAGGTTGTCCTGCAAGTATTGGGCGTCTTTTTCGGGTCGCGCGCCTCCAAATATATCCATGAACGGCGGGCGGAGGCAGCCATGGACCCGGCTGAACTGCCTGGACGGCAGGCGCATATCCTGGAAATCATCCAGATCAAGGGGAGGATCAACCGGGCAGACGTAATTGCCGATTTGGGCGTTGGCCGGAGCACCGCGACCAACCTGCTGGACAACATGGTCCAGGAAGGCCTTATCCAGCGGGCTGGTGAAGGCCGGGGAACGTATTACCTTGCCGCCGAAAAAACGACCACTCCCGAGCGAATACAATAAGTCTTAATATTGGTTGTTTTGGTCGTTTATTGGTCGTAAATCGGTCGCAATGGTCCGACCATCTGCAAGGTTATCGTGAACTTGATCAACCGGGAGAACCCCCTGATGCCCCACGCCGGTCTCGAATGCCTGCGCGCCGTCAAGACCATGCCTCATATCGTTGTGTGTCCGTTTGCCGCTGGCCCCTGATGCATCGTGTGATAAGCCGCGACCCTGGCATTAATCGCCTTCGAAGAAAACAGGAAATAGTCACGGCCCACAAGCGCATGGACACGGGAAACGTACCCGCCGTGGTTCACGCCGCTGCCGTGGCGTATGGATTCGTCTTCCTGCATCCGTTCGAGGATGGGAACGGCCGAATCCACCGATTCCTGATCCACAACATCCTTGCCCGACGCGGATTCACGCCCGCAGGCATCATTTTCCCTTTGTCCGCAGCTATGCTAAAGAATCTCGCCGACTACGATGGGTCGCTGGAGTCGTTCTCCCGACCGCTGATGGCGCTCGTGGAATACTCTCTCGACAAGCAAGGCAGGATGACCGTGCAGAATGACACGGCAGGCTGGTACAGATACATCGATATGACACTGCAGACGGAGGCTCTGTTCCGGTTCATCGAGCAGACGATCGATACGGAACTCGTGGAAGAACTGGCCTTCCTAGCCAACTATGACCAGACCAAGAAGGCCCTCCAGGAAGTCGTCGATATGCCGGATCGCAAGATCGACCTTTTCATTCAGTCATGCTTGCAGAATAACGGTCGGCTTTCCGTGCGAAAGCGCGCCAGCCATTTCGACTTTTTGGCGGACAAGGAAGTCACTCGCATGGAGGAGGCGATCCGGTCCGCCTATAGAAACGATGACGTGAAGGAACCATAACCAGCCCACGCATGCGACTCCTGCTGATCAGCGATAACGAATGGAAATTACTTGTTCAGTTTCAGGCTATTCAGGGCGCTTGAAACAGATAATCCGGTCATTTGTTTTTTATCATTAAAATCATATCTGAACAGGTAGTAATATTTTTTCTTTTGCTGGGTCACTGATTGCGGAGATAATGTTTCAAACCAATATGATAATTGTTCCTTACCATCATTATTATTTATAGCAGTGGGTGCACCTAGCAAACCGGTGATTTGTTTATAATTAGGAAGATTCGTCGGAGCTATCATATCAGCTGCAGCGCTTCTCTTTGTAGTATCCACTTTTGCATGACCCAGAGAACGAAATAGATTAACAATAAAATTTTCAGGTAAACACTTGACGAACGAGTCAGGAAAAGTTACGCGGCAAAACAATTTATTTTCGTAATCCAATTGAATTGGAATATCAACATAGGGTAACGGGGCGTTTGTCAGATTGTTAACAGCATTGGTGGGGTTGATCTTTCGAAACGTGTATATGACGCTCTTATTTGTGCCATTAACATGCTCGACTGTGGGCACACACATGTCACAAATAAATAATACATCATCTTCATAAAGAGCCGGCTTTACAAACTTTAATGATAGTCCATTTGTTGTGCTGACGTTAACGAATTTATCAAACTCCGCCAGCTGTTTTTTAAACGTCAGCAGTCGCAACCAAACACATCCGGTAGTCATCAAGATGCAGATAACGAGGATTAAAGACATGCCGATTGTTCGGAATGATTTCATGCAGACATGTTTTACGTTTAGATTGGAAGTGGTACTATAAATCAGGGGTGCAACCCACGTACAATTTGCCATCGTGCGTGGGCAGCAGGATGTAAACGCAGTATTGGAGCTTGGCAGACATGTCCCAAACCATACAGTTGGGTTGGGCCAAAGGCAACTTTGTTTTTAACGGAGCGGAGAGAATCAGGGGGATCAGTGCAGTAGAAACTTCGCTTCACTGCACCGCCACGCAGTGAACTTCGTTCTACTGTGTGGCTCGCCGCTTAACCCACAACGCGAACCTGACTGTACTCGCTTGGAATTAGTGACTTGTGAAAACGGCAGTGAAGGGGTTTTCGGGCATTCAGGCCGTTTTTGCCGCTTGAGCCTGCCGGCCGAAGCCTGAATCCCGACGACATCCCTTTCTTCACGCTCCCTTTCGGAGATTGTTCGCTTGCATTCCAGACACAATGACGCCAGTATGGCGTTGCCAGCGGATGACGGTATGGCCCGCGATGGTCGCGGGGCGCATGTCATATGGGAAATGTCGGATAAGCAAGCTCCGACCAGTTCCTTTTTTATCAACAATTATACAACGGGAGACGTTATGATCCGCAAACATGTTCAGCCCCGGAGTTCCATGTTCATTTTTATCGCCGTCTTGGGATTGTGCCTGGCGGCTATGCCCGGACCGGTCTGGGCCGCCGCGCCATGGTCATTCGTCATTTTCGGCGATACGCGCGGAGACTGGGATTCCACCAAAACTCCTCCTTTTGATACCAATACGGTCACCGGGGTGAGTCTCTTGCTTCCGCAAATCGCCGCAAAAATAGCGTCCTTGAACCCGGATTTTGTCCTTGTTGTCGGAGACCTTATCATGGGCGATGGCTACAAGGACGCCATTGAGATGGGGGTGCCAGGGGTGCCCAATCTGGTCGCGTTTTCCTACGCCAACCAGTTCCGTGCCTGGTCAAATGCAATGAGTTCCGTTTATGCCGCCAATATCCCGATTTACACGGTCCGGGGCAACCATGAGGTCAGCAACACGGAGGGCGTGAACGGTAATCCGGACCCAACTCTGGCGGCCGCCTACTATCAGGCCCTCGGCCAATATATGCCGCAAAACTATGACGGATCGTTCAGCAACCAGCTGGGCCTGACTTATTCTTTCACCCACAAACAGCTGAAGGTCGTGGCCATGGATCAATACTCCCAATACGTGGCTCCTTTCCCGGCCCGCGATCCCACCTGGGCCTCGTATCCGACCAACACCTGGGGCACCAATTTCTGGGGATATCACGCCGTTGACCAGGCATGGGTGAGCAATCAGTTGCATCAGGCGAATACGCCCTTCAAAATAGTCTTTGCACACGAACCCATCTACGAGGCCTGCACCATTCCCGTCGTTCCCCCCGTCTTTACCTACCAATGGTCGTCGGAACTTTATTTTGGACCGACAAACCTCGGCGGGATCGCCCGCCGCCAGTCATTTGTGGATATGCTGGGGGCGAACGGGGTGCAACTCTATGCCGTAGGCCACGTGCACAACATGAGCATCGGTTCTTTCAACGACGACGACAGCCACATGATTTATCAATTGACGGTCGGCAACGGCGGCGCCTCCCCCATGGATGATACGGATGTCACCACAAATGAGCCGGCCCTCCACGGCGTGCGCCACGAACTGACGAAATTCGGGTTTACGCAGGCGACGGTTAATCCCGACGCCAACACCATGATCATGCAATATTACGTCTTGAACACCAACAATTCCACCTGGTCGCAGGAAAGCTTCTCCACCCAGATCGCCGGTTCCTTGCCCCTGGCCGCGGCCGCCGACTTTGACAATGACGGCAAGGCGGATCCGGCCATGGTGGATGCCGATGGCTATTGGACGATCTGGTGGTCGCGCGCAGACTATGCGCCCGGCCGTAGCGCGGTTCCCATGTCTGTGGCGGGAGGCACGCCCATTGCCGCCGACTTTGACAATGACGGCAAGGCGGATCCGGCGGCGGTGGATGCCGACGGCTATTGGACGATCTGGTGGTCGCGCGACAACTATGCGCCCGGCCGTAGCGTGGTTCCCATGTCTGTGGCGGGAGGCACGCCCATTGCCGCCGACTTTGACAATGACGGCAAGGCGGATCCGGCGGCGGTGGATGCCGATGGCTACTGGACGATCTGGTGGTCGCGCGACAACTATGCGTCCGGCCGTAGCGCGGTTCCCATGTATGTGGCGGGAGGCATGCCCATTGCCGCCGACTTTGACAATGACGGCAAGGCGGATCCGGCCATGGTGGATGCCGATGGCTACTGGACGATCTGGTGGTCGCGCGCAGACTATGCGCCCGGCCGTAGCGCGGTTCCGATGTCTGTGGCGGGAGGCATGCCCATTGCCGCCGACTTTGACAATGACGGCAAGGCGGATCCGGCGGCGGTGGATGCCGCCGGCTATTGGACGATCTGGTTGTCGCGCCAGGACTATGCACCCGTCCGCAGTATTATTCCGTTGGTTCCATAACGATTAGCAGTCGGTACGGAACGGGGCATAGTTTCAGGTAGGACAATTTGAATAGTTGTAAAATTCCCGTTTCACACCAGAGGAGGCTGTCGCCAAGGCAAAGCGGGTCACATAAAAGCAGAGAAATCCGATAAGATTTGAGAATCCAATACTCTTTCCCCTTCCCGTAGTCTTTCCATCATTAATTGTCCAAGAAAATCTTGCTACGAGGCGTCCTATGGTGAACAGGACTGACGCCGTCGCTTTCGGCTCTGAAGCCCATCCCGCCTTCAATCTGGCCATTCCCCACGAGCCTGCAACGCCCCCAGAATCCGTCGAAATCCGCCCAAACCGCCCCTGATTTCCACTGCCTGGCATTGAAGAAACGGGCAGTAGCCACAAGTTCGAGTTGAGACTTGGTGCGACCCTCCAGTACATGGACAACTCGAACTTGAGCCCAAACTGGCTTCCGTCAGGGAATGCGAGCAGTGACGGCTGTCTTGGCAAATCCCTGAAAACATTGGCGTTTTCGGGGTTGGTGGCGTTTCGGGCTGGGCAAGAAAAGAGCCCGAATTTGCCGTTTCGCAAGTTCGAGTTGTCGACTGCGTGGCTCGCCGTACAGCCCACGGCTATAACCTGACGGAAATAATTGAATTAGAGTGATTTGTAAATATGGCAGTGGAGGCTTTTTCGGGGCTTGAAGCCTATTCAATAGCAATTTCATCATTTCTCCACAAAACAATCCGCAATCAAGCTTCCTGTGCTTTTCTTTGGCTTTTTTTTCCAAAAACCCGTAAAATAGTCTCGTAAGTCCCTTCAAAACAGGCTATTGTCCACATAAATATGAGTAAAAGACGATTTTGGTTTTGGCTTAGCCTCCCAATAATAGTGATTCTATTATTGTATTTCGGTTCATATCTTATCTGCCTTCATCCTGCCTCATTCGGCGGGGGTGGGTCAGGTCAACGATGCCCTCAGTATGTAAATCCTCTGACTGGTCGTATGTTGCCACACCATCTGCAATTTTGTCATTTCTTTAAACCAGCGCAGAAAATTGATGCTTTTATTAGACCAGGATACTGGTGGTGGATAGAATCAGATATTCATGGGAAGGGAATAAAGCAAAAGCGACAGCCTCCCCAACCGTCACTTCAAGAACCATCCCAAAATATAGCGTCTTACACAGGTTTTATACCAACGGAGTACTTTGAAAAACTCTTATGGAAATTCAAGATAAAAGCCCCGAAAGGGCATTGCTTATCAATAAAGGAGCTCATTTTCCGTAATGGTAGTCTGAGCGTTGCGGAATCTAAGGATAATATTTGGTTCAATCGTGACAACGACCAAGATGTTAACTGTGAATTCATAGTTATCAACCCATCTCACAACACTTTGCCGTCAAAGGCAAATGGTCAGATTATAATACAACTGCCATCTAAGAGAACGCTCAAGATCGATAAGGATATATACAGAAGAATTAATATTTTTTCAGATTCAAGCCTTGAAGTTCTTGCCAATAATAAAGAAATAGGGCTCCTTTCTTTAATGGTATTATTAGAAGATCAAGGATACGTTAAGACCACAGCCCGTGAAAAGATAAAGAAAGTTCTGAAATTCATCTCTGAGCGGATCAAGACCGTCAAGAAATCCATCAAGGAGCATGAGAAACTTGATAACGAAGCAAATCGGTGCATCAGCGAGGTTACACCATTCTCTGTTGAGGATGTAAAAAAGACGAGGCTGAGTGTTTTCATATATGCGGTGATATACAGTCCCGACCCTAATGATCCCAGGTACGCAAAATTTTATCACGATACAAAAGGAAATACGACATACTGCTTTGGCGGTCCATTCCCATTATTAAACGATGACCTTGTAAAGAACGGAATAACCAATAAATCACCAGAAAACATTAAGAATTATCGTTCACACATTTCGTTTATTAACAGTACTATCAAAGATTTTGACGCCCCAGATTATGACAAGCGGATGGACAATGCGGAAAGATTAATTCCGTACGCCAAGGAGTTTAAGCAGCTTTATCCAAATGCCAAGGTTGAGCGGCATTTCGCTTTCATTGGAGCCCAGGTAGTTGGCTCCCCTGAATATTGTCATTTTCTGATGACCGTCGGACTTTACAATCGATATATCCTACACATGCAGGTTGAGTTTCAAGTTGGTTCTGATTACGTTACGATCACAAATGTATTGCCACCAACTTTACGCATCGATGCCGTTGATCGTATCGATGTCAGCTCAAATGGGCAGGCTCATATCTTCTTTGATCAGAAAAAATATCGTTCCTTTGATACCAACGCTTGGGTAACGCTCAAGCAACACGCAGGCGACCTTTCTGCCATTGGATTTGAAGTGATAAAGAACAAGCCTATTTCCAATTTTGATCGTGCATGGAAGAAGACAGATTAATTCCTGATAAATGTGGGAATACGAAGAATTGTCCAGACGACAAGGGTAATAGAAAATTTCAAATCCAGTCGAACCACAGGTTATAGTTGTGGTTAGGAGGGCTCCTCGGGCAGGGCTCGAACCTGCGACCTAGTGGTTAACAGCCACCCGCTCTACCATTGAGCTACCGAGGAATGAAACGGATAAAAACATAATGAACAATATCATGAAAAAAAGACATGTCAATTCCCGTTGTTAAGATGACCGGCAGGACATAAGATACATGGAGATTGGCGGAGTATTCGCGGCAGGGTTCGAATCCGTCAGCCGACTGACTAATAACCACCCTGCTTCGCCTCAGGATTCGCAGGATAAGCCCGCTCTATCCGCCTGCACCGGAAGCCACCGTGGAATGAAGATATGATTTTGCGCGGGTAAACCGTATCAATATACTTATGTGCATCAGAAGGAATATTTTGGGAGGGGCTTTCGCCGATCGTTCGTTTACACCGGTGTAAACCACCTGCTAACGGCAAAAGAATTATTCTTGCTCAGATATAGTGTTTGCCGTCTCGGCGACGATCTTTTGGCAAAGTGTCAGCGAATGGAATTTTATAATGGGGAAGTTTATCATGATGGCATCATTACTTGCAGCGCAGACTTCGGTGGCTCAGTCAATAGATGTTTACTTCGGGACATATAAAAAGGTGGATTTTCCAGAAGGGATTTATCATGCCGTGCTTGATCTGAAAACAGGAAGCCTTTCCAGTCTGAAACTTGCCTGTGCGGCTTCAAGTCCAAGTTTTATAGAGATACATCCGAACTCTAAGTTTCTTTATGCTGTGATAGGAGGCAACCCGGGAGAGGTGGATGCATTCGCGATCGAGCCCGAAACAAAAAAGCTTAAACTGCTGAATAAATCATCATCTGGAGGAAAGGGGCCGTGCCATCTCAGCATTGCAACTGACGGCAGCGTCTTGCTGGTCGCAAATTACGACAGCGGCAGCGTTGCATCAATTCCTATAAACAAGGATGGTTCCCTGGCTGAGCCGGCAAGTTTCATGCAGCACATAGGATCAAGCGTAAACCCCCAGCGCCAAAAAGAACCGCATGCCCACAGCATCAATCTCAGTCCGGACAACCGTTTCGCGTATGTCGCAGATCTCGGTCTCGACAAAATAATGATCTATAGGCTTGATTCCAAATCCGGCAGGCTTCTGCAGAATGATCCTCCTGAGAAAAAAATTAAACCCGGAGCAGGGCCCCGGCATATTTCTTTCGGTCCGAACGGAAAGTTTGCCTACCTCATCAATGAACTTGATGAGACAATAATCGTGTTTGCGCATGATTCAAAATCCGGAAAGCTCTCTGAAATTCAAACAATCTCCACCCTCCCGAAGGGTTTTGCAGGGGCAAGCTATTGTGCCGAAGTAAGAGTACATCCTGGCGGAAAGTTCCTTTACGGATCCAACCGCGGACACGATTCCATTGTCATTTATAAAATCGATCCCGAAAAAGGGGTATTGACTCTGCTCGGCTTCCAAAATTACGGAATTAAGAATCCAAGGAATTTCAACATAGATCCGACGGGTCAATTCTGTGTTGTCGCCAACCAGGACTCTGACACGGTCATAGTGTTCCGCATCAATCAGGAAACAGGATTGCTGGAACCCACAGAATATGTGATAAAAATCGGCGGACCGGTCTGTGTTCGTTTCCTGCTGCGATAGGCGGCAGGATGGCAACCATGACGGTGGATTGTTATTACTCTGCTGACCGCCACCCCGCTGCATGGAGCGGGTAGCGCTAAGTCAATCACGCGGGGAATAGCGGTCAAGCCGAAACAATGCGGGCGAAGGCGCGCTTGCCGGCCTGAATGACACAACCTTCCGGAATGGCCAGCTCCGTGGCGATATCGGTAATTTTGGCCTCGCCGATTTTGACGGCGCCCTGCTGAATTAAACGGCGGGCGGCGCCATTGCTTTCTGCCAGGCCGGCCGCGACCAGGAGTGCCATAACCCCCAGCTTGCCGTTTTTCCGCTGGGCCATGGGAATCACGATGGTGGGGATCTCGTCCGGCTGTTTGTGTTCCGAAAACACGCGTTCAAACTCGGCGGACGCGGCCAGTGCGGCGGCCGGGCTGTGAAAACGTGCCACGATGGCTTGGGCCAGTTCGTCCTTCACCTGGCGCGGGTGGCGTTTACCAGAGGCTAAAGCCTGTTCCAGTGCCTTAATCTCGTCATCCGGTCGGCCCAGGACCAAGGCAAAATAGCGCGCCATCATGGCATCCGGAATGGACATGATTTTGCCGAACATCTCCCGCGGGCTCTCGGCGATGCCCACGTAATTGCCCAGGCTCTTGCTCATCTTGCGAACGCCATCCAGGCCTTCCAGCAGGGGGAGGGTCAACACCACCTGCTGTTCCTTGCCAAAGGCTTTTTGCAGATCGCGTCCGACGAGCAGGTTGAACAACTGATCGGTGCCGCCGACCTCAATATCCGCATCCACTTGGACGGAGTCATAGCCCTGGATGATCGGATAAAGAAATTCAACCACCGAAATGGGCTGGTTATCCTTAAAGCGCTTCTGAAAATCGTCGCGTGCCAGCATCTGGGCCACGGTCACCTGTGCCGTCAGCCGCAGGACATCCGGAAAGGCCAAGGCGGCACACCATTCGGAATTGAACCGCACCTCGGTGCGCGCGCGATCGAGCACTTTAAACACCTGGTCCTGATACGTTTTGGCGTTGGCGGCAATCTGTTCGCGCGACATCGGCTTGCGGGTTTCCGAGCGCCCGGAAGGATCGCCGATCATCCCCGTAAAGTCGCCGATAATGAATACCACCGTGTGGCCCAAGTCCTGGAACTCGCGCAGTTTGTTGAGTCCCACGACGTGGCCCAGATGAATATCCGGGGCGGAGGGATCGGCCCCGTACTTCACGCGCAGGGGCCGTTTGGCCGCGGCGGCGGTTTCCAGTTTGCGGCGCAGTTCCGCGCGCGATACCAAATCCACGCTGCGGGCCGTGAGAATGTCGAGCTGACGATCAATCGGTATATTCATGATCCACAACCGCCCCCGAGTTAAAACAACAAAGACGTCCCGACGGGTGCCGAGACGTCTTTGACTGCCCGCCACGGCGGACGTTATTTTTTCTCGGACTTTTCGTCCTTCTCGTTCTTCTTCTCGCCGGGCCGCCATTCCTGAACTTGGCCGTTGGCCTGGCTGACCCCGAAGGCTTCATCGAAGGCGCCGGCCAAGTCCACCAGGTCCTCACCCGGTTTGAGTCCGGTCAGCATGTCCTCCTGCACCACGAATTCTTCATCAGGCAGGGCGGCCGCCTTGATGCTCAGGCCGATACGCCGCTCGATGGGATCGATCTTCACCACGCGGGCGGTCACTTCCTGGCCGACTTTGAGCGCGTCGCGCACTTTCTCCACATGCTGTTCGCCGATCTGGGAAATATGCACCAGGCCGTCAATCCCTTCTTCCAGGCCGATGAACGCACCGAAGGACGCCAGTTTCGAGACCTTGCCGGTGACCTTCTGGCCAACCTTGTAGTGATCCGCGATGGAGGACCAGGGATCGCTCTGCGCCTGTTTCAGGCCCAGACTGATGCGCTGGTTGCTGGGATCCACTTCCAGGACCACCACGTCCACGGTATCGGCCTTCTTCAGGATTTCCGACGGATGGTTGACCTTGCGCGTCCAGGACATGTCGGATACGTGGATCATGCCGTCAATGCCTTCCTGGAGTTCCACGAAAGCGCCGTAGGAGGTAAAGTTGCGGACGATGCCCGTAACCCGCGAACCGACCGGATATTTCTCCCGCACCAGATCCCACGGATTGGCCGTGGTCTGGCGGATGCCAAGCGAGATTTTCTGGTCGGCCCGGTTAATGTTGAGCACCACGGCATCCACTTCGTCGCCGATAGCGAGTACGTCGGATGCGCGGCCCACGCGCTGAATCCAGGAAATTTCGGAAACATGCACCAGGCCTTCCACGCCTTCCTCGATCTCGACAAATGCGCCGTAGGGCACCAGGTTGACCACTTTGCCGTGCACGCGACTGCCCACGGGGAATTTCGACTCGATATTGTCCCACGGATTCGGCGTTTTCTGCTTGAGGCCAAGCGAAACGCGCTCTTTATCGAAGTCGATGCCCAGGATCACAACCTCAGTCGTTTCCCCGACTTTGAGAACTTTGGAAGGATGACTGACGCGGCCCCAGCTCATGTCCGTGATATGCAGGAGGCCGTCCAGTCCGCCCAGGTCGATAAAGGCGCCGAAATCGGTAATGTTCTTGACCAGGCCGGAACGCAGTTGACCGACCTTGATGTCCGTCAATAATCCTTTGCGCTTGTCGCGGCGGCGTTGTTCGATCAGATCGCGGCGGGAGAGGACGATGTTGCGGCGTTCGCGGTCAATTTTCATGACTTTGAATTCAAACCGCTTGCCGAGGTAGTCATCCAGATTACGCACCGGCACGACATCAAGCTGTGAACCGGGCAAAAATCCCTTGACCCCGCTGACGTCCACGATCAAGCCGCCCTTTACACGGCTCTTGATTTCGCCTTCCAGCACACTGCCTTCCTCGCTGGTGGAGAGCACGTTGTCCCACATGCGCTGTTGTTCGGCCTTGGTTTTGCTCAGGATGATTTTGCCGTCGTCGTCCTCGATCTGTTCCAGCACGACTTCGACGGGATCGCCGGGCTTAAGCGTCGCCAGGTCCCGGAATTCCTCGCCGGCAATGAGACCTTCGGATTTATAGCCGATATCGACAAGCACTTCATTATTGCGGACTTCCACAACTTTGCCGGCAACGATGGAGCCTTCCTTGAAGTTTTTGAGCGTATCCTCATACATTTTGGCCATAGCCGCCTGTTTATCGTCGCCGAACTGGCTGAGGTCAAAATCTTTGTGAGTTTTACGCTTCATTTGTTTTTCCATAATAACGGGTTACGAACTTTTCGGGCGTTTGGTTATCCTGCTGCCGGTCTGGAAACAGCCCTTTCATTTCCAGCCGAGCTTCGTGGAGCACTACGCCCCGGTGAACCGAAAACCCCTTGTATATCAATAAGTTCCTGCAATTGACAAGCATAATAATCAAAAAAATGCAATAAGGGGTGCAAGACACAATGCTTCGCTTGTTTTCTCCGGTTGGTTGGTGAAACCAAAAGGTAGATCTGATTTATGTTGGCTATTGCCGGGCAAAGGCCTCGTCATCCATCTCGATTTTGAGCGTGGATTTGACGGTCATAACGAAATCCCTTTCATCTGCGCTTTCAGTTGTGCCTTGGTGGGCAGATAAAGTTGATATTTCCTGGCGAAAATCTGTCTGTTGCCCTTTGGCAATGTGATTTCGACGAGCGCATCGTTCTTCTCTTTACAGAGGAGAATTCCGACCGTCGGATTTTCGTCCGGCGTCTTGACCTTGCGGTCGTAATAATTCACGTACATCTGCATCTGACCGAGGTCCTGATGAGTCAATCTCCCGATTTTGAGGTCCACCAGCACGTAGCAACGCAAGAGTCGATTGTAAAACACCAAGTCCACCCGGTAATGCTCGTCGTCGTAGGTGAATCTTTTTTGCCGTGCCTCGAAGAGGAATCCTTTGCCGAGTTCCAGTAGAAAATGTTCGATTTTGTTGATGATTGCAGTTTCCAGGTCTGTTTCGGAATAGGAATTGTCCTCCTTGAGACCCAGGAACTCGAGAACGTAGGGGTCCTTGAGAACATCGTGCGGCTTTTCGACGATTTGTCCTTTCCGGCTCAACTCCGTCACCTTCTTCTTGTTGCGGCTGAGTACAAGGCGCTCGTACAGCGAAGTATTGAACTGGCGCCGGAGTTCCGGCAAGGACCACTGATTATTGGCCGATTCAATCTCATAGAAACGGCGCTCATCTTCGTTCTCGATGCGGATGAGAAATACATAGTGTGACCAACTTAGAACGAATGGAATAGAAATCCGAGAAGGCTTCTCGGATTTTATGAGCATGTCGGCCAGAGGCAATTTCGCAGAAGGCTTCTGCGAAATGTTCAACGCGGCCGGGTGAGTTGAATTCAGGCGGACGCCATAGGTCAAGTAGAACTGCCGCATAAGATCGAGATTACGATGAGAATACCCCTCCCCAAATTCGGCCGTCAGTCTGATGGCAACGCGCTCAAGTGTCCGGTCTGCATATTCGGCCCTTGCCTTCCCCTTCTGTTCATGTTCCACGATCAACCGGCCGATCTCATAATTGGTCAGCACCATGGCCGTGTTCACGCCATAGGCCACTGCCTTGCGTGAATGGCGGATCAAATCGCGAATGGACGCGAGTAGATCGGCTTTGCGCCCCACTTTCACGATCTTCTTAATTGTTTCCAAGCGTGTCATGTGCGGTCCCGATTTGTCCTTCTACACTCCGTTGGCGACTTGATGCTCGATCCACTCATACAATTCCCGGACGGTGCGCTCGAACACGGGCCAGCTGTATTGCGCATCGGCCAGGGTTTTGGCCCGGCGGGCCATGTCCCGGCCCTGGTCAGGGTGTTCGATCAGCCGGTGCATGCCGGCGGCGAAGCGCTCGGGCGTCGGGGAGGCAAGCACGGCCACATCGGGCGAGAGCACTTGCGTGTGCGTAGGCAGGTCGGTGGCCAGGATCGGCTTGCCGGACTGCAAATACGAATAAATTTTCATGGGTGTATTGTTACCCTGGATGCGCGGCGACACGAGTACGTCGGCCACGGCAAACAGTTCCGCCATCCGGCCAATGGGCCACGGGCCGAGGAAGCGCACATTCTTGCCAAGGCCCGCTATGCCGGCTTTCTCCCGGTAATGCCGGATATCAGCCTCTTTGCCGCCGGCGATTACGAGCGACGCTTGAACGCCGCTTTTCAGCAGGAGGGCAAAACTATCGAGCAGGAGATCCAGCCCCTGGTATTGCTCCAGGTTGCCGATATAAATGAAGCAGGGATGCGGCAAAGCGGCCAATGCCGGCGGAAGCGCCTCACCGGCTGTCTGGGGCTCCGGCGCCAGGAGCGAAACATCCCGCAACAGGCACAGCTTGCGCGGTGCGTAAGGCCGGGCCAGTTCCGCCAACGCATCGCAGACCGGGACGACCGCCAGCGCATGACGAATAGCGCGACCTTCGAACCATTTCAGGATTGGGGAAAACGCCGCCAAGGTCCGGAACTTTGCGGTCATTTGCTGGGGCATGGAGGAATCCATGTCGAACACATAGGGTGTGCGCAAGCAGAGGCGGATCAGCATGGCCATGAAGACGGATTCTTCCACCGCATGCACCACTTGGTAAGACCCAAGGGCGGCCAGGCGCAGGGCCTTGGCCAGCACGAACACATCGCAGATCAGTTTCTTGAATGAAAAACCCGGCCGGATGCCGCGCATTCCCGGCAGGCGCGGAATGCGGTACAGAGTGACGCCGGGATAAGTTTTTTCGGCGCCCTCGTGGAACGTCACTACGTCCACCTGGTCGCCGCGCCGCGCCAATGCCGTGAGCAGGAGGTCCACGGCGATGGGCGTGCCGCGTTCCTGGTAAAACGGATGCGGGGCCAGTAAAAGGATCTTCATTCGGCGTCCTCAATTCCGTTCATGGGTCCCCAGCCATTTCCGGAGCCGGCCGTAGCTGAGCAACTGGTCGGTCAGGAAGGTGGCCATATACTGCAGAGGTACGCCGCCGACGGTTTTACGGCGCAGGCGGTCACAATGGCGACAAACGGCCAGCGACTCGATGTCCGTGGCAAACTGCCGGCGCAGTTGCCGGTAGGCCGGACCATTCCAGATTTCCTTTAGCGACGTTTCCCGGGCATTACCTAACTTTAGCACGGCATGGAAATCCTGCGGGCAGGGCGTGACCGTGCCGTCGGCGCAAATGACCATGGCGTACCAGGGAAAGGTGCACACTGAAAAAGAGCGCTCCCCGCCGGCTTCGGGCGCGCCTGACTCGCCTGCAATGCTGTGCATAGCACTGTGGGCAGGTTCGGCCCAGACATACTCCTCTTTTTCAATGATTTCATCCACGCCGGCTTCCAAAAACTGCCGGTGCAGGGCCCGCACTGCGGCAGGGTCGCTTTCGGTAGTCTGGTTCCGAAAGCGGATTTTTTCGATGACCACGTATGGTTTTTTCAGACCCAGCTCGCGGCGGAGCGCGGCGAGACGCAGAATATTACCCCGTGTTTTTTCGAAAGTGGCGCCCACGCGCACCCGCTCGTAGGTTTCCTTGGTGAATCCGTCGAATGAAAACGAAACCAGGTTGGGGCCGGCTTCCAGCAGACGGCGCGCCTTAACCTCATCCAGCAGCGCACCGTTGGTATGGAAACGGACTTTGAGCCCAGCCGCATTGGCGTAGCGGATCATGTCAAAAAGCGCCGGATTCATCAGCGGCTCGCCCCGGTGATGGAGGTTCACATCGAGGGCGAAATGGCGGGCTTGATCAATGATCTTTTGAAACAGTTCCAGGGGCATCAGGCCCTTGTCGGCGGCGGCCACGTCCTTATTGGGGCACATGACGCACCGCAGGTTACAGCAACTGGCCGTTTCGATCCACAGGCGCAGGGGCAGGTGATGGAGCGCCGCCTGCCGGCGCCGGTAAGCCAAATAAATCCGGCCCATGCGGCCCATTTTTAAAATCGGTTGCATGTATGTACAATAAAGAAAACCGGATCATAGTTAAACAGTAAAATTGCTTGCGCTGGCGGAAACTAATCCGGCGTTTCAGGTTGTAGCGACCGAACTGGCTGCCAATTTGAAAGCGCCCGTTGAGTTTGGCGCCCACATGAACCTGGTGGGCTTCAGCATGTATCCCGCCGGACAAAAGGTACGATGTGTCTGGGAGGCCAAAAAGAATGAAACGCCGCACATGGCGGTAAGTTTCTGGATCCGGCGTCACGGCGAATGGCGCAAAAAACAAGTGCGATCCTTGAGCGACCGGCAATGGCTGGCCAAGGGCGAACGCATCATGGTGGAGGTTAAACTGAGCGATGCGTTTGCCGGTTATACTCCGGACACCATTGCGCTGGGTCTCGAAACCGCCGTGCAGTGGCATCCGGGCGCCTTGCCCGTGGCGGGAAGCCGGGAACCGGTCGTGCCGTTTGCCGATTTGTTACGGCGCTAAACGCCGGATTATCACGTATTCCGTTCCAGCCACGTAATGATTTCGCGGGCTTCCGTTTCGCTCTTCACGCTGGGGCAATAAACTACGCCGTTCGGCTTCAGTTCCTTGTGCAGGATACGAATTTGGTCGAAGTTAACACCGTAAATCTGGAGGCCTTTACCAGCGGCTTGGCATTTCTTGAGGACATCCAGCCACGTGTGCATGGGCGGCTGACCGTCGCCGGGCACCCACTGGATGGCATCGATTCTTTTAATCGCCAGTATGTCGTCCAGATGGGGTAGTGCGCCGGGCCCGTCAAAATGCAACACGCAATGATCGAGGAACGAGGCTTCCTCTTCCAACGCCGGCAGGATATAGCGGCGACTGATTTCCGGGCTGACCATACAGATGAAGTCGCATTGGATGGTGGCAAAGCGCCCTTCGCACCAGAAGGGAATCCAGCCGATTGTCCCGGTTTCACGGCTCATGCCGCCGGCCTTGTAGATCGCTTCATACACAGGGCGGAACGCGCGGCGGACATCAAGCATGGCCTGCGCGATCAGTTCCGGGTAATCGTAAAAATCCATGCACAGGTTCTGCGGTCCACGCAGGGCGCTCAATGTGTCCGCATTGGAGTGCAGATCGATCATGCCGACCAGATACCGCCCCCGCGCGTGCTCGGCCAGACGCTGGGTATATTCCAGGAGCGTACGCCATACCGGGCTGGTTGTGTCCAGCGTGAGCGGCAGGTCGGTGTGCCAATCCTTGATTTTCGGTGAAATCCAATTGGTTTGCCGGGAATCGGGCGAAAACTGCAGGTCGGCGCCGAAAAAAGCGGCAAACTGGTCGGGACCCAGGTCCGGTCCGCAAAATGGGATCGCCTCGCCCAGAAAAAGCGTGGCGTCCAGCCAGGCGTCAATCTGGGCGAATTGCGTGTCCCACTGGCGCTGTGTCGCGTACCAGTAACGGTCTTTAATTTCAGCGGCGGGTCGGTCCAACCTGCGCGTTTGAGTCACAACCAGCGGGCGCTTGAGGCATTCCCCGGCCCAGTAATGGTTCCAGGCGTTGCGGGCTTCCGCAAAATCCGGTTTGTATTGTAGTTGCATAGGATGTCCTTAGATTGTTCGGCAAGCGATTTGGTAACTACTCAAGTTGTTTTCCGACAGGATGTACAGGATGAACAGGATTTTGGCAAGCCGGTAGTTTGCCCAGCATAGAGGACCCGATCCTTGGCTGGAGGGCCGGCCAGCAAGCAACAGCAGTGGCTGCGAAAGGTATTGCCGGCCGGGATGAAATGGTCTCCCAATCCGGGCATGCAAAGCGCAGGGTTGTTATCCGCGCCCCGAATCAATACAGCACTTCGATCATTTCGATCGTTTCCAGACAAGGCACTTCGAGGCGCAGCGCGCCTTGCTCGATTTTTACGGCAATTTTCTTGTTGTCGGATACGCGGCGACAGGATTTTGGGATTACGCCATCCGGCAAACGTATGGTTGCGTAAAGATCCCGCACCGGCACATTGGGCAGTTCTTTCTGGTAATTTACAAATCCGGCAATATACGCGTTCCTGGTCGTGCTTTTAAGGAGCGTTAGCTCCACGCATTCCGGGGCGTTGGTCGCGACAACCAGGGATGACGGCGAATACTCGTTGAAAAGCCATGTGCCGAACGTCTGCTGGGCGTTATGCTGAAGCGAAAAAACGGGTGAGGAGAGATACAGACATTGTCCCTTGCCGTATTTATTGGCGGTAAGGCCGGCGTAATCGGTGACGACTCCCGGCGGATTGCTGTGGATGGAGGCGTATTTTGCAGAGTCGGGGTCAAAGAGCGGTTCCATAATTTTTGCGATCAGCTTCGCTGTTTTGGCCTTCACCAGCGGCGCGCTCGCATTACAGGATATCAGCCAGTGTTTGGCGACAAATGAAAGATAATGGAAGCGTTTTGCTTTTTCCCCGGTGAAGGAAACGCCAAAGACATCGGCAAGTCCAAAATCGCCGGTGGTGGCGCCATCCGGTTTATAAAGCGATGTCAGGCCGGTGGCGATGAGCGTGCCGCCGCCCTTGACGAATTTGCGGATGCGCTCGTTCTCCGCCGGCGTGGTGTACATAATATTGTTCATCACGATCGTGTTTAGGCCTTCATAATTTGTCGTTTCGCTCGATATCGCGCGAAACGGAATATGCGCGCGCGTTAAAAAAACGGATGTTCCCGCGAGCTCCTCCACCGCAGGATTCCCGCCCGGAGCGGCGCACATGATCTCGGCGCCGGTCGGCGCGGCGCCCGTGATATCGGCGGTGGCATTGGCGTCGACGTAGGCGGCGGACGAATAATAGAGCGCCTTGTCCGCGACGATGTCGGGCACATGGTGTTTCACGGTTTCCGTAAACGGCGCAAGTTTACGCGCTACCGCGCCGAGCCGGTCATATACATCCTGCTCAAGCGTGCCGTCAGGATTGATCGCATCGATGAAAAAATATGCGCCGGCATTGGCGAGCGTCTCCGACGCCTCCGCCGTGAGTTCCGCCTCTGATTTCATCGAGGTGTGGTCGCGCAAGTCTACGCAGCGGGAGGTCATGAACTCGTAGGGCATGTTCTTCGAGATCGCGGCCAGCACTTTTGCGCCGAGGATGTGCTGGTATTTTCCGCCGTAGAAATCGCCGGAGGTATAGTCGCAGGCGGCGGCAATCCCCAGCGTATAGGCCTGCCCCGAACCCGCCATCAGCGTGCTCGTCTGATGCGTCACGGTGATGGCTTTCTTCGATTTGATGAAGCCCGTGATTTTCTGGGTGAACGCGGCCAGCGAGCGTTCGCGGAAGCGCTGGAAGTCGATCCACTCCTTGCTGCGCCAGTCCAGCTTGACCGGGATCTCCCGGCCGGTTTCCTTCAAATACTTTGTCCGGCAATTCGGGCAGACGCAGATGATCGGCCAGAAAGTCATATCGTTAAAAATACCGTCAACATCGTAGGCGATCACCTCGCCAATCTGCGCCAGCGTGAAGGCGACATATTCATCGTTGTTGGGACAGCTCCACCAGTAGCGCCCGCTGGACTGTCGGCCGCCTTTGGCGTTCAGCATCCGCCAGGCCGGATGATTCTTGGCCGAATGGTTATGATAAATGCTGGTGTAATACGCGATGGGCACGATGCCCTCCTTGCGGAGAAGATTCACCGTTTCACCGAAGATGTCGCGTCCCTTGAGGTTGGCATGCATGTGGCCGACCTTCGTGGGGTAGTAGCTGTTGCCGTTGTGGCAGACGGCGTAAACCATGGACGATTCAATGCCGGCCTTCTTCACCATGGCCACGTACCGGGCGGGATCGAACTTCGTCATGAAAGCCGGATCGTCCTCGCTGATATGGTTATCGATCAGGAGCCTTACGTAACAATGCTTGTACCAATCATTCATTTTTTTGTTCTCCATGCGGATTTATGACCGGATTTTCGGTCACGCGTTGCGGCCACATTGGCCCGTGCGACTTATAGATGCAGGGCCGGGTTTTCGGGACCATAATGCTTTAACATTACCAGGGGATCCGTCGTCGAATTATTCGTAATTTGTACGCCGGCCAGGGCAGCGGCCTCGCTCACAAAAAACTCATCCTGCGTTAATTGGCCATAACGGATCATGGTCGGTGTTTCCACCGGCCATGTTCCCATCCGGCCGTGCCCCTGCAGCATGATCATGCCATAGGCCGCCTGGTCCCGAACCGTAACGGAGCGGCCCGGCAATACGGTCAGTTCGCTGGCGCTGAACGCGTTCGACTTATAGCAAATCCAATATTCCCGATAGCCTTCCGCTTCCATGGCCGGCAGGGATTTAACGGGAACCGGCGGCATGAAATTACTGGCCACAAATTGCGGGTCCGTATTACGTTCCCAGTCGAGCACTTCCAGCAGGTAATCCACATTCCCCGCGCGATCGGGCGGCGTGTTTTTCCATAATAAGGCCTCCGGAATAACCTGCTTATTGACCAGCGATTGATACATGGCGAAAACATCCGACGCCTTTTGGGGTTCGTAAGTGCACAGGCTTCCCGGCGCATGCAGAACGCCCGGCGGAACATTCCACCCCGTGCCCGGCGTCAACTTATACGCGCGCGAATAATTCGTGATTTTATTATCGCCTTTCGTGAAATTAGCCAGGCATTCGCGAATTTGCGCGCGGGTTGTTCCGGGTTCCAATCCGAAAAACGTATAGGGGAAGTCGCCGCCGTGATTATTCAACTGGGACGGGAAATAGTATGCTTCCGGCTTGCCGAGTTGGCCCACCAGCCGCGCATGCTCGTCCCGATGATGCACGTGATGGGGCAAAGGGCCCTGATTATCAAAAAACTTGGAATACATCGGCCAGCGGCCGTGAGTTTTCCAGAGCCGCGCGCCAATCAAATTTTCCTTGAGCTCGGCTACCGCGTCGCGTAACAAGGCTTTTTCGATCCGGCCCTGGTCCTCGAATACAACCCAACTCAAGCCTTCATCCGGCGACGTCAGCGGACCATTATCCGCCGGCGTGGTTGAAGCCAGCCAGCGTTCATCCAAACCGCCGCGTTCATTGCCCAGGGCGTAATAATCATCCGGATGCAATTTGATCCGGCGCCCCGGCACACAAAAGACCCGCGGCACCCAGGTCGGCGCCAGGCGCAAAATCCCGCGGCCTTGTTCCATGGCCCGCTGCAGTATGCTATGCGTCGTCATAATCCATTTGCCTCCTATTGCTGGTTTGCCTTTGGGCTTATATTTTGATTGCCGGGCAGTATACGCTTTGGGCGGGTTGTGTGAATCAGGAGATTCTTGACCTGACCATTGCAAAAATGATATAAGCATGCCATGCCGAATGAATGGCTTCAACGCATTTCACCGTGCATTCGCCCGGTGCGCCCCGGCGAAGCGATGCCGTCATATACGGCCCATAGCGTAGTCCCGTCCAACTGGACGGAACCGCTGCGGGTCATTTACGACCATGAACTCGTGTTGTTCAGCAAAGGCCGGTTTGTGGTCGAAATTGAAAATAAACCTTATGCCTGTCCGGCCGGCACATTTATCGTTGTCCCGCCGGGCAAACTCCATGCTTCGTGGGAAACAGCCGGGCAACCCGGCCATCGTTATTGGTCGCACTTTGACTGGATTTATCAGGATTCCCACAATAACCCGCCGGCCATGACCTTCCATCCGGCCAAACCGCAGCTTAATGCTTGCCGCCGGGCGCCTTTATTCGTGCCCCGGAAAATTATTCACGGCCGGATCCTCTCGCCGCCGCGGGCTTACGAACTGGCCGAGCGCCTCTGTTCATTGCAGGTACGCACCAATGAACATGACCGCATTATCAGCCGCGCATTGTTGCTTGAACTGCTCCTGGAACTGCTGGATACCCGAACCGGGAAGGCAACAGATGCCGGCAAAGATACCAATCTCGCCCGGCGGGTCAGAGATTTGCTTGAACAGAACCTGGACCAGCACAGTACCCTGCGGATCCCGGACTTGATGGAGCGCCATTTGCGCTATAGTTATGCGCATCTCTGCCGCGTATTCCGGGCCAAATACGGCATTCCGCCGCTGAAATACCTGAATGCCGTTTGTATCAGCCGCGCCAAGTTGTTGCTCCGCGACACCGACCTGCCTGTTGCCGTCATGGCGCAGCGGCTTGGCTTTCGTGATCCGCTGTATTTTTCCCAACTCTTCCGCAAAACAAGCGGGCTTTCGCCGTCCCAATACCGCTTGCAGACCCAGGCATAAAAAGATATATCAGTCTCGGGCGCCGACCACTAACCGCGGATATACCGCCAAATAGAAACGGAGCAAAAATGAAAATATCAAAACTAATGCTGGGAACCGTTCAGTTCGGTCTTAACTACGGAATCGCGAATACGGAAGGCCAGCCGAGTTATGCAAAGTCCCGGGACATAATTAGCGCGGCCTTCGCCTCCGGCGTTAATTGTCTCGACACTGCCGCCGCGTACGGCAACAGCGAGGAGGTCATCGGCCGGGCCCTGAAGGAGCTCGGCCTGAGCGCCAAAGTGCTGGTCATTACCAAGGTCCCGATCATCGAGAATCTTGCGGCCAAGGCGGCCGAGGATTTTATTTTCGGCTCAATCCGGAATTCAATGGCGAAACTCGGCAAGGACATACTCGACGGTTGTCTTTTCCACCGGGAAGACGACGTGAAATATATGGATATTCTCCTCAAGGCCCGGGACCAGGGACTGATCAAAAAGGCCGGCATATCCCTCGATTCGACCGCTTTTATTGACGCGGTCCTCGGCTCGGGCGCCGAATATGTCCAGCTGCCATTCAACATTCTGGACAAGCGTTTGACCTCGACCGGATTCATCGGCAAGGCCAAGTCAAAAGGCATGGCGCTTTTCAGCCGGAGCGTATATCTGCAGGGCTTGCTGCTCATGTCCGAAGAGAAAATCAGCGAACAGCTCAAGGACGTCATTCCTGTTCGCCGCAAGCTGGAGGCGCTGGCCGCTGAAAAGGGCATGGCGGCGGCCGAGCTTTACATGCGATTTGTCCTGACGCACGGCGAGATCGACAGCATTCTCACGGGCGTGGATAATCTTGAACAGCTCCGTGAAAACGTGAGGCTTTTCAGCAAGGGACCCCTTGATTCGGCAACCATGCGCCGCATCGATGAAATTGTGCCCCTTTTTCCGGAGAAGATCGTCCGCCCGGGCTGCTGGGAACGCTGGCGGAAGAAATAAGGTGTGAAATTAACAGGATAAGATGCGCAATAGTCCGGACCGATATATATCCTTTGTACCCTATGTGTTCGCCGGTTATTTCAACGTGAGAATAAGGCTAGATTCCGCTGCGGGTAATAGGGAAGTCCCTCTGTAATTTCCCTTAAAACATTGGGAATATGCCACCCGACGTGTGTCTTCACGCTACCGTGCAACGCGGGACAAGTCCACGCCCTGCCCGTGACGGGGTCTTCGCTTAACCCTTCACGTGCTTCCAGATCACACCCCCATCACCAGCCGTCGCAGGACATCCTTCACGGGAGCGAGCGCACGGATCAGACGCTCGCCGACCGGGGAATAATAAATTTTATAAAAAAGTGCCTTGAGGGGTGCGTGACGTTTGTACACGTTAAACGCAAAATTGCGGAAACAGCGCAAAATCTCACGGCGCGGGAAATTGGGCATGGTCAGGATGGTATCCATCCGGCCCATGAACCAGGTGTCGGGCTGGTCCTTGGGAATAAAACCTTCCTGCAGACACACCTCCGCCAGTTTCGTGCCGGGGTATGGCTCAAAGATACCAATAATGACGCTGTCGGGCTGGATCCGTGCGTTGAGGTCTACCGTTTCCTGGAAGATGGCCGGCGTTTCGTGCGGGAAGCCGACGATATTGAAAGATTTCGTCTTGATCCCTGCGCGCCGGCAGGCCGCAAACGCCTCGGCGATCCGGTCATTGGATTGGCGCCGCCCGAGGACTTCCCGGCGGAAGGATTCACTGCCGCTTTCGATCCCGATGCTGACCCGGTGACAGCCGGCGGCTTTGAGCACGCGGCAGACGTCGTCGTTCAGCGTCTCCGGGCGGGCATTGATGGCAAAGGGTAGGGCGCACTCCTGTTTGTAGCGCGCGCAAAATGCATCTACAAAATCGCGGCGCGCGGTAAAGCAGTCGTCGTTAAAATAGAGTGAGCGCACGGCATAACGGCCCAGCACTTCCCGGATTTCCCGGAGACAACTCGCCACACTGCGGAATCGCACGTATTTGCCTTCCTGCCGGGTGCGCAGGGCATGGTTACTGCAGAACGTGCAGTCGTAGGGACATCCGCGCGAAAACATGAACAACGCGGTATGGAAATCGGAATTAATGATCGGCTGGTAGTCAAACAGTTCGCGGTCGGGAAAAGGCAGGGCATCCAGGTCTTCCATGAAGGGGCGGGTTGGATTTTTGACAAGACCAAAGTCGCGGGTTTTCACCCATAAGTTGCGGATGGCGCGGGGGTCCCCGCCTTTTTGCAGCGTCTCGGCCAGCTCCAGGAGCGGATATTCGCCCTCGCCGATGCAGATGGCATCCAGGCCTTCGATGGATTCCAGGCACTCCGGCGCGAGCGTGGCATGGTGTCCGCCGAGAATCGTGAAGGCCGGGAAGGGCTGAAGGTCCTTGAAAATCTGTTTCACGAACCGGAACTGGGGTGAGACGGCGGAAAACGCGATCAAATCCGGTTGATACGCCGCAAGTGTTTGCTTCAGCGGGGCGGGGTCGTAGGCCCCGAACATATAATGCAGGCGGGTCTCATGGCCATGTGCCTTGAGCACGGCGCTCAGCATGCCGATGCCGAACTGGTAACTGCGGGCGCCGCCGCGCACGCCGATATCGGGATAGACGAAAAGTACCTTCATGGATGAAGTCGGTTCAAAGGTTCACGGTGCACGGTTATTCGGCTTGCGCCAGTGGAAGAGCCGCCAGGCGCGGTAGGCCAACCCCTCGCGCAGGACAGCCAGCATGATCGCAAACCCGTCCCGTAAGGCGCGGGACTTCATTTTGCCGCCGGAGCGTTTGTTTTCATGGGTTGCTACCTCCACCAGTGGGTAGCCCTGGCGGATGGCGCGGGCCGCAATTTCGATTTCGCAGTCAAATCCCTTGGCCTTGTGCTTGTAGCCCACGGCCACATCGCGGACAAAGGCCTTGTAACCGTTCAACACGTCCATGATGGTCGTGCCGAAAAGGATGGAGAACATGAGCGTGAAGACCGCGTTGCCGAAGAGCCGGATCACGTTATGGTCGTCGCTGCCGCCCAGTACACGCGAACCTACCACCAGGCCGGCGCCGCGCTCAAGCGCATCCAGGAAAATGCCGATATCGCGCGGGTTGTGGGAGCCATCGGAATCGAAAATGATGATGGCTTCGCCGGTGGATTGGTCGAAACCAGTGGCCAGCGCGGCGCCTTTGCCGATGGCGCGTGGATTCAACACGATCCGGGCGCCCCTGGCCTGGGCCACGCCGATGGTCAGATCCTGCGGATTATCCACTACGACCAGGGTTTCGAACCGGTAGCGCGGCAGACGGGCGATGGCCGCATTCAGTTCGTCGAGGACCGGGCCGATGGTGGCCTCTTCGTTCCGGGCGGGAATGACCACGCTGACTTTTTGAATGGACATAATTGTTCCTTCGTGGCCGTGGGCAATCTGTCTTATTAAAGCATAAACTCTAATTCAGATCGCTACATTTTTATTCCAGGTCGGTGCGCGGCTTAAAGAAGCGTTCCTGGATTTTATCCATGTAAAGGAAAATTCCGGGGGTCACAAACAACGTTATGATCTGGGCGAAGGCCATGCCGCCGACCACCACCAGGCCGAGCGGGATACGGGAGGAGGCATCCGCGCCATAGCCCATGGCAATCGGCATGGTCCCAAGGATGGCGCACAGGCCGGTCATCAGGATCGGGCGAAAGCGCACGAGACAGGCGTCATAGATGGCATCGTAACTGTTCATGCCCTCCCTGCGGCGCTGTTCGGCAAAGTCCACCATCAGAATCCCGTTTTTGGTGATCAGCCCGATGAGCACGAACATGCCGATATAACCGTAAATCGAAAGCTCACTGCCAAACGCCAGCAAGGTCAGCAGGCCGCCAAAAACCGCCACCGGCAGGGTCGTGAGAATCGTGAAGGGATGGATGTAGCTTTCGTACAGGATCCCCAGCATGATATATTTCAGAAAGATGGCGACAAACAGCAGGATGCCCAGGCTGGCGATGGACCGCTTGAATTCCTGGGCATCCCCGGTAAATTTACCGTAAACACCGCTCGGCAGGATTTTGGCCGCCACTTCTTCCATCTTATTGACGGCATACCCGAGCGGGATTCCCGGGGGAATACTGAATGAAAGCGTCGCCGATTCCTGTTGCTGGGCATGTGGCACATTCTGCGGGCCGGCCTCCTCCTTCCAATCCACGACGGATTTCAAGGGCACAAGTTGGCCGGTTACGGACGAGCGCAAATAGAGCATGTTCAAGTCATTGGGCAGGCGCTGGTGTTCCTTCTCGATTTCGGGGATGACCTGATACTGGTCGAGATCGGTGGTAAATTGGGTTATATAGCCGCCGGCATATCCGAGCGCCAGCGACTGCTCGATGGTTTGCGCCGTGATACCCAGGGCCGAGGCGCGGTCCCGGTTAATAGCCATATTCAAGCGCGGCATGGTGAGCTTGATGTTGTTCTGGACACTAAAGAAGCCCGGCACGCCGCGCATGGCCATCTCGAGTTGCCGGGAAGTGGCATAGACCTGATCGCGGTTGAGCCCCATGAGCAGATAGGCATAGTCGCTGCCGACCGCGGTGGATTCGGCCCCGGAACTGATTTTCAGCACCGGCATGGCTTGCAGGTAGCAGAAACCGGAGGGTAGCACCATCAGTCGGCCCATGAGCTTCTGGGTGTAATACTCGATCGGATACTTGCGCTCATTGGGCGGGCGCAGGCGGATGAAGAGGAACCCCATGCTCTGATCGGCGCCAATCTGGAAACCGGTGACACTGCCCAGTTGGATCACGTCGGGCTCTTCGCTGATAATGGCCATTGCCTGTTTTTGAAAGGACTGCATCTGCGCGGTGGATGCGCCCTGCGGCATCAGCATCGCGCCATGAATGAAACTACTGTCGCCCTTGGGCAGAAAATCCTGCGGCAGAACGAAAAATAATACAATCGTTCCGAGAATGCAAAAGAGCCAGGCAAGCAGTGCCATCCATTTGTGATGGAGCTGCCAGGTCAGTGCTTTGCCGTATTGGCGCACCAAGCCGGCGATGGTGTCGGTAATCAGGCGTTGGGCGCGGTTGGGCGCCTTATGTTGCTGGATGATCCGTGCGCACATCATGGGTGAGAGGGTCAGGGCCACCACGGTGGAGACGATGACGGCATAGATCACGGTCAGGGCGAACTCGCGCAGGTTATGTCCCACGGCGCCGCTCATGAACACCAGCGGGGTAAAGACAATGATCAAGGCCACGCTGGTGGAGATCACGGTAAAGGTGATTTCCTTCATGCTCTGGATCGCCGCCGGAATGGGTTTCATGCCCGCTTCCATGTGGCGCACCGTGTTTTCCAGCACCACGATGGCGTCATCCACGAGGAAGCCGACGGCCAGGACGATGCCCATCAGTGAAAGCGTATCGATGCTGAAATTCGAAATCAACATGAGGATCAGCGTGCCCAGCAGGGAGATCGGCAGGACGATGGCGGGAATGATGGTTTCGCGGACCCGGCCGAGGAACATGAACATCACCAGCACCACCAGGACCAGGGCGATGAGCACCGTGACCTGCACATCCGCAATGGATTCCCTGATCGGCGTCGCTCCGTTATGCATCGTTTCAAAACTAATGGAGCGCGGTAACTCTTTCCGGGCTTTTTCCAGCGTCTGATCGATCATGTCGGCTACCTTAACCGTGTTGGCCCCGCTGACGCGCGAGACGGCCATAACCACGCACATGCCTTTTTCCGGCAAACCCGGTTTCCGGTAACGGATATCCACCAGGTCGTCGGTGACGCTGTCAATGCAGTTGGCCACGTCTTTCAGCCGCACCGGTGCGTTGTTGCGATAGGCAATAATCAGCTCACCGTATTCGCGCCCCGTGCGCAATTGGCCTTGCGGCTCGAGCGAAAATGTGCGTGAGGGGCCGTTGAGGCTGCCGCCGGGGATGTTGACCGTACCGGCTTTCAGGGCCAGGGCCAGCTCGTCCACGCCGATCTGGTAGGCCGCCAGCTGTTCCGGGATAAACTGGATGCGCACCGCCCGCTGGGCGCCGAAGGTCTGTACCTGGGAGACGCCCTCGAGCATGCTGAGTTTTTTCGAGATAATATGATTGGCGTAGTCATAAAGATCCCCGTGCGACAACGTGTCCGAATACAGCATGAGGTAATAGATTGGCGAGTCGGATGGATTGTATTTCTGATAGGTCGGGGGATTGGGCAGGTCCTTGGGTAGATTATTCTGCGCGCGGGTAATGGCCGCCTGCACATCCGGCGCCACCAGGTCCACATTGCGATCCAGGCTGAACGTCAGATTTATGGTGGTGAAACTTTCTTTGTTATCCGAAATCATAGACTGCAGGCCGTTGATCTGGGTGAACTGGTTTTCCAGGGGCGTGGCCACCGCGGAGGCCATCGTTGCCGGACTCGCGCCGGGATAGAACACGGATACCTGGATCACGGGATAGTCCACGGTCGGCAAACTGTTGACCGGCAGCCGGAAATAAGCCCATACGCCGAACACGGCCATGACAACCATGACCAGTGTCGTCAAAATCGGCCGCCGGATGAAGATTTCCGAGAAAGTCATAACAAGTTCCGTTATTTAAAATCAGCCGTCATACCCGGGCTCATTTTTCGCCAGGTTTGCCTGCCGGGGCCTTGCCGGGTGGCGCCGGCGCGGCCGCTTCCATCACCGTTGCGCCGGGATACAACATCAACTGGCCCAGCACCACCATTTTTTCGCCGGGCACCACGCCCTCGATAATCTGAAGCAGATTGGCGTGCCTCACGCCCGGTTTGACCAGCCGGAGTTCCGCCTTGTTATCCTTGGTCACGACAAACGCGTAGGGGCCGTCCTTGCCGAATTGCACGGCGCTTTCCGGGACCATCACGGCATCGCGGGCGATGCCGGCCAGGATACGCACCTCGACAAATTGCCATGACCAGAGTTTCATCTGCGGGTTGGGCACCAACCCGCGCAGCAAAATCGTGCCGGTCTGGCGATCCACCGCATTATCCAGGAAAACCAGCTCGCCCGCATAACTGTTGGTGTCGCCGCGCGGCGTGATCTCGATCCGCACTTTCCCCGCCGCCATTTCCCGGCGCAGGATGTCCAGATATTGTTCCGAGACCGAGAACTCCACGAAGAGGGGATCGTAACTGCGGACATTGGTCAGCTTCGTCTGGTTGGCCATGGCCAGGTTGCCGTTATCCAGGAAGCGCTTGGAACAAACCCCACTGACCGTGGAGGTGACCGTACAGCGCGATAGATCCAAGCGGGCCTGATCGAGGGCCGCCTCGTCAATCTGGAGCTGGGCCGTGGCGGCATCCAGCTTGGTTTGAAGCGTGTCGAATGTTTCCGCCGAAATCATGTTTTTTGCGAGTAACGGCCGGTTGCGTTCCAGCGTAAGGCGGCTCAATTCCAGGTTGGCATGGTCTGCGGCCACGAGACCATCGGCCTGGCGGACCCGGATGGCATAGTCGCTGGGGTCAATCATAAATAGCGGCTGGCCGTTGGCGACAATGGCCCCATCCAGGATAAAGGTTTTAACAAGCATTCCCGAAACCTGCGGGACAACGTCAATACTCACCTGATCTTTTGTATTCCCGAAAGCGCCGATAACCACCGGCGTGTCCATTTTAACGGCCAAGGCGGTTTGGACCGCCGTGGGTGGGAATTGCGGCGGACCATTCTGGCGTTTGGAGCAGGCCCCCAATGCCAAGGCCAGCGTGCTGCCGGTGACAAGTATGACGGCAAGGCGCAGATATCGGTTCATGGTTGATCCTTCCTGACGGGGGTTGAGAAAATTCCTTCGGTCCGTGCCGCGCCGCCCTTTTCCAAGCGGCCGGTGGCATAGGCGAGATTGGCCAGGGCGGTGAACGCGTCCTGCCGGGCGGATACATATTGTGTCCGCGCCTGCGCCAGCTTGCTTTCGGCATTCAACAGATCGATGATATTGCTCAGTCCATTCTTGTAACTATCCAGCGCCAGGTCATAGGAGGCCGAGGCACTGATCAGATAAGCGATGCTAACCGTATGCCGTTCCAGGGCAGTTTCATAGGCATAATACCGGGTCCAGACATCGGCGCTGGCCGCCAGTTCCGCTTGCTGGAGTTGCGCCTGGGCGGAATCCGCCTGCGCCGCCGCGGCGCGCTTGGCGCTCAGGGTCTGGAAGCCATCGAACAAGGTCCATTGGAGCGTGGCGCCCGCGCCGTAGGACCAGTCATTAGCCTGAAAGGCCGCGCCAGTCATGGTGTCATAATAATCACGGCTGACATTGCCGTTAACGTAAAGCGAGGGCCAAAGGGCCGAGCCCGTCACCCGGATAGCGGCCTTCTTGGCGGCCAGTGTTGCGCGCAGTGCGGCAATATCCGGCCGCCGGTCAAGTGCATCGTCAATCATTTGCCGCATATCCTGCGGTGTAACGGCTGTGGGTACAGCGTTGGTTGGCGCCACTACCTGGACCGTTATATCGGCGGGAATGCCCATGGCCTGGGCCAGCGCGCCCCGTGCAATTTTGAACTGACCTTTGGCATTGACCAGACCATAACGCGACTGGTCGTAGCTGGCCTGGGCCTGGAGTACTTCCAGGTCGGTGCCTACACCGGCGGCTTTGCGCGCTTGCGCCGTCTCAAGCGCCGTTTGAGCATCTTTCACGTTCGCCTCGGCTGCCTCGATGCCGGCCTTGGCGCTGACCAGGCCATAATAAGCGGTCTCCACGGCCAGCAGGATATCCTGGATGGAGCGGTTAAAAAGATAATTCGCGGCGAACACGGTCTGGAGCGCCTGCTCCACGGCCGCGCTGCGGCCGCCGCCAAAATTGATGACCAGATAATTAAGCTGCAGTCCGGGGCCATATTTAATGTAGTCCAGGTCAAAACTGTCCGGTTCGGCCGTGGTTCGCTGGCGATTGGCTGCGGCCGTGCCGACCACAGTCGGCAGGAAATAACCCTTGGCCTGGTCCACCTGCGCGGATGCGGCCCGGGCATCGCTCCACGTCTTGCGGCTGGCCGGATTGTTCTGCAGGGCAATGTCCAGCGCCTCGGCCAGTGACTGGTCATTGGTAAAATCCGCTTTCTGGGCGCGGATATCCTTCCAGATCGTGTCCGGGTTCTGTGCCTGGGATGGAGGTGCCCAGGGGGTGGTCGCGTTGCTCGGCGCCGGGGCCGACACACATCCAGTCAGGAATGCGGTCAGCACAGCGCCAATCATTGCAACCAGGCATACGGAAAATCGGTATTTCATTTTAATCTATGCGGTCTGTCTTAAGGAATGATCCCCGGACCTTACGGGGTTGCGTCCCATTCCGCATCCGGCAAATTCCAGCCGCCGCCCAATACTTTGTAAAGCTGGATCACGGCCGTCAGGCGGTTGAGCTGGGTCTGGGCCAGGTTGTTTTCGGCCGGGAACAGCTGCTGTTGGGCTTCGAGCACCTCGTAATAACTGGCCTTGCCGGCAATGTAGCGATCGCGCGATACCGTGACCGCATCCGCATAACAGCGTACACATCGCGCTTGCTGGGTGAAAACGTCTTCCAGTTTGGTGCGCGTGATCAGGGCGTTGGCCACATCCTGGAAGGCCGTGCGCACGGTCTGTTCGTAGGTCAGCGATTGCTCTTCGGTTTGCGCGCGCGCCTGGCGGATTTGGGCCAGCAGCGCGCCGCCCTGGAAAATCGGCCCGGTCAAATTACCGCCGATGCTCCAGGCCATGGCATCGCTGTTGAACGAGTTCAAATCAGGACTGATGCGCCCAAACACCGAAGTCAACCCGATTTTCGGAAAACACTGGGCGATGGCGACCCCGATTTGCGCGTTGGCCGCGCGCAGGTTCTGTTCCGCCGCCAGGATATCCGGCCGGCGCCGGAGCAGATCGGAGGGCAATCCCCCGGGCACTTCCGGCGGAAAATCCTGGTCGCGCAGGGTCGCCTGGCGCGGAATCGGCCCGGGATTGCGGCCGAGCAGGAGATTAATCGCATTTTCCTTGATGGCGATTCGCCGTTCAAGATCGGGAATCGTGGCGGCGGTTGAAGCCAGGGCGGCCTCGGCCCGGGCGGTCTCAAGGCGCGATGCGACGCCGCCGGCCAGTTTCCGGCTGAAGATATCCAGACTCTCTTGAAACGAGCGCGTCGTCCGCTTGGCAATATCGAGTTCGAGGTCAATTTCCAGGAGTTCAAAATACGATTGGGCCACATTGCAGACGAGGGTCAACATAACCCCGCGTCGGATGGCGTCGGTGGCCGCCAGTTGGGCGCGCGCCGCTTCGTTCAGGCGGCGAACCCGGCCCCAGACATCAAGTTCCCACGTGGCGGAGCCGGCGAGCATAATGGGATTGCCCGTCTCGCCGTTGCCCATCGTGGGATTGCCGCCAAACGCATTGCGACTGCGTTCCAGGTCGCCGGCGTAGCCGATCTGCGGTAAAAACTTGGCGCGCGACTGCGCCGCCAGGGCCTGGTATTCCTCGACGCGCTTAATGGCGATGCGCAGATCGTAATTATTGGTAAGCGCGGTTCGAACCAGTTCGTGGAGCGTGTCGTCCTCGAACACCGTCCACCACGGCAGATCGGCCAAAGTCATCTGCTGGCTGACCACCCCCTGGCCGAGAAACCCGCCCGGCATATCCATCGCGGGCTTTTGGAACTTGGGCCCCAGGGCGCACCCGCCGGCCAGCAGAAAAGCCAGAAGCAACCCGGCCGGTATTGCCGCGCGCCATAGCCAAGACTTAAGAATCAATATATGTTTTCCGCCAGAGGCGGATCCGCCTACGGCGGACAAAGTTGTTTTAAATATCAGTCCGGGTTTCATGGAGAATGATTTTCCTCCGTCTTCTCCTTTGGCAATGCGGGACACTCCGGTTCCTTGCCATGAATCAAGTGCTCGATAAAGGAAAAGGAGACGGGAATGATGAAAATGGCGATGCAGGTGGCGGCCAGCATGCCGCCGATCACGGCCGTGCCGAGCACCTGGCGCGAGACCGAGCCGGAGCCTGTGGCGACCCACAGCGGCACGCAGCCCAGGATGAACGCGAAGGCGGTCATCAGGATCGGGCGTAGCCTGATGCGCGCACCATGCAGGGCGGCATCCGTCGCGGACATGCCGCCTTCACGACTGGTCTTGGCAAACTCCACGATCAGGATGGCGTTTTTCGCGGCCAGCCCGATGAGCATGATCAGCCCGATCTGGACATATACGCTGACGTCCATGTGTCGCAGATAGATTGCCAGAAATGCGCCGAACACCGCGACCGGCGTGCCCAGCAGCACGCTGAAGGGCAAGCCCCAACTCTCATACTGGGCTGCCAGGATCAGGAAGACGAACAACAGCGACAGTCCGTAAATGACCCATACGGGCACGCCCTGCTGCGCTTCCTTTTCCTGGGCGGACATGCCCAGGTAATCGTAGCCCATTTCGATCGGCATGGTTTGGGTAAACACGTCTTCCAGCGCCTGCATGGTCTGGGCCGAACTATAGCCCGGCGCCGCCGTGACGTTAAACTGGGCGCAGCGATAAAGATTGAAGCGCATGGTGAATTCCGGCCCGACGCTGGATCTGATCTTAGTCAGCGCGGAGAGCGGCACCATGGCACCCTGGTCATTGCGCACATAAAACTGGCCCAGGTTTTCAGCGCGCGTGCGGTAATCCCCCTCAGCCTGAACGTAAACCTGCCACTGCCGCCCGAACCGGTTAAAATAATTGATGAACGTGCCGCCCATGAAGGCTTGCAGGGTTTTATACACCTGGCTGATCTCAACCCCCTGCTTCAAAACCTTGTCACGGTCCACATCGATAAATATTTGCGGCACGTTCGGCAGGAACGTGGTGTTGATCGTAGCCACTTCCGGACGCTTACGGACGGCCGCCATGAAGGTTTTTACATTTTCTGACAGGAACGCAATATCCTTGCCGGCACGGTCCTCGAGCAGGAAGGTGACACCGCCGGCCGTGCCGATGCCCGGAATGGCCGGCGGAGGGAAGGCGAAGGCAACGGCCTGCGGAAGTTTAGCCAGTGCGCGGTTGATGTGCATCGCGATGGCGTCATATTGTTCCTCAGGTTTTTTGCGCTCCTCCCAGGGTTTGAGCGAAACAAAAAAGAAAGCGCTGTAGGTGTCCGAGACCCAGCTCAACATGCTGAAGCCACAGACCGTGGTAGCATACTGTACACCCGGAGTTTTGGCGAGAATCTCCTCGATCTGGCGGCAGACCGCATCCGTGCGCTGAAGCGAGGCGGCGTCCGGAAGCTGGACGTTGAGATACATATAACCCTGGTCCTCTTCCGGGATAAAAGCACCCGGCAGGATCTTGCCGAACAGGCCCACGCTGGCGGCGACCAGTGCCAGGAAGAGCAGGCTGAATCCCGTCTTGCGGATGCAGGCGCCGCAAATCGCGACGTATCCATGCGTGGCGCGGTCGAACATCCGGTTGAAGCCGTCGAAAAATATCCCAACCGGCCCGCGTGTTTTCACGCGGGGCCGCAACAGCAGGGCCGCCAGCGCCGGGCTGAGCGACAAGGCATTGAAAGCCGAAATGATCACGGAAACCGCAATGGTCACGGCGAACTGCTGGTAGAGCCGGCCGGTGATCCCGGGAATGAACACGGTCGGGATGAACACCGCTGCCAGGATGAGCGCAATGGCGATGACCGGCCCGGACACCTCTTCCATGGCCTTGAGCGCCGCGTCCTTTGGCGTCATACCCTCCTCGATATGCCGTTCCACGGCCTCCACCACGACGATGGCGTCATCCACTACCAGCCCGATGGCCAGCACCAGGCCGAAGAGCGACAGTGTGTTGATCGAAAATCCGAAAAGCGGGAACAACATGAAGGTCCCGATGAGCGAGACCGGCACGGCCAGCAGCGGAATCAAGGTGGCGCGCCAGCTCTGCAGGAAAATAAAGACAACCAGAATTACCAGTAACAAGGCTTCGAACAGCGTCTTGGTGATTTCCTGCATGCCGGCCCGGACCGCCTCGGTGGTATCAAGGGCGATAACGCAATCAATATCCGCCGGGAAACGCTTTTTCAATTCGGCAATGAGTTTCTTGGCGCCGTCGGCCGCCTTGATGGCGTTCGAGCCGGGTAGTTGATAGAGCGCGATAATAGCCGCCGGCTTACCGTTAAGCCGCCCGATGACATTATAAGCCTGGGAACCTAATTCCACGCGGGCGACATCCTTTAGACGAATTACGGAGCCATCCGAATCGGCCCGGATCACAATCTGTTCAAACTCCTCCTCACTGACCAGGCGGCTCTGGGCGCGCACGGCATAGGTAAACTCCTGCCCATTCGGCACCGGTTCGCTGCCGATCTGGCCGGCGGGATTGACCGTATTCTGGCTGTTGATCGCGTTAATGATGTCCGGGATAGTGATGCTCAGCTTGGCCAGTTTGTCCGGTCTGACCCAGAAGCGCATGGCGTACTGGCCCGAGCCAAATACCTGAATGCTGGCAATGCCCGGTACACGGAGCAATTGGTCGTTGAGGTTGATATAGGCATAATTAGCGAGGAACGTGGCGTCATAAGTGCCGTTGGGCGAATTCAGAGAAAAGAGCATAAGCGGAGCGGATGTGGATTTCTGAACCGTGACCCCGTAATTACGGACATCGGATGGGAGTTGAGACTCGGCCTGGGACTCGCGCATCTGCGCCAGGATCTGATCCGTGTTGGGGTCCGTGGTAATGTCGAAATCCACACGCATCGACATGGAGCCATTGTTGGCGTTGACGGAATACATGTATTTCATGTTGTCCACGCCGCTCATCTGCTGTTCGATGGGCGTGGCGACCGATTGCTCCACGGTTTGTGCGTCGGCGCCGACGTACATCGTCTGGATCTGGACTTCAGGCGGGACGATATTGGGGAATTGGGCCGTGGGCAGGCTCAGCATGATCACCAGGCCGATAATTACCATGATGATGGAAATCACCATGGCCACGATGGGACGGTTGATGAAGAATTTTGTCATGGATCAGTTGCCTTACGGAGTCGGTACGTTCGTTCCCGCCGCCGGGGCCGGTCCGGCTTCCATTATGTAAGGCTTCGGGTTGACAGTGGCGCCTTCGCGGGCCTTTTGGATGCCCTCGACCACCACGCGCTCGCCGGGATGAAGTCCCTTGGTGATTATCCATGACGATTCGCTGCGATCGCCCGCCTGCACGGTTCGAATTGACGCGCGATTGTTTTTGTCCACGACCACTATATGATAACTGCCCTGTGTTTCGGCGACCGCGCGCTGGGGTACCAGGAGCGCGCCGGTCAGCATTTTGATGGGCAAACGGACATGCGCATACTGCCCGGGCCGCAGGATAAAATCAGGATTCGCGAACAAGCCGGCAATACGGATTGTACCCGTTTTAATATTGACCTGGCGGTCGGCGGTGAAAATTTCGCCCTTGTGCTGGTAGGTTTCACCATTGGCAAGGACAAGCTCCAGGTTATTGGTCGAATGGCCGGAGGTCATGTTGCCTCTTCCTTGAGCTATCCTGTTTTCCATCGCCAGCATGTATTCCTGCTCGCTGATCGGGAAATAAACCTTGATCGGGTCCACCGTGGATACGGCCGTCAGCTCCGAACTGTTTGGTCCCACCAGGTCGCCAACCTGGGCTTCGGCAATTCCTGAGATGCCGTCAATCGGCGAAGTGACCTTGGTGAACCCTAAATCCAGCTCGGCTTGCTGGACGGCCGCCTGAGCCGATTCCAACGCGGCTTGAGCACCCTTGTTGGATTGGATGGCATTGTCCAGCTCTTGCTGGCTGATCGCATTGTCTTTGGCCAGGGGCGTATATCGCTTAACGTCTATCGCGGTCATGTCCAAATTTGCCTGGGACTCGGCCAGTTGGCCATTGGCCTTGTCCAGCGCCGCCTGGAAAGGGCGCGGATCAATTTGAAAAAGCAGGTCGCCTTTGTGAACTAAATCACCTTCCTTGTAACACTGGGCCATCAGATAGCCGCTGACCTGGGCATGAATCTTGGCATTGACCATCCCGTCGAGCGTGCCGATCCAGTCCCCGTAAATAGGGACGTCCTTTTGAATCACGTCCATCACCATCACTTCCGGTATTCCCATCTGGGGCGCGTGCGCGGCGCGTTTACAGCCGAAGGTGGCCAACGCCAGGATTACGGTGGCAGATAGTACCCAAGCTGCAGCGATTTTTTGTTTTCTAATCATGTTTGGTCTCGTTGGCGGTTCTGCTCACATCATGACCACGCGGTTTTCGTTGCTCGAAGTCCGAATAGCGTCCAATACCCGCGAGAGCTCCAGCGCGCTGGCGGGTGTCACGGGATAGCGGGTTTCGCCGCACAAGGCGGCGGCAATTTCCTTGTAAATCTGGTGCTCGTCCCCGTACAGCGAGCCGGCAAGTTTTTCCTCCAGCATCTTGTCGGGGACGGCTTGCATGGTACTGTATTGCGTGGGGTCAGAGGGCTGTGCGGGCGTTCGGGCATTCATCTTCAACTGTGTGCCGTGCACCACGATTGTGCCGCGCGTGCCTTGAAGAAACCAGGTTGGCGGGGATTCGGTTGAAACCGTGTATTCTACCTGCACGAGGATACCGTTGGCGAGCGTCAGAATGCCCATAAACAAATCTTCGACATCGCCGGGGTTGATCGTCTGCTTAAGCCGCCCGTAAACCGACTTTACCGGGCTGCCCAGGAGCTGAATGGGCGGGTCCACAATGTGCGGGCCCCAGTTCAGCAGGTAGCCGCCACCGTAGCGCCGCTCGGTCTGCCAGTCGTTCCGCGTGGCAAAACTGCCTTCCACGCGCCGGACCAGGAACACGGTGCCGATGGCCTGTTCCTCGACCACCAGTTGGCGCAGACGCTGCAAGTCACTGCCCCAGCGCGCAGGCAACCAGGGTAGCAGGAGCTTGCCGGAGGATTTGGCCGTGCTGACCATGCGTTGGGCTTCGCCGGCATTGACTGCCCAGGGCTTGGTCACGAGCACGTTGACGCCCCCTGCCAGGCAGTCGCAGGTCATCTGGCAATGCTGGTCACTGCGGGTAACGATGACCACGAGGTCGAGCGGTTCCTCCTTGAGCATCCGGCGATAATCGTCGTAAGGCCGGCACCCAAACCGGGCAACGGCTTTCTGGCGCGCGGTGGCATCCACATCGCAGACGGCGGTCACGTGGAAAGATTTGTTTTTTTCGATGGGGCCGGCGTGCAGGGTGCTGCCACTGCGACCATACCCCAGGATGGCTGTGCGAATAACGCTCATAACAGGTCCTTTGAAACGATGTTATTGTCGTGTTGTGTTGAATAATAACGGGTATATGATATACGAATCAAGTGCAATGTAGTAGCCCGCTAATTTATGACCTCCTTTCTCCAACTTATTTCGACCGCCTGGCGCCGGCCCAGCGGCTATCGCGAAGTGTTTAAGATCAGCCTGCCGCTGATCATCAGCATGAGTTCGCATACGGTCATGCTGTTCACCGACCGGATGTTCCTGGGGCGCTACTCGCTGGACACACTGGCGGCATCCGTGCCGGCGGGGTTGCAAGCCTTCATGTTCATGTGCTTTTTCATGGGGGTGGTCGAATTTACCAACACCTTTGTGGCGCAATATGTCGGCGCGCATCTGCCCCTGCGGGTTGGGAGCGCGCTCTGGCAGGGTATCTATTTGGCGCTGGCCGCCGGCATTTTGCTGGCGGGTTTGTCTTGCATTGGCGGGAGCCTGTTCCGGCTGGCCGGCCACGCGCCGCGAATCCAGGAGCTTGAAGTGATCTATTTCCGGATTCTCATGCTGGGCGCCGTGTTCGGACTTCTGCAGAACGCGCTAAGCTGTTTTTATTCCGGGCGGGGTCTGACCATGCCCATCATGGTTATTAATGTGATCGGCGTGACGCTCAATGTGCCGTTGAATTACCTGCTCATTAACGGTGGCTGGGGTTTCCCGGAACTGGGTATGTCCGGCTCCGCTTTGGCCACGGTGACCAGTTCTGCGGTCATGCTCCTGCTTTATATCGGCGTGGTGTTCCGCAAATCTAACGACCAAATCTATGGTGTGCGCCGGATGTGGGCTTTTGACCGCATTCTGTTTGGACGCCTGTTGAAATTCGGGACGCCGGCCGGGATCCAGGTGTTTGTGGATATTTTCGGGTTTGCCATGTTTCTGCTGATGGTGGGGCGGCTGGGCCGCGATGCATTGGCGGCGACCAATATTGCCTGTTCTATCAACCTGCTGGCTTTTATGCCGATGATCGGTTTTTCGATCGCTGTCAGCACGCTGGTGGGCCAGGCCATTGGGCGCGGATGCCCGGAGGATGGCATGGTCGCCACGCGGAGCGCCCTGCATTTGACCTGTGTCTATATGTGGGCGCTGGCGGCGCTTTTTATTTTGGCGCCGGAATGGCTGATAAATATTTTTCAAGCGCCGGGTGATGATGCCGGGGCGTTTGTGGTTGTCCGGCGTCTGACGGTGGGCGTTCTGCGCTTTATCGCTTTTTACAGCGTGTTCGATACGATCAATGTCATTTATTCCGGCGCGCTTCGCGGTGCGGGCGATACTAAATTCATTGGGTGGACGATTGCCTGCCTTTCATTGGGCCTGATTGTTTTGCCGGTCACGGTGGGGGTGGTTTATTTACATGCGGGGCTTTATACCATCTGGGGCTTTGTGTCTGCCTATGTCTGCGTGCTGGCCCTGGTATTCCGCTGGCGGTATCGCCAGGGCCGCTGGAAGCGGATGCGGGTCATTGAGCCCGTGCCCGCGCCGCTGGCGCTGGTCCCGCCCACCATCCCCGGCGCGGATTGAGAATGTTTTTCCTGTTGCAATATTATGGGCCAATGTGTAAGTTCGCTTCCCGTTTACCAACAGATCAAAAACAAAACATTTAGAAAGGCAGTTGTCATGAAACACGGCATTCTGATTTCCGCGGTCTGTGTCTCCTCGCTGTTGTTGTTTGGATGCGCCGACAAGAAAAAAATCGCCGAACTGGAAGCGACCAACCAGTCCTTGCAGGCGGAAATCCAGAATGTGAACGTTCAGCTCCAGGCGGGCGCCGCGGATAAGGCCAAGATCCAGGAATTGGAACAGGCCAATCAGACGCTCCAGGCGGAAATCCAGAAATTGCATCTCCAGGCCATGAACGCGACGGAAACGTCGCGCTCGACCAACAAAGCTGTGGGCGTGAAGTCCAAGAAGAATGTGCCCGCTAAATCCAAGGGCAAGACCGCTTCCAAGGCCGGGTCCACGGCAAAATAAACCGGTGTCAGCCGCCGGAATTATTCCTTATTCGACGGGCGCCAGTACGACCCGGAAGCCGATCATGGGATTGCTCCGCAAGGGATAGGTGTCACTGCGATTGGTGACGGCGATGATGTCCGGTTCGTCGTTATTCCAGCTTGCCCCGCGCAGGGACCGCGTGATCTGCTGGTCGTCGAACCAGTCCTGGCACCATTCCCATGCGTTGCCGCCCACGCCAAATAAACCCCAAGTATTGCCCCCGCTCCGTTTCACCGGGCATGTGACTATAAACCCGTCATTATGCCCGCTGATATAGGGTTCGTGCTGGAACAGCCGGTAGATTAGTCCGACGCCTTCCTTGCCCCGGTAGTTAAATGTATCCGGCGGCGGCCAGGTATTGCCCCAGGGATATCGGCGGCGGTCGCCGCAGGAGGCAAAGGTCTGCCATTCCTTCTCCGTCGGCAGTCGGAAAATATAGCCGCTTGGGATCTGATGGCCGAAGGTCCGGGTCAACCATGCGCAGTAGTTATTGGCGTCCTCCCAGGAAACCCAGACCACGGGCTGGTCGGGCTCGTTCAATATGTGGCCGTAATAAGTCTTGCTCTCATGGCCCAGATCGAACTGGTTGTACTGGCCGTTGGTGACCTCGAATTTGCCAACCCACATCTTCAAAGGCCCGATCCAGACAAACGGCAGCAATTCATCGTCTCCCAGATTGATAACTAATCCCCAGCCCGGCTTCGGTGCCACGGCCGGTTCGGCCGTTTTCACAGCGGCCGGCCGTGGGAATATATTGGTCTGTGCCGGCAGTGGGGCGGCGCTCGCCATCAGCAAAACCAGCCCAGCTATCCAAGCGCATGTTTTCATCTGCCGCCTTTCGCCTGTAACTTACCAGCTACCGTCCATGAAGCATATATAAACACCGGTAATTATTACAGAAAATAGTTGGTTGAAAAACATCCACTTTGTGCTTTTCCTCCCCACTGAGCCGGATTATCGTATGCCTTCCATTTGTTCGTGTCGGAGTAACCACTCTTATCCGTGGAGGCGCCTGATGAATCCCAGGAAAGTTTGCAAAAGCCCGATCCGCTGTTCTGCCGCCGAACTGGTTGCCAGCCGTTTCCGCCAGATCCATCTCGATTTTCACACGTCCGAACACATTCCCGACGTAGGCGCCGCGTTCGATCCCGACATGTTCGCCGACACACTGGCGGAAGCCCGCGTAAACTGGATCACCCTCTTTGCCAAGTGCCATCATGGGCTCAGCTACTATCCCACGCGCGTGGGCACGATGCATCCCGCCCTGACATTCGACCTGCTCGGCGAACAGATCGAGGCTTGTCGCAAGCGCGGGATTGTCACCCCGGCCTACCTCAGCGTGCGCGTGGACGAGCACAATGCCCACGTACGTCCGGAACGGATCGGCCGGCTCAAGGACGGCAAGCTTTGGCGAGGTGCGGAGCCGTTACAGGCCGGCTGGTACAACCTTTGCATGAATAACCCCGACTATGTTGACGAGCTGGCTACCCAGGCGGAGGAGGTCCTGAAATGGTACGATGTCGAGGGGATCTTCTTCGACATGTGCTACAATCCCGACCCCGGCTGCTACTGCCCGCGTTGCTTCGACAGCATGAAGAAGCTCGGTCTCGACTTTGCCAGCGACGAGGACCATCGAAAGTTTGAGTTTCTGTTGACGCGCGACTACACGAAGCGCTTGGCGAAAGTGATCCGCGGCATCCGTAAGAATGCCACAATTTTCTTCAACGGCCGCATGCGGCCCGATATGCGGCAGGAGCTGGACGTCTTCTCGCACATCGAGATCGAGGCCCTGCCGACCGGCGGCTGGGGCTACGCGTTCTTTCCCATCCATGTACGCTACGGCCGTATGATGAACAAGCCGGTCCAGGGCATGACCGCCCGGTTCCATAAGAGCTGGGCCGACTTCGGCGGCCTGAAGACCAAGGACCAGCTAATGTACGAGGCGGGCACCATCCTCGCCGCCAACGCCGTGGTGAATGTGGGCGACCAGTGTCACCCGCGCGGCATTCTGGACCAAGGCGCTTACGAGGTCATCGGCACCTCGTTCAAGCACGTGGAAGCCTGCGAGCCATGGTGCACTAAGGCCAGGCCGGCCACGGAAATCGGCGTCATGATGCTTCCCGATATCCCTGCCGCCGGTGCCGCGGCCATACCCGCTGGCTGCACGGGCGGCATGAAGAGCAGCGCCGATGGCGCCGGGCGAATGCTCCTGGAACTGAAACAGCAGTTTGACTTGATCTATCCCGACACCCGGCTGGATGCGTATAAGGTTGTGATTCTCCCCGACCAGGGTCAGGTCAGTCTTGCTACGGCCAAGGCCCTTGCGGCGTTCGTCAAGCAGGGTGGCGTACTCATCGCCTCGCACCAAGCCAGCCTGCTGGACGGCCGCTTTACCTGCCCGGGTCTGCCGGTGTCCTATATCGGCGCCAATCCCTTCAAGCCCTGTTACCTCGAATACGGGCACATCATGGGCAAGGGCCTGCCCGACAGCAAGTTCGTGCTCTACGGCGACAGCTCGCTGGTCAAGCCCTCCGCCGGCGCCACGGCGTTCGGCAAGCTCTACTCAAGTTACTTTAACCGGACCTATGAACACTTCTGCTCGCACTTTCAGACGCCGTACGACAAGCCGATGAACAACCCGGTGGCCGTATTGAAGGGCCGCATGGCCTACATTGCCCCGGCAATCTTCACCAACTATCGCGAGCACGCCTACCCGGTGTACAAGATGTTGGTCGCGCGCCTGCTGGAGCGTCTGCTCCCGGCGCCGCTGGTCCGCACCCAGGCGCCTTCGGCAATGGAGATCTCGGTCAACCGGCAGGCACGCCCGAAGCGGCTTGTTGCACACCTGGTCAACTTCCAGCCCCAGCGCCGGCACACCAACGTGGAGTGGATCGAGGACATCTATCCCGTCCGCGATATCGCACTTGCCGTGCGCACGGGCAAAAAACCGTCGGCCGTGTATCTGGCGCCCGACCGCATTGGTCTTGGCTATTCGATGCAAGGCGAGTATTGCAACATCGTTGTGCCCGAGGTCAAGGCGCACGCGATGGTGGTTTTAGAGGGCGTCTAACCATGTTTCAATTTCATGATCCCAGGGACTGGTTTTTCAGGGCGCGATTCGGCATGTTTGTTCACTGGGGTATTTACGCCATTAACGGCTGGCACGAACAGGAACATTACCGCCTGGGAATGCAACGCGATGCATACCGCCGCCTTGCCTCCCGGTTTAATCCGCAGGCCTTTAATCCCGATAAATGGCTCGACTTGGCTGAGCAAAGCGGGATGCGTTATATTGTGATGATCGCCAAACATATGGACGGCTTCTGTATGTTTGACAGTGCCGTTTCGGATTTCAAAATTACCAATACGCCATTCAAAAAAGATATTGTCGGCATGCTGGCCGATGCCTGCCATCGCCGTAATTTTCATTTTGGCGTTTATTTCTCCGCCCTGGATAATCTTCATAAAAATTATCCGCGTACCGGCAAAGGTCATGAATCAGCCGCCGAGCCCGGCGATGAACCTGATTATGACAAATATATGCAGTTTATCCGTGCCCAAGTCCGGGAACTTTGCAGCAACTATGGCAAGCTGGATATGTTCTGGTGGGACACCAACCGCACGGGCATTGTTGACCGATCGGTCAACGCATTAATCCGCAATCTTCAACCATCCTGCGTGATTAATGACCGCGGATGGGACGAGGGTGATTTCGGAACCCCGGAACGCAATTATGACAAGTCGGCTTATGCGTTTGAAGCGTTTGCCAGGCCAACTGAAGCCTGCGAATCGATCGGCTCCCAGAGTTGGGGGTTCCGCAAAGATGAAGACTATTTTACACCCCATTATCTCATGCGCCGTATGGATATGATGTTGTCCAAGAGGGCTAATTTTCTGCTTAATGTCGGTCCCGATGCGGATGGTCTTATTCCGCCGGAGCAGGCGCGCATATTGCAGGTAATCGGCCGATGGTACAACCGGGTTGGCGAAGCATGGCAGGATACCGGATTTTCCTGCGGATTAACCGCCAACCGGGATGTAATCCTGACAAGTAAGAATAATGTTTTGTATGTTCATCTTATTGAAGAGCCCAAGACAACGTCGGTGATTCTGAATCCGATAAATATTCTGCCGGCACGGGCAACGCTGCTGAACACCGGCGAACCGGTTGGCTTCGATCTCAACCGTCTGCCCATCCTGCATATGGAGCCGGTTAAAACCGCTTTGCGTCTTTACCATCTGCCGGTCGAGCGCCTAATAAACGAATTGCCGGTGATTAAACTTGAGTTTGACCGGCCGATTGAAAATTGGCCGGTTGTGGCAGTTACAGGGCAAGAGACCTCCACAGCCGTACAATGAACAGTAGAGACAGACCGCGCAACGGCCCCACGGCGATTACCGTTTCCAGTTGGCCTTCAAGTAGCGAATGTAATTGGCGCACATTTCATCCGAAACATTGGCCGGAATGTGGTTGCCGACGGCCCACATAAAGCCCGGGCATTTTCTGGCCAGCACGAGCGTGGCGTCAATTTCCGCCTTGACCTGTGCCCATGTTCCGAATGTCATCGTGCGACAATCCACCTTGCTGCCCACGATGCAATGAGTTTTGCCGAAACGTTCCACTACGTAATCCAGGTTGTTGGTCGGCTCAAAGATAAAGCCGTCGGCGCCGCAGGCGGCAATATCCTCCATGAACATATCGAAGGTACCGTCGGAGCAGAAAAGTACCTTTTTTCCGGCCTTTTTGAGGGGTTCCCACATCCGTTTGAAGAGGGGAAAAATAACGCCCCGATAGAACTCCGGACTGATGAAGGGACCCTCGGTCCACACCATATCGTCGTGCTGGATGAACACTTCGATGTCCGTTTCCGCCTGGGCCAGAACGTAATGCCGCGTGTAGTCGCCGATGCGCTCAAGCACTTTTGCAAATCGCGCCTCATCCGCCGCGGCCAGAAGCAACATATCCCAGCCAAACGCGGCGATAGCTCCGGAAATGACCGTTGGATAATATCCACCCGTGACCAGTTGGTTGGGATTGGCGGCCTGCGCTTTTTGATAGCTGTCTGCATAGTACTTGACCAACTCGCGGTGCGCGGGAATCCCATATTCACGTACCGGATCGAATTCATAAACCTCTTCCGGATCCAGGAAGGGACAGGGATGCGCTTGATGGAGGTCGCTGCCGTCGGCGGCATAAACGGCATGGCCCATATCAGTGGCACGCCCTTGCGCTCCCCAGTCGATCGGTCCATTGTCTGTACGCCAGATAAAGTCGATATCCCACGCGTCATTCAGGGGCTGGCCAAGCTTGGCAATGTATTCCTTATGGTAATCCATGGAATATTCGGTGTGGGCAATACGGGGCGTCGGACGCAGGCAGATGGTGTCCAGGGCGATCTTGCGGCTCATGGTGGTCCTCCTCTACATTGTCACGCCGGTTCAGTTGTCCACATCTATAGCATGGTTCAACGTAAAAAAAGAATGGCTGGAATTATGTAATTTATGTATCTTTTACAGATGCAATCACGTCGCAATATGTTATCTTAAGAAACATGCATGGACACTTTACCTTCATCTTTGCAGATTCGTATCCTCATCTTCAGGCGCTGGCATTATCCAAGAACGTGGGGCGGACCGGGCATTCGCAGTCCATTTAACCGGCTGTACTGGCTGGATCGCGGATGTGGTCTGGTTGTTCACGAGCGTCAGCGTGTGGAACTCCGGCCTGGCCGGCTCTATCTTTTCCCCGCCAACCAGACGGCCGATTACAGCTGTTCGACACCGATCAACCTGGCTTGGATTCATTTCAACGCGGAATTGTTCAGCGGCGCCATGGATATCACGCAGATCGTCCAAATGCCGCTGGCGCTGACCCCGTCTAATCCCGGCTTTATTTCTGACCTTTGGGATCGCTTCATGCGCACTGCGGCGCCGGATGATTTTGCCACGGGTGTGGAGCGTGATGGTATTATTCGGCAGATACTGGCCTGTTTTCTGAGAAGCGCCCAGGAGACCGAAACGTTTCTAATACAGCGTATTCGCCACTTCGGGCGTTTTCACAGCGTCCTGACGCACATTGACGACCATCTGTGCGAGCGTCTCACGCTCGCCGAACTGGCGCGGGTAATGCATCTGCAGCCGAACTATTTCAGCAATTTATTTTGCCGCCATTTCGGCGTGCCCCCTTTGCATTATCTCCAGCGCCGTCGTATCGAGCGCGCCCAGTTCAGGCTCCATGATACCGCCGCGGGCGTGGCCGAGATCGCGGCCGAACTTGGTTTTTGCGATCAGTTTCATTTTTCGCGTGTATTCCGCGCCATCACCGGATGCTCGCCGCTTCAATATCGGAAGAACAGACTGCAACCGGACCAGGGCTGATCTTAAGTATTATTTAGCTCCATTTGACGTTGACGATTTCTTGTTTGGAATCAGCGAGATCGTCCCCAGCACGGCGACAAGGATTGATACAATGGCGGCGGCCCCTATCAGAGAGCACCTTGCCTTGTGCTCCAGGAGTTCGACCAAGGTTGACCCACCGAAACCGTACACGCTCCACACGGCTACGAGAAGGCACATAAATCTGACAATCCAAATAAGCGCTCTCAAGTTAGGAACCTCATTACAAATGATGCCCGTCGCGACACATCAAACCGTAAATACGCTGTTCATCCAGCCACGGTCATTAACGGCAGATTCCGGATTCTTCGGATCGACATACCAAACATTGTCCACAACAAATTTGTACTCGTAGCGTCCCCTGGCAACCATAATCGTGATGGTATATATCCCCGGCTGATTTGTCTCTGTAAGCTTGTCGTGTTTTTGATCCCAATTGTTAAATGAGCCGGCAATGAATACTTCTTTGCCGGGATCGTTTTTAAATGTGAATGTCACTTGCTTGCGTTTAAGACTTTGTTTCATGGGCTTTTCCTTTTGTATTGTTTATCCCGTTTGTTTCCCAATTATCGGTTCAACGCGTGGCCAGTGGCATGAAATGAATAATGCTTTTGCATTTTATCTTTAATAAGCTTTTACCGCATAGGATTACCCACCTCCCAAAACCTTGTAGAGCGTTACCAGGTTGGCAAGCCGGGCGAGGCGGATGGCGATCAGCCCCTGTCGCGCGCCATAGAGCGAACGTTGCGAGTCCAAAACGGTCAGATAACCCTCAATCCCGTTGCGGTAGCGCGCATCGGAGAGCGAATAGCTCGCGGCGGTGGCCTCCACAAGCGACTCTTGCGCTTCCAATTGATCCAACAGGCTTCCCCGCTGCGCAAGGGCGTCGGCCACTTCCCGGAAGGCCGTCTGGATTGCCTTCTCGTACTGGGCCAGGCAGATATCGCGCTCAGCCTTGGCCGCATCCAAGTTGGCCATGTTTCGGCCAGTGTCGAAGATCGGCAGTGTGATTTGCGGCGTAAACCCCCAGACGGCCGAACCGCCTTTGAAGAGTCCGGCCAACTGGTCGTCCATTGTGCCGTAGGTGCCGGTCAACATAATGGATGGAAAAAACGCGGCCCGCGCCGCGCCGATGTTGGCGTTGGCGGCCTTGAGTTGGTTCTCGGCCTGGAGAATGTCCGGACGGCGCTGCAGGACCTCCGACGGCAACCCGGCGCGGATATCCTTCAGCGCCGTCAATTCACGGGGCAAAAATTCTGATGGTACCTGCGTCCCGGCCAGAAGGTTGAGCGCGTTTTCGTGCAGGGCCGTCAGACCGGTGTATTTGGCGATGTCCACCCGCGCCGCATCCACGCGGGTCTGCGCCTGGCGCAGCTCCAGCTCAGATGCGTCGCCCAGTTCAAAACGCCGTTGGATCAGTTCATAGGTTGACTCCTGGCTCTCCAGAGTATCCTGCGCCAGGCGCAACAGGTCGCGGTCGGCGGCCAAGTTCAGGTAAGTGCCGACAACCTCGGCCACTAGGGATATTTGCAGACTGCACCGGGCCTGCTCGGTGGCAAGGTATTGCTCCAGCGCGCGCGCCTTGAGACTGCGGATCCGCCCAAAAAAGTCCAGCTCATAGGAACTGAATCCGACGTTCACCGTATAATACTCAACCTGCATAGATTCTTCAAAAGTTGCGACATTGGCGAATATTTGTTGCCTGGTGCCATAACCAACGACATTAACCGTTGGTAGAAGATCGGCGCGTTGAATGCGGTACATGGCCCTTGTTTTTTCAATAGTCAGTACTGCCACCCGCAGGTCGCGGTTATTGGTCAGCGCCAAATCGATTATTTTCTGGAGCTTGGCATCGGAGAAAAAATCGTGCCAGGGTATGTCGGCGGCAGTCGGGCTGTTCGTTTTGGCGGTCGTGGCCTTGTAGGCGGAACCGGTCGGCCAAGTGGCCGGCACCGGTGCTTGTGGCCGGACGTATTTTGGAATCAGGGTGCAGCCGCCAAAGACGGCTGCAATGCCAACCAGTAAAAGAAGCATGTGTTTATTCATTTCATTGATCTCCGGGTGAATTGATCTCAAATGTCTTGGCGGCAGGTTGCTTGTTGCGTTTGCCAAAGTTCTTTTCGATCAACACATAAAAAAGCGGCGCAAATATGGTCACCAGGAAGGTGGAAGTTACCACGCCGCCCAGCACCGCAGTGCCGATGGCCTTTTGCGCACCCGCGCCCGCCCCGCTCGCCAAAGTTAGTGGCAGAACTCCGAACCCGAAGGCCAACGAGGTCATCACAATAGGTCGCAACCGCAGTTTGGCGCCTTCCAGAGTGGCTTCGATCAGTCCCTTGCCTTCTTCCACCCGGGTCTTGGCAAACTGAACGATCAGGATGGCGTTCTTGGTGGTCAGGCCGAGGGTGGTCAACAGTCCGATCTGGAAATAGACGTCATTGGGCAACCCCCGGGACGATGAGGCGATCACCCCGCCGATGACCCCCAGAGGCAGGGCCAGCAGGATCGAAATGGGGATGGGCCAGCTCTCATACAGGGCTGCCAGGCACAGGAAAATCACCAAGATGGAAAAGGCATACAGGGGAATAGCCTGGGCGCCGCTCTGCCGCTCCTGATAAGAGAGGCCCGTCCAGTCGAAGCCGATCCCCAGGGGCAGCTTCTTGACAAATCCTTCCATGGTGGTCATGGCCTCGCCGGAACTTCTCCCTGCCGCCGACTCGCCCTGGATATTTATGGATGGAAAGCCGTTGAAGCGCTCCAGCTTCGGCGAACCGGAGGTCCAGTGCCCAGCCGCAAAGGAGGAAAATGGAACCATCTTGTCCGCGTTGTTGCGCACATAAAGTTTTTCCAGATCGCCGGGCAACATGCGATAGGGCGCATCGGCCTGGGCATACACCCTTTTCACGCGCCCGCCTTGAATGAAGTCGTTGATATAGGCACTGCCGAAAGCGGCCGAGATGGTGTTGTGGATTGAGGAGATGGGCACACCCAGGGCGCCGGCCTTCTCCCAATCTACGTCGATCCGGTATTCGGGCACGTCTTCCAGGCCGTTGGGGCGAACCTTGGCCAGGACCGGGCTCTGGGCGGCCATGCCGAGGAGTTGGTTGCGGGCGGCCATCAGGCCGGCGTGGCCAAGGCCGCCGCGATCCAGCAGCTGAAAGTCAAACCCCTTGGCCATGCCCAGTTCGACAACGGCCGGTGGTGCGAAGGCAAACACCATGGCGTTGCGAATCTGGGAAAAAGCTCCCATGGCCCTTCCCGCGATGGCGCCAACCTTCAGGTCCGACCGGTTGCGAAGCTTCCAATCCTTGAGCTTGGCAAAAGACATTCCAGTATTCTGCCCATGTCCGGCGAAGTTGGCGCCGGAAATCGTCATGCATGATTCCACCGCGTCCTTCTCGTGTTCTAGAAAATAGTCCTTCACCCGATCCATGACCGCTTTTGTCTGTTCCAGGGTTGAGTTCGCCGGAAGCATGGCCTGCACCATCAGGATTCCCTGATCTTCGTCCGGGAGATACGCGGTGGGCATCCGCTTGAAGAGGAATCCCATCGCCGCCACGATCAGGACGAAGATAATCACGTAGCGGAAATTATGGGCAAGCGAGTGGCCGACCACCTGCACATACCGGTCGCGGGTCCGGAAAAAGACGCGGTCAAACCATCGGAAGAACGGACGCAGCAGCCAGACCCCGCCCTCGGCCGGTTCATGGCCCTTGGGCACCGGCTTGAGAAGGGAGGCGCACAGGACGGGCGTCAGCACCAAGGCCACCACCACCGAAAGCAGCATGGCGGCCATGATGGTCACGGAAAACTGGCGATAAATGACGCCCGTGGATCCCGCGAAAAACGCCATCGGTCCGAAGACTGCCGAGAGCACCAACCCGATGCCGATCAACGCGCTGGTAATCTGGGTCATGGACTTGGCCGTGGCCTCCTTTGGAGAAAGGCCTTCCTCGCTCATGATCCGCTCCACGTTTTCCACCACCACGATGGCATCATCCACCAGGAGGCCGATGGCCAGCACCATGGCGAACATGGTCAGCATGTTGATGGAGAACCCGAAAAGCCCCAGCATCGCGAAGGTACCCAGGATCACGATCGGCACCGCAATGGTCGGAATCAGGGTGGCCCGCATGTTGCCCATGAACAGATACATCACCAGGAACACCAGCACGATCGCCTCGAGAAGGGTCTTGACCACTTCCTCGATGGCCACCTTGACAAAAGGCGTGGTATCGTAGGGATACACCACTTTCATTCCGGCGGGGAAAAATTGGCTCATCTCATCCAGCTTGGCCCTTATGGCTTTGGCCGTATCCAGCGCGTTGGCGCCGGCGGACTGCCGGATGGCCAGGGCGGCGGAAGGCTTCCCGTTGTGAAAGACTTCCATATCGTACGATTCCGCGCCGAGTTCCGTCCGTCCTATGTCCTTGACCCGTACGATGGAGCCATCCGGGTTGGTGCGGATCGGGATCGCGGCAAACTCCTCGGGGGTCTTGAGCAGATTCTGGACGGTTATGGTGGCATTCAGGCGCTGGTCCTTGATGGCCGGCGCCCCGCCGAACTGGCCCGCGGATACTTCCACGTTATAGGCGTTCAGCGCTGTGGTCACATCCTGGATCGTCATCTGATACATGGTTAACTTGTCCGGATTCAGCCATACCCGCATGGCGTATTGGCCGCCGAAGAGTTCCACCTCGCCCACGCCCGGCACCCGCGAAAGCACCTTTTCCAAACTGGATTGGGCGTAATCCCGCAAATCGTCCCCATCCATGCTCCCATCTTCCGAAATCAGGCCCACGATCATCAGGTAGTTCCGGGTGGATTTGGCCACCTTGATGCCCGAACGCTGCACCGTTTCCGGCAGGTTGGCCATGGCCAGTTGGAGCTTGTTCTGCACCTGGGCCCAGGCCAGGTCGGGATCGGTGCCCGCTGCAAAGGTCAACTCGATCCGGGAAGATCCGGATGAATCGCTGCTGGCGGAGAGATAGAGCATCTTGTCGAAACCGGTCATCTTTTGCTCGATGATCTGCGTCACACTGTCTTCGACCGTTTTTGCCGATGCTCCCGGATAAGAGGCCGTGATGGCGATGGAAGGGGGGGCAATGGGCGGGTATTGCGAAATGGGCAGCTTGTAGATGGCCAGACAGCCCGCCACCATCAGGATGATGGCAATGACCCAGGCAAAGACAGGACGTTCCAGGAAAAATTTTGATAACATCTCGCGCCTCCGTTATTTCGCTTCTGCCGCCAGCGGTGTTTTTTGGCCGGCCCCGGGACTATCTTTCCGGCCGGCATCGAACGGAACAACCTTTACCGAAGCGCCGGGCTTCACTTTTTGAACACCCTCGATGATCACCCGGTCGCCGGGTTTCAAGCCTTCGGTTACCAGCCATTTATTGCCGATGGCGCGGTCAATTTTGACGGCCCTTTGTTCGGCCTTGTCCGAGGCATCCACCAGCATGGCAAGCGCGTTGCCCTTCGGGTCGCGGGAGATCCCCTGCTGCGGGATAAGCAGCGCCTGTTCGTTCACGCCTTCTTCAATGACGGCGCGGACATACATTCCAGGCAACAGGGTGTGGTCCGGGTTCGGAAAAATCGTCCGGAAGATAAATGAGCTGGTACTCGGATCCACCGTGACATCGGAAAACTTCAACGTACCTTCCAATGGATAAGGCGTGTCGTCTTCAAGGAGCAACCGCACCCGAGCCTGATCCTCGCCGTCGCGTGTAAGGCTCCCGCTGGCCATATTGCGTTTCAAACGCAGCAGGTTGGCGCTGGACTGGGGCGCGTCCACATAGACCGGGTCAAGCTGCTGGATGGTTGTGAAGGGCACGGCCTGATGCGCCGTGGCCAGCGCCCCGATGGTCACCGATGATTTGCCGATGCGGCCGGAAATCGGCGCGGTGATGCCGGTATAGGCCAGGTTGATCCGGGCTGTTTCCATGGCGGCTCTTGCAATGCCAACGTCCGCCTCGGCCTGTTTAAGAGCCGCAACTGCGTCATCGTAATTCTGCTGGCTGATGGCTTTGATGTCAACCAGTTCCTTGTAACGCTCGGCTTTTAAGCGGGCGGGCGGCAAATTAGCTTCAGTCCTGGCCAGAGACGCCTTGGCGCTGGCATAAGCCGCCTCATAGAATGCCGGATCGATCTGGTAAAGCAGGTTGCCGGCTTTGACGTCCCCGCCCTCCTCGAACAGGCGTTTTTGAATGATGCCGCTCACCTGGGGCCGCACTTCGGCGACCAGGAAGGCGGAAACCCGCCCCGCCAGTTCGGCGGTGATTTCGATGCGCTCGGGTTGCACGGTGACGACCGCCACTTCCGGCGCGGGACGCTGTGGGGGACCGCCCGCTTTCCTGAATATTCCGCAACCGGTCAACAACAGTCCGGTAATCAAAACTCCAACGGCGGCCATGAGATAATTTCCATATTGTCGGGTATTCATTTTTATCCTCTCTGTTTCTTGACGCCTAATTCCGTCCAAAACACCTGCAATTGGCGCCTGTAGTGATGTTTAATATCCTTAGTATTGGCAAATTTTATCGCTATCATCGTGCCGACCATGATCGTTATCAAAGATACCAGGGCGTCATCAATATTGACGCTCCCGGGGAGTTCGCCGTTTTTCAGCGCCCCCTCCATGCACTCCCTGAAAAATTCATCGATCAAAAGAGGGGAAATATCCTCTATGCCGGCTAAATCCGGGAAAAAAAGATGTTTTTCAATATCAGGAATGACGGCTTTTTTGGGCCTTTCATGCTGAACGATCATGATGGAAATAAGTTCATACTTAATGTTGATCTTGATAAGATCATCCGCCAATGTCTCAAAAAAAGCATTAAGCAGGGCAATGGATCTGCCTTTGGCAGCTTTTTGCCGCGCCTTCCAGATGAGTTCCATGGTCATAAGGTTGACATAGTAGGTGATGACGTCTATTTTTTCCGGAAAGTAATTGAAAAATGTGCCTTCCGAGATTTCGGCGCTCTGGCATACGTCCTTGATGGAAATGTCCTCAAAACGGGAATTCCGCAGGCGCTCGATAAAAGCGTTCATCAGGGCGATTTTGGTCCGGGCATGCTTTACTTCGCGTAATGAATAATCGTTTGGGTTCATAGCTATTTCGTTCCTTTTTATAGAGAACACCGAAAATATAGTGCACTATAAATATAATGTCAACACAAAAAATAATAATGTTTTAGGTGCTTTCCGTGAGCTGGCGGGTAGAGTAATGCGGTCTTATTTCTAACGATTTGCGGAGCCAAAAATAATGAGTCGTAAACCAGATATTTTCCCCGTGGTGGTTGTCGGCGCAGGGCCGGCCGGCCTCATGGCGGCTATTTGGGCCGCAAGGGCGGGGGCGCGGGTAATGGTTTGCGAACAGCTCCCGGAGCCGGGCGTAAGGTTGCTTGCGACCGGAGGCGGTCACTGCAATTTCACGAATACCCTCGCAACCGATGATTTTGTCAGGCGCTTCGGCGCTAAGCGCCGCTTTGTGGCGCCCGCAATCAAAGCCCTGGACGGAAACAGGCTGCGTTTATTTTTCGAAGAGCTGGGAATAGCATCCCACAGTCCGGATGGGTTTCATGTTTTGCCGGTGTCCGATTCCGCGCGGTCCATCCGGGATGCCCTTCGGCAAGCTTGCCGAAAACTGTGCGTGGAGTTTCGATTCAACAGCCGCGTGGACAGCCTGCAAATAAGTCGCGGTCAGGTGACGAGCATCCGGACGTCACACGGTGTCGAATCAGCCGCGCGCGTCGTGCTTGCCGCAGGCGGAGCAAGTTATCCGAGCCTGGGTGGCGGGGCAAGCGGTTTCAGACTGGCCCGCCTGGCCGGTCATACGATCATTCCGCTGTGTCCGGCGCTGGTGCCCCTGGTTACCCGTGAGACTTGGCCGGCGACCCTGGCGGGAATAACACTCCCGCGCGTCGCGGTCAGCATGGTGTGTGCCGGCGATGTTCGCGCGGCCGCGACCGGAAGCCTGCTGTTTACCCATAAGGGCATTTCCGGGCCTGTCGTGCTGGATGTCTCCGGCTGTGTTTCGGCGGCCTTGATGACCCGCGCGTCCGTAGATATCATGATTGATCTTGCTCCCGATTTGACGATCGAAGCGTGGCAGGGGCATATTGAAAAGTTACGCAAGGAACACGGCGCCAAGACGGTCCTATCCATGCTTACTTCCATTCTTCCCGCGGCGCTGGCGAAAGTAGTGCTGGAACGCGCGGATGTGCCGGCGGGCGCGAGCGTGGCGCGATTGTCGCGCGCGCAAAGCCGCAAGCTGATCGTGCTGATTAAGAAACTGCCCCTGACGATCACGGCGACTGAAGGATTCGATAAGGCTATGGTTACAAGAGGGGGCATTGACTTGGTGGAAGTATGTCCCAAGACACTGGAAAGCAAGCGCGTCCACGAACTTTTCTTCGCCGGCGAAATCCTGGACGTTGATGGGCCATGTGGCGGGTTCAACCTGCAATGGGCCTTTGCCAGCGGGTTCCTCGCCGCCCGAAAATTACATCAGACAGCCGCTTGAAAAGGGCTGTTCCTAATCATTGTCCTTTTGCTTTCTTTACTATTGCGGAAACAAGTTCGTTATTGTCCGTGAGCGTAAAACCGGATGGAACTATTTCCGCATGTTTTCCGTGGTTATCGGCAATCCATTGAATTACCGGCAAAACATCAAGCTCCCCCGACTTGATCGTGCCTACCAAACTGTATGTGCTTAACCCGACTTTAATTATTACCGCCTTGCAGTGAATTAGTTAATGGAAGGTTTTACGGCTTTATTTTTTTCGCCGGATTCCGCTATGGCCAATGTGTAGGCAAGCGCATGTCTGCCGACACCGCCGAGGGCCGGGCATCTTGGCAATCCTCTGATAGAGTCAGCAAACCATTCCTGAGAAGTTTGATATTTACATGGTTTGATGGTTTTATATTTACCACCCGCCAGGCACATTTCTATATTGCCTTGATTGAAACCATGACGTATGGTCCCTTTGCTTCCGTAAATCTCCAGCAACCCTCCGCCAACTGGAATTGTCCAGCTTAATTCAAGAACTCCGGTAGCGCCATTTTCAAAATCAAACAGGGCCGTCACGTTGTCGGGGACATCATTTCCCTTTATCTTTGTCTGATTTATCGAGTAAACATTCCGGGCTTTGCCGAAATACCAGCCAAGCATATCCGCCATATGTACGGCAATGTCCATAATAAGCCCGCCCGCGAATTTCTTCTGAATAAACCATTTTGCGCCAGGCGACCATCCTTGGTCAGGAGTGCTCCCGGATGCGCGGAGACAACGTATGTGAACAGGATCTCCTATTTTGCCCTGTTCTATAAGTTGTTTGATTTTCACATAAGCGGGAACGAACCTCACTGATTGGTTTACCTGAAGCACCAATTTTTTCTTGCGCGCCAACGCAATCATTTCGTCAGCCTCTTTTAAAGTTGCCGCCATAGGCTTTTCCACAAGAACATTCACTCCAGAATTCAATGCCTGCATAGTCAGTTCATAATGTAAACTGTTCGGAGTGCTTATCACCACGCCGGCGATGCCGGAGGCAAGCAGTTCTTTTACGGAGGCATACGTTTCAGCTTCCACTTTATTTTTCGCTTTAAGGTTCTGCGCGCTTTCAGCCTTCACGTCATAAAGGGCGGAAATTTCAGTTTTCCCCGGGATTTTCAGGAATTCTGGCGCATGTGAGCAAGTCGCGATCTTGCCGCATCCGATAAAACCGATCTTAACTTTTTTCATTCAGGACCACCTTTTTCTTTTAATTACGAGTTGATTGCAAAAGTCTTTCGTTTAACTGTTGAAAAATGTACTGAACCGTCAATATCAAGTCAATTTGAATAGTCCTTCAAAATCTTTTCTTATCGCCCAGCGCCGAATAATCTGATATTTTCCAACCATTACCTACCAGGCGAGTGGTGAAATTGGCAGACACGTCCCGCCGGTAAAAGTTTTCGCTCCCGTGGCGGAATTGGCAGACGCGCATGGCTTAGGACCATGTCTCTCACGAGGTGAAGGTTCGAGTCCTTTCGGGAGCATTTTTTTGTCGGAGCGGGATGCCGCAAGTTTACCCGCCGGAGTTCACCCGCCTAAGGAGGGGCGGCGCCACAGGCGACCAGGGGCTTGTGGGTTCGAGTCCCACCTCGCCCATCTTTTAGAGAACAGATGTCGGAAATCAGAGGTCAGTGTGAGCCCATGGGTTTTTTCGGCGAGCCAGCCGGACGGCCAGGCGAATGGCGGCAACCATGCTGCCGGCATGCGCCACACCTTTCCCGGCAATGTCAAAGGCGGTGCCATGATCGGGTGACGTGCGCACAATCGGCAGGCCAAGCGTCAGGTTGACCCCCTCTTCAAAGGCAATCATCTTCAAGGGTCCGAGGCCCTGGTCGTGGTACATGGCCACGACCGCGCCATACCGGCCCTGCAGGGCCTGGTGAAAAATGACATCGCCCGGCACAGGACCTTCAATGTTCAACCCCTTGCGGCGCAAAGCGCACAACACCGGCCGGATGGTCGTGATTTCTTCGCGCCCGAGGACGCCATTATCCCCGGCATGCGGATTGAGCGCGCAGACACCGACCTTTTTTTGCTTTACGCCGAGCCAGGGTAATGCCTGTGCCGCCAACTGCACCGCCTCCTGAATGGCCGAGCGCGAAATGCTTTCCGCCACCTTGGCCAGCGGCAGATGCCGCGTAACCAGCACTACACGCAAAGGTCCGCCCAGGAGCATCATGGCAAAGGAGCGCGTTCCGGTAAGGGCCGCCAGAAATTCCGTGTGGCCGGGAAACGGCAGGCCCGCCAGGTACAGGCTCTGTTTACAAATGGGACCGGTAACCAGGGCATCAAAGCGCCCTGCCATACAGCCGCTAACCGCTTCCTTGATCCACCGCACCGCTGCCTGACCTTGTGTTTTGCCGATGACGCCGGGCTGCCAATTCAAGGGCATCGGCTTCTGCTCGAGATCCTGCTCGGGTTCCCAGTTGACAATACGCGCGGTATGATTTTTACCATCCGACAACTGCCAGACCGGCGGCAACGGCAGGCGGAGCTGCGCCGCCTGGCGGCGCAGAATCGTTCGGCTGCCGATCAGCACAAAACGCAAGGTAGCCGGCCAGCGATTTTGGTACAGCGCCTTCAAGGCCACTTCCGGCCCAATTCCGCCGGGATCGCCGAGGGTAATGGCAATGGTTTTCACCGGTTATAACCTACAGTCTTCAGCCTACAGCCCACAGCCTTCTTCTAATATTTCTTGATAAAGGCTTTCTGTTTCAGGCGCACCATCCAGGCGTCATAAAGCCGTTTGGCTTCCTGCTTTTCCAGCTCGGTGCGGAGCGTGTCATGGACTTTTTCGAATGGAATCACAGTGGCGCCCCGCTGCCCTTCAACTTTCAGGATATACAGGTCCCCGCCGGCCGGGATTACATCGCTGATATCTTCCGGCTTGAGCGCGCGGATGGCCGCGGCCAATTCCGGCCGCCGGCTGGCCGGGTCAATCCAGCCCCAGTCGCCGCCATCCTGGGCGCGTGTGCCTTCGGATACCTGCCTGGCCAGATCTTCGAACGATTCACCCTCCAGCAAGCGCTTGCGCACCTCTTCCGCCTGCTTGCGCTTGACGGCAATTTCTTCGTCAGTTTTACCGCCGTTAATCATGATCATGCGCAGGTGAACCTGCTCAGGGGTGCGGAACGTATCGCCCGCTTTTTCGTAAGCCGTGCGGACATCCTGCGGGGAAATGGATACCTTGCTTTCCACTTCGCGTTCGCGCAGGAAGGACACAATCATGGATTTCTTCAGATTGGCTTGCCATTCCTCCAGCGTAAGCCCTTCCTCGTCCAGCGCTTTGCGGAACGCGGTGCGGTTGTTGCTGAACTTGGTGCGCACGATTTCTTCCGTGCGGCTCTGCACGATCTTGTCCGGTAAATTCATTTCCTTCTGCTGGTGGAACGCGTCGAGGATCAATTCCCGCTCAATCAGGGATTGGAGCGCCTTTTCATAGGCCTCTTCTAGTTTCCGATCCAGCTCCGCGCCCTGGCTGGTCGCGCGCAACTGGCGCTCGACCGGTTGCATGGCGGTCATAACCTCCGTCACGGTCACGATCCGATCGTTGACCTGGGCCGCACAACCTTCCACCGGGATCGTTTTGCCCAGAGCATTGGCGGGCAGCAGGCATCCGAATGCCAAGACCAGCGTGGCCAATAAGATCGGTTTTATGCGCATTAGCATGGCAATATCATTCCCCTCGTTTGAGCACTATGGCACAGTCGTGTTTTCCGCGCAAGCCAAAGCCATCCGGATAAAGGCCATACCCATTACGCGCGGATCGGGGAGAACCCCTGGTCCTCCACGCGGCGGAGCCATTGCTGGATTTCGTCCAACTTCGCGTCCACGCCTGCGGCGTGCAAGCGTGGAAAGCGGTTTTTGATTTGCAGAAGTTCAACATGCCGATGAAAGATGACTTTGCCTGCCTGCACCTCGATCAGCGCGATCTTTTTCTCCGCCGCCAGAATTCGCAGGGCGGCGATCTTGAGCAGGCGGTCTAATGGCGGGGGCAGGGGTCCAAAGCGGTCCTTGAATTCCTCGCGCAGGCCGGCAATTTCCGCAAGGGTCATGGCGGAGGCGATCTGGCGATACACGCTGATCCGCAGGCGTTCATCCTCCACGTAAGTTACAGGCAGAAATGCCGAGTGCGCCGGGTCCGCGGCCTGGGCCGAAAGATCGATAAAGTCCAGCTTGACTTCCACATGCACAATCCGCATGGGGTTGACCGTCCCGACCTCTCGGAGAGTCGGGATCTTCGCCATTTGCGCAATCGTGTAGCGCAGAAGCTGGCAGTATAAATCGAACCCGATGGCGGCAATGTGCCCGCTCTGCTCGGGGCCCAGCAAGTTACCAGCGCCGCGGATTTCCAGGTCGCGCATGGCCAGCCGGAACCCGGCCCCCAGTTCCGTGTGTTCGAGAATCGCCTGGATGCGCTGGCGCGAAGTGTCCAGAAGAGACCCATGCACCGGCAGAAGCATGTAAGCGTAAGCCTTGCGGCTGGACCGGCCCACCCGCCCGCGGAGCTGGTAGAGATCCGCCATTCCGAACCGATCGGCCCGGTCAATGAGGATCGTATTGACGTTGGGAATGTCCATTCCGCTTTCAATGATCGTCGTGCATAGCAGGAGGTCATAATCGCCGCGCGCAAAATCCCGCACGATGTGCGCCAGTGCCGAGGTCGGCATCTGGCCGTGGCCGACGACCATGCGCGCCTCGGGCACAAGTTTTGCCAGCCGCTCGCGGACGCGTTCGATGGAGTGAACGCGGTTGTGCAAATAATAGATCTGCCCGCCCCGGTTCAACTCGCGCAGAATGGCGTCGCGAATAACACGGTCGTCGTTTTTAGCCACGATGGTCTCGATTGCCTGGCGTGCCTTGGGCGAGGTCTGGATCACGCTGATTTCCTTGGCGCCCGTGAGGCTCATGTAGAGTGTGCGCGGAATGGGCGTGGCGGTGAGCGTCAGCACGTCCACTAATTGTTGGAGATGCTTAAAGCGTTCCTTGTGGCCGACGCCGAACCGCTGTTCTTCGTCAATGATCACAAGCCCAAGGTCCTTGAAACGCACGTCCGGCTGGATCAGCCGATGGGTGCCGATGACAATATCCACGCCGCCCGTCGCGAGCGCGCGCACCACGCCCGCCTGTTCCTGGAGCGTGCGAAACCGGCAGAGCAGTTCCACGCGCACCGGATAGGCCGCCATGCGTTCCGCAAACACTTCGTAATGCTGTTGGGCCAGAACAGTAGTGGGCACCAGCATGGCCACCTGCTTGCCGCTCATGACGCACTTGAAGGCGGCGCGCATGGCCACCTCGGTTTTGCCGTAGCCGACGTCGCCGCAGACCAGCCGGTCCATGGGCCGAACGGTTTCCATGTCGCGCTTAACGTCGTGGATGGCGCGCTCCTGGTCCTCGGTTTCCTGGTAGGGGAACGATGCTTCGAATTCGTTTTGCCAGGGGGTGTCGGGCGGGAAGGCGATTCCGGCTTTTGCTTCGCGCACGGCCTGGATTTCCAGCAGGCCGGCGGCTAAGTCGCGCACGGCGCGCTCGGCGGCGTCCTTTTCGCGCGACCAGCGTGCGCTTCCCAACCGGTGCAAGCTTGGCGTATGCTTGCCCACGCCGACATAGCGGCTTAGCAGGTGGGCCTGCGAAACGGGGACGTAGAGCTTGGCATTATCGGCATATTCAATGGCCAGCGCCTCTTGGCGCTGGCCGTTGAACACGATCTCATTCAGGCCCAGGTAGTGGCCAATCCCGTGATCCACGTGCACTACGAAGTTGCCCGGCTCCAGATTGGTCCAGTCGGTAATGGTTTCCCCCGCCGATGCGCGGGCCGCCCGCGGCGTCCGCGCGATGCGGTCGGGAAGCAATTTGGGCCGGCCCAGCAAGTTGGATTCGGAAAGCACGGCCAATTGGAGATCAGCTTGCATGAAGCCGTCCGAAAGCATACCTACGTGCAGGTGGAAGGCGGGTTCGGGATTAATCTCGCGGAATCGGTCCAAGGCGCCCTGAGTATAGAAGAAAATATGCACGCGCAGACCTTGACGGGCCTGCCCGCCGGAGGCCATGCACAGGCGGGCGCGTTCGGCCAGGCTCGTCAGCCACTGGCGGCGGCGTTCAGCAAAGATGTCCGGCGCCAGCAGGTCGCGGCGCGGGGCAGCCAACTCGGTAACGGACCGGAAGCCAAGATCTACCCGCTCTGCGGACGGTGACCAGGCGACGGTTGCGTCCGCTCTCTGCTTTCCGCTCTCCGCTCCACGCTCCCCGCTTGACGTGCTTTCGAAAACCGGATCCGGCAGGCATTGCCACGCACGTGGGTTTTCCGTGATGATTTGGGAAACACGGGTGAATGGAATGGTCAGGTCAGTGACCTTGGCTTCATTCAGGGCTTCCTGGTATATGGCCGCGTGATAGCGGATGCCGGTGTGGTAGTGAGAGGCGGATGGCAAATTGCCGGTCACGGGCCTGCTCGCCTGTGCCCGCGCCGGGCTCGTGCCGGCCAGGGAGCTCGGCCAGGGCTCCGACCAGAGATAAATCAATTCCTGCGGTAGGTAATTCATGAAAAGACAGCGTGCCTCGGTCCCGGCACGCCCTGAAGTATGCGCTGTGCTTAACTTCAGGGCACGCATCAGATTCCATTCGCCGACTGGTGGAAGTATTGCTTCCTTTAAACGCGTGAACGAGCGCTGGCTGGCAGGATCGAACGAGCGGATCGTTTCTACCGTGGATCCGACAAATTCGATCCGGAAGGGAAATGTCTCGTTAAGCGGCCAGACATCGAGGAGTCCGCCGCGCCAGGCGGCCTGGCCCTTGGCCTGGACTTCCGGTTCAAAGGCATAGCCGGTTTGCTCAAGGCGCGGGACAAGCGTTTCCGGATCATGCTCCTCGCCGAGCGCGATTCGGAAGGTGTGGGCCTTGAGCGCGGCGGGCGCGAGCGTCATCTGCATCAGGGCCTGCACACAAGTGGCAATGACCACCGGCGCCTGGAGGCGACATCTCGCCTGGAGCGCGATCAGCCGTTCCAGGGTCTGCAGGCGTTCGCCGACCATCTCCGTTTGAACAGCGGCTTGCTTCCGGTGTCCATCTTCTCCTGTCTGTCGTCTGTCTTTTCTGCCGGGAAGCGATTCCCAGGCGGGATAATATAAAATGCGCTCCGGGTGAGCGCCGGCCAGGGCCAGCAGGTTCCGGCGCAGTTCGTCCAGCGAGTGCATGCTGTCGGACACAACCACCACTGTGCGCCGGAATTCGGCCAGCAAGTCCAGGGCCAGGAAGGCCGTGGCGGAAAAGGACATGGCTGCCAGCCGGCATTGGTTTTTTTCAGCCAGCGCGGCTTCCAATTTGTGGCGCATTTCCGGCGTGATGGGCAGAGTCAACATGGTGAATCCGAAGTCAGGCGTCAGCAGTCAAAGGTCTGCAAGAATTAAACATATACCTTAATTGCCACGCCCGTATAAATTGTCAATCGAATTTAGCGCGGCCGGTGTGGTAAACGACAAAAGGTGCGACCTTAAGATTACAGGCGAAGCCGCCAACCGCTAGCCTTAGAATTTTAAGGCGCAGCATCGCGAAGTGGAATGATCAAAAATCGTTGGGCTTCGGAATCGGCCTTTAATGGGTGCCCCAATTTATTCCGTTCCGAATCAGTTGCGCGCCAAAGACTTTCTTGCGATCAGGGTTGTCAAGAAAACATTTTTGCCGTCTTGCATTTTGATTAAAATCCGTATGGTTTGCCTGTGCTTAAAATCAAGATAACATAGACCTTCGGCGACTTCAATATTGTTAAGCATAGAACTGGTGAATCCCATTTCCAGAACGCATCCGTCCGGATGCGCGAGCAGGAAATCCGTGCTGTTTTTCGGCTGCACCTGGATGGCGGGATGGAGATTCAGGATGAAGGTTGCCGAAATGTTGGCGGGAGCCTTTACCGTGTCGTCGATCCGGAGTGAAGCGTCCGGTAAAATTGCGACCGTTCTTTCCCAGCGCACACCCTGCCAGGCCGGGACGGAACTTTGCAGGTTGGCGGCGATGCGCAGTGAGTCGGCGGTTGTTTGCCAGCCGGCGCAGACAACGGAGGCGTGATGCTGCCAGTCATAGGTGCCGGTCAAAGTGCTGTCGCCGGCGCCGTTAATCAACAGGGACGAATGCGCCTGCGACAGTTTATACCATTGACTGAACTTTTCTTCGTCGTAGGGCGGACACCCGCTGTCAATTAAAAACGGGAGCTTGCCCGCCCATAAGGACAGGGCGTTTTTGCCGCCATGATAATGCGAGTTTTGGCCGGTATAAGGCGAGGCGTCCAGGCAAAGATAAAATGGCGTCCGTCGTAATATTGCGATGCCGGCATCGGGGAAATAATGCGCTGTTTCTTTCTCCCTGGGGACCGGTAAGAACGACATTGATTTTAAGAAAGCGGCCCCGTTGACGGTGTAGCCATCATTGAGCACCACGGTCATTCCCTGTGGATCCGTAAGCCATCTGACCACATCGGCTTGCCGGATTAAGCGATCTTTAATCTCTGCCTCCAGCGAGAAGCCATGGATTTGCGAGAGCAGGTAGGCATCCCGGATATGCCAGGTGGTGAAGATGTGATAGGAAGGACTGTTCTCGATTTCCGATCCATCCGGAGCAAAGCTCGCGCGGCTGTGGAAATTGATGATTTTAACGCCTTCACTGATGAATTCCTGCCAAAGTCCGAATCCCTTAAAAAACGTGCCGGCCAGAAGCAATGCCAGGCCACGTAGACTCTGGTGATTGTCGCCGGGAATCAGGTCTAATCCAAAATGCTCGCCGTAATAGATCGCTTCGCCATGTTGATATAAACATTGGCAAATGATGTTCCATTCGTCTTTTGAAATGGACGGCGAATCCTTGAGAAAATGGAACACATGCATCCAATGCAGAACACGGCTGGCCGGCTGGAAGTCGAACCAGATATATTGGACATCGGTTTTGTCAGCCAGATTTTGTTCAAAGGTCTGGCGGTTATAATTGTCGTCGCGGATATGATAGACGTAGCGCTGATGTTTCAGCACATTGTCTTTGCCGACCGGCGGCGGGCAGGTTGCAATAAAATGGAGCAGGGTATCTATGATCAGTCGGGCCAGAGTCTCGTTTTTTGTCTGGGCATACTGCTTGGCCAGCGGCACGATGAAATAAAACCGGTTCAGCCAGCAACTTTTTTCAATGCTCCGCCATTGTTCAAAGCGTTGGTGGTCGAGGTGGGGTAATGTGCCGAAATCGCGCAAGGCCTGCTTGGTGATGATTTGACACGCATAGTCCGCGTCATTAATCGTTGCGATCATGCTGTGGGAGGCCAGTCCACCGCCGCCGTCCAGGGGATACAAATCGAAGAAATTATTGTGCATCAGCAGATCATGGGGCAGGGGTAGTTGATAAGGACGCGGCCCACCGCTGAAGCGTTCATCGACAATCAATTTTAAATCGTCCGGCATACGACCTCATTCTTTTTTAAAATTTTACGCGTTTGGTTGTTCGAACAATAAAGCCGATTTACATCCGGACGGGATCACTAAAGGCAGAAAACTACCACGCGGGAAAAAAGCCTATCAAAGCGGCATTGGATTGCAAGCGGGACTTGATGATTGGGCCGGTTGGGTGCAGGATAAATATTTTGATAATGACGAATGTAAGGTATAGTGGAGGTGCAAATACACCACGTATTTCTTTCGAAAGGGATCGGTGATTTTGGCGGCGGAATTCATTTTTCTTGATTTATTTAACGCCCGGCACAAGTATTGGTGAAGCACCCTGCGGCAAGCCGCGTGGCATCCTTGCGGAACCCTGCGAAGCCAAGAACGCCATTCCTCCCTGTGGCAAGCCACAGGGCTTCCTGGCGAAGAAGGGTGAAAGCAGGATGAAGCCTGACCATGGTCTCAGCTCTGCTGGTTGGACGTTTGCGAGGGGAGGAGCGATCTATGGATGAATTCGCATTACAGCGCTTCCTGAAGGCGATCTATCGTTCGGCCCGGATTGAGGGGCCCAACCATACTGCCTTGACGGGTTCCTTTCTCGGTAAATCCCATCAACACCCCGATCTTTATCAGATGAGTTATATCGTCAATGGCCGGACCGATGTCATCGTTGCCGGCCGCCGGTATCGGGTAGGGGATGGGCATGTGTTATGGTTGCCGCCCAAGACCTGGCATGGTTCCTGCCGGCCGGACGAGTGTGAACGCTTGGACTTGGCGCAGACTAAATTCGCCGTATCCATGTGTCCGCCATTCCGTTTCCCGGTGGTCATGATTGTCCAGACGCCTAATGAATGGTTGAATATCTTCCAACAGTTGATCAATGAATATCATATGCAACGGCCCTATCGTGAAATGACGATGCGGCTGCTATTTGCGCAGTTGGTGTTACTGATGGCTCGGGACCTGACCGGGAATGTGCGCCGGCGAACCAGGGCCAATCAGCCTGATCGTTCGCCTTCCGTCCAACAGGCCAGGATCAATGCCGCCGTGCGTTACCTGCATCAGCATTACCGCGACCATGTCAAACTGGCGGACGTGGCGCGGGTTGTGGCGATGTCGGTCAGCGCCTTAAGCCACGAATTTCGCCGGCTCACGGGACTTTCGCCGATCAATTACCTGATTAATTACCGGCTCTCGCAGGCCGTGGTCTTAATGGGCAACACCGCAATGAAAGTGGGCGCAATTGCCGAAGCATCCGGTTTTGCCAGTCCTTATTATTTTTGCCGGCAATTCAAAAAGCGCTATCACGTATCACCCGGCCAATATTACCGCCGCGTCTATCCTGCATCCTAAAGGTGCAAAATAGTGCAATAGAATTGCAGGATCGGACATTTATGCCGGCCCGTTCCATATGCTAAATTAATTTGTAGAGGAATGTTGTCTTATCTACGCTGCTGTAATTACGTGGAGCAACCCTCTTGAAAGTAAGCTCACGTGCAGCTAGCAGAGCCCGATTATCCGTGATGAATCCCTTGTTTATCCTGGTTCAGCGTGAAATTGAAAAACAAAAGCGAAAGAAAGGCAAACGGCAATGAAAAAAGTCCTTTACGTGATCTGCGGAATCTTTGTTCTTGCAGCGGCTTTTGCCGCAGAGGAAAGATGGATTTCCCTGCTTGATGGCAAAGAATTGACCAAAAACATCGGCGGTTGGATGGGGTCTCAGACTTCAAACGAGGCAACTGCGGAAGGTCTGAGGATCATGGATACATCTACGAATGCAGGCAGCGGGCGCCTTTACACAGTTAAATGGAATATAGATCCGGCGGCCGGCGCCATTGTTGAAGCCAACATGAAAACCATTAATTGTTCCGGCGAGTCCGGTAATTGTATCGGCTTTTCTGATGGAGTACATGGAGGTTCTTTTACGTTTTTCCCCAATCGAATTGTATTTTCCCAGCCTTCGGCCGAAGTTCCCTTCCAGACCGACGACGTGTTTCACACCTATCGCATCGAAATAAAAGGTCAAGATGTGAGACTCCTGGCTGACGGGAAACTCATTTGGGATGGGAAAGGACAATTTGTCGAGCCGGTCACTGACAACCGGAATAGTGTGTGTTTTGGCGCTGGATCTTCTACCGCCACCGGCGAAGGCGTATGGAAGTTTGTTCGTTTTAGGAGCTTAGGCGCCGCAAGAGAAACGAAGATCGAAATTCCACAGGCGCCGGATCTGGACATCAGTATGGGCAAGACGGTAATCATCGTTCCCTCTGATGCGCCGGAATTCTTTTCTTTCTTCCGCTATAAGGACGGCCGGATGGTGGTCCATGACAATTACTGGTCGGAAGATGGCGGCAACACCTGGAATAAAAGAAGTCAGTCCAGCCCGGGAATTAGCGCCGTAGAGCTTTCTGATGGAACAATTGTCCAGCCGGGGTGGACGGCCAATTATGTATCCCCCGGGGTATACGAAGTTGACCTTTCCACATGGACGCCGGACGGGAAACTATCACAGGAAAAGGTGAAGGCCTCTATTCCAGATGGAACTGACGCAATTGTCGATGATCAGAATATTGAGCATAAATGGGTAGGTGTTTTTGACCATGGCACCATCCAGCTTTCGGATGGCAGCCTGTTATCCGTCATGTACGGTAATTTCAAGGATGATAAGGTCCAGATGCTAGGGTATGACTATAAAATATACAAGAACCGTGTATGGGTAATGCATTCAACGGACAAAGGCAAGACTTGGAATTATCGTGCCACGGTCGTTTATGATCCGGAAATCGGCATAGAAGGCGCCAATGAATCAGCCTTACTCCAACTTCCGAACAAAGCAATCTTGTGTTTCATGCGCACCGGCGCGGCGATTGCGGGGATTAAGTACACGCCATTATATCTTTCCCGTTCAACGGATGAAGGCAAAACCTGGTCGAAGCCGGCACCCATTGCCGATCGAGGCGTTTATCCCAATGTTGCCCGTGCCCAAAGCGGGATTTTGGCCGTGGTTTATGGCCGACCCGGGAACTGGGTTGCTTTCAGCGCAGATAACGGCAATACCTGGCAAGGGCATTTATGCTTCGGCAAGGAACCGAGCAGCTTCTATGATTTTATCGCCGCTGTGGACAAAGACACATTTCTTCTGATTTATTCCAGGATAGGAGTATTAGATACCGAAAAAGGCAAGATAGTCAGCGATGTGATTGGCACTTTTATCACGGTAAAGCCGAAAGTGAAAACATCCAACTGTGCCGTGGTACGTGCTTTTCAAAGTTTCCGTGATTTCGTGCGATCAAAGTTGCACTTTTGAGCTGGAATGGTAATTTAGGACAACGCGAGGCATTTTGCCAAAGTGAGGCGCACGCTGAAAACTCAATACTTGCAACGGATGTTGATCGGGCTGGGGCTGGCGATGGCCCTGGCGGCGCCCTGGGCATCGGCGACGAATTATTATGTGGTGGCGTCGAGCCAGCAGCCGTCGCCGACCCCGCCGTGGACCAATTGGGGATGGGCCCACACCAATCTAACTGAAGTCGTTGCCGCTGCCCGCGACAACGACACGGTGTATGTGACCAACAACCAGACCTATTACCTCGCGAATCAAATAACCGTCAGCTACGCCATTACGGTGCGGAGTTGGGGGCCGGGCGGAATCTACGATCCGACCAATACGATCCTGAGCGGCAGATATCCCAACGCAATCAGCCGGCATTTCACGCTTAACAATGCCGGGGCCACCGTGGCGGGCTTGACGCTCAAAAAGGGGTACGAGAGTTCCGGCGGGTCAATCTATTTGCAGAATGGACTGGTGACAAACTGTATAATTGTGAGCAACGTTACATATTCCTCCGCCGGAGGTGGTGTGTATATGATAACCGGTGCGGGAGGCGTGTGGAATTGCACAATTAGCGGCAACTGGGCATCAAACTCGTCGGGAGGAGGGGTTTATGTCGCGTCCGGGGGGCCCTGGTGGATTGCAAATTGTACAATCTCCGGCAATTCTACTGTATACGGCGGGGAGGGCGGGGCTATCAGCGCCGTCAACGCGTCTACGATTATCAGTAATTGCCGGATTGTATCTAATTTAGCATCATGGGCTCCGGCGGAATACGTATGGTTGGCGGCGTGGCATGCTATAATTCCTTTATCATGGGCAATACAGCTAATTATCCTGGCAACGGTTGTGGGGCTGGCCTTCGTATGATTGGTGACGGTGCCTTGATCAGAAATTGCTTGATTGTTAATAATAGTTCGGTTGCTGGTGGTGGTGGAATCAAAGGTGATTATGGTATTATAATTCAAAATTGTACGATTGCCAGTAACGTAGTTGGCGGTGGCGGTGGCGGATTCGATTACTCGCAATATGCTGGTTTCCCGAAAATTGAAAACACCATAATATGGGGCAACAGCTCAGGCACAGCCGGTGCCTCTAATTGGTACGTTAATTTCTCAAATCCATCAACAACATGGGTCACATTTACCAACTGCTGCACCGCGCCGGACATTTATAGCAACAATGTTACTGGAACAGCGAAGGGATCTTTGGCCTCCGGGATCAATACCATCACCAACAATCCGCGATATGTGAATAACGCCACTGATTTCCGGTTGCAACCGGATTCGCCCTGCATCAATGCCGGGGTAAATCGAGGCTGGATGGAGGGTGCGCTGGATTATTACGGCAATCGGCGCATTGATACTTTCCGCAAAACCGTTGATATCGGCGCCTACGAGTATCTCTGTCCAGGCACAGTGTTCATCGGCCATTAAGAAATAGACGCCATACGCATTATCGGCGAATGGAACAAGGATTGACCTTCATTTTGCATCGCGTCAGTTTGGCGGATATTTGGCACCAAGCGGGAAATATCCCGGGTTAAAGGTGCAAAATAGTGCAATAGAATTGCAGGATCGAACATTTACGCTGGTCCGGTCCATATGCTAGATTAGCTTCAGAAAAAGGAGCATCGCGCAGGGATGGGTACGATGCAACCTTAACCGCGTTATTATGGAACAAACCATCCAAAAAGGATTATTCGATGCAAACGATCAATGTTGGACTGATTGGTTGTGGTGGATTTGCCCGCGGCATGCATATCCCTAATCTTAAGAAAAATCCTAAATTCAGGATTTATGCTGCCATGGATATTGACCAGGCCGCCGCGGATCAGGTGGCCAAGGATACCGGCGCGGCCTACGCCACCACCGATCTGCATAAGCTTCTCGCGGACCCGGCGATTCATGCGGTGTTTATTACGACCCGCCACGATTCCCATGCGGCCTTAAGCATTCAGGCGGCCGCAGCCGGCAAACATATCCTCTGTGAAAAACCCATGGGACTGAATCGGGAGGAATGCCGGGCCGTGGCTGAGGCGGTAAAGAAAGCCGGTGTGAAATATACGGTCGGCTATAACCGCGGCTTGGCTCCTTTGGTCGGCGAAGCGCGGCGATTACTCAAGCAGGTAACGGGTAAAAAAATGATTTATCACCGGATCCAGGCGCCATTTCCGGAAAACAGTTGGACCCATGATCCAAAAGTCGGCGGCGGCCGTTTTGTGGGCGAAGGATGCCATATATTCGATCTGCTCTGTGAATTGGTGGAAGCGCCGCCGGTTTCCGTCTATGCCTCGGGCGGTACATTTCTCGATCCGGCCAAGGTCAAGATCCCGGATAGCGGCATAGTCACAATAACGTTTGCCGATGGGTCCGTGGGGACAACGCTGATTGCCAGCGCCGGATGCGCCGCTTTTCCGAAAGAAGCCACAGAAATTTACTGTGCCGGCAAGGCGATATATATCAATGATTTTCGGGAAATGAGCTATTTCGGCTTTGAGGCTCAGGAACGCGCCCGTCTGGAGTATGGTGTTGTGGACAAGGGCCAGGCAACCGAGATTGATCAGTTGGCGGATGCCATTCTTAATGACACAGAACCGCCGAATGGTTTGGTGAAGGCCGCCCGGGCTGCGGTAATCAGTTTTAAAGTCAACGAGTCAATCAAAAATAAGGCGCCGGTTCCCGTTTGCGAAGCCGAATACAAATGGTAAAATTTCAAGAAAGGATCACGCTATGATCAGAATCGGTGGAGTAAATCTGGATGTGTCGCATCCGCTGTCGTTTACGAAATACCTGCATCAGGGTAATCGGGCGCGTTATGTGGCCGTATATAATGACGGCTTCCGGGGCGACGATGAAGTGGAAGCGTTTATAGCCAAACAGGGCTTGGAAAAACGCTGCCGGAGCATTGAAGAGCTGGCGGAAATGGTGGATATCGGTTTTGTACAAAGCTGTAATTGGGACAATCACATCAAGCAGGCCATGCCGTTCATCAAAAAAGGCAAGCCGGTATTTATTGACAAGCCGATTGTCGGCAATATCAGGGATTGTAAAGCCATTGAGACGCTTGCGGCCGACGGCGCCGTGATTCTGGGCAGTTCTTCGGTGCGCTATGCGCAGGAAATTGTCAATTTTGCCGCCCAGCCGGAATCCGAACGGGGCAAAATCCTGAATGTCTTTGGAACCGCCGGCGTGGACGAGTTCAATTATGCGGTCCACGTAGTGGAGGGCATTGAAGGCATCGTTGGGACGGGCGCCCAGTCCTGCGCATTTATGGGGCGAAGCAACATAGATGGAAAAATTTGCGAGACTTTTTTTGTAAAATACGCCAATGGCGTTACCGCCACCTACAACACGTTTCAGGGCACCTGGCAACCATTCGAATTCGTGATCATGACTACCAAGGCGACCCATCAGTTCCGGGTGGATACGTCGAAGATTTACGCGGCCCTTCTGGACAGAATCTGCGACTATATGGAGACGAAAAAGAACGCCATTGCGCCCGTTCCGGCGCTGAACGAATCGGTCAGGATTATGCTTGCCGGGCGTATTTCCCGCGAACAGAAAGGGCGCGAATGCCACCTGGCGGATATCCCCGCTAATGATCCCGGCTATGACGGCAACGAATTTGAACGCGCCTATGCGGCCGCCGCAAAAAAGATATATATTTGATATTTAATTTTGCACTTTTCTGCGAAGCAGGCAAGTAACCGCCGAAAAACTTGTTCAGTTCGGAGCGGGAACCGCCTGTGGCGGAAACAAGCGACGGGAAATCCTCTCACTGATCCAGGCAGATGCTACTTATGAAACTTTATATTCAAGCCGATATTGAAGGCATTGCCGGGATGGCGCAATTTGAGAATCGTGACGATCAGTCGGCGGAAAACCTTCACCGGCGCTTGCGTTTACGGAAGCTTTATACGGATGAAGTCAATGCGGCAGCGCGTGGCGCGTTCGCTGGTGGCGCGAAACACGTCACTATATGGGATTCGCATGGAGCGGGAAATAGTATCATTATTGAGGAACTTGACCAAAGAGTGGAACTTATCACCGGCAACTATTCCAGAGCGCCATGGCTTCCGTTTTTTCTGGAAGATGAATATGATGCCGGTATGTACCTTTGTGCGCATGCAATGGCGGGAACGCCCTTTGCGTGCCTGCCGCATACGCGCATGGTGCTGAACGGCAAGGCATACGGAGAGGGCGGAATGTTTATTAACCTACTGGCTTCGCGCCGTGTTCCGACAATAATGGTTTCAGGAGATCAGGCGGCGGTAGATGAAATGCTGAAGCTTGTTCCTCAGATGGAGCGGGTTGTGTCGAAAAAGGCATTAGGGCCGTTCATAATCAAAAGTCGCACTCCACAGGCCGTTTGCGAGGAAATGTATCTTAAAGCGAAAAAAGCCGCCGAAAACCGGAAAAATATCCCCGTTTACAAGATCTTGCCACCTTATTTTTTTACATATACCAAAGATGGATCGGAGCATGAATATCGGGGCAAGGATGAAAATGATCTTATCGACACTTACCGCCGTTTTTTAAATACAGTTTATGGTTATGAAGGCGGGAATCAATGTGTGGGAAGACCGGAAGTCGACATATATTTGCCCGATGAATACAAGCATAAGCTGCTGTAATTCTTTGCTCAATCAATTCCACATTTTCTTGCGAACTTGGCGAGAGACGCTTTACGAGATGCGAACATGATTCTTGAGAAGCGGATTTGCGATGCCTACCGTCTTGGCCGTTTGGTCTCGTCTTCCGTAGCCGGTGGCAGCCGGAACACATGCTATGTTTTCCACACAAGCACCGGACAATGGTTTGCGCGCCGGAGACATGCCGATTATTGCGACGAAAAGCGTGTGCAGTTCGACCATCAGGCCATGTTTCATTTTGCGTGCTCAGGCGTTCCGGTTAAGCCGCCGCTGGTATCCGCAGCCGGGAACACCTGGTGGCGCGCAGACGATGCGCTGTGGGAAGTTTTTGAGTTCGTTGAAGGACGGCACATGCGCGATGGGGCCGAAGCCGATACCGCGTTGCTTGGAACGGTCTTGGGAAAATTTCACCGTGCGGGAAGCGGGTTCATGCTCCGCTATGAAAAGATGGGCGCGCGCGGTGAAACTGATCCGGAGCGGCTTTCACTGAACGCCAAGCGGTTGAGGAACGAGAATCCCGAAACCGGTCCGGTCTTGGAACCCTACGAACGGCTCATTGCGCAATCATCGCATGATTTACCGCCGGACGCCTACCGTGCCCTGCCGCATACGCTGGTACACGGCGACGTCCAACCGGCCAATGTTCTCATGGGCGAGGACGGTGTTCGCGCGTTTGTGGATTTTGACTGGTGCGCGTGGCGCCCCAGAATCTACGACCTTGCCTTTGCGATCCTCTGCTGCTGTTCTTCCCACGAACAACCGGTCGGCAAAGGCGATATTTGGGCACTGACCCAGGCGCCGTATTTCAATGCCGAGGCGACGAAAAGCTTCCTGGACGCGTACGAAGAAAGCGCTGGGGCATTGTCCGGCGATGAAAAGAAATGGCTTAAACCTCAAATTGCGCTTACCTGGTGCCATACCCGCATTGACGGCGCCTTCAAGGTGTCCCGGGAAGAAAGACGTAATTTCCTTTCGCGTCCGATCCCGGAAGACAGTTTTTTTCATAACGCTTCATGAGGGCAATGAAATGGGCAGGGTGCGCCTGCCGTGCGTGCCACGATGGTTTTGGCGAAACCGTCCGACCATAAATTTCCCCATAATTGCTCCATTACGGCGAAGGATAAAAACATTATGACCAGCAAGGAAAGATTCCAGGACGCGCTTGCTCATAAAACTTCAGATAGAATTCCAATGGCGGAAATCTGTTTCTGGCCGGAAACCATTGAACGGTGGCGGAAAGAAGGATTGCCGGCGGAAATGGCGCCCTCGGATTATTTTGGCTTGGATAAGATAGCGCAATTTAGTTTCGATTGCAGCCTGCGGCTTCCGGAAAAAATTCTGGAAGAAACCCCCGAGTGGACGGTGGCCGTTGATAAAAACGGGGTTACGATGAAGAGTTGGAAAACCAACTATGCGACACCGTTGGAGATGGATTTTACCGTAAAGACCCGCGCGGATTGGGAGCAACTTAAAAAAGGACTGGATGTTGATTGGCAACGCTATGGCAATGAGACCGTGGAAGCCATGCACCGGAGCAGACCGAATGGTCAATTTGTAACCATATCGCCTGTGGAACCATGCTGGTATGCCTTAAGGACCATTGGGCTGAAAGAAACGCTGGAATTGATGTTGATGGAGCCGGAATTTATTGAGGATGTTATTGCCACCCAGACGGATTTTATTCTCGCCATGCTGGAATTGGGATTGAATAAAGGACTTAAATTTGACGCCGTATGGTTTTTTGCCGATCTGTGTTACAAAAACGGCATGTTGTTCTCCCCTGCCGTGTATCAGAAAATGGTGATGCCGTATCACAAAAAAATCCGCGCATTCTGTTCGAAACATAATTTGTTTCTTATTCTGCACTGCGATGGGGATGTCCGGCAGTTCATCTCGTTGGTGATCAAGGCGGGTTTTGACTGCATCCAGCCGTTGGAAGCCAGGACCGGCAACGACGTGAGGAAATTAAAAAAAGAATACGGCAGAGACCTTGCTTTTTTCGGGAACATCAATATGGATGTTCTGGCGCGTGGCATTGCCCGGGAGATAGAGGAAGAAGTGGTTTCAAAAGTCATGGTTGCCAAGGAAGGCGGGGGCTACATTTTCCACAGCGACCATTCCGTGCCGCCGACCGTGAGCTTTGCATCCTATCGGCTGGCAGTTGATCTGGCCAGGAAACATGGGGGCTATTGAGTAAATGAACGCAACTGTATAATCGTACCCACGCGCACCCCGGTGTTAATTCTATGGCTTGCATCTGCCCGATTTTCTGCTAATACGTGTGCGCCCTAGGGGGCATTATGCACACCGATACGATCAGAAATATTGCGATCATCGCGCACGTGGATCATGGCAAAACGACGCTGGTGGATAAACTTCTGCGCCAGAGCGGTTCGTTCCGCGATAACGAGGTGATTACCGAACGGCTGATGGACAGCTCCGATCTCGAACGCGAGCGGGGTATCACGATCCGATCGAAAAACGGCTCCTTCCGCTACCAGGACCATACCATCAATATCATCGATACGCCCGGCCACGCCGATTTTGGCGGCGAAGTCGAACGGGTCCTGCAAATGGCCGACGGCGCTCTGCTGCTGGTGGATGCCCAGGAAGGGCCCATGCCGCAGACCTATTTCGTGCTCAAAAAAGCCCTGGCGCTTCATTTGCCGGTTGTCCTGGTCGTCAATAAGATCGATAAACCGGCGGCGCGCGCCCATTGGGTCGTGGACCAGGTTTTCGATCTCTTTGTCACGCTGGGCGCCTCCAACCGCATCCTCGATTTTCATGTCGTCTATGCCTCGGCCCGCGATGGCCATGCCAGCCTGGACCCGGACCATTTCGGCACGGACATGCGTCCCTTGTTCGATGCCATCCTGAAATACATTCCGCCTCCCAAAGGCTCGCCTGATGCGCCGCTCCAGTTGCAGGTGGCCAGTATCGATCATTCCTCGTTCCTCGGCCGCTTAGGGATAGGCAAAATCACGGCGGGACGCCTGATCCCCAACATGCCCGTGGTGTTGGCCACGACCGGGGGCAAACATGAAGCCGCCCGCATTACCAAAATTTATCGCTACGAACGCGACCGCAAGATTGAAACTGCCGCCGCCGAAGCGGGGGATGTCGTGGCCGTTGCAGGACTCGAAAGCGTGATGGTTGGCGACACCTATACCGACCCGGAGAATCCCTGTCCCCTGCCGCCTTTGCCGGTGGATCCGCCCACGGTGAGCATGAACTTTTTGCCCAACAACTCTCCTTTCGCCGGCCAGGAAGGTGTGTTTTCGACCAGCATCCACCTGGCGGAGCGCCTGCAGCGCGAAGTGCTTTGCGATGTTGCCCTGCACGTGGAAGAATTGCCGGAGGGCAATGGCTTCAAGGTCTCCGGCCGTGGCGAACTGCATATCTCCATCAAGGTGGAAACGATGCGGCGCGAGGGGTTCGAATTCCAGGTTTCCAGTCCGCACGTGATCACGAAAGAAGAAAACGGCGCACTGCTGGAACCTTACGAAGAAGTGACGATCGACGTGCCCGAAATATATATGGGCACCGTCATCGAGAAGCTCGGCGGCCGCAAGGGCCAGATGCTGACCATGGACCGCAACGCGGACATGGTGCGCCTGACTTACAAGATTCCGACCCGCGGCCTGTTCGGGTTCAAGGGTGAATTCATGTCCGACACCAAGGGCATGGGTGTGCTTAATTATATTTTCTTCGGCTACGGGCCGCATGTCGGCGAGATGCGCAACCGGCGCAACGGCGTGCTGATCAGCATGCAGAACTGCACCACCGTGGCGTTTGCGTTGTTTAACCTGCAGGATCGTGGCCGGCTCTTCATGGGCCCCGGCGAACGCATCTACCGCGGCCAGATTATCGGCGAGCATTGCCGTGACAACGACCTGGTGGTTAATCCGGCCAAAGGCAAGAAACTCACGAACATACGCGCCGCCGGTTCCGATGAAAATGTCATTCTCACGCCGCCCACCCAGATGAGTTTGGATGCCTGCATCGCCTACATCAATGACGACGAACTGGTGGAGGTCACGCCGAAAAGCGTCCGCCTGCGCAAGCGCGATTTCAAGCCGTGACTCCAAATAATTTGCCCGCTAAACACGCGAAAGGACGCGAAATTACAGCTTCGCTGTCAAACATCCGGAAGGCCATAGAAAAAAAGTTTGATCATCGACACTGTTGAGCACGGATTGACACGGATATCCTAAAATTGCCGTGAAAGAGGTATAGACACACAATGGCCGGCGAATACATATTCACCTTGCAGCGGGTCACCAAGCAGTACAACCGTGTGAACGTCCTGGACGATATAACCCTGGCGTTCTACTTCGGCGCCAAGATCGGTGTCATCGGCGCCAACGGCTCGGGCAAATCGTCCCTGCTCAAAATTATCGGCGGCCTGGATACGGAGGTGATGGGCGAGGTCTACGTGGCCAAAGGCATCAAGATGGGGCACCTGCCCCAGGAGCCGCAACTGGACCCTGCCAAGACGGTGGCGGAGATTGTCGAGGAGGGCATTGCCGGCGAGCGCGCGATTATCAAGCAATATGACGAAATCTGTGACCGCTTGGGCGCCAAGCCGTCAACGGCGGAAGCGGAGAAACTCAATAACGAATTGGGTCGGCTCCAGGACCTGATTGACCGGCATGATCTCTGGGAACTCGATCATAACGTGGAACTGGCCATGGATGCCCTGCGCCTGCCGCCGGGCGAGGCCGCAGTGGCCAAGCTCTCCGGCGGTGAAAAACGCCGGGTGGCGCTGTGCCGTCTGCTGATTTCCAATCCCGATGCGCTGTTGCTCGATGAACCTACCAACCACTTGGACGCGGAATCGGTTGCCTGGCTCGAGGCCTATCTGCAAAAGTTCAAGGGCACGGTGGTGGTGGTGACGCACGACCGCTATTTCCTGAACAACGTGACCGGCTGGATCCTGGAGCTGGATGGCGGACATGCGTATCCTTACAAGGGCAATTACGAGAGCTGGCTGGAACAGAAACAGGCCCAGATGGAACGCGAGAGCAGGCAGGCCAGCTCGCGGCGTAAATTGCTGGAGCAGGAATTAAGCTGGGTGCGGATGAATCCGTCGGGGCGGCGGGCCAAAGGCAAAGCCCGTCTGAAACGTTACGAGGAGCTGGCCGGCCAGCAGGTGGATACGCGCGAGGATTCGCTGGAGATCCAGATCCCGCCGGGGCCCCGGCTGGGTGACCTGGTCGTGCGGGCCGAAGCGCTAAGCAAGTCCTTTGGCGAGCGCCTGCTCATGGAGGATGTCAATTTCGACCTGCCCCGCGGCGGCATCGTGGGAGTGATCGGCGGCAACGGCGCCGGCAAGACCACGTTGTTCCGCATGATCCTCGGCCAGGAACCGGTGACTTCCGGGCGCCTGGCCCTGGGGACGTCGGTAGTGCCCGCGCACGTGGATCAGAGCCGCGATACCCTGGATCCCAACCACACGATTTACGAGGAAATCACCGGCGGATTGGAATTCCTGGACTTGGGCGGGCGGCAGATGAACGGGCGTGCCTACTGCGGCCGGTTCAATTTCAAGGGCTCTGACCAGCAGAAACGCGTCGGTAATCTCTCGGGTGGCGAGCGTAACCGGGTGCATCTGGCCAAGCTCCTGCGGGGCGGCGGTAATCTTTTGCTTTTGGATGAGCCGACCAACGACCTCGATGTCAATACCCTGCGCGCGCTTGAAGAAGCCATCATCAATTTTGGCGGCTGTGCGGTGGTGGTCAGCCACGACCGCTGGTTCCTGGATCGCGTGGCAACGCACATCCTGGCGTTCGAAGGCGACAGCCGGGTGACGTGGTTCGAGGGCAACTACGAAGCCTACCATGAGCATCGCCGGACCCTGTTGGGCGATGCCGCCGATCGCCCCCATCGGGTCCAGTTTCGCCCCGTGTCGCATAAATGATGCAACCAGTGAGCAGTGTCAATTCCGCCGGTATGCAGTTCCAGATGACAACAGCCCTGTCCATCTTTTTGAGAGCCAATACAGGTTGTTGACGCCAAGGTCTTTTTACCGTATTATATCTGCCAACGAACAATGCGGAGGCAAGCATGCATACCCTGCAACAAATCGGATATATCGAGCGTTTCCACCTGCTGTTCCTGTCCCAGTTGGGGCAGAAGCTCGACAAGCGTTTCTATGCCCTGAAAGGTGGCTGTAATCTGCGTTTCTTTTTTAAGAGCATTCGTTATTCGGAAGATATGGATTTGGATGTTCAGACCATCCCGGTTAGCGAGTTGCGTAGCCGGGTCGCCGGTATTCTAAAATCGGTCCCGTTCCTGCAAGCGCTGGCGGTTTACGGGATGAATATTGAACACGTTACCGAGGCCAAGCAAACCGAAACAACGCAACGATGGAAATTCGGCTTGCTGACCCCTGTATCGGTAATACCTGTCCCCACAAAAATCGAGTTCTCGCGCCGCCGACCCTTTGACGATGCCATTCTGGAAAACGTGGATCCGTTGCTGGTTCGATCGCTGGGGCTTCCGCCGATCCTGGCCTGCCATTATCCGGCAACCGTGGCTTGGCGCCAGAAAATCCAAGCGCTGGCAACCCGGTCGATAACACAAGCCCGGGACCTTTTCGATCTGGATCTCTTGCTGAGCTCCGGTGCAGTAGTGCCCGCCAACGAAACCGTATCCCTTCCGGCCGACCTGCTCCAAGAGGCTGAACAACGGTGCCTGGCGATGCGGTTTGGGGATTTTAAGAGCCAAGTCTTATCGTATCTTGCCCCGGACCATCAGGCCGCTTATGATGACCCCGCGGTGTGGGACCATATGGTTTTACGCGTGATGGAAGCCTTGCGAGGTCAACGATGAAAACGATTGACGCCCTCACCCGGCTCGTGGAGTTGCACGCACCGGCATTCACGACCAACGACGCCGCCGCGGCGCTCCAGTTAACGCGGCCTCATGCCAGCAAGACCTTGGCGCGCCTGGCGATGGCACGGCAGGTGTTGCGGCTCCGACGCGGTTACTGGGGTTTCCCGGACAAGATTGATCCCCTGATACTGCCGGCCTTATTGACGGTGCCGGCGCCCTGCTACATTTCCCTCCAGAGCGCGCTCTATGCGCACGGCATGATTTCCCAAGTGCCCCTGCGGATCTATGCGGTATCGTTGGCGCGGACCCAGGCGTTCAGCACGCCATTGGGGGCTGTATCCGTTCATCATGTGAAGCCTTCCTTTTTCGGAGGCTTTGAAGTGAATGCCCGCACCGGTATCGCCATGGCCACACCGGAAAAAGCGCTCGTGGATTTCCTCTATCTGAGCCCCACACGCTCCCGGCTTTTTGCCGCTCTGCCGGAACTGGAATTGCCAAAAGGCTTTCGGCGCCCCCTTGCCTTGAAATTCACCCGTCGCATTGACTCCTCCTGTCGGCGCAAGGTTGTTTCCGAGCGATTGGATAAACTGCTAATGCGGGCGTTGCCCACAACCCAAAGAAATTAACCACGGACACTGATGACAAGGATAGAAAGGCAAGTGTGACCATAGTTCCCGCCTTGGCGGGTCCGCTTTCAGGCGGAAACTCATTCCATATCAGTGACATCCGTGCTATCCGTGGTGAAATTCTTGTTCTTTATAGCGGTTTCGAGTGACCAAGGTAACTAATTCAGTTAGGACGTCCAATTATGCCAACAACCAGTCAGCGAACCGGTCATTTTACCGAATCCGTCATCCGGCGGATGACACGGGTGGCCAATGCCTGCGGGGCCATTAACCTGTCCCAAGGTTTTCCGGATTTCGATCCACCCGTCGAATTACAGGCGGCGCTTGAACAGGTCAGCCGCGCTGGCCCGCACCAGTACGCGGTCACCTGGGGCGCGCCCAATTTCCGCCAGGCCCTGGCCCGCAAGCAGAGCCGGTGGATGGGCGTTCCCGTGGATGCCGATGAACATCTCGTGGTGACCTGCGGCAGTACGGAAGCGATGATGGCCGCGATGATGACGGCCTGCAATCCCGGCGATAAGGTCATCGTCTTCTCGCCGTTCTACGAGAATTACGGTGCCGATGCGATCCTGGCGGGCGCGGAGCCGATTTATGTGCCGTTGCGTCCGCCGGATTTCAGTTTCGACCCGGCTGAACTCCGGCGCGCTTTCGAACAGCGGCCCAAGGCGCTGATTCTATGCAATCCCGCCAACCCGACCGGCAAGGTTTTTACGCGCGCGGAACTGGAGACCATCGCGCGCCTGGCGGAGGAGTTCGATGCGTTCGTCATCACCGACGAAGTGTACGAGCACATTGTCTATGCGCCCCACCAGCACGTCTATTTTGCCTCCCTGCCGGGAATGTTTGCGCGTACGCTCTCCTGCAGTTCGCTTTCGAAAACCTATTCCATTACCGGTTGGCGGCTGGGCTATGTGATTGCCCCGGCCGCGGTCATTGATGGCGTCCGCAAGGTGCACGACTTCCTTACCGTCGGGGCGGCGGCCCCGCTGCAGGAGGCGGCGGTGACCGCACTGAATTTTCCCGATGCCTACTACGCGCAATTGCAGGTGGATTACACGGCCAAGCGGGACCTGTTCCTGGCGGGTCTCGATGCGGCCGGCCTGCGCTACACCCGTCCGGCCGGCGCCTATTATGTCATGGTGGACGTGTCCGAATTCGGGGTGCGCGACGACACCGCTTTCTGCGAATGGTTGGCGCGCACCGTGGGCGTGGCGGCAGTGCCGGGGTCGAGCTTCTTCCGGGAACCGGTTCGACAATTTATCCGTTTCCACTTTGCCAAGCGTGAGGCCACGTTGCGCGAGGCCACGCGGCGCCTGGCCGACCTGCGCCGGCATGTTGCCGATCGGTCAGCGCCGTAAGGACCGAGAACTTTTGGCTTTACCACCAATATTGCATCGCGTCTATTTCTTACTGGAAGCCGAACACTGTGCCTTTACCAAGGTATTCATAGGCGCCGATATCAACGGTTTTGCGGAAATTATCAATGCGCCGATTGCCGTAACAGTCATTTGCGCCCTCCATCCAGGCCCGATTCACGCCGGCATTGATGCAGGGCGAATCCGATTGCAACCGGAAATCAGTGGCGTTATTCACAAACCGCGGATCGTTGGTGACGGTATTGACCTCGGTGGCAGTGTTAGTAACAATGCTCGGCGATGTGCAGCAGTTAGTAAATGCGACAGACGATACCGATGGATTGCGATTAATGTAATAATTAGAGGCAGTTCCACTTCCGCTATTGCCCCATATTATGGTGTTTTCTATTTTCGGATAACCATCGTAATTAGAAAAGTTGAATCCGCCTCCCTCGCCAACTGCTACGTTACTGGCGATTGTACAGTTTTGAATTGAAGGACTTTGACTAGCTTCGATTCCGCCGCCCCGCTTGGTTTTAGCAAGATTATTAACAATTAAGCAATTTCTGAGCACGGCATAATCGCCCATACGAACGCCGCCACCGTAAACGTTTGAAGCCGTATTGCCCATGATAAAGGAATTTTGGCATAGCGCGTAATAATCCATATATATTCCACCGGCATAATTGTCCGAGTAATTGGATACAACCCAGCAATTGCTGATTATCGTCTTCACGACGGCGGAGCTCGCATCGGCGTAGATTCCCCCTCCTTGAGATCCCACAGAATTGCCGGAGAGCGTGCAATTTGCAATCCGCCAAGGCCCCCCCGCGTAGATGAGAATTCCACCACCATTTTTATATGCCGAATTACCGCTAATTGTGCAATTCCACACCCCCCCGCTGTTGGCAGAACTCACCCCCATAAATATTCCGCCCCCGCCAGCGCGCGCAGCAACAGAATGCGGGTTTAACGCATAGTTGCGCATGATAATGCAGTTCGTCACTATTCCGTAATTTAAATATATGGACCCGCCACTGGCGGAGTTGCTTTCGTATGACCTGTCCCACCCGTTTGTGAGCGTAAAGCCCGCCAGCATGGCCCCGTAATTATTAAGCATAAAATGCCGGTTAGTCGTGGCCGCTCCGGGAACGTTGGCATCTATGATCGTGTTGGTCGGGTCCAGGATTCCGCCCGGCCCCCAACTCCGCACCGTAATGGCATAGCTGACGGTTATTTGATTCGTTAGATAATAGGTGGCGTTGTTGGTCACATACACCGTGTCGTTGTCGCGGGCGGCGGCAACGACTTCGATCAGATTGGTGTGAGCCCATCCCCAGTTGGTCCATGGTGGGGTCGGCGACGGCTGCTGGCTCGATGTCACCACGTAATAATTCGTCGCCGATGCCCAGGGTACTGCCAGGACCATCGCCAGCCCCAATCCGATCAATATCCGTTGCAAGTATTGAGTTTTCAGTGTGCGCCTCACTTGGTCAACTGCCGGCCATTATTCACAAGCGCACAAAAACACCAATAGCCTGATCGGCCAAAATTGTAACACATTCGGCCAAGTTATCCGGAGAGCGAAGATCGCGATCTGCGGCAGGCGAGTACGCCGTGTCCGGTGGCCTTGTGAAACGCACGGTAAAAGGAATGAATGTCTTCGTATCCAAGCTTTTCGGCCGCGATCTTGGCCGGAATCTTTTTATTCAACATGGCCCGGGCTTTTTCCATTTTTAGCTGTAAAATGTATTTCCGCGGCGAACATCCGATAGCGCGTTTAAAAATGCGGGAAAAATTCCTTTGGCTCATTCCCAGGTTATCCCAGCATAGTTTGGCTAAATCAAAATGTCCCAAGTCTTTCCGGCGCATATACCTGATGCACTCCGCAATGCGACGGTCATATGCTGTCGCGTCCGCTTTTTCGGCTTTCCCCCCCCTTGATAATTCAATGCTGTCCTTAAATCCTCGCACCATCAATTTGATCAACTTGTTTAACCGGGTTTTCATCACCGCCTTTTTGTCCTGGAATTCCTTCTCCAATATTGCCTCAAATAACGGCCGCAAATTTTTGGAATTTTGTCCTATCATAACCCGCGGCGACAGCATCCAACGCGCACAAGACTTCGAATCGGATTTGTTCAGGGTTTTATCAATTCGCGCAATATAATTGATATAATAATATTCCGCCGGCTTCCGGCATTCAAACGAATGAAAAACGCCAGCGGGCAAGAGAATCATATTGCCCGCCTCCACGACAAAACGCCGTCCATAAACCCGTAACGTCATTTTACCCTGATATACATAAAATATATCCGGCGACGTGTGCATGTGCATTACGGTGCGCGAACGCTCGTCAAGCCGTTGAAATCCAACGTCTCCCACCCAGATTTTGGCGTCGGGAAAAATGTTGATCGGAGGGAATAGGGCTAACAGTTCGCGGTGATCGTTCATTTCCATATTCGGTTGCCTTTTATGCTCTTGCCGAAAAAAATTACACGGTTACTCGCTGTTAAATGGCCGGAAAATTTTGACTCTTGCGATGTTTGATTATTTTTCCGGCCTCAGAATAGTTTCGGAAACAACCGGCGCCTACGGCGGCCGTCAGCGCGGCGCCGGTCGCCGCCTCCTCGCAGTGGGCAGGAATGTTCACGCGCATACCGAAAACCTGCTCCACCACGGTGCACAGGCGGCGGTTCAAGCGCAGGCCATTACCCGAGCCGACGAGGACACGCATTTGCCGGCGGGTCTTTGGCGGCATTAAACGATAAAACGCGTTCAGTTCTTCCACCATCCCCCGGAGAAATCCATCTACCAGACGACCGGGCGTGAAATTGCTCATTGAAATTCCGGCAATCGTCCCCCGGATTGAAGGATCCCGCCGGGTTCCGGAAAAACGCGTATCGATACTGAGCGGCTCTGCCGCAGCGGCATCCAGTTTGTTCATAATCGCATACAAATCTTTTGGCGCGGCGCCGGTAAACCGGAGGCACACCTCCCTGAAAAAGCGCTCCAGCAAGGCATAAGCCTTGCCGCCGCACAACGCAGCGCCTACGGCAATGTATCCGCCGCCGGGAAAAGGACGCAGATCGAGTCCGTGGATGCGTTGATAGGATGGCATCCACGCGGAAATCTGCCCGCCGGTGCCAATATTGACAACAAGCGATCTTTTAACATCACGTACCGAACCGAGCATACTGGCCTGATTGTCGCCCGGCGCAGCATAGACGGGAATCCCTGCCGGCGTCGCTCCGATTTTTGTTCCGGTCGGCACCAGCCGGGGCAGAAGGCCGGTCCGCAACCGCGCCGATCCGATCATGTTTGCATCAAAACACAGATTCCGGAGATCGAATATTCCCAGGCTGGCCGCATTGGTCGGGTCAATAGATGGATGGCGTTGATGCGCCAGGCGCATGCCGACATAGTCGGCAATCGTGCACAGGGATGCGGTGGCCCGCGGCACGCGTCCATTTTTGAGATTATAAAAATGGGTAACCAAGCCGAAACCCGGCGCAAGCGTGTAGCCGGTTAGACGCGCGAGAACATCCGCGTAGGTCATGCTTTTTTTGACGACCTGGCCCCCGCGTTCGTCCTGCCACGTGAAAAGAGGGCTTACACTTCGGCCATGGGCGTCGACATAAAGAATGCCGTGCATCTGGCCGGTAACGCCGATGCCGGCCGCATTGCCGACCTGCCCCGATAACGAGTCTACTATTTTAAGCGCGGTCGCGACGATGCCGGCAGGGTTCTGCATGCGCTCCCACGGATGCCTTGCCGGCAGCCAGGCGTTATTTGGCAAGGTTAATGATGCAAGCAGTTTTCCTCTGCGCGCGTCAAGCACGACCCCGCAAATTGAACTTGTTCCGATATCAATGCCGATAAAATTCATTTTGCATTTCCCTTTAAAGGCGACACTTGTATGGGCATGGCATCAACGGCGTTTGACAATCAACCGCTGCCCGTATTTGCAGACTGTAGTTTTCAAACCGGGATATTTGACGCGCATATAGTCCATGAATAATTTTGGAGAACAGCGATTACCGGGGAACATGTCAAAATGGGCCGGAATCGTCAGCCGGGGCGCAAGCGCCCCGGCCAGATCGGCCGCTTCCTGATAAGTCATATTCCCAATACAGTTGGACGCCAGCCGCCGGGCATCGCGGCCGTTGATCGGTAAAAACGCGATATCCAAGCGCCAGCGGCGCAGCCTGGTCTGCAATCCTTCATAAATGCAAGTGTCGCCCGCATGATAAACGGCAACGCCATGCGCCTCAACAATATAGCCAAGGTATGGATAACGTCCCGTGACCGGGTCGCGGTCCAGGAATTCATGCGCGGCGGCAACGCCGGATATTTTAATGCCGCCTATGCGCGTACTTCTGTTGTCATCTAACCCGACAAACCGGTTTACGGGAATTTTTAAATCGCGGGCCAGGGAAGATAACAGCAAAGCCGGCACCACAAATTTTGCTTTCGGCGACGACTTAGCCAAAATCGGCCAAATCCGGCGGTCAATATGATCCGTATGATCATGGCTGCCAAGGATTAAATCGGCGTTAGTCACATCCGCCGGGGCGATAAGCGGCTGAATTCTCCTCTTTTTATGGGGGGACAGAAACGGATCGAAATATAAAACCTTGCTCCCCAGTTTGACAATGAAACTGTGCTGTCCCAGCCACCAAAGGGCGCATTCGCCTTCTTGCAACGTGCATTCATTAACGTCCCTGACAAGTTCCTGGCCTGTTTTCATTTTTATGTATCCCAGCGTAATACGACCTTGATAGTATCGCGGTTATGTTTTACGGCGTCCAAAGCAGCGGCAAATTGTCCGGCCGGATATTCCGCGCTGATCAATTTCGATAAACTTTGCTGGACGGCAATTGCCGTCTGAACGGCTTCGGGCCAGGCCTGGGCGCTGGCATTGCTGCCGATTAGTTCAAGCTCATTATGGAGCAGATGATTCCAGGGAAAGTCGGCCTCAGCCTGTTTATAATCGCCGATAATCAGGACCTTGCCCTGTTTGGAGGCAAGTTTAACCGTCGTCTTTATGGCCGCTGCGGCGCCGCTGGCTTCGATGACATTGGGAAACGAACAATTCAGGACTGCACGGGCCGATTCCATTCCGCGTTCGCCGAAATGATGATAGTTAAGCACCCGTTCAGCGCCAAGTTCTTTCGCCAAAGCCAGCCGGTTTTCCCTTCCTCCGATGAGCGTAATGTTGCCGACACCTGCCCGCTTTAGTAACATTGTCATCAGCAAACCGATCGGGCCATCGCCCACAATTAAAGCCGAGCTTTTATTCTCTATGTGCAGACGGCGCAATGCCCGGGTAGCCACGGCCAGCGGCTCGATCAGTGCGGCAACAACCATCGGAAAATCGTCCGGCAGAAAATGAAGCTTGTCCGTTTCCGTGATAAAATATTCGGCATATCCGCCCGGATGTTCAAAGCCCACTTCGCCGCCGTCCCGTAGAACATTTTCAGCAACGCAACGGCGTCCAATAATGGTTTTATCGCCGGCATCGCCCACGGCGTCCACGATCCCGGACCATTCATGGCCGGGAATGCCGGGGAAGGAAGTTCTTTCCCAGCCGGCGATCATTTCAAAATCCGTGGCACAAATGCCACAGGCCGTCGTCCTGATCCTGACCTGCCCCGGCGCCGGCGCGGGCATGGGCAGGTCTTTGAATTCCAATCTATGGGGAGCGGTAACGATAATGGCTTTCATGGTAGAATCACTATTTTATTGCGTTCCGGAGTTCCCATAATCTCGACCGCCTTGTGAATGTCCTTGAGAGCGATCCGGTGTGAAATAACTTTTTCCGGGTTTACCAATCCGGTTTCCATCAGGCGCAAAGCCTTTGACATGGCCAACGGGGTGGTGCCGAAACTGGCATCCATGCGGCCTTCCATAAAATGAGTCAAGCCCCCGTCCAATTCGAATTTTTCGTGGGTGGTGATGCCGAAGACATTCCACCGTGTGCCGCGGCGCCTGAGATCCACCATCAGTTTTACCGCAGCGACGGGGCCCGCGGCCTCCACGATCAAGTCCGGCCCATCCGGAATAATTTCATAAACACGCTTTTTAGGGTCTTCCTTTTTCGGATTCACCACATGGGTGGCCCCCAGTTTTTTCGCGTTTCCAAGCGCATAATCGCTGGCATCAATGGCAATCAGCCGTCCGGCCCCCGCTGCTTTGGCCACCATCATGCACAGCAAGCCGATGCTTCCGACGCCGATAATCACCACATCGTCACCGATCTCCATTTCACTGTATTGAATGACCCCCTTCCATGCGCCGGATAACGGCTCGGTAATCGCCGCGGCTTCAAATGAAACATTTGCCGGTTTTGGGAAGATACTTGATGCGGCGGTCTTCATATATTCGGCAAACGCCCCCGGACGGACATCTTCCGGGCCGTCGCCTCCAGTCGTATAGGCATGTTCACAATAATGCGTTTTTCCTTTGCGGCAATATTTGCAGTAACCGCAATAGCCTGACGGCATGACCACCACTTCGTCGCCTTCCTTGATGTGTTTAACGAACTTGCCGACCGCGCTTATAACTCCGGCCGGCTCATGCCCCACGATACATGGGAATTTTACGTTTTTACGTATGCCCTTGATGGCCTTGTAATCGGTGGCGCAGAACCCGCAGGCTTTTATTTTTACAACCACTTCGCCTGGTTCCGGCTCCGGCATGGCTACGTCTTCCAGTCTCAGATCGTTAATATTATGTAACACTGCCGCTAACATAATTTATCCCTTTCTATCGCGGTTTTTCAAAAATCGCTTTTTTAACGCGTGCACTTGGGTTCATCTTCTTACCCTCACTCATCCATATTTCCTGAACGCTTTTAAAAGGGCTTTTATATTCTCAAAAGGAAAGCCGTTGTCGATCTCAGCGTGATAGATCACTCCGCCGTCTTTGTTCCCGAAAATCCCGCGGGCCTTTTTCACGGCTGCGTCAATCTCATCGGGTGTGCCAAAAGTCATCAATTTTTGGCGGTCCATGTGGAGTTCCACGCACATTTTCCGCTCTATAGCTTTTTTTGCGAGTAGTTCCGGATCATTTGAGGCAAATTGCGGCCAGATAACATTTACGCCTAAATCCGCAAAATCGTTAAAGAGCGGGAGTATATGCCCACAGGAATGAAAAAAAACATCGATACCGGCGTCTTTAATGGGTTTAGCCAGTTTTGCGTACCTTGGCTTGAAAAACGCGCGCCATGTTTCCCTTTTGATCAGCAGGGAATTCTGGCTGCCCCAGTCATCCGCCATCATGATGCCGTTGACGCCAAGTGCAACAAGGTGTTTTACAACGCCCGCTTGATATTCGACGATCATATCGGCAAGACGGTTTATTTCTTCGGTATTATCTGCAATATCCATTAATACGTCTTCAAAATTCCTGACCGCATGCATGATTTCAAAAATATTAATCCAGCCGGCGAGGCCGTAAGCGGTTTCCCGGCGTTTTTTTACGGCAGCTTTTTTTTCCTCAAATTCTTTGCCGCTTAACTTGGGTATCTCCGGCGTCTTGTATGTTCTTAAATTTTCCATGTTATCCAAAGGCCTGCTAAGCGGATGCCCGGCTATCCCAAACTTTACGAATTCCCATTCCACGCCCCAGGCGTCTTTTTCTATCCTGTGAAAGCTTCCGTCAGGCAAAATATTCTGCGGCTCGGGTTTTGGTATTTCAGCCGGAGCAGGATCGCCAAAATCGCCTTTATATTCCTTGTAAAGGTCTACGAGTTTCCGGCCGTGCTCGTATAAAGCCGCGCGCATACTTAGATTCCGGATTGGGATTTTATCCGGCTTCTGAAAATGAACGACCTTCTTAACGCGTTCAACGGAGTTCATCATCTTGCCACCTTAGTATTTCCCATATTCTTTGACCGCTTCGACAAAGGCCACGATATTCTCCCACGGGACTTCAGGTTCAAGCACATGCGTCGGGGCCAGGAGAAGCCCGCCGTTTTGACCGCAAGTCTTGATCCTTGCTTTCACGGTGTTCCTCACATCTGTAACGGTTCCAAAAGGCATCGTGGACTGGGTCCCGATAGTCCCCCAGAAAGATAGCTTGTCCCCATAAAGCTTTTTCATCTTTACCGGATCGAGACATTCCGGCTGGACGGGATTTAAAATATCGATTCCGATCTCAATTAGGTCCGGAATTATTTTTTCAATATTCCCGTCAGAGTGATAAAATATCAGGATATCCTTGTTAATGCTTTTTGCCTTGCTTACCAGCTTTGCCATGCGGGGCTTGAAGATCTTGCGCCAGATTCCAGGGCTGATCATCATTCCCGTCTGCATGCCGACGTCATCGCCGGTTCTTATAATATCCGCGCCCGCAGCCGCAATTTTTTCGATCATAAAAAGCCTTGCCTTAAACCATTTATCTACAAGTACTTCCGCCCATTCGGGCCGCGTGCAAAGATCGGCAAGGAATTCTTCCATGCCCCTTATCTGCCACGCCCATTCGAACAGCGTGCACTCCATCCCTCCGGATACCGCGAACCCGTTCTTGTGATGTTTTTCAACCTCTTCCTTAAGATGCCCGAAACATTCCGGTCCGGTAAAATCCGGGAGCGGGTAATCCATCAGTTCCTTAAGTTCATTGGAATTGCGCAGCGGCGAAACTATGTGCGTAAAATGTTCGACGGAACCCGGTGTATACGCGACGCCATGACTGTCGAAGCTGGTTCCTTCCGGGAATTTTTCGTTAACATGGTATTTACTGTAATCCGGTAGAACATCCGGGTTCCGGAAACCTACGCTTCTTACATCTGAACCGAAATAATCCACGGGATCATCCGATCCGGAATTTTGCTTGAATGTCTCATAGGCCCTGCCCGCGAATCCTGAAACGCAAAACGGCACCCTGTCCGGAACTTTTCTTTTCATCGCCGTAATTACTCTTTCCCGTGAATTCATGAAATTATCCCTTTCGATGTTAACAAGGCTATAGTTCTTTACAGGTGTTTTATGCCATATTTCAGAAATGAAATCCTATATTCAGCTTCCGGGTTACATAATAAGGGGAAATATGGATTTCGCCCAGAATTGCTGCTTGTTCCCTTGGATCCAATGCAATTGCCAAGACATTGTTTTTTTGTAATAACTCTTCGGGGATATAAAAATGTTCTTGTGGGCCGATGTTTGAATAGCGTCCAATCAAGCGACCGTTGAAATAGACCAGTGCTTTGGCCGCAGTGTTTCGAATCGTGACCCGCCAGGGAGCGATAAATTTATTGTCCGCAACGAAGGTAATTTTTTTGCGATACCATACCCAACCGGGTATCTTCAATGGCTTTTTCTGAGGAACCTTCACGGTGTTCCACTTGGAATCATCGTAACTTGGCAAATGCCATTCGGCTTTTTTGTCATACAATCCTTCTCTTATCTTCCAGCCCTTGTTTAATATTCTGTCATATGCCGCCAGCCGCACGTATTGATGCAATCCTAGTTTGGTGTTGAAAATATCCTTGCCCAGCACGGCGATCGCAATTGTATTGGGCCCGCTATGTTTTACAAATGGCGTTATATCTACGGCAAAGGAATTTATGTCATAGGCGCCCATGCCCAGAAAATCTTTTCCGTAGCGTCTTCCGGCAAATTTGTTGTTTACAAAAACAAAGGCCTCGCTGAGCGCCTGGCCAATTTCCAGGCATATGTATTTCCCGATGAAATTCGCCGGTATTTTAAGCTCGGTTCTATACCAGATAAGATTTTTCTCGGTACGGTTCGTCGTAATCCGGTCGTCGCATTTCTCATTCACGGCAACCTGCTCCCAGTTCCGGTCATTATACGCGACGCTCACTTCCGGATGGCATTTGCAAAGATCCTGTTCGGCCAACGGCCGGGAGGCAAAGGATCTTTTCCATTGCTCAATAGCCAGCACTCGCTTCGTCCGAGTCAGATACACGGGCGAAACGATGCCATTAGGGATTCTGAAGCCCGAATGGTGGTGCCCCATACACTCCAGGCAGGCAACGAGCGAATTCCGGCCGGGCCTGACATAAGAAGCGATGTCTTTGTTAAAAGTGCCATTGGCACAACCAGCCGATATCCCGTTGATGTATATCGTGGCTTCGTCATAGAACCCAGTCATGGCAAGATAAAGGTTGTCCGGGATATTGGTCAGATCAAATTGTGTTCGATACCACAGGTGCCCGTTTGTCAACGCGCCATGAGCCTCGGCGGATTGCCATGGTTTAAAGTCAGTCCACGCGCTGTCGTCATAGTCGGGGGCAATCTCTGGCGTCCCGGCCTTAATTTTCCATATCCCGGAAAGATCAATTTTAGGAACTTGTCCCGACGAGGCTTCAATCTTAAGTTTCAATATTTGCGAGCGGGTATCGTAACTGGAAACGCAATCCAGATCATCGACGACTATTTTTTTGGGCTTGGATCGCAACGGACATTCGATGATGGTGTTTTCTTCCGGTTTTATTTCCATCTGCAGGGTAAGGCTTCGCTCGGTTTCAGTCCATCCGCGCAGAAAATAGACATTAGAGATAATCGGGATATTTATGCCGGCATGGGACGCTATCCAGGTGCGTTCTGCTTTTGAGGTGTTGATTATCAAAATGGTGAGCTTGTCTTTGCCTGTTATCGTTACATGGCGCAGCCTTTCCCCGTGGCGATAGTTCAAGCGCAATCGGTGCTGGGGTGTCCGTTCACACCGGACATTGCCTTCGGCCGTTCCGGCTGTATCAAGCATAACTTCGCCCTGAAAACCGTTGCGTTCATGCAATATCAGAATATTCTCTCCCGGATTACGGATGACAGTAAACACCTGGGAAGTGGTGTAGTAGATCAGATGACTGCCTAATCTTATCTTGACGGGAATTATTGACATTGAGTAGGCATGTTGCAGGAAATGGCCTCGATAAGGAATGCGGATGTGGCTGGTCTCGCCGGGGCAGGTCAGCGCCAGGCTAACTTTTCGATCCTGATTGGTAAGATTCCGAGGAAATAGAAAAGCGGTTTTCTTTCCTCTCCGACACAACACGGCAACTTTACTGTCGCTGCATCGGCAGTAATCTTGGATCGGCTTTGTCTGCACGATGTCATTTCCAAAACCGGCAATAAAACCCCCGATTAGTCTGGTCGCAAAATAGCGCGCACTCAGTTCGCCCCATTCCCTTATAGCGCAATCGCTATCGTAACTTGTAGTAATGTGTGGTCCGGTCCAGTAAGCCGGGTTGGTGCCGCCATGATACATGTAAAAATTTACGCCATTCAATCCACAAGCAATCACCGTTTTTGTCAGAACATCAGTCCAACGTTCCGGTAGATGCCCGCCAAAAGACGGCAATTTTCCGCCAAATACCGTATACCCTCCGCCACATTGCAGTTCTATGCATAATGGAATCTTTTGAGCCTGGGTTTTGATTAAATCAGCAATGCGCTGTTCGACCTTTTCTACATCCCAGTGAGCCGGATAAAGGTTTAAGCTATCGATGATTTCGGATCCTCGTGCCGGCTTGCATTCGTTAGTTATTATGGGAACATCAATACCATCGGATTTCGCCATGTCTTTAAGTTTGTTAAGATAACGCATATCGTCCCACCAGAATTCGTTCTCGATCTGGTAAAGCACAGTGTTGCCGCCTTTGGTTATCAGCTGTTTCTTGATTATAGGATTAATTTTCTTCAACCACCGGGAGCAATATTTCAAAAACTCTTTGTCATAAGTTCGCAATTCGCATTTCTTGGGAATAAGCCAGGCGGGGAAACCTCCAAAGTCCCACTCGGCGCAGATGTAAGGCCCTGGGCGGGCTATAAAGTACAACCCCGCGTCTCGAATGACCTGAATCCATTTCGCAATATCCCGGTCCCCGCGAAAATTGAATTTACCTTCTTGCTCCTCATGCCAGTTCCATGGGAAGTAAGTACCGATGGAGTTTAGAAAAGCACGCTTGCATTTCAGAACCCGGTCTTCCCATTGCGACGGTGGAATACGAAAATAGTGAAGTTCGCCTCCATATAGGAAGGTGTTCACTCCTCCAAGCACAACTTTATTATTATATTGAGATTTCATCTGAATCATGGCCCCCAATGTGTTTTTGGAATGTTGACGGTGCTTTTCGATTGAATCCCATAAACCTGATTGGCACTTTATCCGGAACTTGTCCTGACGGAACGGTAAGCATTCTTTCGCATAAAGTCATGTTGAGCTCTTTTATTTACACTTTCTCGTTGCCATACGCAAAAGAGCATTGGCTTCCTCTACGCTGACACATTCGCGGTGGGCTGGGACGCGGACCATTAGCCCTTCTGGTTTAAGATAGGAAAGAAGTTTTTCCAGGTTCCTAGCCTCGCACCATACCCACAAGCACTTGCCGGCCGCCTGAATTTTTTGAAGCATTGGCACCCATTCAAGCGTAGGTTTTGCTCCGTCGCCCGGTGACCACTGAATACCGGTCAATTCCGGGATTGCAAGCAGGTCATCCAGATGTTGGACCGCACCCGGACCGTCTAAATGAAAGAGCGAATGGTCAAGCCACCTTGCCATGGCTGCGATCTCAGGCAGGAAAAACTCGCGAAACATTGGCGATGATACCATGCAGATAATATCATCCTGCAATGCATGGTAACGGCCGGGGGACCAGGCATAAAGCCAGCAAGTGGTGCCTTCAATCCCGCCTTGGGAAATAAGGCGACCTTGCAACGAAAAAACGTCGAGCCAGAGACGAGTAAAATCCGCCAGCGCCCGTTTCACTTCGCCCGGCCGCTCTATTAAGTCCAGGCAAAAACGTTCGGAGCCGCGAATCAACGATATTCCGGTTCCACCAGCAGTGAGATCTGTTGGTGCCACAAGAAACTTTCCCTTTCCATGCGCCACGGCGGCTTCGGTAAGCGCCTTCAGTTTTAGCCACCAAGGATTACCGGGGTTAAATGGCGATATCGCCAGTTGCGCATAGTCTTCCAAGAATGGTATTGTCCACACTGTTTCCTCGTGGAATTCCAGATTCGCGCCCGCATAGGCGCTCATGAAGTTGGCCGCCATCTGCGTATCAAAAAAAGGAAATGATTCTCCCGCAAAAAACGTAGCCTTCATCTGTGCCTCCGCGGACTCAAGCCGATATTCGATATCAGTCCACTGCAAGGCAACATCGGCAGGCTTCTTTATTTCAGGAATTTTCTTCGGTGGCACCTCAATCTGAATGCAGGGACGGTCCAGAACCTGTCTATTCCAAAATGCCGCCATCCTTTTCTTTGCCTTTTCCCAGTCTTCTTTGTAAAGCATTTGTTAGTCCCTTCTATTTCCATTCAACCTTGTCGCGAAATTCAACGGCGGCCGTTTGCATACCGTGCAACTCAAGAACAATAAGTTCGTTATTGCCCTTGCGTAACAGGGGCGCCGGCAGATAAAGGGTCATTTGCGGGCCTACTTCCCAATAACGGCCGAGGTTGAAACCGTTAATAAAGCATACGCCTTTGATCCAACCCGGCAGCGCTAAAAAGGTGTCTGCAACATTATCCACCTGAAAGTGCCCCCGGCAAAAAACAGGTCCGTTTAATTGTATTCCCGGGGCAAAAGGCAGTTTAGATAGATCGTCAAGCGGCAGGGAAAAAATCTGCCAATGGTAAATGAACTGATCTCCGAGCCGGATGCCTTCGGTAATCCCTTTATAATCACGCAGCAATGGGCCAAAATTAATCCGCCCCATATTTTCAACCAGTATATCCAGTTGATGGTCTCCCGCCGCGAACTCAAGAACCAATTGATCCTGAATTCCCCAGCGTTCAATCACGCCCTTGTATTTGCCGTCTACAAAGACTTGCGCGCGATCATGAACTTCCTGAAGAATAAGCGGCATCGGCTCCCGCGGACCGGTGACGATCGTACGGTAAAGGATAAAGCCGTAATCCTGGCCGAGCTTTTCCATGGGTTCCGGAGTGACGCGTTTTTCAGGAAAACTTAGACTTTCCAGAACATCAAATAATGACGCGCATTCAGTCAATGCCACTTTCCCATAGGCAAACTTCGGCAATGCGGGCGGCGGCGGCTCTTTAGGCAACGGGGCATATTTACCGATCACCTCGCGAATCGCCCAGTATTTCGGAGTGGGATTGCCCGCCTCATCCAGCAGCCCATCGTGATCGTAGCTGGTGATATGGGGCCTATATTGCCCGTTGTCATAATTGGCTCCGTTCATAAATCCAAAATTCGTTCCGCCGTGAAACATATATTGATTCAACGAAGCCCCGGCCCGCAGAATCTCATCCACGATGTTCGCCACTTCTCCGGCTGCGCGGGGTTTCCGATGTTCGCCCCAATGCAGGAATCCGCCCAAATCCTGATTCCAAAACTCGGCGCACATGAGCGGCCCGTCAGGCTGATGTTCCTTCAGCTTGCTGAACGCACCGGCGGCGTTGTTTCCGAAATTAACGGTCTTTAATACGCCGGGCAAGGTGCCGCCAACAAGATAATGGTCCGCGGGGCCGTCTGAAGTAAAGAAAGGCAGCTTGAGTCCACGCCGCCGCATGCCCTCGGCCAGATACCGCAGGTATTCATGATCACTTCCATAACTGCCGTATTCGTTTTCCACCTGGACGGCAATCAAGGGCCCTCCCGAGGCAACCTGAAATCTCTTTAAACGCGGAATTAAGTCGTCAAAATAACGGTCAACGGCAGCCAGATACAAGGGGTTTGCGCAACGCAATCGAATCTCGGAGTTGGCCAGCAACCATGACGGCAATCCGCCGAAATCCCACTCGGAACAAATATAAGGGCCCGGACGGACAATGACCTGCAAATCCAAGGCGCCGGCCAGGCGGATGAATTTTTCAAGATCTAATCCGCCGGAGAACACAAACTTTCCCGGTTTCGGCTCATGCCTGTTCCAAGGCACATACGTTTCCACCGTATTCAAGCCAAGATATTTCAACTTTTTCAACCGGTCTTCCCAATACTCGGGAACAACGCGGAAATAATGCAATGCCCCCGCAAGCAGCCGGGGATAGGATTGGTCTTCAAATACTTTCATTGATTTTTGCATCCCTTTCATTTCATTGATTTTTTTCATGTTGTTTGACCTCTCCTGAGAAAAGCCGGGATTGCTATGCTCGCTGGCAATGAATTGGACCCATCTGAAGTCGTGAGCAACTGGAACATTGTTTTCATAGCGGTTGTGGCCAGGGTATGCCAATCAAAGATCATGGTTGTAATCCCGGCCAGCAAGGCGGCTTCTTCCCCGTCAAATCCTGCCAGGCGCACGTCATCAGGCATTTTCAATCCCAATTGAACAAAGCGATGCCATAATTGCAACGCTCCCAAATCATTGCTGCAAAAAATGGCGCCGTTCCCCTGACGCACAAATTTTATTAATGCTTCATCATCCAATTCGGACATCACGCAACGTGTCAGCGATTTCGCCGGGCGCTGCTTGAGCCATGTTTGCCGGGCCCCCGCCAGGCGCGCATTATGCCCAAGATGATCGGTCCTAACCTGGACCAGCAATAACCGGTTCGTTTTCAATTCGAGCAAATGCCGGGCAATCGCCGCCCCTCCGGAAAAATTATCGACGGAGATGCACCTTCCGGAATACCCGGCATATGAAAGATGGCTTGGATCCAAAACAATAACCGGCCGGTTTTTCAACAGCTTGGTTGCAATCGTCTGACAGGGGACATCGCCCCAGACAAACAATGATTCCGGCAATAAGCCTGATATGGTTTGGCCCTCCGGGGAATCAGCCAGATTAGCAACGGATAATATCTGGAACATGATACTTTTGGCGGTGCATAACTCCGCCAGAACCTGAATTGTCCTTCCGGCCATCGGATTAGACAGCGCATTCATCATGGATGGCAGAACAAGTCCGATCAGTTGCGGAGTTGAGCTGCGCAATTGGCGCGCGGCCATATTGGGGGAATAGCCGTATTGATTGGCCAGATCGTTAATCCGCTGCCGGGTCTGGTGCGAGATTTTCGGACTATCGCGTAAAGCAAGCGATATGCTCGAAACATCCAGTTCGAGAATCTCGGCCAGCTTTTTTAAGGTAACGCGTCGTTGAGGCTTCATGGCTTGAGGGATTTCCATTGCCGGTTCCGATGATGTGTCCAGGTCCGGAAACTTCGAATGTGACATCGTTTCCTGGTTCAGTGGCAGGATTTTCTGTCACTCCTCCTTGTTTTTAATTTTCCATGATTGTTGTCAGATTTTTGACAGACCACGGTAGTTGTCTTACTCGAGTCCGTATTCCTTCTGTTTGCTGTGGATGAAGGCGACCCCTTCACGAAGCAACTGGTCGCCGCTGGGCGCCAGTTGACGCCAAACCCAGGTGTTCATGTTGTCCGTGCAGTCAACGAAACTCTCCAGGGCCGCGTTTCCCTGGTAGTTGATTTCAGCCAGGGCCTTGAAAATACCGTCCCAATCGATCAAGCCGGTGCCGGGAATGCCACGGTCATTCTCGCACAGATGGTAGTGAATCAGGTCTTTGCCGGCCCGCTTGGTCGCTTCATAGAAGCTCTTCTCCTCGATGTTCATATGGTACGTGTCGAGGTGGATTTTGACACAAGCTTCCCCAATCATCGCTTTCAGGCGTAAGGCTTGTTCACAGGTGTTAATCAGGCAACTCTCGTAGCGGTTCACGGGCTCAAGCCCGATCAATATGCCCAAGTCGCTTGCGAGGCGTGCCACCTGGCGCAGGCTGTCAGCCGAGCGGCGCCAATGCTGCTCGCCCGGTCGGCTGGGCATGGGTTTGGCGTGTTGTGCGTAAATCACGCCGGAGAAGCTCTGCGCGCCGATCTCCGCAGTCGCGCGAACGCACGCGGCAAGGTATTCTACGCCTCTGGCCTGAACGAGCGGATTGTCGCTGGTGATGTCCGTGTCGCCCAACAACACCGTTGACGTTACCGCGCCAAGGTTAACGCGCTTAAGGCGTTCGCGCACTGCGCGGGTATCGAACGTTTCCAGGCACATGAGCGGGATCTCGATAAAATCCAATCCCATGCCCTTGACCCGATCGATCAAATCCAGCGTCTTATTGCTCCATTGTGAGCACCACGCATAAGCATGAATTCCTAGTTTCATATTAATCAACTCCTTAAGTCAATCGTTTGACTGCACGAGAAAATAAAAAAAGGGATTTTCCCTCTTGCTAAAAAAAATACTTATTTAAACTGCCGAAAGCAAGCTTTTTTTATTAATTTTTTGTAACCCCAGCCATCTAAGTGCAGAACCGACCACGCAATGCCCAAATGTCCGAGCGTTTCAAACCTTCATCATGACCCCGGCGTCGGCGGGCTGTACCGAAGCCAGAGCAAGGCGTCCTGGAGTTTCACGGGGCCGGCTGCGTCGGTGCCCAGCGTGACTTCCAGACGATTGGTCCCGGTCACTAATGTGCCCGCGTTCAGCGGATAGACCAGCCAATCTTGCGGAATTTTCTTTTCCTTCCTCAGCGTGCCTTTTCCGGCCGCAATGCCATTGCATCGGACAGCAACTTGTGCAGGGTCCACCGGATCCGTCATGGCCAGCCATACTTCGCCGCGCGGTTTTTCCCCGTCTTCGGAACCGGATGCCAGGCGGTCGGGCACTTCCAGTTCAACGGTCGTGCTTTGTCCGGGCTTTAACAGTCGCGGATGCTCCGGCAAAGGATCTTCTGGCTGTGTGGCGAATAGCTTGCCGTCCTTGAGATAGTAATTTGGCCGCAATGGACGGTCTCCGGTGCTGTAGAACTTGTCCAACCGTTCCAGTAACGCCGGGTCGCCCATTTCCCAGTAAAGCGGCAAGGCGGGTTTCTGGAGATTAAAGGTATAGATGCCGTCCACGCCTTCCGACCACGCTTGCAATGCGCGTCCGCGATAGCTTTCCGGCAGTCGTCGCCGCATGGCTTTGAAAGGTTCCGCCAGCCGCGACTCATCAAGTGATGCGTAAACCGGCACGCCATACCGGTGGCCCCAAGCCACGCTGGTCTTCCAGGAATTTAAACGGAAATACCCACTGACTACCAGCAGGTCAATCAAATCCTCCTGCATCCACCGGCTGACATCCAATCCCAGGGCGCGGCAAAAGCCCTCCGAATCCGGCACCCGTACGGACAACAGGAGCGGACGTCCCCGCCGCAGACCCACGTCCTCGGTCATCCGGCGAATGCGCCGCAAAAGGTCCGTCATCAGGTTGCATTGCTCCAGGGTGACCGGCTCGCCCGTCATCTGCGGCTTGAACAAAATCGGATGCCTGAAGAAATCCAACTCGACACCATCCACCGAATGCGTGGTACAAACATCCTGCAAGATCCGGAACACCTTGTCCCTGACCTCGACTTGCCCATAGTTCACCGCCGACCAGCGGCCTGCCCCATGGGGAAATTTGTCTCCCGGTGTGCCCATTAGGCAGTCGGGGTGCGCTCTCTTCCAGAGGCCCAGTTCCGCATGCGGGGCCGAGTCATGCGTATCGTTCATGCGCATGGACCAGAACGCTTCCATGCCGTGCTCATGGCAGAAGTCGGTGACGATTTGGAGATCGTCCTGATCGCCCTGGGCCAGTTCATAAGCCCAATCCCAGCGGTTCGATCCCGAAGTCTTAAACTCCGACTCCCGGCTGCGGTGCGAGTAGAGGTCAAACACCCCCGTGCAGTAGAAGACGGCATCCACCTGAGAGCGCTTGGGAACCGCTAGGGCCGTCACGCCTTTCTTGAGGAAATTCTCTGCCGTACGCGGCTCATCGGCATTCTGGGGCTTCCCGTCATAGTAACAGCCGTCATGGTTTATGATGATCCGGCGGGGGTGATGAGCGGCCGCCCGCCGGGCCTGGCGCAGTTCGGCCAAGCCCTTCTCAGTGCTAGGCTTTACACAGCCGGCGACGCCCAACAGGGCCACCAGGCCCGCGCAAGCCAATGCGTGATGGCGTCCGAAACTCCGCCGTCCCAACATGTGAAAATGATTCATGGGTAACTACTCAGGTAGGCATTGCCTAATGCCCCACGGCGCTTGGTAAACCGGTGCCGATATTTTGCCGGGCGGTCAGCGCCGTGATGACCGTGATTGACGGACCTGATCGATCAATATTTTGGCGTTGGAGTAAAACAGCTTTTTGATCTCCCTCCGGCCGAACCGAAAGGCGCGCAGGCTTTCGTAGCGCGTGAACGTCATCCGGCCATCGCAATGCGAGAGATCGAAGCGGTGGTTGGTCTCCGTCAAATAACACCACGCATGCCCGAACGTGAGGTACTTGCCGCGGCTGATGCCCACCGCCAGATCGTCGCTGCCGTACATGACCCGGTCCACCCCGGCAACGGATAGCAGGACATCCATGGCATCCGTATCGCAGACCGACGATATTTCGTACCAGAGATTCGGTATGTTTTTCAGGCGGTCGGCGGCCTTGAGCAAGGGCCGGTCGTAGTAGCTGCGGGCGCAATGCGCCAGGATCCATTTCACGCGGGGATACGTTTTCGTCAGTCGTTCCAGGTCTTTGAGATTTTCGGGATCGGCAATGGCCAGGCGCTTGCTCATGTGCAGCATCACGATGTAGCCGTGCTGGTTCACCACCTCGATCTGGGCCTCGGGCAGAAAGTCGGTGATCCGGCATTCCACGGCGTCCCCCGTGATGGCGTGGACGCGGTATGGCTTGACGCCCATCAGGCGATGCCGTTTGAACTGCTGCTCCAGTTCGGCGGGAGCGAGCGTAGGACGCACCAGTGCCAAACCGATGGAAGCGGAATCATGGGCGACAGCGGCAGCAGTGCGTGCATTGCCGTGTTCGATGGTCTCTTTAATGAGCGGATTGCCGAACAGAATCCGGTGAACCTGGCGGCCGGGGAAAAGCTGGGCATCGGCCTGCTGCAGCAGGTCCCACGTAGATTGCCGCCAGTTGGCCGGAACGGCAGTGTCCCGGTTTTCGAAGATATGCGTGTGGGCGTCGTAGATCGTCTCGGGCACGAAGTCGGCCAGTTCTTCTGCCCAGATTTCCCGGTCCAGATCGGTCAGGGTAATGTTCAGGTTTTTCATTGCTTACCGGATTTTGTAAGGGCCCAGGCAGGCATCGCCTGATGCCACCCTTCTTCGCCAGGAAGCCCTGTGGCTCTTGACCTCCATAGCCTTGGCGAACGGAGGTTGCCACAGGAAGGAATGGCTTTCCTGGCTTCGCAGGGTTCCGCAAAGATACCCTGCGGTGCTTCACCGACAAATAAACAATAGCTGGCCCTCCTCCCTAACGCAAACGATAAAACAAAAGTCTTTTTTCTGCGCTGGACGAGGAGCAAGGCGGATTGTAAAATCAGCCCCATGAAAAAGTCGCGGAACCTGCTCCAGCAAATCCGGGAACGGGCGCTCGTGTTCGACGGCGCCATGGGCACGATGATCTACCAGCGCGGTGTCTTCCTCAATGCCTGCTACGACGAGCTATGCCTGACTCAAGCCAAGCTTATCCTGGGCATTCACCAGGAATATGTCGAGGCCGGCGCCGACGTCATTGAAACTAACAGCTTTGGCGCTAACCGGCTGAAATTGGCTCCCTATGGACTGGCCGACCGCGTTGCCGACATCAATCGCGCCGCGGTGCGCCTGGCCCGGGAGGCGGCCGGCGACAAAGTATTTGTGGCAGCCTCCGTGGGTCCCTGTTTCGCGCCCGATCAAAAACCGACGGACGAACTCCTCGCGCAGGTTGACGATGTCCTCAACGAACAGATTTCCGTCCTGGCGGGCGAAGATATCGACCTGCTGGTCCTCGAGACCTTCCTTGATATAGACCAGCTCCAGCGTGCCGCCCGAATTGCCAAGCGCCAGAACCTGCCGGTGCTGGCCTCCTTCACCATCGTTCCGCAACCTTTGGAGCCGGTTGGATCGAAACCGGAAGAAACATTTGCGCGGCGGCTGGAGGCGGATCCGAATGTGGACCTCATCGGTTTGAATTGCGGCCGCGGGCCCGCGGATCTCTTCTACGCCGTAAAAAACATCATCGCCTGCACTACCAAGCCCGTCGTCATCATGCCCAACGCGGGCGGGCCCCGCGAAGTCGGCGGCCGGATGCTCTATCTTAACAGCCCGGAATATTTCACGGAGTTTTGCCGGCGTTATATCGAATTGGGCGCCCGCGGCGTTGGCGGTTGTTGCGGCACGACCCCCGCTCATATCCGCATGGCCGCGCGTGCTGTAAAATCCATGAGCGGCGTGAAGCAATACGTTGCCATTGCCTCCAAACCTTCCCCCGGGCCGGCGACCGGTAAAAACGCGGGCCCGACGCCTGCGGCGGTCCCATTCCCGGAAAAATCGGCGTTTGCCGCCAAGTTGGCGTCCGGCCGGCGGGCCACGTCCATCGAGATGCTTCCACCCCCGAGTGGCGGCGGGCTGCGGGCTTTTCTTGACAAGTGCCGGGCGTGCCAGGCCGCCGGCGTGGATGCGATCAACCTGCCCGATGGCCCGCGCGCCAGCGCGCGCATGTCCGTCGTGGCCACGGCGTTTTCCATGTTGAAGGAATTAAAGATCGAGCCCATCCCGCATTATTGCTGCCGCGACCGCAACCTGATCGGCATGCAGTCGGACCTCCTGGGCGCTTACGCACTGGGTCTAAAGACGTGGCTGTTCATTACCGGCGATCCGCCCAAGCTGGGCAACTATCCCGACGCGACCGGGGTCTTCGACCTGGATGCCATCGGCCTGGCCCGGCTGGTCAACAACCTCAATCATGGGTTCGACGCGGCCGGCCAGCCCATCGGCCAGCCGACGGCCCTGGCCATCGGGGTTGGCGCCAATCCGGTGGCCGTGGAGATGGAGCGGGAGATCGCCCGCTTCTTTCAGAAGATCGAAGCCGGCGCGGAGTTTGCCTTCACGCAGCCGGTTTTCGAGGTTGAGGCGCTACTCCGGTTTGTGGACCGTGTCCGGAAGCACCGCCAGACCATTCCGATCCTGGCTGGCATCTACCCGCTGCTCTCGTTCAAGAACGCGGAATTCATGGGCCGCCACGTGCCCGGGGTCGTGGTGCCCGACAGCATTCTCCAGCGCATGAGCAAATGCCGAACCAAGGAAGACGGTCTCAAGATGGGCGTCGAAATTGCCCGCGAAATCCGGGACCGCATTGCGGGCGCGGTGGCCGGTTTCCAGATTTCCGCGCCCATGAGCAGGGTTGACACCGCCCTGGCCGTGCTGGCCTGATTTTGGAACATTGGCCCGCTAAACACGCGAAAGGGCGCGAAAAAATGAAGAACATCATGATTGGATTTCTTGGACTGTTGCTGTTCACTGGTGTAGCCCATGCACAGAGCCAAATCCACGATGTGTCAATGATTCAACTGGTTGCGAGTCCGGAGAAATACGAGGGGAAATATGTGCGCGTCATGGGTTTCTTGAGACTTAAGTTTGAAGGGAACGGACTGTACCTGCATCGCGAAGACTATGAGAAATCGCTCTATAAGAATGGCGTGTGGGTTCATGTTGCGGAGACCGAAGCGAATCGGAAATTTAACATGAAGTATGTGCTCATTGAGGGAACCTTTGATTCCAAAGACAAAGGACACATGGGTCTCTGGAGTGGAGCTATCAAGGACATTAAGAGGATTGATTTCTGGGGTGCAGACCGAGATGAAAAGACAACTTCCAACCAGCCGTCCGACCGTACGCGGTAAACCGCGCCGGTCAACTGCATCGTTGGGTAGATCATATGACGACAAGCACTCGCAACTCAATTCCAGAGGACATTGCCAAATCAGTCCTGTTGACGTTCTACAAGAATTTCATTGCGGCTGGACTAATCGACCCTGTTGGCAAGTCGGACTCCCAATTGCTTGCAGAACTCGCAAGACATGTCCGCAGATATGCCCGCCAGGAAAAGCTCTACGGCTGTACTGACTACTCGGACAACCTCTTGACATTGGCTCAGTCCTTTCGGCGGAAAGCGGACTATGAGAACTCGTGCTTGTACTACGCAACGTGGTTCGAGCACTGGATCAATGGAGTGATCATGGTATGTATCTCAAAGAGTGGCCTGTTTACACAGGCAAATGCCAAGGATCTTATTCGTGGCGCCTCACTCGCGGCAAAGTTCACGTGCCTACCGCAGTTGATCGGGCTGCCACCAATCAGGAAAACGCATTGCGACGCAGTTCTGCATATCGCTGAACTCCGCAATTCCTATGTTCATTACAAATTCACACTTACGGACATAGAAGAGTGGGCTAATGAATCGGAGAAGTGGAAACGGAGTCTTCTGCGTGCAGCAAAATCGGTTCGGTATCTAGTAGAATACAAGAATCGTCATATCTTTCGGGGATTGAAACACAAGTTGCAGTTTCCCGGCATCAAGAAGGGCTATGAAGAGAGCCCAACCAGACCTCGCAGTGTACGGCGCGTTCCGCGCCGCCACTGAAGGTCATCGTTCGATGCACAAGATGAACAAGAAGACAGAATGGTCAAGGCTTCTGCTGAAAGTGCTCGTGTCCACAGCGGGTGTGGCAGCGATCCTTCTGCTTTGCATGGGCATTGTGAATTGGCTCTGGGTTCTGGGCCATGAACCGGAACCGTGGCAAAAGATGCATAGCTTTTTGCGAGGCATGGCGATTTCCTCATTGGTAGTTGGCGCCCAACTCGGCGTATTATTCATCACGGCCAGTGTCCTGTCGATCATCCGTGGTCGGCACAACATGCTTGCCGGTGTTCTGGCGGGAATCGTCTTGTTCCTTCTCGATGTGGTCACGATCCATATGGGCTTTTTGCAGCACAGCCGAGCAACGATCACTATTGTCCTTGTTGGGTTGCCATTGCTCGTTTCGGGGCTTCAGTTCTGCCCATGCAAAAAGAATGGAAAGGCATCGAACCAGGCGTTGGAGGCTATCGCCCCGCAAGGCGGGTCTCAGCCTCAACGCTGACGTTCGACAGAGGTGAAGATGATGAGAATGGCGTACACTGTTTTTGCTGGTGCAATGATTCTGTTCACCGGCTGCACTAGGCCGCCGAACTGCCTTGTCAAAACAGTGACACCCCCGGCCCCAACGTCTGGAGTTGCCCTCATCCAAACGCAGAAGCAGGAGCCAAGTCCATCCAAGCAAGATGTCGTCCGTAAGGGATACGCGGCACTGTGTCAGGCACAGCCAGACGTGAAGTGGCAAGCGAGGCCATTCAGTGTGCAGGAAACCGATGTCCGATGGGTGCTAACCTTCGTGCCAACGGAGAGGGGGAAAGGCCCACAATCATACATCATTTGGGTGGACAAGGCATCGGGAGAGGCAAAACCGGTTGGTTCTAGATAGGAAAGACACAGTGTCGAACACGGCGTCGCACGGTACGGGCTTTGCCCGCCCGTGAACGTCACCGTTCGGCAGGAGGAACAAGATGAAGAGATTGGTCGCTGGCGCTCTGCTTGGATGCTTCGCTTTGTTCGTCTCGGCACACGCCGCGACAAACGATGTCCTTGTCGTCTTGAAGGCGAGACTGGAGGTTGTCATGACTGCGCTGGATCCAAAACCTGACATCTGGATCAATCCAGATCATGCGGTCACATTCCTCCGTGCGATATACCTGCCCCAAACAAACAAGGTGCACAGGATCTTGAACAAGAAAGGCGATCTTTCTGCCAACGTTGATGACGAAATCGGGCCTTCGCCCAAGGGTTTTATTCTGTATGTCAGGAGCGAACCGAAGGGCAGCCCCAACCAATTGGTACATCCCCAGATACTGAAGGGGCCCTGCTCGCAAACCTATGTTCAGGTGACACCAGTTGCCGACTCGGATAAGCAACTCGACTGGAGATTGTTATACGGTTCACAAACTGATACAAATCTCTTGTCGAAGGTTAAGGAGGTTATAGAGGACATGAAACATAAGCCGAACCAAGTGCCGGAGGATACGGCTCGCAAATTCGCCGATCCTCAGCACTGACGTTGGATCATGAAGGATAATAAAGAATGCCAGCTGAATTGATTCACATTATCTTGATCGCCGCATTCTTCCTTGTGGTTGTTCCAGCAGTCTGTGTGGCTGCAACCAAGACCAAAGGAAAAATTCGAATTCTGGTTGTGGCAATCAGCCTGATTCTCACGGGTGTTGTTGCTTTTCGCTGGGGTCATTTTGTTGGCTACGATCATAGCGCAATGGCAGCCCATTGGAACTTCGTTCGACCATTCAGTCAATTCTGCAAGTATTTTGCAGAACTCCAAGCACAGGGGGAGTCAGAACGCCTGAGCAACTCCCTGATTCGAGTGCAGAACGCACTCGACAATCCGCCGGAATCCTGGCGGGCACCAGTGTGGAAACAGACCAGCGTTCTCGAAGTAATACAAAACGAAATTAAAGAATGATCCAACAATCGGTTTCACCCTACGGCGCACAAGATGCGTCGCGGGTGAACCGTGACGTTCGCATGAAGAGATAAAATGATGACACTTGGAAAGAGAATGTGGCATGGCATCGTCTTCATGAGCATGTTCCTCGTGTTAGTGCCAGCCGGGGTCATGGTTTTGGGACTGGCTTCGTGGCGCTTTCCTCATTACATGTTCTTGTTCTGCCCGCCGTGTTTGTTGTTCTCCCAAGTCTATTCGTTTCTGCCAGGGGCGGTATTCAACACATATCATGTCGTCGATGGCGAATGGGGCCTTCCGCTGGGGTTCTTCGGCATAGAGGTTGTCTTACTTTACTGGTTGACGGTCTCCGTGATTCTCGGGGCACTCCTCGGCGTTCTTCGGGTTCCAATTGGAAGAAAGAAAAGCAGCGAACCAACTGGTTCAGGCTATCGCCCGTCTGCGGCGGGCTCAGCCTGACCCGTGTCGTTCGCCGGAGAGAGTATGAGATGACAATTGAGATTATTATCGGAATCGCAGGTGTCGTGCTTGCCGTCTTGACCTACTTCGCTGGCGTCCAACGGACGAAGCAACAATACGAGCAAGATGATGTGGAAAGCCGAATCAACCGACTTGTCGATGCTTACCATTCAGATGCAAGCAAGTACCGTTACTATCCTCTTAGGAGATTGATCAACTCTGGAGTCCTTCTCCTTCGAAGCGACAAGGAGATAAGAGAGGCGTGTCGAAGACTCGAGTTGCGCAACTCACGTTCACCTTTGGAACCCCATGCCGAAGCGTTGAGCAATGTAGATCTCCATGTGTTCTTCCAAGCGATTAAGGAATACAAACTCAACCCTGATGATCCAGACTGTGTAGGCCTCGCGAAAGAGAAGATGACATGATGCGTCGAACCAGCGGCTTCACGCTATCGCTTCGCTCAGCGTGAGCCGTTTCGTTAGGCTGAGAATGAAAGATGCATACCCAAGCAATCGAATGATTGCCAAAGCTCTGTTCCGAACTTTGCCGGAACTTGTCAAACGCTATGGCAGTGACAAGGACTGTACAAAGGAACAACTTGCAAGAACGTGTGACGATCTCA
>JAPLSY010000068.1 GCA_026398415.1 Kiritimatiellota bacterium | reverse complement strand
CGGGCGGTGCGCCCGCTGAAGATCAAGGCTTGGAATATCCAGCTCAGCGAACCCAACGTGCTGGTGCTTGACCGGCCCCGGTATCGCATCGGTAACGGCGCGTGGCAGCCGGAAACCGAGATTCTCCGGGTGGATCGCGCCGCGCGCAGCGCATTGGGCATTCCACCCCGCGGTGGAAGCATGGTGCAACCCTGGGCGCAGAAACCAGACCGTACACATAAAACCGTTCCGGTTGAACTCGTCTACACCATCCGCATCGACACCGTGCCGGCCGGCGTCATTGAATTGGCGCTGGAACATCCGGAATGGTTTAAAGCCAGCCTGAACGGTCGCCCGCTTGACACCCGGCAAGCCCATGAATGGTGGACGGACCGATCTCTACGCAAGGTCCCGTTCGATGCGGAGCGGTTGCATTCCGGCGCCAACGAATTGCGGCTCCTGTGCGACTATGACGCCAAATCCGGCTTGGAGCTCTGTTATTTCCTCGGTAATTTCGGGGTTAAGGTTAAGGGCGCTCAAGCGACCATTACGCCGCAGGTAACGTCTTTGAAAATCGGCGATTGGGTCAAGCAGGGCCTGGCATTTTATGCCGGCCATGTCACGTATCACACAAACGTAAAACTGCCACGGCGGAAGGATGCGCATGTTTTCCTGCGGTTGTCGGCTTTCCGCGGCGTTGGAGCGCGCATCTTCGTTAACGACCGGCCGGCGGGGATGCTGGCCTGGCCGCCGTATGAAGCAGACATTACGGCTTTTGTAAAAAGCACGCCGTGCATGGTAAAGCTGGGCATTGAAATTCTGGGGCACCGGCGCAACTCGCATGGGCCTCTGCACAACGCACAAAAATGGCCGGTTTGGACTGGCCCCGCGGAATTTATCACCACCGGCAACCAATGGTGCGAAGCTTACCAGTTAGTTCCCTGCGGCCTGCTGAAACCGCCGGAACTGGTAATTAAGGTGGCCGGGAAAGAATAAATTATGGCCATGATCAGTGCGCCAGCCAAACCCCAAAAAATCTACCGCGTCGCCGAGCTTACGCGGTTGATCAAGACCGTCCTCGAGGATGAGGTGGGCGAGGTGTGGGTGGAGGGCGAGCTTTCCAATTTTCGCCAACCGGCTTCGGGCCACTGGTACTTCACGCTCAAGGACGAGAGCGCGCAACTGGCGCTCGTCATGTTCCGCGGCAACCAGCGTGGCGTGCGCTTTCAGCCCAGGGACGGCATGCTCCTGCGGGCCAATGGCCTCATCAGCGTTTATGAGAAAAGCGGCCAGTATCAGATGATCGTCCGTGCCCTGGAAGCGGCCGGCCAGGGGGCGTTGCAGGCGGCTTTCGAGGCGCTCAAACACAAGCTGGAAGCGGAAGGCCTTTTCGATCCGGCGCGGAAAAAGCCCCTGCCGCTCCTGCCCCGGCACATCGGGATTGTGACTTCACCCACCGGCGCGGCGATTCGCGATATCCTGAACATCCTGACGCGCCGATTTTATAACCTGCATATCGTTGTAGCACCGGTGCGCGTCCAGGGGCCGGGCGCCGCCGAGGAAATCGCCGCGGCCCTGGACGACTTTAACCGCCGGGGCGATATGGATATTCTGATCGTCGGCCGCGGCGGCGGCAGTTTGGAGGACCTGTGGTGCTTCAACGAGGAAATTGTGGCCCGCGCTATCGCGCGTTCGGCCATTCCGGTTATCTCGGCTGTCGGCCACGAAATTGATTTTACGATCAGCGATTTTGTCGCCGATCTGCGTGCGCCGACCCCCTCGGCGGCGGCGGAACTGGTCATCGGCCGCAAGGCGGATTTCGAGGCTCGGCTCGCGGAATGTTCGCGCCGCCTGGGCCGCGGGCTCCGCCAACAGATGACGGACTTGAGGCACAGGTTCTTGGCCGCCAGCCGCAGTTACGTGTTTCGTGAGCCGCTTCACCTGGTGCGGCGTATCCTGGAACGGATCGAACGCCTGCACGCGCATATGCAACGCCAGGCTGAAAACAGTCTGCGCCAGGAACAGCAGCGGGTGGACGAGCTCAACGGGCGGCTCACCCGGCCCATGCAGGCCTGGAGCCACATCCAAGCCATGGCCCTGGCGCGGCTGGAGACCCAGTTGAAGGGGATAAACCCACTTGCGGTTTTGGAACGCGGGTATAGTATTACGTTCAGGCCGGATGGCCGCGTAATCAAGGCGGCCAACCAGGCCCGGCCGGGTGACCTGATCACAACCCGGGTGGCGAAGGGCACATTCGAATCGGAGGTTCTTAACCATGGCGACAACTAAGAAGGATGATAAGCAGCCCGGCTTTGAAAAATCGCTGGAGCGGCTGGAAACCATCGTACGCGAGATGGAAAGCGGCGAGCTCAGTCTCGAAAAAATGATGAAACATTTCGAGGAGGGTATGAACCTCGTCGGAATCTGTGCGACCAAGCTCAACGAGGTGGAACGCAAGATCGAATTGCTGGTCAAACAGGGTAGCCAGACCACCCTGGCGCCGTTCACGACGCCGGAAGAATCTGCGGAAGAGGAAGGCAAGGTAGCGCCGGATTCGAAGGAAGAGAAATAGGCGTGAATAATACCCCCTCTCTCCCGGGAGAGGCTTAGGATGAGGGGTAATGCTAGCAAATGTCCCCCCTCACCCGATCCTGATACGCGTCGCGATCAGGATCGACCTCTCCCGAGGGAGAGGTGAAATAGTTGTCGAACCTAATCTTGAGCATAGGAATTTTAATGTGTATTCCCTCTCCCTCTCCCTCTCCCTCTCGCCTGGGCGAAGCGCTTTGGCGGAGCCTGGTGGGAGAGGGTTAGGGTGAGGGGGCACTGTATTTATGAACACGTCAATACAGGCCCAAACCTTCCGCCGTGAAATGCGCTGGGCGGAAAAATTGCTTTGGCATCATCTCCGGAATCGCAAAATGGCGGGCTGTAAGTTCCGGCGCCAATATTCGATTGGGCCATATGTGTTGGACTTTTTCTGTTACGAAAGTAAATTGGCAATCGAACTGGACGGTCGTCAGCACGGGGAACTAAAAGCGCAGGTGCATGATGCGAAAAGGGATAGATATTTAAAGATACATGGCATCCGGATCAAGCGCATCTGGAATTTTCAGCTCAGGGAAAATTTAGATGGCGTTTTGGCTGGGATTAGAATGGCATTGGAGGAACTCATGGAATCCCCTCACTCTGTCCCTCTCACACCAGGCTCCGCCAAAGCGCTTCGCCCAGGCGAGAGGGAGAGGGAGTCTTTTACCAAAATCCAACCGTCGGATAAAGTCAATGTTACTTGCTTAGTGATTTCATGAATCGCATTCTCGACAAAGTCAATAGCCCCGCCGACCTGCGCTCCCTTGCCCCCGAGGAGCTGAACCCGCTGGCCGCGGAAATCCGCGCACTGATCATTCAGACGGTCAGCCACACAGGCGGGCACCTGGCGGCCAACCTGGGCGCCGTGGAGTTGACCATGGCCCTGCTTAAGGTTTTCGACCCGCCAAAGGACAAGCTGGTATGGGACGTCAGCCATCAGACCTACACCTATAAAATCCTCACCGGCCGCAAGGATCGGTTTCATACGCTGCGCCAGTTAAACGGCTTGTCGGGGTTTGCGCTGAAATCGGAAAGTCCTTACGACGCATTCGGCGCCGGGCACGCCGGCACGGCCCTCTCGGCCGCGCTGGGCATGGCGGTGGCGCGCGACCGCCGCGGGGGCGCCGAACACGTGGTGGCCATTGT
>JAPLSY010000016.1 GCA_026398415.1 Kiritimatiellota bacterium | reverse complement strand
TCAGTAGTCAGAAGACAGAATGAAATACACCATCCAGAAGACAAAACTCTGAATTCTGACTCCTGAATTCTGGCTTCTGATTACAATAAAGGACTCGCCATGCCAAAGCGCACCGGCCTACAACGTGCCTGAGGCCGAGAAGATCGCCGGCGAACTGGGCTATCCCGTGGTCATCCGCCCGGCCTATACCATGGGCGGCACCGGAGGCGGGTTGGTCTACAACGCGGATGAATTGCGCACGATCGCCAGTCGCGGTATCGCCGCGAGCCTTGTCGGACAAATTCTAATCGAGGAATCCGTCCTCGGCTGGGAAGAACTGGAGCTGGAAGTCGTCCGCGACGCCAAAAACCAGATGATTACCGTCTGCTTCATCGAAAACGTGGACGCCATGGGCATTCATACCTGACGATCAGTCCCGATCTGCAGAAGAAACTTCAGGACTACTCCTATAAAATTGTCGAAGCCATCCAGGTTATCGGCGGCACCAACATCCAGTTCGCGCACGATCCCAAAACCGACCGGGTGGTTATCATCGAGATCAATCCGCGCACATCGCGGTCTTCCGCGCTGGCCTCGAAAGCCACGGGGTTTCCCATCGCCATGGTTTCCTCCATGCTGGCCGCGGGCCTGACGCTGGACGAGATTCCTTATTGGCGTGACGGCACACTGGAAAAATACACACCTTCCGGCGATTACGTGGTAGTCAAGTTTCCGCGCTGGGCCTTCGAGAAATTCCGGGGCGTGCAGGACAAGTTAGGCACCCAGATGCGCGCCGTGGGCGAGGTCATGAGCATCGGCAAGAACTACAAGGAAGCCCTGCAGAAAGCCATCCGCTCCCTGGAGATCGGCCGCGCGGGCCTGGGTTTTGCCAAGGATTTCAACCAGCGCTCGCTGGACGAGCTCATGGCCATGCTGAGCGAAACCACCAGCGAGCGCCAGTTCATCATCTACGAGGCCCTGCGCAAGGGCGCCACGGTGGAAGAGCTTTATCGCAAGACCTATATCAAGCCCTGGTTCCTTCAGCAGATGAAGGAACTGGTGGAACTGGAGGAGGAAATCCTCCGCTACAAGGGCAAGACCCTGACGGACGCGTTGTTGATCAAAGCCAAAAAGGACGGGTTTGCCGACCGTTACCTGGCCAAACTTCTGGCAATCCCGGAGGCAGAAATCCGCCGCCGGCGCACGGCCCTGGGGGTCGTGGAAGGTTGGGATGCCGTGCCGGTGAGCGGTGTTGAAAAGGCGGCCTACTATTATTCCACCTACAATGCGCCGGACAAAACGAGCGTCAGTACCCGGCGCAAGATCATGATCCTCGGCGGCGGACCCAACCGCATTGGCCAGGGCATTGAGTTCGATTACTGCTGTGTTCATGCCGCGTTCGCCCTGCGCGAGGCCGGCGTGGAAACCATAATGGTCAACTGCAACCCGGAAACCGTCTCCACTGACTACGACACCTCCGACAAACTGTATTTCGAGCCGTTGACCGTCGAGGATGTCCTGAGCATTTACGAGAAGGAAAAGCCCGACGGCGTGATAGTGCAGTTCGGCGGGCAGACACCGCTTAATCTCGCCGGCGAGCTGGCCAAGGCCGGTGTGCGCATCCTGGGTACGACGCCGGAAACGATTGATCTGGCCGAGGACCGCGACCGATTCCGCCAGGCCATGGAGCGCATGGGCATTCCCATGCCGGAATCCGGCATGGCCAGCACCATGGCCGAAGCGCTCAAGGTGGCCAATCGGATCGGTTACCCGCTCATGGTCCGGCCCTCCTACGTCCTGGGCGGGCGTGGCATGGAAGTGATTTACGATGAAGCGATGCTGAAGCACTATGTCGCCGCCGCCGTGGACGTCACGCCGGAGCGGCCGATCCTGATTGACCGTTTCCTGGATGACGCCCTTGAGACCGAGGCCGACGCCCTGGCCGACGGCACCGACGCCTACGTGCCGGCGGTCATGGAGCATATCGAGCTGGCCGGCATTCATTCCGGCGACTCGGCCTGCGTGATTCCGACCGTGAGCATCCCGAAGAAGCACCTCGACACGATCGAGTCCTACACCCGGCGCATCGCCCAGGAACTCAATGTCATCGGACTCATGAACATGCAATATGCCATTGCCAAGGACGTGGTCTACGTACTGGAAGCCAACCCGCGCGCTTCGCGCACCGTGCCGCTGGTGTCCAAGGTCTGCAACGTCTCCATGGCGCGCATTGCCACCCAACTCATGTTAGGCCGGAAACTGGCCGAGATGCATCTCAAGCCACGCAAGATTCCGCATTTCGGCGTCAAGGAAGCGGTGTTTCCCTTTAATATGTTCCCGGAAGTGGACCCGCTGCTCGGCCCCGAGATGCGCTCCACCGGCGAGGTACTGGGTTTGGCCGATTCCTTCGGCATGGCGTTCTTCAAGGCCGAGGAAGCCGTATCGCCGGCGTTGCCGACCGAAGGCACCGTGCTCATCAGCCTGGCTGACAAAACGCATCGGACCGTCCTGCAGGTGGCCAGAGCGTTTGTCAAGCTGGGCTTTCGGATCAAGGCCACAAGCGGCACGCATGCGTTTTTTGCACAGAACGGTATTCCGTCCGAAGCGATCAACAAGCTCTACGAGGGCCGGCCGAATATCGCGGACGGGATTATGAACAATGAAATCCAACTGGTCATCAACACGCCCTTCGGCAAGCGCAGCCAAGATGACGACTCCTATATTCGCAAGGCGGCCATCAAACATAAAGTGCCCTATGTGACGACGCTTGCGGCGGCATTGGCATCGGCCAAGGGCATTGCCGCGCGCCGAACCGGCCATGGCGGCGTCAAATCCCTGCAGGAATACCATCGGGATATTCAGTAGAAGAAGGACGCCAGACGCCAGACGACGGACGACGGACGGCGGACTGAAGAGGACACCAGACGACAAACCGCCCCGTGTTCTTTTACGCCTGCCTGCGCGCAGCCGTGCGCTGCTGCCGGTAATCGCTCGGCGCACAGCCATAATATCGGTTGAAACAGCGGTTGAAATGGCTGGTATCCACAAAACCCCACTGCAAGGCCACGACTTTAATTGAGGCGTCCGTTGTTTTTAACTGGGCTGCGGCCGCATTGAGACGATAGCGCAACGCAAATTCGGAAAAATGAATGCCCATCCAGTGTGTGAATACGGCATTGAATGTTTTGATGTTTAAGCCACAGGCCTGAGCGGCATCCTTGGTTGAAACACGCCGATGACCGGCAAAAACCAGTTGCAGGACGCGATTCACCTTTTCCATAGGATCGCTGATCGAAACAGGGTATAGGGCGGGCGGCGCCTTCCAGGACGCGATCAGCAGGAGCAGGCTTTCCATCAGCAGTATCCGCAACCAGGCCTTGGCCATGGGCGGCGGATCCGCCGCGATGGACGCCAACCGCTGGCCGATCGTCAGCATCGCTTTGCGCAGGGCAGGCACGGTTTGCGGTCTTTTGGCATGGGGCGTTATAAAAGGCGCCATCCAGTTAATGTCCGGTTGTTCTTCCAATTGCATCCGGGCGAGGATGGGGGGCCAGATGACGAGAACAACGACCTTGCAGGGAACCGCGACGATTTCACAGCCGTGCGGCTCCCACATCCCGCAAAACCACGCCTCGCCGGGTTTCACCGTTTGCCGGCCAGCGCGGTAATACCGGCGCATGCAACCGGAAAGTACCAGGCCCAATTCCAGCCCGTAGTGCATGTCGCTTTGATAGCCTGCGTGGTGCCGATAGGCTTGCGCACTGACCTGGATGGGATGATCGGCCGAGAGATCCTGGGTCAGTTTGCGGACCAGTTCCAGATGGGAGAGATCGTGTTTCATGGCTTAAATATACATCGCATATTCTTCAAAATACATGCGTTATTCGTTGTTGACGAAAGACCATATATTCACAATAAGGTCAAGCAAAAGAAATCGGTTTGCCGGGACCTTGCATAGGAACGGACCGATCATTAAAAAAGGAAAATGATTAATAGCGAGGTTAGGCCATGATTGAAAAAAAAATCGTATGTCTGGGAGCAGGTAGTCTTTATTTTCCGCATGCGTTAATTGATCTCGCGAGTTTGCGCGACCTGGAAGGTTCAGAAATCGTCTTTTACGATCTGGACGCCGAAAAAGCGCAACTGATGGCCGAACTGGCCAGTCGTTTATTCGGCCGGCTTGGCGCCAACTATCGTGTGCGCGCGGCCAAACGGCTCGCCGACGCCGTGGATGGCGCCGATTTTGCCGTTTCGTCAATTGGCGGAAGCGGGGCCGAAATTACGCCGAATGTTTACGGCTCTTATTATTCGCATATGGACAAGCATATTTCGGCGAAATACGGCGTCCAGCAGCTTATCGGCGATACTTGCGGGCCGGCCGGCATGATGATGGCGCTTCGTTCAATACCGGCGCATATTAAAATTTGCCGTGAAATGGAAAAACGCTGTCCCCGGGTAATTTTTATCAGCCATTCAAATCCAATGGCTGTGCTCTGCCGGGCAATCCGCAAGTACACAGCCATCTCCGTTATCGGCCTGTGTCACGGCGTTCAAGAGGGAATCGCATCGGCCGCCAAAGTGCTCAACATGCCGATTGAACAGCTGGAATGCTCCTGGGTGGGCACGAACCATTACTATTGGTTCACCGCCCTGCGCCACAATGGCCGGGATGTCTATAATGAATTAATGAAAAAGATGGCCCGGAGTAATCCGCCGCAGGGCCACATCCTCAGCACCGAACTTTCCCGGATTTACGGCTACCAGATCGTGTATCCCGCCGACGATCACATTATCGAGTTCTATCCTTTCCTTTCCCAAGTGCAGGGCGGGCAGGAAAAGTTACCTTACGGCCTGGCGGGCGCCGCCAAAGCGCACGGCTATGACGAGAAAAAGTCCCAAACCGCGCGGCGCGCGTCATCAAGCCGGTTACGCCGTAAATTTATCGCGCAATATAAAAAAATTCTTGATGAGACAAAAATCCCGGAAAAACCGGCGCCGTCGTCCGCGCTTCGCGGCGAGGGATTAGCACGGATGATAAGCGCCATTGCTTCCGGCAAAAGGGAATTGTGTATCGCCAATGTCGCCAATCAGGGCGCAGTTGCCAACCTGCCGTTCAACGCCGAAATCGAAACGGAAGTGGTAACCGACTCAACCGGCGTGAAACCAATTGTGCAAAAGGAAGCGCCGCTAATCTTGAAGGGCATGCTTGAAAAGCGGTTTGTCTGGCAGGAATTGGTTGCCGATGCCGGCGTTAAAGGCGATAGACAGGCCGCTTTGCAGGCGCTTATGGTGGACGAAATGGCTATCTGGCCGAATAAAGCCAAGCCGATGCTGGACGAATTGTTACATGCCTCAAGGGATTTACTGCCGCAGTTTGGATAACACATGTCCATGAATATTAAAAAAGAAACGCGGGCCAAAACCCGGCCTTCGTCCAACAAAAAGGCCGGCGGCTTCCGGATTGCACTGATTGGAGCCGGCAGCCGGTCATTTGGGCCGGCGGTTATCCGGGACATTCTGCTCTCGCCTGCCCTGTGCGAACGGGGCGTGGAACTGGTGCTCATGGACACCCTCCCCGATCACCTGCCGGAGAACGAACGGTATGCTTCCCGCCTCATGGAGCAGTTGGGGCGCCGGATTACCGTCACCAAGACCACCGATCTCAAGACCGCATTGAAAAATGCCCGTTTCGTGATCACGGCCCTCGAGGTGGACCGTTACCTGTATTGGAGCCAGGATTTCCATGTCCCCCGCAAATACGGGTTCAAACAGGTCTACGGCGAGAACGGCGGTCCCGGCGGCATCTTCCACGCCCTGCGCAACATGGGACCGATTATGCACATTGCCAAAACCATGGAACGTCTCTGCCCCGAGGCAATGCTGCTTAATTTTTCCAACCCCGAACACAAGTTGTGCGAGGCCATATTCCGCTTGTCGGGCATTCGGGCAGTGGGCTTGTGTCACGGCGTTTATGGCGGCCAGCGCCAGGTGGCCGAAATACTGGGAATGGCGCCACCCGAGATTCTTTTCCGGGCCTGCGGCATCAACCATTTTACCTTCTTTCAGACCATCAAGTGCATCGCGACGGGCGAGGATCTTTACCCGAAATTGCGCGCGGCGGAGCGGCGCGCGCGCTGGACAACCAAATGGCACGACCTGGCCCTGGGCCGCGTAATGTTGCGCGTCTTCGGGCTCTGGCCGTCACCCGGCACCAACCACTACGGCGAGTATGTCCGCTGGGCGTCGGAATTCATGGCCAGCGAGTTGCATTTTTATTATGACGCGCTGGAGGGTGAGCCATGGGTGACAAGGAATATACCGGATTTTGTATATACCATTGAAACCGCGCCCACGCATTGTTCCTGGCAGCAAAAGCCGGACAAAAACCCGCCGGTCATTCACCAGGAGCACGCGGCGGAAACCATCAGTCCCTCCGGCGAACTGGCAATCCCGATCATGGAAGCCATGCTCCTGAACCGCTCGCGTGAGCTGGAGGCGGTAAACATTCCCAACCGGGGCGCCATTCCCAATCTCCCCGCCGACATGGTGGTTGAAGTGCCAGCCCGGTGCGACGCCAAGGGACTGCAGGCCGTACCCATGGCGCCTTTGCCGGAACCGATTGCCGCGCTCATGCGGACCCAGGCCAGTATCAACCAGCTCCTGATCGAAGCCTTCGCCGAAAAGAGCAAGATGAAACTGCTGCAGGCGATCCTGCTCGATCCTACGGTCGATTCGTATAAACATGCTGTACTTATGATGAACGAAATGCTGAAACTGCAGAAAGATTTATTGCCGACATTTAACTGAGCACAACGCCTTCGGCTTGCCAACAGATTGAGTTATCGGTCGTATCCAGTATAGCGCCTCCATAGTCAGTCATAGGAGGAGTAAGGAGAAAATGAAAGGTTCTAAAGAGCGCGTTCAACGGGTCATGACATTTGGCAAACCGGATCATGCGCCATTATTTGATCTGTTGCCGAATGACGCCGTTCTTTGTCATTTCAACGGCGGTGTGCCCGTAGAAACAGGCGATGACCGCAGCGGTATTTCCGCCCTTGTTGCGGCAACGGACAGTTCCAGATTTTCGTATTTTGCGCCGATGCAGGAAAGATCGGAAACTCTGCCCGATGGCCGCGTATGCCAGTATGAACGCTGGACCGTTTGGACTCCGCCAAAGGTGTTTGCATCCGCCGAGGAATACCGTCAAATCAAACAGGGCGAACTGACTGTCCAAAACATGCAGGCAAACGCTCGTTATGCTACCGCCAATGACGGCGGATACCTGCGGCACCGTGATTGGCATTTTTCGTTCGGCAAGGATTATTATCTGCTTCTATACGCGCCTTCACCCGGGCTGATGGGATTATACACGGAGGTTGGCCTGGAGACATTCAGCTATTATCTCTCTGACGTTGAAGATGTCATTGATGCGCAGCTGGAAGCAAACACTGAGCAGGCATGCAAATGGGTTGATGGTTTGCCGGATGATGATCCTTTTGATGCCGTCTTTATCGGCGAAGACATTGCCTTCAAGTCCGGCCCCATGTTCAGCCCACGCTGGCTGGCGGAACACTATTTTCCGCGGCTAAAAAGAGTTATCAGCGCTTTCCACGCGCGCCGGAAAAAGGTTGTCTTTCATTCGGATGGAAATTTGAACCCCATCATGGACGATCTTGTTGCGGCGGGCATTGACGGCTTGAACCCGATCGAGGTCCAGGCGGGAATGGATCTGGCTGATCTGCACAAGCGTTATCCTGAGCTCATCTTTTTTGGCGGTATTGACGTCAGCCATCTTCTGCCATTCGGCAAACCGCAGGAAGTTCAGGATGCAGTGGTGCAAGCCATCGAGGATACCGAGGGCCAAATCCTTATCGGCTCAAGCACGGAAGTCATGAATCAAGTTCCGCTGGAAAATTTTATGGCTATGCGCACGGCGGCTATAAATTATAACTTTTAGCACGGAGGTGAAAATAATTATGATTACAAAAATTTTATCAGAAGGACAAATTAAGCGGCTTCACGAGGCATCGTTAACGATCCTGGAGCGGGTCGGGGTGGAAGTGCCGCACAAGGAAATCCTGGGGCGTTTTGCCGATGCGGGGGCCAAGGTGGATTCGGCCGCGAACCGGGTGCGCATACCCGCGGACCTGGTCATGCGCCTGGTGGCGCAGGCCGGCAAGCAGTATACGATCTATGGGCGCGATCTGCAACGCACGGCCGCGTTCGGCCAGGGTCGGCGTAATTACAACAGCATCGCGGGCGAGGCATCGTGGGTGGATGAGATCGGCGGCGCGCGGCGTTATGCAACGCTGGCGGATGTCGCCATGGCGGCGCGCTTTGGCGACGCGCTGGAAGGCATCAACATCGTGGGCGCCATGGCCGATCCGCACGAATTGACCGGCGAGGCGCGTTGCGTGGAAGTGCTGGCCACGATGATCAAGAACACGACCAAGCCGATTACGTTTTGGTTCCATGACCGCGCCTCCGCCCGCTTCATCATCGATATGCTCATCGCCCTGCGTGGCGATGAGGCGCGGGCCACCAAGTTCCCGCTATGCTATCCGTTCCTGGAGCCGATCAGCCCACTGCGTTTTCCGTTTAACGGCATAGATCTCCTTTTTGAAACTGCCCGCCTGAATATGCCGGTGCCCATCGGCCCGATGGCCCAGATGGGTCTTTCGGCGCCAGGCACGCTGGCCGGCACCATGGCCCAGGAGAACGCCGAAATTCTGGCCGGCGTATGCATCACCCAATTGATCCGACCGGGGATGCCGGTTTGCTACGGCGGCATCTGCCACGCCTTCGACATGCAGACCACGCAAATGATTTTCTGCGGACCGGAGCAGGCGATCTTTGGCGTGGCCATGACGCAAATGGGCAAATTTTACGGACTCCCGGTTTATATCAACGTCGGGCTCACCGACTCCAAGCGGACGGACGCGCAGGCCGGGCTCGAATCAGGCGTGACGCTTATGCTGGGCGCGGCGGCGGGGGCGGATATTTTCGGGCACTTGGGCATCTGCGGCGTGGACCAGGCCGCCTCGCTGGATATTCTGGTGCTCCACAACGAAGTCATCCGTTACGTGGAAAGCGTCATGCGCACAGTAGAGATCAGCGACGATACCCTGGGACTCGATGTTATTGCGGAAGTGGGTCCCGGCGGGACCTTCATTGACCAGCCGCACACAGCCGAGCATTTCCGCCACGAGCTGTGGTTCCCGAAACTACTGGACCGCAACTATTACCAGGCCTGGGTGGACAACGGCGCCCTCAGCACGGAAGACCGCTGCCGCCGGGAAAAGGAAGCCATCCTCAAAACCCACAGACCCGAACCGATCGCGCCGGAGTTAGCCCGCACGCTCGATGCCATCGTTGCCGCCGCCTACCGTGAGTTGCGAAAGAAATAAAAATGACCGCACTTCAGGGCGGTTGGCCGATCCGGAACGGAACGGTTAACTCGGGCATGGTTGCGCAATCAGTGGTAATCACCAAGGATTTGCCGTCCAGCGCCGGGTCAGGTAAAATATTCCGCAATTCGATCCGGTAGCCCCGGGTCAGCATCGAGCGAACTCTGACCTCCATATTCGTCAGGGGAGGCTCTGCCTTGAGAATGCGGAAAGGCCGCTTAAGGCTGGACTGGACCATGAGCAAGCGTGAAACCGGCTGATTGGTAGCGCTCGCCAGCCGGAGCTCATCCGGCACGGTGTATATGTCCCCTACCACCCGCCCCTGCATGGGCACGGTAAGTTGCGGGTAGCGGGGAGCATCAGTGGTAATCCACACATTGGTTGCAAACCGGCCGAGCGCCAGCGGCGGCACAAGCCGAATCCGGATCCGATAGGCCCGGCCGGGTTTGTTCGTTTCCACGGCAACGGCAAACGCCGGCGAAATCACACCGGCGCCGGTGATATAACCCGGCGCCGAATCGTCAAATCCGATATCCACCGTTTTGACTTCAGCCGCATCGCTCCGCAGATTGCCCCAGTAAATCCGGTCGGGTTTGACTTCCATCTCGGCCACGGCCTCGCCGATCAAGCTTAACGCCAGCCGGGGGTGGTCGGGATCGTTGGATTCGATCGTCACGCGTTTGTGCTGACCTCCAGCACGGCCCTTGAGAATTAGCCGCACCTGCACGGTGATCTGCTCGCCCGGGTGGATGATCTTGTCCTCCAGGCGCACATGGGTACAACCGCAATCAGTCTGGACCCGGTAAATAGCAAGCGGCGCATCGCCCTCGTTGGCCAGCACAAAGGTATGCGGCACGTCGTTCGTGTTGCTCAGCGTGCCGAAACAATATTCCGGTTCATCGCAGATCAGACGAGGCAGATCGCGGGCGGTGACGAGGGCAGCCATAAGGCAGAAGAAAACGCCAAACACTATGCACCGGCAAAGCATAGAAGAAGATTTACCACGGAGACACGGAATATACAGGACACCGAGACTCGCAAGCGAACGCCCCGGAAGTCCGGCGCGTTCGTTTGCGCGCTGTTGATATTTGGAGTTCACTGAATGGCATGAAAAAATCTTTTGTCTTCCTCCCCTATATAAACCATTCTATCAAATCTGGGATTGGCGCGCCGTCAATCCCAGATTTGATGGAATCTCAGCTTCTGCTTTGCTCCTCCGTGCCTCCGTGGTAAATCTTCTACCGACGCCCGGTCACTCGACTGTCTGGATGCGGGGCTGGGGCTGCTGGTTATAGACCTTGGCGCCCGGCGGCACGGAATGGGTCAGCCACACGTTGCCGCCGATTACGGCGCCTTCGCCGACGACCGTTTCGCCGCCCAGGATAGTGGCCCCGGCATAGATCGTCGCGTTGTCCCGCACTTCGGGGTGCCGTTTGATGCCCTTAATGGGGTTGCCGTGCTCGTCCTTGGGGAAACTCAGGGCGCCCAGCGTGACGCCCTGATACAGCTTCACATTTTCGCCGATGACGCAGGTTTCACCGATGACCACGCCCGTGCCATGGTCAATAAAAAATCCGCCGCCGATTCGGGCGCCCGGATGGATATCAATGCCCGTGCTCGAATGGGCCTGTTCCGACATGACCCGCGGGATCAGCGGCACGCCCTTCTGATAAAGAACGTGGGCAACGCGATGAATGGCAATGGCTTGCAGGCCGGGATAGCTCATGACAATTTCCATGAGCGAGCGGGCGGCCGGATCGCCGTCATAGGCCGCCTGGATATCCCGCTGGAGCAAATCGCGGATGTTTGGCAGGGATTCGAGCAGGGCCATGACGGCTTCTTCCGCTTTTTTACGGCAGTCCCCGCAATCCTTGCATTTTTCGAATTCGCATTGGTAACGGAACGCATTTTCGGCCTGCTCCGCGAGGAGCGTCGCCGCCGAGCGGATTCGGACGTTAAGCATGGTTTCCATGTGGTTTTCGGCCAGCGGCGCGTGCCCATGACAGCCGGGAAACAGAATACCCATGAATTCATCCACGACCGCATGCACGGCTTTCTGTCCGGCCAGGTTGAACCGCTTCTCCGTGTTGACGCCGACCTGGCAATTCACGCAACGCGACATGGTGTCCACGATGACCGGCAATTTATTGTCCATCCATTCGGCGAGTTTCATAGTTTAATTTCTCCCAACGCTGGTCTTACTCACAACCCAAGTTTGATGTATCGCCCCCGGCAGTGTGATCGAATTCGGTTCCATCGGGCTTCGCGCCGCGCTACGCCCGAGATATCGCTGACGCAGAAAGCAACGGTTTATTATTATCCATGCTCGTCTGGCATCTGGCGTCCGTCATCTGGTGTCTATCTTCAGCTGTCCCGCGCAATCCGGATCAAAACCCGATCGGACCCCAGATTGCGCCGGCCTAAGCGGAGCAAGGCGGCATCGCCCCAGCCGCGCGGGATGCACACGGTCTCCACAATGCGGATATGATCCATGCGGCACAGGGAATGAAAGTCTTTCAGCGTGGAGAGATGGATGTTGGGCGTGTCGTACCACTCGAAAGGCAGGCTGCCGGAAACCGGCATCCGGCCCTTGAGTCCCAGCCGCAGGCGATGCCGCCAATTGCCGAAATTGGGGAAGCTCACGATCCCCTCGCGCGCCACGCGCAGCATTTCGTTAAGGACCAGGCGCGGCTTGCGCACCACCTGCAAGGTCTGGCTGAGCACGGCATAATCATAAGCCCCGTCCGGGATGACGTTCAAGCCCGCGTCGAGGTCGCATTGAAACACATCCAGACCTTTGCGCAGAACGCTGATGACATGCTCCAAATCAATATCCATGCCCAGGCCGGTAATGGTTTTACGGGCCATGAGTTCGCACAGCAGTTCACCGTCGCCACAGCCGAGGTCGAGGACCCGCGCACCGGGGACAATTTGCTCAACGATACGAATGTAATCTTCTCGTTCCAATTCGCCGTGGACTCTTTTACGCACGAACCGCCGTTGCGGCGGAGGGGGTGAAGGCATGTTCAACACCCGCGTATCCGGGTAAGAGACGCTTGCTGATTCCAGGAACGTGCGCAGTACGTCGGTTAAATGTTCCACCTCGACTAGGAACGCATCGTGCCCATAAGGCGACGGCAGGAGGCAATAGGAAACATGCTTGCCGGCACGCACGAGCGCCCGGGCCACGGCCAGCGACTGTTCCGGCGGGAAGAGCCAGTCCGAGCTGAGGGCCACCACCAGGACATGCGTGCGCGGATCCACGGGGCGGAACGCCTCGGCCGGGTCGGCACCATTTTCGGCCAGGTCAAAGATGTCCATGGCCTCGGTGATGTGCAGGTAGGAGTTGGCGTCAAACCGGTCAACAAACTTGGAGCCCTGGTAATCCAGATAGCTTTCCACCTGGAACGGGGTGGCAAAACGCGGCAAGGGTTCATGGATCGCCTTCTTCTCGCGCCCGAATTTGCGCTTCATGTTTTCAGAGGAGAGATAGGTGATGTGCCCGATCATGCGCGCCTGGGCCAGGCCCTGGTCGGGGGTCTGTGCTTTTCCATAATAGTCGCCATCGGCCCAGGCGGCATCGGCCTGAATGGCGTTGCGGCCCACAATATCGAACGCCAGCGCCTGGGCCGAAAGGCTCATGGCCGAAGCAATGCACACGCCTTTGTCCACCACGCGAGGATAGCGGCGAATCCACTCCAGAACCTGCATGCCACCGAACGATCCGCCGATGACCGCCGCCAGGCGCTTGATGCCCAGATGCTGGAGCAGGAGATACTGGACGTGAACCATATCGCCGGTGGTGATTGCGGGAAAGGATGATCCGTAGGGACGGCCCGTGCGCGGATCAAGCGATGAAGGCCCCGTCGTGCCCATGCAGCCGCCGAGAATGTTGGCGCAAATCACGTGGAAGCGGTTAGTGTCGATCCCCTTGCCCGGACCGACCATGGCATCCCACCAGCCGGATTTTTTATCCTGCGGGCTATGGTAACCGGCCACGTGCGCATCGCCGGTAAGCGCGTGGCAAATAAAAATGACGTTGTCGCCGGCGGGCGCAAGCGCACCGTAGCTTTCGTAGGCCACCTGCAGTTCTGGTAAGCTTTCGCCGTTTTCCAGAACCAACCCCTCCGGCGGCAGACGGATGGCGACGTGTTTTGTCTCCACCAGCCCCACGCTGCCTTCGGTTATAGTCGGATCACTCATGATAAATCCATAGACCGTAGGCTGTGGGCTGTAGACCGTAGGCTACATTATCAGGCTACCGAGCCACAACGGCGCCCGCTTGTCCATCCCCCATCAGCCATTGACCATCTACCATGCCCCATTAACCATGCTTTCTATGTGTACCGCGCCAATTCCAGGCCGCGGTCGCGAAAATAGATGAACGACGCGTAGTCCACGTCCGGCGGCGTGGAATGATCCGATGACAGAATATAGGGCGTTTTCGTTTTCATGAGCGGCAGAATTTTTTTCTTCAACTCCGTGTCAATTCGCTTGCGGTCATTAGAAATAATCTCGCGGATGTCAATATTCCCCATGAACCCGATCTTGTCCCCGTAGAGCTTGTTCAGCCGCAACATGTCCATGCCGGCTTTCACTTCCATGGCCTGGAGCATGTCAATGCCGGCCTCGATCATATGCGGCACCAGCGGCTCGACAAAGCCGCACGAGTGCATGATCACCCGCAACCCTTTGCTGTGTGCCCAGGAACAAGTCCGCTTGTGCGCCGGCATGACAAGCTCGCGGTACATGGCCGGCGACATGAACGGCTTATCCTTAAATCCCATGTCCTCGTAAAAGAAAATGCCGTCCGGCAAGCCCTCCTCGGCAAACAGCATTTCCCACATGGCAATGGTCAGTTCCGAATAGGTTTTGGTCATGTCCCGCACCCAGTCCGGGTCCAGCGCCATGCCCATGAGCATGTATTCGTGCCCGCACATGGGGTGCATTTGCTCGAACACGTTGGCCCCGGCACAGCAGAAAAATTCCTGATGCTCCGCCGCCGTTTTCTTGGCTTCCCGATAACTTTTGAAATCCACACGGCGCCGGTCGGGCTTCAGCAAGGGCTTGATATGCTTTTCCCATCCTTCGCGGTCTTTGACCATAAAATCCACGTGCTCCGGCGTTCCGGATTTCTTCTTCCACCAGCGCAGGAGTGCCCCGTTGCCGTTGCGCACCAGCTTGGTTTCTTCGTCTTCCTCAACGATGGTCTCCGAGACATCCAGGTTGGCCATATGGTTCAACCACCCGGCGCTCCGAAGCTCCATTTTGAAATGAATGATAACATCTTCCTTTTCCTTCAGATGCCCCTGGTCGGTCCAGCGCGTAACCGTCTCGCCCCAGAACGACTCGTGAAACGAGGCCCGGTCCACCGGCTTACGTTGGAGCAGATTACCAACCCGTTCCCTGGCAGTCATCGATTGCATGCGCGCTCCTCTCAATAATAATAACCACACTTCAAGCTTGATGTTTAAGCCATGCCGGCGCCATAATCAAGCATGAAATCATCCTTCCCCATCCTTCAGATTATCAAGCGCGAAGGCAACCTGGCGCCTTACGACCGCGACCGGATCAGCACGGCCATTTTTCGAGCTATGGCCTCGCTTGGAAAGGGTGACCGCACCCAGGCAGAAGCGCTCGCCCTGGACGTTGAGCACAACCTGGTTGCCGCTTATGGGGTGGAAGCCACGCCGAGCGTGGAGGAAATTCAGGATATCGTCGAGGAAACGCTCATGGCCAGGGGGGCGATCAAGACTGCCCGCGCCTACATCATTTACCGCAACCAGCGCGCCCAGGCCCGCGCCGCCCGCGCCTATGCTTTCGAAGTTACCGACAACATCCCCTACAAAAAAATCTACGAGGTTTTGCGCTGGAACATAGACCACGCGTGCGACTCGATCAGCGATCTCAACGCCCTCATCGCCGGCGGACACTTTCCCCGGCTGGTCCGGGAAGCCGACCGGCGCTACGACGAAGAACTCGATCAGTGTGCCGCCCAAATCCTGGAACGGCGGGACGCCATCCGGCTCGTCATTGTCGCCGGACCCTCCTCCTCCGGTAAAACGACCACGACGGCCAAGCTCAGCGAGCGCCTGGCACGCGTGGGGCTGGGGTTCAAGGCCATCAACGTGGACAACTATTTCTTCGATCTCGAACAGCATCCCAAGGACGAGTTCGGCGATTACGACTACGAGGCGCCGCAGTCCCTGGACCTGCAACTGATCGACGAGCACCTGAGCGCGCTCCTGGCCGGCAAGACCATCCAGGCTCCGCGCTACGATTTTAAAACCGGCAAGCGCACCCTGGCCGTCGAACCCCTGCGGTTGGAGAGCAACCAGATTCTCCTGCTGGACAGCCTGCACGGGCTGTATCAGGATATGACCCGCAGCATTCCGGCGGCACAGAAATTCCGGCTTTACATCGAAACCCTCGGCCAGTTGCGCGCCGCCGACGGCGCCTTCATGCGCTGGGCCGATAACCGGCTCATGCGCCGCATGATCCGCGACAGCCTGCACCGTAATTCCCAACCGGAAAAGACCCTGACCCACTGGCATTATGTTCGACGCAGTGAGCTTAAAAACATCATCCCCTTCATTGACACGGCGGATTTCCTGGTCAACAGCGCCCTACCCTACGAGATTCCGATCCTGAAGCACCAGGTGTTCCGTTATTTCCCGGAAGCCGTTGCGTGTTACCACCAGGATCCCAGCCGGCAGGACGCCTATATCCGGGCCAAACGAGTCTATGATTTCCTGGCGCCCTTGACGGCGGTCAGCGATGATGCGTGCGTGCCGTCAGACTCGCTGTTGCGGGAATTTATCGGTGGAAGCCGGTATGGTGCGTAGCTCTCAGTGGGCAGCGGACGCGCGTTCGTAGCTTTTCATTGTCGCCAGTTCGCGGGGCAGGTGCACCTCGTAGGGGTCGCTCCAGTTGATCCATTCGCCACTGAGATACCCCTCGTAAGGAATGGTCAGCAAGAGTTCGATAGCTCGTTTGTGATCAATACACCCCTTGCCGATCGGCATCAACTGGGTACTGCCAGGTGTGCCATCATGGACATGGAGGTGTCGGATCCAGGGCTTTAGCGTCTCAAACGCCTGGTCCATGGATACCTTGCACACCCGCACGGGGTGCATGATATCCCAATTGACGGCAATGGCCGGATGGTTCACGCGTTGCATAACCGCGGCCACATCCTCCGGTAGACACCAGGAATCGTGGGTTTCCATGCAGACCGTCACGCCGCGCCTTTTAGCGTGATCGGCCACGGCGCGCAGGGCATCGGCCACGATGCAAACAGCATCCTCCCGTTTCTGGTCCTTGGCCAAACTGCCGCCAAACACCCGTATGCGCACGGCGCCGACGTCCGCCGCCAGGTCAATGCATTTGAGTGTATAGTCCACATTCTGCTTCGTAATTTCCGGATTGGCATACACACATGAGGTGGCAATGCAGGCTAACGCCACTTTGCCGGCGGCTACTTGTTTTTTAATTTCCTTGCGCTGGGCGGCGGACGCGGCGGTTTCAACACCGTGCTTATGCTGGCTGTCAATCCGGGGTTCCACGCCGTCATAGCCGAAGCGTTTGGCCGCGGCCAGCAGTTCGCCCAGCGTCAACTGAGGACATGAAAAGCTCATAAATGAATATTTCATCGCGTTCCCTTTCTTTATATGTTGAACATTTTGACAGGATTAACAGGATTTACTGGATTAAGAGAACCGATAACGAAACCGTTCCGATATCACAGACCTGCCCGCCCGCCTGCAACGCTGTCGCGTAGCGTCTGCGGGCAGGCAATACTGCTCATAGCAGGCTGGTTGTCATGCTTGTCTTTCTCGACCCCAATCCTGTCAATCCTGTTAATCCTGTCAAAATTTTGAATATCTTTGGTTAGGTTTTTGGGGCCAATAGCGTTTCCAGAATATTGTCGCGCGGATAGGCGTGACCCCGATGCTGGCGGAAACCCTCGCCAAAAGCGTACCCGCGGCGGGCACCGAGATGCGCTGATTGTCGTTTCATAAATTCGACATATTCATCCATGCCGTGCTCGTGCCGAAGCCATTCCCGCTGGGATGCATGACAGCACAGCATGGCCGCTTTTTTGTCCACCACCGAACTGACGTCCACAATTATGTCCAGGAGCACGTCCTGCCCAAAATGGTCAAGGCCTTCCAAGGGTGAGAAATAGTAAAGATAAGGCAAGTGCTTGAGGATCGGCGCCGGGTGCGGCGCCCCCGTCGAATAATTACCCAGCGTGGCCGTAAAGGTCGCGTCGCGGGCCAGCAGATTGGCGACCTCGTGATCCGGCATGTAATCGCCCGGAAAATGGGTGAAGACAATATCAGGCTGAGCGCGCCGCATCAGCTCCGAGACCTTGCGACGCGTGGGATTGTCAAACACGGATTCCAGGTCGGGGATGCCGACGCAGTCGAAAGTGGCGCCGATCAGTTCCGCCGCGCGGTGCGCCTCGCCGGCACGAATGCGGGCAATCTCGTCCGGCGGCAGGGTAGCCGAGCCGCAGGAACCGCTGTTGACCGTGGCCATGGCAATTGCATGGCCGCGCTCCTTAAGCAGAATCAACGCGCCGGCGCACATGAATTCGATATCGTCCGGATGCGCCGCTAGGGCCAGAATCTTCATGGTATTACCTTAATGCACCAACGGGTAAAAATACATCGCATTCACTTATGGGACTATGAAAATTTAGGGCATTCCCTTCGCATTGTCAATGAGGAGTAGCAGTGAAGATCCCGCTAAAAGCGGAAGCGCAGTCATTTTGCCATAAACGGCGCCCTGATCGTTGCCTCCGCTTGAACCGGCAAGGCCGTGGCGCGGATCATGCCGGCGGGTCAGTTGCCCTGCGGCGCGAAGACGCGCATCGCCTTGCGTGCTTCATCAATCGCTTCCATGTGCCGATGACGCAGGCTCTCGAGTGTCGGCAACCAGGTGGTTTGCAGGAAACCCAGCAGACGTTCCGGGGTAATGGTGTTACGGGCATGCCGGGCAATCATCTCGATGTTGTTGACGACCCGCCACGTACTGCCCGTCGGGACCTGGTCAAACCCCGCGCGGTCGATATCGGCGAACGTCCGCAGAAAACGTTCCTCGGGATCGGCAAAGTCGCCGTAGAACCAGTTGCTTTGCAACACGTCTTTGGGACACCGGGCGGCAAAGATTTCTTCTTTCTTCCACCACATGTCGCTCCAGATCCAGGGCCGGACGCCGCGGCGGCGCACTTCATTGGCGAACCATTCCAGGTCGTGCCACCACAGCTCGTGCTGGCGGCAGATGCAGATCAAGCCCTCCTTCTGGTCACCGGGGACCTCCTCGTCCAGCCCGAGGTGGAAGAAACGGGGCTTGTCGAAAAGGTCGCATACTTCCTCGATCAGCTCGGAACATACGCGGTAATACGTGGACGTGGAAACCATGCGCGCATACTCGCCGAGCCAGGCGTCGTGCCCGGCGGAAAAGTTGAGCTTGGGGATCGGTTCCAGGCCGGCGGAGCGAATGCGCGCCAGGGCATCCCGTAACTCCGCGGTGGTCCAAGACCCCTTGACCGCCAATTCGGGATGGCTCTTGTACCGCACGCCCTCGCCAAGATCAATGACCGCCATGTTCATCCCGATGGCGGCCATGCGATCAATCAGGTCGTCCCAAAGCGAACGATCACAACGCAGGTGATCGGCGGCGCCCACGTACGCATAAGACGCGAGCACAGCCGGATCGCCGCGGGTGATGGTCCAGGGCAAACTCTCATCGGCGGCGGGGCGATCGGTCCACATGTTGAACCCCAGGTGCAACAGGTTTCCCCAGAAGGGTTGTTGCCGGCTTGTCGTCATCTGCTTTTTCCTTTCTCGTTTTGTAATAGCAAAGACCACGTCCTGGGCCATGCCTATGGCTTGGTAAACGTGGCAAGCATAAAGTTTGCCCCGCAGTAACCCCGCACAGGGGCGGAATCGGCTCTACGCCAGCACTATCTCCCGCATAGATCGCTTGGGCACGTGATGGCAGCCCTTGGCATCCCGCCAGTATTTGATGTCGCCGGCTTTCACGGTTTCCAAGACAACCTTTTCCACGGGCCGGCCCAACGCCAGTACGAGCAGAATTTCGTATTTGACCGGAATAGCCAGCACGTCACGCAGGCACTCCCGTTTGATGGAGCCGATGATACAGCCGCCCAGCCCTTTGGCGGTGGCGCCCAGCATGATACTCTGCGCGGCAATACCGTGTTCACAGCCGAACTCCCGCCGGATCGCGGTGTCGCCCAGAATGATAATATACGCGGCAGGCCGCTCGCCTTCGACCGGGCCACCCCACGTCTTGAGATAACCCGCCCAAGCGAGGCAGGGGAAGATCCGGGCATTGCGCTGCGGGTCGCAGGACAGGATAAATTTCAAGGGCTGTAAATTACCGCCGGAGGCCGAAAGCCGCGCCAAGTTCACCAAGTCCAACAAGTCGGCACGCTTGACCCGATGGGCTTGATCAAAGCGCCGGACTGTCCGGGTCTTAACCACTAATGTTTTGAATGTATTGGGGTGCATAACGCCATTCTAACCAAACGTTTTTAAATTTCTGCCATTCCGATATAAACCGTGTTGCGCATATGTCATTCCCGACTTCCTCGCGAAAGCGGGGAATCTGGGACTGACCAGCGGCATGTCATTCCCGCGAACGCGGGAATCCAGAAGTAGCCAGAACGGAACTGGATTCCCGTTTGCACGGGAATGACAGAAAGGAACCGGATTCCCGCTGGAGTTTACCCCATGCTTTTACACGGGACGGGAATGACATCTTTTCCACCGCCACGATTACCAAAAGGAGCCCCACCCCCTGCGGAGTGGAGCTCCTTACCTTATGATCCTGTCGTCTTAGCGGAGCACGTGTGTCGTCGGCACACGTATGCACACGGCATTGCTGCCAATTACACTGACCGTGTAATCGGACGCCGACATAGCCGCTGTCCGAGCACCCGTTGCGGCGACATTCGTCGAAGCCGGGCAAATCGGAAACGCCTTGATGTATCCGGTAGCACCGCCAGCAGAAACAAGAGACGTGAAGCGGGCTGTATCATCAGCTCCGGTGATCGGCGCGCTGTTGGTCAAGCCCTGTTCCAGCGCAAACTGGTCCTTTGCCGCTTCGATCTGGCGCAGGTTATTGATACAGGCATTCTGCTGGGAGGTCAAACGCGCCCGCATGAACGACGGGATCGCGATCGCGGCTAGCAGACCGATGATCGCCACCACGATCATAATTTCTACCAATGTGAAACCTTTTTTCATTTGCTTATCTCCTATCCCGACTCTGATAGAGGTCGGGATCCTTTTTACTATTTTAACTGTTTCGTTCTCGCCCCTTTGAATATTGCCTTGCACCTCCTTCCTTGGTTTATGGTTTTGCCTGTATTTATATCAAACCGATTAATAATGAGCAATAACTATGCCAACAAATTAGAAGCCAGAAGTCGGACTCTAGAATCTCAGATCCTGGCACGGTTTTCCTGACTACTCAAATCTGGCTACTGATTAGTTACATTTTATCAATATTGACGCACATTCACTGTCTCATATCCAGCGTTTGCACACAAATGTCAATATCATTTATTAGAATGTTAGAATATGATTGTACAAAGTGATAAAAAGCCTTGCAATTCTCTCAATTCCCCCATCTTCTCTGGTCTGTCGTCCGTCATCACGCTCTACGCTTCACGCTCTCCGCTCTACGTGCTTCAGTCCTTCGGTTCCGGCATTTTGCGATAGAGCGTAGCCAAACTGATCCTCAATGACTTGGCCGCTTTTTGCTTGTCGCCGTCCGAAGATACCAGGGCTTGGGACAGGTATTCCTTTTCCTTCATCCGCAGGAAGGCTTTTAATGATTTGCCGCGAACATCGTCAATTTTCCTTAATCCGCCATCAACCGCAGATGCGATTTGTTGCAGTTTTGCCGGCAGGCTTTCCCGGGTAATCACGGTGTCCTTGGCAAAGGTCAGGGCATGTTTCAGGGCATTTTCGAGTTCGCGGACATTGCCCGGCCAGGCATACTGCTCAAACAGGTTCATGACGTCCGGGTCCACGGTAGGAATCGGCTTGTTTGCGCCCACTTCCCGACGCAACAAATGATAGGCCAGCGGCAAAATATCCTCCGGCCGTTCCCGCAAAGGCTTGATTTCGATCGGGATGACGCTCAAGCGATAGTAGAGGTCCTCGCGGAACTTGTTCTGCTCAATCAATTGCTCCAGACGCGTATTGGTGGCCGCCAACACGCGGACATCCGCCGGTATGGACTCATTGCCCCCAACGCGTCGGATTTCCTTATCCTGCAGGACGCGCAACAGCTTGGCCTGGATATTGAGCGGCATGGAATCAATTTCATCCAGGAAAATGGTGCCATGATCGGCCACCTCAAAGAGTCCTTCTTTGTCGGTGGAGGCGCCCGTGAACGCGCCTTTGACATGGCCGAACAATTCCGATTCCAGGAGCGCTTCCGGCAGGGCCGGGTAACGTGCCGTCGGTTGTTAAAATAGTGTGATGGTTTCCAGTCTGATCCGATACAATCGGATTGGATAAAAACAAAAGAAAGGGAACCACCACATGGAAACGGATCTTATCAGGTCGGTATTGGCAGGGCAAGCACA
>JAPLSY010000049.1 GCA_026398415.1 Kiritimatiellota bacterium | reverse complement strand
TTAAAGGTTTGAGAAGCCGGTGCCGCTTCTTTATAGACCTGCTGAAAAGTCAGGCTTGTTGGTACCGGCGCCAACTTGACAGTGACGTTCTCGGAATCAATCCCCGTTAGAGCCGAGTTGGTGAACCGCAACACGTAGTTCGAGCCCACCGTACCCGCCAGCATCAGATTGGTGTAGGTCACAATACCTGCGGCCGCCGTGATGTTCGTCGTCCCACCCAGCGTTCCGCCATCGCCCGAGAAGATCGCCACCGAAACCACAGTCTCGCCGTCGCTGGCCACCAAGTTGCCCTTCGCATCCTGAATCTGGATAATCGGCTGTGTTGCCAGCGCCGCGCCGTTCGTGAAGCCAACAGGCTGCGTCGTAATCGCCAGCTTGTTCGCCGCGCCGACCGTCACCCTGACGTTGCCGGAATCGGCCGCCGTCAGAGACCCGCCTGTGAACGTCAATACGTAGTCCGTGAGCACCGTACCCGCCAGGGTGACGTCCACAAACGTCGCCACACCATCGGTAGCAGTCGCCGTCGTCGTCCCGCCCACCGTCCCACCCACGCCCGACTTCCACGCCACCGTCACGACCGTGCTGTCATCGTCAACCAGGTTGCCCAGCGCATCCCGAATCTCAATCTTTGGTTGTGTCGCCAGCACCGCGCCGCTCACGCCGCCCACCGGCTGTCTCGTGATCGCCAGTTGGCTCGCCGCGGCCGCCACGATTGTAAAGGTTGGGGATGTTTCCGCCGGAGTCAGCGCTGTCGCCAGCGCGGTCGCGGTCAATACCTTGTCAGCGCCAGCTAAATCGATTTTGAGATTCGTAAATGTGGCCACACCATCCACGGGACTCATCGTCACCGTACCACTCAGGGTGCCCGTGCCCGTCGTCAGTGTCAGCGTAATCGGATTCGTCGCCGACCCCACCGTGACGCCACCGGCAGTCTGGATCGTCACTACCGGCTGCTGCGCAAATGCCACGCCCGCTACCGTACTCGGCGAGGGTTGCGTCGTAAACGCCAGCTTGGTTGCCGCGTCCGTGATTGTAAAGGATGAGGTATCCGCCGTAGTCAGCCCCGACACTGTCGCGGTCAACACCTTGTCGCCAGCCAAACTAATACTGATATCCGTAAATGTGGCCACACCGGCCACGGCATCCATCGCCACCGTACCATTCAAGGAGCCTGTGCCCGTCTTCTTTGTTAGAATAACCTGATCCGTCGCCGTCGTCACCGTGTTACCATTGGCATCCTGGATGGTCACCACCGGTTGCCGCGCGAATGCCACACCCGCTACCGTGCTCGCCGAAGGCTCGGTCGTAAATGCCACCTTCGTCGCCGTGCCCGCAGTCACCATGATGTTGGAATTGGCGGACCCGAGATCCATTCCCAAATTGTGTGACGCCGTAATCGTATGCGTGCCGGTCCCCACCTTCGTGTTCTTATAGGTGAATGTCGCGGATGAAGCAGCATTATCAATTTTGAAGGCCGTGGACGCTGGATTGAAGGTCGCTACGCCCGTTGCATCGCTGGTGGCCAGCACAAAGCGAGTGTCCTCGGTGACGTTGGCCACGTTGGTGTTCGCGTCATACGCCGTTACCGTGAAGTTCTCGCTGACAACGGCGGCGACCACGCTCGCAGGCCCGGTCAGTTTAATAATTGAGGCCGCGCCCGCCGAAAACACGATATCTGGGCTTATGACGGCCGTCAAAGAAACATCCCCCTCTGTCGCGGTGGCCGTCAACGTCATCGTATCCGACTTCGAGTAGATCACGCCCACTATCGTAACGCTGACGTCGCCTTCCGAAATGGTCCCTGCGAGCGTCCCACTTAACGTCCCATC
>JAPLSY010000024.1 GCA_026398415.1 Kiritimatiellota bacterium | reverse complement strand
TGTGCTTGCCCTGCCAATACCGACCTGATAAGATCCGTTTCCATGTGGTGGTTCCCTTTCTTTTGTTTTTATCCAATCCGATTGTATCGGATCAGACTGGAAACCATCACACTATTTTAACAACCGACGGCACGTTACCTTCGTGAGCGTAAAACCAGCCAGCGTGGCCCAGTAATTGCTAAGCGAAAAATGCCGGTTGGTCGTGCCGGGTGCACAGGCGTCTATGATCGTATTGGTCGGGTCAATAATTCCGCCTGGCCCCCAACTCCGCACCGTGATGGCATAGCTGACGTTTATTTGATTTGTGAGGTAATATTTGGCATTGTTGGTCACATAAACCGTGTCGTTGTCGCGGGCAGCGGCAACGACTTCGAACAGATTGGTGTGGGCCCATCCCCAGTTGGTCCATGGCGGGGTCGGCGACGGCTGCTGGCTCGACGTCACCACGTAATAATTCGTTGCCGATGCCCAAGGCACCGATAGGACCATTGCCAGCCCTAACCCGATCAACATCCGTTGCAAGCATCGCGTTTTCATTGCACGCCACACTTTGTCATAGACGCTTCGCCTTGTTATTAAACCACCCGAGAACAATCACCTCGCTCGTAATTTGCCAACCTGCCCGCAGTCGCTACGCGACAGCGTTGCGGGCGGGCATTATTCCTGATCATTAATCACGCCTTGATGAAGTGTAATTTCCTCGTTTTTTATAATTTGTCAATGATATAATGATCTTATATAACGATCCAAATTATTTTGCGCGGCTGATGCACCGCTATACCGGACTTTCCCCGCGCCGTTTCCGCAGCGAAAACACGCCGGAACGATTAAGCCGGACAAGGAGCGCGTAAAGCAGCATCAGGCCGATCACCACCCGGGCCAAGTAAAACCACAGGGCGCCGGCCTCGGTCACGCCGATATTAACCGGTTGGTCATAGTCCGGGACAAACCAGCGGACCATGCTGTCGCTGATGAGCCGCCCGCGCGTGAGCCAGGAATAAATCAAGTCCCAAGCCACGCTCCCCAGGAACGCGGCGGCAAAAAACGCCAGAAATGCGTTTAGGCGCGGCTTGAGAATCATGACGATCAACAGGGGCAGAAGAAACGCGTGCAAGGTCAGCCAGAAAGTATCAAAGTAGCGGAACATCCAAACTGGCCACTGCTTCCTCTGCGTCCAGAGGGCCACATCCACGATGGACGCGGTCATCCAGAACGCCACCAGCACGATGATCAGCAGGAGATAAGGGATCCATTCCCGGGATTGCCGATGGTTATGATCAGAAGACATCGCACCGCTCCTTCCTTGATTGAGTTAGGCGCCTATATTCTATTTTGGCTTCACAAGATACAACATAAATCCAAGATGATGAATGATAACTCCGAGCACCACACGGCCCCGTGCCATGCGGGTCAGCCATGTGTTGGCGCACTATCTTCCTGGAATTTGCTTGCATTCCGGCGACCCCTGCCGATAAATTAAGCTATGCATTTATCGCAAGCCAAAGCCGCCACCGGCATGCTTATTCCAATCTGGTACCGGACATTGTATGAACACACATAACGACAAGGAAAAATCCGTATTTCTCAGCCTGGTCACCGATTTCCTGCTCTTCATCCCGGACGTCGTCGCGGCCATAATGGCCAACTCGATCACGCTTTGGGCGGATGTGCTCAAATGCGGCAATGAACTGCTGGCCACGTTCCTCTCCTGGCTGGCCCTGCGCATGGTACATCGGGGCAAGAAGGTCCGGTTCGACTACGGCCTGGGCAAACTGGAGAACATCACCGGCGTGATCGTGGCCGGCGCAATGTTCATTTCCCTGTTCATCGTCCTGCACGGCGCCTTCGAGCGGCTGCGCCATCCGATGGATATGCATCCCGGCGGAGTCTGGCTGGCCATGATCCTGATGACAATTGGGGTGATCGCCAACACTTCGCTTTGGATCAAGAACTACCGGGTGGGTCGCCGGCAGTTTTCACCCATTATCGAAGCCCAGTGGCGCATGTTCCGGACCAAGGCATTTTCCGACCTGATCGTGCTGGTGGCCCTGACCTTGAGCATGACCCTGCGCGCTCAAGCCTGGGCCATCTACATTGACCCGGCCGCTTCCTTGTTTATTGCCGGGTTTATCCTGCATTCCATCTGGGGCATGCTGGCCAACTCATTTTACGATTTACTGGACCGCACGCTGGATGAATCCCTGCAACTGGTCATCGTCAAGGAGCTGGCAACCCATTTCGATCACTACAAGGAAATTCACGGCGTCCGTTCGCGCCGGTCCGGGAGCCATGTGTACGTGGACCTCATGCTGGAATTTGACGGCGATAAAAAAATGGCCGAGGTCCAGGAAATTATTAACCGCATGGAAGCCGCTCTCGAATGGAACATTCCGGGCTGTCACGTCCTGATCGCCCCCACCACGCGGGCCCGAAGAACAGAGGACGGACGACAGTCCGGAGAAGAGAGAAGACTGACGGAGGACGAAGGACAGAGGACAGCCTGTCCGCCAACTTGTCCGCCGTAGCTTTAGCGAAGGTGGAAGTGCTTGGACGGCGGCGGGACGACGGACCCTCCTACGCCGGAGCGCTATGGAGGGCAGGCGACAGACGGTAGATGACAGACCGGACACAGACGGCGAGGAAGCGGAGCCTGGCAACCTATCCGGCTGAGCAATCAGCGCCCAGCGCCGGGCGCACAGGCCGGGTCTAAACACAGCCACGCACGGGCGTTTTCGATCTGCCCGCCGGTTCCCAGCAACATCACGCGATCACCCGGCCGAAAAGTTTCATTCGCTTCCGGGTTAATGATCATAATGCCCTGCCGCTCAATGCCGATAATAGTTGCCCCCGTCTGCTCGCGCAGATTCAATTCGCGCACAATTTGCCCCACAACCCGGGATTCCCGCGCTACGACAACGGTGCCGAGACGCGCATCTTTGAAAAAGTAGGGCATGGCACTGATGGGATGCAGGCTGAACCATTCGTGCGCACCGGCAAACACCTCGCGCAACGCCGTCTGGGCTTTGGCGTATATCCGGATGTTGAATGTCCACAGCAAGCTGGTAATGAGCGCAATGACCAGCATCAGCAACAGCAAAACCGGCCAGGGCGGCAGAATGGCCGAACTCAGCATGAGGATAAACAGCATCAGCACCACACTGCCCGTCAGCAGAACCGCCAGTTCGGTAAGCACGCGGGGAATGGATGCGCGGCCGCCCTGGGGGGCCTGTGGAAATTTTATTTCCGCCAGGATCATGCCGAGCGCCTGCAATTTGCGCAAGGTGGCCACCAGAAAGGGAATGATGGCCAGTGCCGCCGCAAACCAGAGGACGGTATTTGGACCACCCAGCGCCGCGGGGAAACCGGCAAGCACGTATGGAAACCGCCGGGCCAGATAGGCTGTAACGATAAAAATTGCCGCGATCCAGCCCACATTGATCAGGATAATCATTAAGGACCGGTTTACGGCCTTGCGAACTGCATCCGGCGCACCACGCGTTTCAAACCGGGAAGCCCACCGCGTATAGTTCGACAGGCCAGCCCGGACTGATCGCGGCAGTATAGCATCCAAATAACACGCGATGCGGGGCGCATTGCGCAACAGGTAGGGATTGATAAAAGTCGTCAGTACCGCCACCGCCACCGCCAGCGGATAAACATACTCCCGCGTCACATTCAAGGTCACGCCCAAGGCCGCAATGATGAGTGCAAATTCATTGATCTGGGCCATGCCGCACCCTACCCGGACAGCCGTTTCCCGATCATTGCCCGTAATAAAGGCCCCGACCGTGCAGGTCGTGAATTTTCCCAGGATCACCACGCCGGTCAACAACAACAAAGCACCCAGATTGGCATAGATGATTTGCAGGTTCACCATCAGCCCAACGGCCACAAAAAACACCGCGCCAAAGACATCCCGCAGGGGATCGGTCAGCATTTCAATCCGCACATGTTGCCGGGACTCGGCCATGATGGCGCCGATAATGAAGGCGCCCAAGGCCAGCGACAGATTCAGCAGGATGCCCAGAAGTACCACGGCAAAACAAAGACCCGTAACGGTTACCGTCAGCAATTCATCACTACGTGACCGACCGACTGTATTTAACAGACGGGGCACGGAAAGCAGGCCGCCAACTATCAAGACCACCAGAAAGACCGCCAAGCCTCCGAGACGAGTGAACACCATGCTCGCCTGTACATTGCCGGTAATGCCAATCCCGGTTAACAGCGCAATCAGGACCACCGCCAGAAGATCCTCGACAATCGTGGTCCCCAGAATCAGTTTGGCATACGCTTCCCGTTTCTGATCCATTTCGCCCAACACCTTGGTGATTATGATGGTGGATGAATCGCAGATGATTGCGCCCAGGAACAGGCTTTCCACCAGGCTCCAGCCGAACGCCTGTCCGATCATAAACCCCAGCCACAACATGACGGCAACATCCACCACGGCAATTCCCAGGGCCGCGAAACCGACGTCACGGAGCTTGCGCAGGTTGAAATCCAGGCCAATGGAAAACAGGAGAAAAATCAGGCCGAGCTCTGCCAGCGTATGAATGGATGCCTTATTGGCCAGCACCGGCGTCCAGTTGGAGAGCCAGCTGATGAAAACACCTGCCAATATGTACCCAATAACCCGGGGTTGCTTCAGCCACTGGCAGACCAATGCCGCGGCACCCGCCAAGGTAATGATAACGGCAAGATCCTGTAAAAAAGCATAATCATTCATGGCATTTCCGATTCATCGATATTACCTATTCGCATTATTACACCCCTGTCGATTAATCTTGAACTCAATCATCCCAAGAGTAGAATCCCCACCCGCAACGTATCTGAAAAGCACAAAATGCTGATAAGACGACTCCCTACATTCTTGGGGCGTATTTTACATCCTATACCCGTATTGCGCAACCATTTCCCGCCAGAGGCGGGTCTGCCTGTGGCATGAAAACATAAAGGGCATACAATGTCAGCGGCTCGCACGTCATCGCTAATCAACAGCTGGAATACCATCCGGTATGAACTGCTCAACACCCGGGTTTGTGACCTGGGCCTAACGATTGAAGGCTCACTTCTCGAGGTACCAGTGAAGCGGATTCACCGGGAGTTTGCGGCCCGCGCACTTCGTTTTCAGCCCTCTTTCTATCTTACGGATTCGTGGGGATGCCCGGACGAGGTGCCGGCGATCGGCATTCCTTTCTATTTGGCCGACAAACGCTTACGCCAAATCGAGGAAGAGCAGACTGGCGAAGTAGAAGACGATCAGCTCCTGATGATGTTCCTGCGCCACGAAGCTGGTCACGCCATTAACTATGCCTATCGCCTGTGGGAACGCACTGACTGGACGGATATGTTCGGGCGGTTTTCCAAGCCCTATCGCGACAGCTTCCAGCCTAATCTGGCCAGTCGTGAGTTTGTCTGGCATATTCCCCATAGCCAATACGGCCGCTATTATGCGCAAAAGCATCCTGACGAGGATTTTGCAGAAACATTTGCCGTATGGTTGACCCCCCGCTCGGCCTGGCGCCGGAAATATGGCCAATGGCCGGCCATGCGCAAGCTTCGTTACGTGGATTCACTGATGCGACATATGCGGAGTCGGCCGGCACGCTGTTTGGGCGGCAAGCTGGAAAATCCCATTACGGAAATGACCATGCTTCTGGCAGAGCACTATGGCCAACGCGCGGAACGTTATCGCTCCGCCGCTCAAGGTTATGTCGACGACAAGCTCCGCGACATATTTCGGCGCACGCGCGGCCACAATCGCTCACCGGCGCACGAACTGCTCAGCCGGCACCATGCCAACCTGCTGGCCCGGGTTGCGCGCTGGTCGGGCCTGGATAGTGAAGACGTCGGCACCATTATCACCAAATTGGAAGACCGGACACAGGCACTGGGCCTGATCTTCCCCCGCGCAACGGCGACAGACCGCCTCATGGATGTGACCGCATTGGCCACCGCGCTGGCGATGGACGTCACCTACATGGGCCGGTTCACGGAATAAGGCGACTGCTCACGTAGTCAGGCTGAAGTGGCATAAAGAAACATGCACCGGGTTTTGCTGATTTTCCTAATAACCTACAGCCTATCTACCTGCCGCGAGAGCCGTCACAGCATCGGAACTTCGACATCGAAGGGCGTATGTTCTAACGCCGCCTTGATGATCATCTGTAAAAGCTGCGGATACTGAATGCCGGCCGCCTCGGCGGAGCGCGCCAGGGCCACATCTTCCTCCAGCGATGGATTGCAGTTCACTTCCAGGACGCGTGGTTTTCCGGCTGCGTCCAAGCGGATATCCACGCGCCCATACCCCCAACCGCTGACGGCGCGAAACGACCGTAATGCCGTCCGCCCGATTTCGCGCGCCAACTCCGGCTCGACCAGCGCCGGACAGATCACACTGGTTTTCTTATATTCCACGGTGTTCTCCAGCCACTTGGCGGCATACGACATGATCGGCGGAATATCAGGTGGCAACTCCGAATAATTAACCTCGGCCAACGGCAGGACACACGGCTTGCGTCCGCCGAGAATGCCCACGTTAAATTCCCGGCCCGGCAGAAACCGCTGGGCCAGCGCCGGCTGAAGATACGTCTTGAGGATATGCCGCACCTTGTACTGGAGCGCCTTTTTGGAATAAACCACCGAATCGCGCTCCAAGCCAATGCCGGCATGCTCCTGGCTGGCTTGCACAATCAGCGGAAATTGCCAGGCGTGCCGGTTCACGTCACCAATCCGTTCCAGGAGTTCGGTTTTGGGCGGAATTAAAATACCCACGCCGTGAAGCAGGCTGGCGGTCATATACTTGGAACGGGTCAGGCCGAGCGCCAAGGCGGGCGACCCGGTCATCGGGTAGCCCAGCATGCGCACCAGCGCGGCCACGCGCATTTCATAGAGCGCACCGTGGACGACGTCGTCGTACTGATTGAAGACCACATCGGGCCGCAAACGCCGCAGGCGATGTTGGAACGCTAAAAGGTCCTGAGCCAGGGGCAGGATCGTTACCCGGTGTTTAAGCCCCCGCAGCACACGCGCCATGCGCCGAATCATGCGGCGCAGTTCATCTGTGCCGCTGGTGTCATCGGGCTGGTCGGGTGCGCCAAGAATGCACGCATTATATAGGAGCACGATATGTAGCGGCTTGATGCGCATAAGTCATTAGTGCCGGAGATTGTGCAATTGACAATCCGCCAAATTCCATAATATCAGGTACATTTTACAAGCTAAAATGCAAGAATTCGGAACAGGCTGCAAGTAAAAATACCGGGGTTACCGCCGCTATTGCCGTCCGGCGCTTCTCCCGAACAATTTCCCGATCCAGGAGCCATCGCGTTCCGTTTTCACCGTCACCCGGACTTCCCGAACCTTGATGGCTTTGTGGAGGATCCAATCCGCATCCCGATAACAGAAGTCCGAGTACACAATGTAGAAACTGTCCGGCCCGCTCGGGATGAGCGCCGTATAACCGCACGTGGTATCGTTGCCTACTACCGCCCGGCCGATCATGCCGATCCGGGGCTGGATAGCATAGGCGTCGCTCCACACCAGGCCGTCCGGATCGTTGGAGAAACGAATCTCCACGCCGGGCCGGCCGTAGGAGCATACCACAATGCCATTGTCCAGGGTGATCAAGCGCGGCAGAACCCCGAAATTGTTGAATCGTTTGGGCGCGCTCCACGTCATGCCATTATCCCTGGAAATCGTCAGCCAGGCGTCCGGCATATAGAACGAGCGCCATTGGGCCCCGCCTTCGCTTCGCACCACGGCCACCAGAGTCCCATTCGGCCGCACCACCATATTGGCTTCCTCGCAACCGCTCAGAACCTTTTCCCGTTCCGTGCCCACGACGACCGAACGGAATTTCCAGCTGCGACCTCCATCCTGGGATGCCATCAGGTAGGTTCCGTCAAGGGCCGGTCCATCCTTCTGGAACCGCCTTGCGCCGCCCAGTATCAGAATGGTTTTGTCCGGTAGCTCACAGGTGCCGCCGACGCCAAACTGCCAGACACAGGGACCGTTAAGTTTATCGGGCAATTCCACGCGGCCGACTTCGGAATTCTCGCCGAACCGATAGCGGATGAGCGCCAGACCGGGGAATTCCAAGGGGGCGGAATAGTTCTCCGCCTTTCCGCCGGGCGCGCGCCGCGCCATCTGGAAACACTGAAAATCCTTCGGCAGATCCGAATACCGATAAAGCCACGGGGAAGTGTTTGTCACGGGCGCCAATCCGAATTGGCCGGCGCTCATCGGCTTCATGCCGCTGAAGCCGAGCTCCGTGCCGTCCTTAAGTCGAAAACCCATGGGCAGATCCTGCAAATCGGCCGGAGTTACCTTGACCCAGGTCTTGCCGTGATCGTGGGAAATGAAGGGGTCCACAGGATAACTGGCGCCGCCACCGACCACGTCATCCGCGGCGCTGTAAAAGACGATGGGTTTCCCGCTACGCGTCATTCGGCTGCCGGCGGGGAATTGGTAGAAGCCCCAGCGCCGCTCCTCCGGAGGACCGGCCACCACAACCTTGGCCTCGCCGATATCCACGGCAAACCGGCTATCCGGTTGGGGGGCGGCGGGCCGGGCGGGCGCTTCCCAGCGGACACGTTCGATGCCCGGCCTCTTCTGCGAAACGAGGGTCTGGGAGAAAAGGGAGACCATGCTGCCGTCATCCGCTTCGACCGACGAGGGGAACCCCCTATGCTTGTCCGGAGCATCGCCGCGCAAAACGATCTCGCGCAGGTAATCCCACGTCTTGCCGCCATCGTAACTCAGGCAGGCGCGCTGACTGCCGGGATAAGCGCGCGCCGACCCGTACGTGCAGATGATACGCCCATCCTTGAGCACCGTGAGATGCGGCGGAAATCCGCACATGGGCGTGATGCACGGGGTGGACCAGGTTTTGCCGCCATCCGCGCTTTCCACCTGCCAGATCTGGTTGGGAACGTAACACCCCCCCTGCGAGCATCCTGCTTTATACTTCCAGTCCTTCGGGTCCGTCGTGAAAACACCGATAATGCGGCCATCCGGCAATTCAGCTTGATGCACATACCGGATCCCCGCCAGTTCCGGGTGGTTCAATTCCTTCTTCCAGATCAGGATCCAGGTTTGACCATCATCCCGCGATTCCGCCGCGCCCAGGATGGGCTTGCCGTTATCGGTGCCCAGTCCCAGACAGAGCAACCGGCCATCCTTCAACTGGATCGGGCCATGCACGGAATGGACCGGCATGCCGACCTTCGCGCCCCATGTTTTGCCGCCATCCCGCGACAGCACACACCAATTGCCGGCATGGGCCGCATCGGCCGCGGTGATTTTGGCTATGGCCGCTTGCCACCGTTGCACATCGCCCGGCTTCTCGTTCTTGACGGTCTCCGGCGATTCCAGTCCGCGCACCGCGCGCCAGGTCACCAGCAGACCGCCGGATTTGAGCGCCACCACGCCGGGCTCCCGGTCGCTGAGCGGCGTATCCGCCACGTCCATCGGACCGCTCCAGTCAATGCCGTTGTTCTCGCTGCGCACCATGCGGATCGAACCGCAGGGATCGTCTTCCGCTTCGCGGCCGGCCGAAAAAACCGTCACCAGCGTATTCGCGCCGGCCTTGGCAAGCGTACCCCAACCGGCCAAGCTGTCCTGGGGATCGTACACCGGCTGGAAATCGGCGATCAGCCGCGCTTGCGCGTCCACGCGCTCTTTCAGCAGGCACGTAATCTCCTCCTGCGCCGAATTGGCTAAAGCCTGCGCGAGGATGATTCCCCAGACCATACACGCCAAAAAGAATAACCGGTTCAGTCTCACACGCATTGTATCTCCTCCTCTGTTACTGTTGCAAACACGCCATCAATTGTCATGCAACCTACGCCTGCCAAGAAACCTTGTCAAGCACCCTTGCTCAACATTTTGGGCGAGGTGGGGGACATCGTGACCCCCCTCTGGCCAAGCTAAGGGTTGTGAATCATAGACGGATGAATGAGATCAGGGGCCACCTCCGGAGGTGGCCCCTGAGAAGCCCCGATACGCTATGATTGGGGAATGATACCTT
>JAPLSY010000022.1 GCA_026398415.1 Kiritimatiellota bacterium | reverse complement strand
CTGGCACCGTCACCCCCGATCAGAATCGGGGTGACGGGACACCTCAAAAGGATCATTAAAAAGGATTGGATAAGAGAAGAAAGAACAGAGAAATGCAAACCGGAAACCATCAGATTTTAACACTTGACGGCACATCCCCCAGGGCCGCGCAGTTCAGAGGAAGAAATTTTTTCGTCTTCCGATTGCTATGGGCATGGATGGCCTTGGCCACCAATTCCTTGCCCGTTCCACTTTCTCCGTAAATCAGCACGGTAGTATCGGTCGGCGCCACACGCTCGATCATTTCGCACACGTTACGCATAGCCCGGCTTTCGGCCACAATGTTTTCAAACCGGTATTTTCCCGTAAGCTGGGCTTTTAATTGCACATTTTCGCTCAACGCCTTGTTATATTCCAGCGCCCGCTTGACCGTGATGATCAGTTCATCCAGCTTAAAGGGCTTGGTAATATAGTCAAAGGCGCCCAGCTTTAAGGCCTCGACGGCCGTTTCCACTGTGCCGTAACCCGTAACCATCAAAACTGACATTGAGGGCTGGTGTTCCGTGGCTAATTTGAGCAGGGCCATCCCGTCAATCGGGCGCATGCGAATATCGGAGATCATTAGATCGAACGGCGTGTTTTTGATCAATTCCACCGCTTTTTCGCCGCCATCACACGGCACCACCTCATAGCCTTCCGCCTTGAGCAGGACGCTCAACACGCTCAGAATGCTCGGCTCATCATCAACCAGTAGAATTTTAGCCATATGATAGAACCCCGTATGGTTCAACGTTTCACGGTTGGACAGATTAAAGCGAAAACCAGCAACCTCCATAACCGTAAATTAATGAACCATGCCAGAATCCCCAACAAAATGCAAGCGCAAATTCTCGATTTCTTTAAAATCAGATTTTTTGACCACGAATGGCACGATCGAGCATCGGGCTGGGATAGACACGGATATGAGGAAGACTTTAAGTAACCACTCGGTTTGATAAAGCGGATTTGAGGCACGCAATTTTGACAGGATTAACAGGATTTAAAGGATTGTAATCAAGAAAGACAAGCATGATAGTTCGCGATAACGGAATGATTTTCTTGATCGCAGGCCGACGCTCGAGCAGACTTATTTAACCTGTCTAAGCTCCCAACCGCATATTCTATCTTACAATCCTGTAAATCCTGTTAATCCTGTCACAAACATCCAATCATTCTGACTTCTTTCTTCTGGCTTCTGTGAGCGTTATCCGCCGCCGACCACCTCGCCCATTTTGAAGATCGGCAGGAACATGGAGATCACAATTCCACCGATGACCACGCCCAGGAAGATCATCAACAGCGGTTCAATGAGCGAGGTTAACCCGCCTAACATGGTTTCCACCTCATCGTCATAAAAATCGGCAATGTTTTGCATCATCTCGTCAATTTTTCCTGTTTTTTCACCAGCCGCCATCATGTGCACAAGCAATTTTGGAAAACAGGGATACTTTACCAGCGCCTTAGAGAGCGGTTCGCCTTGTTCGACGCTGGCGCGGGCTTCGAGGATTACGCGTTCAAACACCTTGTTGCCCGTGGCGCCCGACACGATATCCATGGCCTGCAGAATGGGAACCCCGCTTTTCAGGAGCTGGGCGAAGGTCCGCGCAAAACGGCTGGTGGCCACTTTCCGGTTCAACTCGCCAATAACGGGCATTTTCAGGGCAAAACTGGACATTTGATAGGCGCCAACGGCTGTTTTCTTCCATTTTTGGAAGGCAATAAAGACCACGACCAAAAACACCAGTATAAAGATGCCGTATGCTTTCAACCCATCGCTCAGATTAATCAGAAACTGGGTTGGGGCAGGCAGTTTGGCGCCGAAATCTTTGAACATGTCGCCGAAGACCGGCACAATAAACAGGATCATGGCCGTCGCAATGCCCAGGGCAATGCACAGTACGATCACAGGATAACTCATGGCCGACTTCACCTTGCGGATCAGCTTGGCTGCGTCTTCCAGAAAGCCGGCCAACCGGTCCGCTGTCTCCCCCAACTGGCCGCCGGACTCACCTGCCTTAATCATATTAATATAGAGTGTGTCAAAGATCGTGGGATAATGGGTCAGGGCTTCCGAAAAGGAGGCCCCGGACTGCAGGTAATTCTTTAAGCCGCGCACGACCACCTTAAAATTCTTGTCGCTGGTCTGATCTTCCAGGGCGTCCAGTGTCTGGATGAGCGGCATACCGGCCAATAGCATGGCGGAAAGCTGGCGCGAAAAGGCCGGTAATTCCTTGCTCCGGATATTCTTGGCCCCCACGACGCGATCCCCACCGCTTTTTGAGCGGCGCGGTTCCGGCAACGGCCGGTTCGCCGGCGCTGGACGCTGCACGGGCGCCTGTCGGGACTCCGGCTCCGGTCGGTTCTCCGGCGGTGGCGTTGCCGCCGTTGAAGGCACCGTAGGCAAAGGCTTGGTTGATCTTGATTGAAAGACTGGCATTGATAGCTCCTTCTAAAATGGCTAATGGTTGATGGTCAATGGTTAATGGCTGATGCGGTTTGACACGATTCATATTTATATTTTGTCGTAACGCATCTAGACTGATCCTTTGATACAGCCGTATTTTTCGGCGGAATCCACAATTTATCATTGACCATTAACCATCATCCATTGCCCATCGATTTCGGTCATTCTCCGCCGCCGGTCACGCTTAAAATCTCTTCCATGCTGGAAATGCCCTGCCTGACCTTGTCCAGCCCCGTCATACGCAAGGTTATCATTCCGTGCTCGACGGCTTTTTTGGCGAGCTCGCCGGCGCTCACGTTTTTCAAAATCATCTGGCGGACGTCATCATCCACCACCAGGATTTCCATCAAGGCGCCGCGCCCCCGGTACCCGGTATTCAGGCACTTCGGGCAACCGACCGGCTTGAATAAGGTGGCGCCCTCAAAATATTTGGCGTCCAGGTTATACATCTGCAGATTTTCCAGAGAGAGTTCCGCCGGCTTCCGGCAAGTCGTGCAAAGCTTTTTATACAGGCGCTGGGCCTGCCCCATGAGCAGCGATGATGCCAGCAGAAACGGCTCGATACCCATGTCTCGCAGACGGGTAACGGCGCCGGCCGCATCGTTGGTGTGCAGGGTGCTGAGTACCAGGTGGCCGGTGAGCGCGGCCTTCACGGCAATGGCCGCGGTTTCAAGGTCGCGGATTTCGCCCACCATGACAACATCGGGATCCTGGCGCAAAATGGAACGCAGGGCCATGCCGAAAGTCAAACCCACTTTCTCGTTAATCTGGACCTGGTTGATCCCCGCCAACTGATATTCCACCGGATCTTCCGTCGTCACGATGTTGACATCCGGCTTATTGAGGTCCTGCAGGCCGGAATACAGCGTCGTCGTTTTACCGCAGCCGGTCGGACCGGTGACCAGGATGATGCCGTGCGGCTGGCTGATCGCATAGCTAAACGCTTCGTAGGCCTTTTGGTCCAGACCCAAGGCCGACAGGCTGGGCGCCAGGTTGCTCTTATCCAGAATCCGCATGGCAACTTTTTCCCCGAAAATCATGGGCAGCAGGTTCACGCGGACATCCACTTCCTTGCCCAGCGCCTTGACCCGGAACCGTCCATCCTGGGGAATACGGTGTTCCGCAATATTCATATTCGACATTATTTTAATTCGCGAAATAATCGCCGACTGCAGATTCTTGGGTGCGCTCGGTACCTCATAAAGATCGCCGTCAATGCGGTAGCGCAGGCGCAGAGTTCTTTCCATAGGCTGGATGTGAATATCACTGGCTCGCCGCCGCAACGCTTCCACAATAACGGAATTCACGATCCGGATGACCGGCGCGCTTTCCGTGCTGGCCAGCATCTCGTCGAGGCTGATTTCCTCCTTCTTCTCGTGGCTGACTTCCACTTCATCGTCTTTGGACATATTTTTTAAAATATCCTCCAGGTCCGGCGAGGCCTGCTCATAATACTTCAGTAAAATATCCTTCACTTCCCTCTCGGAGGACACGACCGGCATTACTTTCATACCGGTCATCATCTGGAGCTCATCAACCGTTCCGACATTGAAGGGATCGCTCAAAGCGATGGTCAGGACCTTGCCGACCTTCGCCACGGGAATGGCCATGTAACGCTTGATGGTTTCCCGCGGGATCAGCTCCAGCAACTGGCCGTCGGGCACGAAATGAGCCAGTGATAGGGGCGCCATGCCCAGATATTCGGCGATGGCCAGCGCCATGTGGGTGTCGGTGACCAGCTGTTTTTCAACCAAATATTCCTCCAACCGTTTTGCATCGGCCTGAACGGCTTGCAACGCCTCCTGCAGAACCGGCTTGCTGATCATGCCGCGCCGCAGAAGAATCGCAGCTATTTTCCCGCCCAAGGATTCCTGCTCCATCACAAGGCCCTCGCTCTATTCGCTGCCGGTCACGCTCAATATTTCTTCCAGACTCGAAATGCCTTCTTTGACTTTTTCAAGTCCGACCATTTTCAATGTCATCATTCCGTTGGCAATCGCTTTTTCGGCAAGCTCCGTGGCGCTGGCATCCTGCAGAATCAATTGACGGATGGTATCGTCCACCATCAAAATTTCCATTAATGAATTCCGCCCCTTAAACCCGGTCTTGCCGCATTTGGGACACCCTGCGGGTTCAAAGAGCTGGACGCCTTCAAAACTCTTGGGGTCCAGATGGTTCAACCGCAGATATTCAAGCGGAAGCTCGCGGGGCCGGCGGCACACCGGACACAGTTTTTTATACAGGCGCTGGGCCTGCGCCATGACCAGCGATGACGCCAGCATAAATGCCTCAATGCCCATGTCTCGTAGTCGCGTGATCGCGCCCGCCGCATCGTTGGTGTGCAGGGTGCTCAGAACGAGTTGGCCGGTCAGTGCAGCTTTCACGGCAATGGCCGCGGTTTCCTGGTCGCGAATTTCACCCACCATGACAATATCGGGATCCTGGCGCACAATCGCGCGCAAGGCCAGGGAAAAGGTCAGTCCAACGTCCTCATCGATCTGGACCTGCGTGATCCCCGCCAGTTGATATTCCACCGGGTCCTCTGTCGTCATGATATTGACATCCGGCTTATTGAGATCCTGCAGGCAGGAATACAGGGTCGTCGTTTTCCCGCTGCCGGTCGGACCGGTGACCAGGATAATGCCGTGCGGCTGGCTGATCGCATAAATCAAGGATTCATAGGCTTTTTTGTCCAAGCCCAAGGCCGCAAGACTGGGCGCCAGGTTGCTTTTATCGAGAATACGCATTACGATTTTTTCACCGTGAATCAGGGGCAGCAGACTCACGCGCACGTCCACTTCCCTGCCCAGCGCCTTGATATTGAACCGTCCATCCTGAGGAATACGGCGTTCCGCGATGTCCATGCCCGACATGATCTTGAGTCGTGAAATAATCGCCGACTGCAGATTCTTGGACGGACTGGGCATCTCATATAGATCGCCGTCAATGCGATAGCGCATGCGCAGAGTTTTTTCCATCGGCTCAATATGAATATCGCTGGCCAGCCGCCGCATGGCTTCCACCATGATGGAGTTGACGATGCGGATTACGGGCGCCCCTTCGGCGCTCTGCAGCATCTGGTCCAGGCTGACTTCCTCCTGTTTTTCTTGCCCGACTTCAACATCCTCGCTTTCCATCATGTTCTTGAACATATCTTCCAACCCTGACTCAGCCTTTTCCGTGAACTTTTGAAGGATCTCATTCACTTCCCGTTCCGTCACCACGACGGGCACTACTTGCAGGCCGGTCATCGTCTGGATTTCGTCCAGCGTGCTTATATTAAAAGGATCCCCCACGGCCACGGTCAGCATTTTCCCGATCTTCGCGATCGGAATAACCACGAGTTTATTGCACACCACCTGCGGAATCAGCTCCAATAGCTGGCTATCCGGGATAAAGTGGGCGAGGGTCATCGGCGGGATGGCCAGGTATTCGGCAAGCACCATGGTCATATCCGTATCCGAAACAATCTTGCGATCAACCAGGAATTCCTCCAGACGCTTGCCATCGGCCTGCGCACCGGCGCGCGCCTTCTGGAGCGTGTTAGGGTCAAGTATGTTACGCCGCAACAAGATGGCCGCGATATTGTCGGCGAAAGATTCCCTCGCGGGGATGGCAACGTTGTGTTTTACAACTGTCTGCTCATCGGACATGCTGAGAGCCTCGTAATTAGACCCGTATCGAAATGAAGACTTGTTTCATTGTTTAACAATGCTTATATTATAACCAGTAAATCGGAGAATCAACACATTTATTAGTTACCTACGGGGTGCCGCATGACCGATGCTCAGCATACCAAATCGCCGTCCGAAGCCGAAACGGAAATCTGGAACGCCATCGCTTATTTCGAAAAAATCCTGGAGGCGCTGCCGCATGACCGGCTTTCGCTGGAAACGCTGGCCAGCGCCTATGAGAAAGTCGGCGACCATACCCGTGCCCAGGCCTACACGCTGCGCCTGGCCCAGGTGTTGATTGACGAAGTCGATGAAGACGGCATTGGCGAACTGCTCGTCAAAATCAGGCAGTTTGACCAGAACGATCCCGAGGTTAAGGCGGCCATCACCAGCCTGGAAAGCCTGAAACCTGAGAAGGTCATGGCCGTGGTGCGGGACGACATGGACCAGTTGTCGCGCCGCTCCACGAATATTGCCGGCGAAATCTCCATGGCTTGGAATCTACTCCAGGCCAACAAGCTCAACCAGGAAGACTATGCGTGCGTGGTGCACGATCTCTCGGAAAATTCGGCCCGCGCCCTGGACGTGCCGGTCTCCACCCTGCATGTGCTCCAGGACCGCAACCACCCCAGGTTCAATGAAATTCTCGCGTTTGTCTCCTCGGCTTGCAACCTGCCGATCCTTTCGCTGGCCAACTTCGATATTCAGCCGGCCACCGCCGCGTTATTACCCTTGGAATTCTGTATCAAACGCGGCGCAATGGTATTTGAACTCATGGGCAACGATGCCCTGACCGCCATACTGAACCCGTACGACACCCAACTACCCCGGGACATGGAAGATCTGACCGGCAAAACCTGTCATCGGTACCTGGTAACTCCCGCCGACTTCGATGCCGCCCTGGAAAAGATAAAAAAGATGAAGGCCGAGTAACTATGCTCAGTTGAGCGTCATGCCCATCTTAAGCGACCGGGTCTGCTTACCGCATTTCAACACCACACTGTCCCGGCGAATTTCGATCAGGGTGACACCTTCTATCTGATCGCCCAGGAGGATCAGCCGGTTATTCAAGCGCGCGCCCGACTGGCCGGGACCCATATTGCTGAAGATGGCCGAGAGCTTCAGCCGCGGCCAGACCACCGGCTTTAAGCGCGCATCTTCTTGGTCGGCACCCGCATTACCCAAGATGGCCGAGAGCTTCCGCCGCGACCAGGTCGCCGACGCTCCTTGCTCCTTCACGCTGGGCAAAGCCATATCCTCATTTACATCTTCCCCTTCATCCGCAAACGCCGGCGCGGCCGCGGCCGCCGGACTAAGCCATGGCCCGGGTGCGGATGTAACCACTGGTTTAGATATTGCCGTGGCCGGCGATTGAGTCGCATGGGCCTTAATCAAGTCCGGCATGACTTGGCCAAGCAAGGTGTGCTCCGCCGACTGTTTCAGGATCAGGACCACCAAAAGTCCTCCGCTCCATGCAATTATGACGCATAAAATAATAATACCGGCAATCAGCTTCCACGATTTACCCGATTGCACCGGTTTCTCCAAACCTGCCCGCAATGCTACGTCCGTCAGCTGACGGATTGCAGGCGGGTCAACCGGTGGCGCTGCCGGCAATCGTTGGCTCGCCGGCAGCGGCCGGTTCGCCGGCTCGGGACCTGCCCGCAGTGCTATGCCCAGCGTTGCGGGCGCGGCAGGCGGGCTGGGTGGTACGGGCATGACATCCGGCACGGAAGGCGCCGCCCCGACCTCTCGGAGAGTCGGGTCTACCGCTCCAGCGTTTTGGGCGGGTGGTGTGGCCTTCAGCGGAACCCGAATGCTTTCTGATTCTTCCTGCTGTCTCTTCAAGGCATCCTGAATCAAACTCATGATCCGCCCTCCAACTGCTGAATGGCCTTCAACACACATTCCTTATCAAGCCGTCGGATCCTCGCCACATACCCGGCCAGCAAGGCAACATCGCACACGGCATTAATCAGACGCGGAATGCCCGTGGAATAATGATATACGCGGCGCACGGCTTCGTCACTGAATATCTTGTCACCCGTCCACCCAGCCATCTTCAGGCGATGTTCAATGTATTGCTTCAGTTCGGCTTCTGTCAAAGGAAAAAGGTGATAGCGCACCGTAATCCGCTGACGGAGCTGGCGCAGGTCCGGCGCCGCCAGGCGCTGACTGAGTTCCGGCTGTCCGCAAAGCACGATCTGCAGGAGTTTATGCTGGTCCGTCTCCATGTTGGAAAGCAGGCGCACCTGCTCCAGCACGGCCGGCGCCAGGTCCTGAGCCTCGTCAATAATCAGGGCCACGTTATTATTCTGCCGCAACTGCTCCAGCAGAAACGCGTTCAAGGTTTCCAGATAAGCCAGCCGGTCTCGCCCTTTCGTCACCAGCCCAAAGTCGTGCAGGATCGCCCGCAGTAATTGGTTCTCCGTCAGCCACGGGTTCAACACCAGGGAAGTTTTAACGTTCTGCGACAGTGACGCCAGCACCGCCCTGCAGATCGTGGTCTTGCCAGACCCGACTTCACCCGTCAGCTCGATGAATCCTTTGCGGTTCTCGATGCCGTAAATGAGATGGTCAAACGCCTCGCGGTGATGCTGGGCGAAAAACAGAAACCGGGGATCCGGCGTGATATTAAAAGGCGCTTCCTTGAATCCGTAGAATCGCAGGTACATGGTAACTACTCCGCTTGCTCGCGTTCACACACATGCCGGCGCTGAAACATGATCACCTGCCGCATGGCCATGGGCGCCACACGGGCACAGCCCTTCTCCGCCAATTCCGCCACCCGTTCACGAATGCCCACCCGTTCAGGAAACAGCGCCAGCATATCCCGGTAGCACGTCAGGGCACGGGGCACATCTCCGCCCTCCTCGTACAACAGTCCGCGGTAGACCAGCGTCTCGGCGTAATCCAACTGCGCCTGGATTTTGTCCGGCCCGGGATCCCGCTTCCAGAGCCAGCCGGCGGCGTCAAATGCGCGCGCGGCCTCGGGCAACGCACCATTTTTCAGCGCCACACGCCCTTTTTCCAGGTAAACACGGTAGTCCTTCGGATTGTTCGCCCGGGCCTCGTCCAGCACACGTTCGGCAAGATCCGGACGGCCCCCCTCACCCGCCAGCCAGAAGGCGGCCACGACGTAAGCCTCCACATTATGCGGATCCGCGCGGGTCGCGAAATACAGCCACGGCACCATTTCGTTCACGTCTTCCGCCTGCAAATGGACGTGTCCTTCGGGTGCAATGGCCTGGGCCAGGCGCATAAACCCGCTCGTAAAAGCCGGTCGGCGGTAAACGCCCACACCCATATGAAACGTTCGATCAGCGTTCGCATACAATTGATCGCCTACAGCCACGCGGCTTGCGCCGAGCGCTTTGAGCGCCACTGAACCGGCCATTGCCGGCGAACCGGCGATTGCCGGTGAACCGGCCGTTGCCGGTAAATCCGTTTCATCGCCGGACACCAACGGCTCACTGGTCAGTCGGCAGCAGAGCGCAAACGCCGTACCCCACATAACCGCCAGAAGCAGGGTTATCCAGATTCCCGCCCTGAGCCACGCCCCTTTCACAGCAGCGCTCCCCGCGTGAACCGTTTGTTCCGGTAAGCCAGCCAGCCCAACGTCAGGAACACGGCGGCCATCAGCAACCCATAGACCAATGTCAACAGCACCGCCGCACCGCTCGCCGGCGGCCATCCGTAAACCAGGCGGCGGCGCAAATCAAAAAGTTCCAAGTGCGGCAAGGCATAATATATCACCATAAGCCCGGTTTGTACCGCGCCTCGCGCCGTCAGCGCCAAGTCCGGCACACGCGGCAGGACCAGCCAGGCGGCCAGCGTGACCACGTAGGTCAACGCAGAAGCTGCATCCCCGTGCAGACGTGTTGAAAACGCGATACCTAACGCCGTGATTATAGCGAGCAGGCCCAAATGCAGAAGCCAGGCCTGCGCCAGCACCACCCCGCCGAAGCTCCCGCCGCGCAGGGCGACCATGCCCGCCAATAGGACATAAAACACGAGCGTGGCCGCGCCCGTCACAACCCACGCGCCCAGCCACTTACCGAGCAAAACTTCCATTCGGCTGACCGGCTTGGCCAGCAGAGGGAAAATCGTGCCCTGCCTTTCTTCCTGCGGCAACTGGCGAGCGCTGACGGACACCGCCAGAATCCAGGAGCATACCCACGCCAGTAACAACCCGATTTCCTTCAAGTAACTTACCGCCTTGCCCAGCCCGAACAAATTGAGCGCCATGAGCGTCACCAGGAAAGCCGCCAGCAGGATGAGCAGGACATAGATGTCCTTGCGCCGGATCATCTCCAGCCACACCAGCCAGGCCAATGTCAGGATCCGGATCATGAAACCATCCTGATGAAATATTGTTCCAGGCTTTCGCCGGCGATGGCCGGTTCGCCGGCAACGGCCGGTTCGCCGGCTTTGACCAGCTCCGCCATGCGGCCTTCAGCGACCAAACACCCGGTCGCCAGGATACCGACGCGGTCACATACGCGCTCCACTTCCGAAAGCTCATGCGAGGAAAAGAATACCGTTTTGCCGCGCTCCCGGAGCGCGGCAATGATTTCGCGGATGCGGATCCGGCCGAGCGGATCTAACCCGCTGGTAGGCTCGTCCAGGATCACAAGGTCCGGATCGTTAACCAGGGCCTGGGCCAGGCCGATGCGCTGGAGCATCCCACGCGAATAGGTCGCCAGCCGACGATCAGCCGCCGTTTCCAGGCCGACCAGGGCAAGCAGTTCGGCCGAGCGCGCATTCAGCACAGCGCGCGACAGGCCAAAGAGCCGCCCAGCCATGAACAATAATTCGCGCCCCGTTAGAAACCGGTAGGTATCCGGGTGCTCCGGCAGGTAACCAATCCGGCGCCGCGCGATTGCCTGCCGGACATCCTCATCGAATAGTCGCGCTACGCCGGCGGTGGCCTCGATGAAGCCAAGCAGAACGTGCATGGTAGTGGTCTTGCCCGCGCCATTGGGTCCCAGGAATCCGTACACCTGCCCCTGGGCAACGCTCAGGCTAAGCCCCTGCAGGGCACGCACCGCACCGCCGCGTGCGCCCGGAAATTCAACCACCAAATCTTGAATGTCAATAGCATTGGACATGGGAAATGGTCAATGGTTGATGGTTTGCCATCCCGCGCGGCGCGGGACAAACGCGCTTGCCACGCTTTTAGCGTGGCCACGCGTGGTTGTTTTTATTCTGCATTCTTCATTCTGCATTCTGCATTTCTTCCGGATACGGTACGCGCAACAGCCGGGAAATGGCTTTAAAAAATCGCCGTTTTTCGGCAGAAACAAAGTTCCGTTCAGCGGTAAGCTGGCGGGCCATACCGGCAAAATCCAACCCTGCCGTGGCACCGACATGTGTTTTCAGCGCAATGGCCTTGGCCGGGTCGAGCCCCTCCAATTCTTCCAAGTGTTTTTTGACATAATGGTAAGCGTCCCGGAAAGGCATCCCACGGGCCACCAGGCTCAGCGCATGATCGGTGGCAAATACCGCCGGAATGAATCCCCGCCGCAAAGCCTCCCGGTTGATCTTCAAGCCGGCAACCAGTGGCGCCATGATCCGGAGACTGGCGCGCGTCATCGTCAGCCCCAGCATAAATGGTTCCTTGGTTTCCTGCAGGTCACGGTTGTAGCCGCTGGGCAGACCCTTGACAATGTCCATGACCGCCTGGGCACACGCCATGACCCGCGACGCACGCGCCCGTACCAGCTCCAGCACATCCGGGTTGTTCTTCTGCGGCATAATACTGCTCCCGGTGCACATATCCGGCGGTAAGCCAAAGTAACCGAACTCCGGCATCGTAAAGAGCATTAAATCCTCGGCCAGCCGCGAAAGCGTGATCATGACCTGGCTCAACGCCGACAGGATAACGCTCTCCAGTTTGCCGCGGCTGTTACCGGCATGCAGAACATTGTGGATCGGGCGACGGAACCCCAGCAGGTCCGAGACCTGCTGGCGGTCAAGCGGCAGAGGGACGCCGTAGCCGGCGGCCGATCCCAAGGGGCACTGATCGTTCAGGTCATAGGCGCCTTTCAGCAGGCGGATATCGTCAAGCAGGTCCTCCGTGTAGGCTGAGGCCCACAGTCCAACCGAGCTGGGCATTGCCGGCTGAAGATGGGTTCGACCAACCATGGGCACACCGCGATTCCGTCGCGCCTGGATGAGCAACTCCGCGCCCAGTGCCAAGGCTTCCTCAATCGTCGCCAGCAATTGCTCTTTGGCAAACAGGCGCAAATCCACGGCCACCTGGTCGTTGCGACTGCGGCCGGTATGGATTTTGCGGCCCAGCTCGCCGAGCCGACGGGTTAATTCGCGTTCCACCGCCAAGTGCACATCCTGGTCCTGGAGCGTGATGGTAAAGGCGCCGCGACGCGCCCGATGCATAATCCGGACCAGCTCGGCTACGATTCGGGCGCCGGCACGCGCTGAAAAAATTCGGGGCCGCAGCGGCAATCCGGCCAGCATGGTTACATGCGCCGCAGATCCGATACAGTCGGCATCCACCAGGCGCGCATCCAACTCCACATCTTTGCCTGCCGTATAAGCCAGGACATCTACGCGAATGGTTCCGATCATGGTCCGGCCAACGTCGGTGGTGTGTTTCGAGAGAGTGTTTTTCATTGACTTAAGTCCTTGGTCATGGGCTCTGCCAGGCCCTGTTTTTTACCGCCACGGCGACTTGTCCTTCCTCAAGCTCCAAATGGGTCACATTCGCGAGCAAGGCGCGTTCCCGGAAGCTCGCGGCCCTAAGCGGACGCAGGGTGGCAGTCGCCGGTGCGCTCACCGGACCCGGTAACGGGAGATGACCAAGCCATCCACTTCTTATCGTCCACTGGAACCCACGTGGGCCCTGTTCGGGAACCACCGTTACCTGGCTGGTCACGTTCCACGGACCCAGCTTAAGGGATCCGACCGTTACCGGCCCCCACACGGATGCCGTCGAGATCGTAATGGCATTAGGACGGATGGCCACCTCGACCGCCTGCAGTGCGGTTGTCCATACGCCCTGGATCCGGGGAGCATGGACATTGCGCAGAAGGAGACCAAGATAGGCATTGATTTCCCGCTCGGCAAATAATTGTGATGCAGGGCTCAGTCCTTTTTCCAATAATATGATTTTCTTGCGCGCCTGCTGGGCATCCGCCTCGGTTCCTTTGTGACCTTCGAGCGGCATCGGCCACAAGGCCAACGCGGCGCCGGAGGCAATACCTACAAATAGCACCAACCACACCAGGCGCCAGCCCCGCCCACTCCGCGGCTTGGATTCCGGTTCGTCCCAAGCCTTGCTGTCAAGCGCCTGGATGTCCAGCTTGGATCGGCACTGAATGCAGAAGATATGGCCTAATGCATTCTCATACCCGCATTGCGGACATCGAATCATAATGGATTTCAGGCTTTGGCAGCCGCACCGGTCTTTTCCGTTTTGGCCGGCCCAGCGGTCTTGGCGCCCTCTTTGGGCGCGGGTTTACTCGCCGCCACAGCGGGCTTATCCGCCGCCGATTGCTTCTTGTAATGGTCGCTGCGGTAATCCGTCTGGTAAAATCCCGAACCCTTGAAAATAATCCCCGCGCCCTTGCCAATCAACCGGCGCAGCTTGTTCTTTTTGCATTTAGGACAACGGGTAATGGGCTTGGCCGTGATGTTCTGAAAGAGTTCAAATTGATGATGACAATCGCGACACTCGTATTCGTAGGTTGGCATAACTGGTCCTCATTCCTCCCTTTATTAATCAATAACCATTTGCACGATCATGATATACAATACCCAGAAAAATTCAATCCCTCATTCCGCGTCAAGACGCAACCACTCAGGAGCCAGAATTCAGGAGTCAGCCTGCCCGAGCTCGGCCAGGGAATTCAGAATGAGAAAAACCGGCATGAGCCTTGGTCGCCTATGGCGCCGCCCTTCCGTAGGCAGGTGAACTCCGGCGGGTAAACATTTCGTTCTGTATTCTGTCTACTGACTTCTGTATTCTGCTTGCAAAAGCAAACTTTTGCAAGCAACTCAGGCCCAAGAGAGCATCGCCATGTTTGATCTGCAGCATTACCTGGACAATAATATCCAGCTGATCAACACTGCGCTGGACCGACGCCTGCCAGCCGAAACCGAACGGCCCGCTGCGCTCCACAAGGCCATGCGCTACAGTGTATTCTCTGGCGGCAAGCGCTTGCGCCCGGTCCTGTGCCTGGCGGCGGCCGAAGCCAGTTTACAGGCCAACCTGCCTGCGCCGGAGCGGCTTCGGCAGGCAGGCGATACGGCGCTCACCGCTGCCCTGGCAATCGAAATCCTGCACACCTATACCCTGATCCACGACGACCTTCCCAGCATGGATGATGACACTCTGCGCCGTGGCCAGCCCACCCTGCATATCGTGGCGGGCGAGGCCAATGCCATTCTAGCCGGCGACGCACTGTTGACCCTGGCGTTTGAATGGCTGGCGGAATTGCACGCACCGCCGCCCTACCCGCCCAATCAGCTCAGTTTGGAACTGGCGCACGCCGCTGGAAGCCGGGGCGTGGTCGGCGGGCAGGCCGAAGACCTGGCCGCCGAAGGCCGGGCGGCCGATCCCGACACGGTGGATTACATCCATCGCCACAAGACGGCCGCGCTCCTGCGCGCCGCGGTACGCATGGGTGGCATTACCGCCGGCGCTGGCGACAGCGCCTTGGCGGCATTGACCGCCTATGGCGATGCCATCGGCTTGGCCTTCCAAATTGTGGATGATATACTGAATGAAACGTCAACGGCCGCCACCCTGGGCAAAGCCGCCGGCAGTGACCGGCAGCACGGCAAAATGACGTATGTCGCCGTACACGGATTAGCGACCGCCCGAGAACGGGCGCGGCAATTAACGGAGGACGCTATGACAGCGTTGCTCCCGCTCTCTGGAAATCGGGAGCCGCTGACGGCATTGGCCCGCTGGATGATTGAACGAACATACTGAATACCTGAATTAGGTCGCCAAAGGCGGCGACAAAAACACACTGGATTCCCGATCGGGTCGGGAATGACAAACAATGTCCATCCATTCTGTCATTCCCGCGAAAGCGGGAATCCAATCCAAACCTTGAAATTCCTATACATTTAATTACGAAAATCCATGACTTGGCCCCTACTTAATTATTTAGCAGGCCGGTGGCGCGATTTGCCGCCGGCAGCACGCTTCGCCGCGGCATCGGCGGTGGCGCTTCTGGTCTGGACGTTTTCGTCCAAAGCGCTCCAGGACATTCTCGTCTTTGGCGCATTCCTGTTCGCGCTGACTCGGGCTGGTGTCGGTACAGGCGCCTGGAAGCAGCCGGCGGGTATCGCTTTTATCGTCGTCACGCTTCATTTGGTTCTGTCACTGTCTTTCTCAGAGCATCCGCGGCTCTCACTGCGCGATTTCAGCGGACTCCTGGAAGTGCTGGCGGGTGCCTTTGCCATTCCGGTGCTTTTCAATACGCGAAAAAAAATCTCCGCGGCCCTGTTTTACAGCGCCGTCGCAATTGCCTTGACGCTGGGTTATGATCTCGCACGCTTGGTCTACCACTTGGGCCCGGCCTTGCTGGCCAAGGGACATATCTTTACACCGTTTATCCTGAACCATGCAAATGTTGCCAGCATGATGGCCGGCGCCGCTATTTTCGTGTTCTTCCAACGCGGGTTCTACATTATCACGAAACGCAACTGTTGTCCGCCACCAGGCGTCCGTCTTCAATCTTCTCCGGTCCGGCATCCGTCTTCAATCTTCTCCGGTCTGTCGTCTGATGTCTGTCGTCTGATGTCCGTCTCCGGCTGTCTGCTGGGCATTTTGATCTGCCTGGCACACATGGTCATAATGGCCTCGCGCGGTCCGCAGATTGCCTTCGCGTTGGCCGTGGGCGGCGCCGGGCTCCTGATTCCCAGCCGGGGCGGCAAGCTGTTGTGGTTCCTGATCGTGGTCCTGGCCGCCGGCGCGCTGATCATGAACATCGAACATGTCAATCCGCGCTTTCTGGAAAAAAAGAGCATGTCCAATTTCAACGAGCGCGACAAAGTCTGGACGCATACCTGGGACCTGGCTCAACAACGGCCCTGGTTAGGCTATGGATACGGCAAACGTAATTTTGAGGCGGTTTATTACAGCACGCAGCCCCCGAAGTCCATATTCCAATACCCGCACCCGCATCAATTCTGGTTGAAACTGCTGTTTGAATTCGGCTGGACCGGCTTGGCGCTGCACCTGGCCGCCTGGCTTATCCTGGGCATCAGTCTGGCACGCTGCGTGTTTGCCCAGCCGACTTTCACGGACCGCCTCCTGCCGGGAACGGTGGGACTTATAATTTGTTTCATCCACCTGTACGCCCTTGGCGATTACCCTGACAACATCGTCCTGGTGGCCCAGTATTGGCTAATCCCCGTGGCCCTGGTGCTGATGAAAAAAACGGCCGATGAACACACCGCTTGAACCAACCCCGGACGCTCGTCCGATTCGAACCTTCATGGCTGCGGCCATCAGCGAAGCCGTCCGGGGCAAACTGACTGAGATTCAGGCCCGCCTGAAACAGGCTGACGCGGATGTCGGCTGGGTTGCACCGGCCAATATCCATCTTACGATCCTCTTCCTAGGCACAGTATTTGAATCACAGGCATCAGCACTTGCTACCGCCACCGATGGCATCACGGCGGGTTATCAGCCCTGCACGCTGGAAGTTAAAGGCATGGGCTATTTCGGCCGAGCGCAATCGCCCCGGGTTATCTGGACCGGCCTGACAGGCAATCGCCTGACAGGCGATCGCCTGACGGGCGACCTGCAACCGCTTCTGGCTTTGCAGACCGCAATAGCGGCGGCCGCAAAAAAGGAGGGGATCTATACCGACGCCAAGCCCTTCCACCCGCACCTGACGATCGGGCGAGTGCGCTCGGCACGAAATGTTGGGGCGCTCTTAACCGTTCTGGAAACTTGCCGGGACACGGCCTTCGGGACGACCACAATTGACCGTGTGCTCCTGATGAAGAGCGAACTGGCGGCCCGTGGCCCAATTTATACCATCCTGCATGAAAGCCGGTGCGCCTTGCCTAAATCCGCCGCATCATGACCGAATCGGGCCATGATTCGCCGGGATTTCATCCAAGGGATAGATCGGCCGCCTGAGTCGGCGATAGGGGCATTTGAATAAATTCGGGAAATGAATCCCCGGCGTGTCCAAATCGAATATTTTTGCGGCTATCGGCTGATAATCGGCGCGGAAATGTACGGCCGATTTCAGGCCGATCAACAGCCGTTCACGGGGTTCGATACCCAGGCAGCGCAAGGCTTCACAGTCAAAAGGCTGGAAGCTGTTTTCCGTAAGGATAATTTCCACGTGATTGACCACGAACACGGCCGCGCGTCCCATGCGCACGCGCATCCCAGTCATCATGGGACCCTTATTTACAAAATCTTTTTCACCGACCCAGCGCACATCGCCAGTCAGCGTCAGCGGAGAACCATGCCGGGTATCGGTTTTTCCGCCAATAACCAGCGTCGCCTGATGCCCGGCCCCGGCCCGGTGAGCCTGGGCCACCGCCTCCGGATCCACAATAATGGCCACCACCGCCGAGGGTACGTTGGCTTGAACCAGTTCCGCAAGCATCACGGTCCCATCGCAGGGTGCGCCGCCGCCCGGGTTATCCGATCCATCGGCAAGCACAACCGGACCGCGCTTCGTCCGGAGCGCATAGTCAATGGCCTCGCGCACAGGGGTCAAAGGCACACGAAAATCGTGGCGGCGCGACCAGAGATAATCCGCCAGTTTATCCGCCGTCCGCTGGGCCAAGGCGGCATCGGCATGGGCGGTCACCACCACCGCGACCCCCGCATCCCGGATATCGGCAAACGGGAAACCTCCGGCCAAGGTAATACTGATAATTCCAGCCTGCCGTTCCAACTCATGAACAAGCCGGAAAGCGTCCGCCATGGGACCTTGGAGCGTACATTGCCGGGGAGGACCGATGAGCAGGTCCACCTGGCGATAAGCCACTACCGGATTGACCGCCCCTTTCAGGATGGCGGCCATCAGGTTCGCCGCTTCTGCACCACGCTCGGTGTAATCCACGTGCGGATAAGTGTCGTAACCGATCAGCGTCGTGGCCGCATGGGCCATCCGTGCGGTTATGTTGGCGTGCAGATCCAGGTTGGCAATCACAGGAACCCGGGGCCCCACCAGGGAGCGAACCTGCTGAAGCAGATCGCCTTCGACATCCTCACACTGATCCGTGACCATCGCGCCATGCAAGTCCAAGAGCACACCATCCACCGGCAGGGCCCGGCGCAGTTTATCCAAAAGCTCCGTGCTAAGGCGCGTATAAGCCGCGTGGCGCACCGTCCCCGAAGGCTGGGCAAACGTCCAAATCAACGGCGCCAATTCCATCCCTGATTTTTCGGCCACCGCAATGTACCCGCCGGTACACATGGCAACCCCCCGCAGAGTTTGCAGAATTTCCTGGTCTTTCAGCAAACCCGGGAAGGCGCCTTTATGTTCAAAGGCCGCGTAATCCGTCAATCCATCGGCAAACGTATTCGTTTCGTGGAGCAGACCGGCAATCGCAATGCGCATGATCTCACCTAACCTTTGGGATGAGCACACGCTTTAACCCTGCGACTTTAGGCAGGGGGCCGACGATCGGCCGGACATATTCCAGGAAGGCCGGCGTCACGTCGTTGCCCGCCTTATTAATAAAGGCATCCGACATGTGGCGGGTAGCCTTGGCCACGGCTTTGAGCGGTACGCGCTCGAAAAACACGGCATATTTTTTGCCCGGCTTGCGACGAATGGCGACGGAGCCATCTACATCCTTGCCGACCGCCCAGCGCACGGCCAACTCGCCGACCTGCCGCGCCTCGCGGGCATCCACCTCGGAAATAAGACCCGGGAAAGAACGCTGAAGATAACCGAAGGTGTCGGCGCGCACGCGGGTGATCTTGGTCTGCGCCTTGATCTCGTTGGCCAACAGGTCGCCGAGCGCCCCCGTGCCGCTGAGCTGGACATTGCCATGCGAATCGGTTTCGGTGGTGAACTTGGTGGCAATGGCCGAGCCCTCGGCATCGGAAATCCCCTCGGACACAACCACGACGCAACGACCCAATTTTTCATACACCCGCTTGACATCTTCGACGTATTGCTTCATCGAGAACGGTCTTTCCGGCAGGTAGATCAGGTGCGGACCGTCGCCCGGATTGACCCGCGCCAGGGCGGCGGCGGCGGTCAGAAAGCCGGCGTGCCGTCCCATGACCACGTCAATCTTGACCCCCGGCAGCGCCCGGTTATCGAGGTCGCCGCCCATAACGGCACAGGCGACAAACTTGGCGGCACTGCCGAAGCCGGGGGTATGGTCGTTTTCAAGCAAGTCGTTGTCAATCGTCTTGGGGATATGAAAACAGCGGCAGGCATAATTGATCTTGCGGGCCGCTTCATTGACAATATGGGTCGTTTCGGCCGAATCGTTACCGCCGATGTAAAAGAAATAGCGGATATTGTATTTCAGCATGATACCGAAAATCTTGAGGCATTCCTCCGGGGTGGGTTTCTTGCGCACACTGCCCAGCGCCGAGGACGGCGTCACCGCAACCGCTTCCAGGTTGACCTCGGATTCCTTGCGCAGGTCAATCATCTTCTCTTCCAGCACGCCCTTGATGCCGTGCAGGGATCCATAAATACCCTGGATCGCCTTGTGCCGCTTGGCTTCCTGGATGGCGCCCACCAGGCTCCGGTTAATGACCATCGAAGGTCCGCCGCTTTGCGCAATCAGCATGTTGCCCTTGAGTAACTGCGTCATGGTTTGCTCCCAAAATAATAGAGGTTATAATTCAAAATGAATCCCAATCCCAAAACGGCCGTCAGCATGGAAAATATGCACTGATTTGTCAACGGCATTCTCGAAATGTTTACCATCGACCGGACGTTGGCGGGCGGATCGGCAGAATTATTATTGCCAAAAAAGTTGACTCCTGGACGGGAAACGGTATGCTGTGCTCCTGTTTTCTATCGGGGCGTAGCGCAGTCTGGTAGCGCGTTTGGTTCGGGTCCAAAAAGTCGTGAGTTCAAATCTCACCGCCCCGACTTTGAAAATTCCGGTCGCCTTCCTCCTGATGGCGACCATTTTTTCCCAATGCTGACCATATCTTTCCTGATTCCGGTAATTTTTGGTCATTCAGGGCAGTTTTGACCTGTTTTGGGACAGTGGGCTATACAGTGGACTATTCGGGGGTGCTTTGCGTCCTTGGAGCCATTTCAAGTTACGACAATT